>NZ_JBXAJI010000006.1:0-221141 GCF_058797135.1 Lysinibacillus sp. GW823-FHT02G10
ATGAAAGGTTTGTTGTACCTTCTAAAAACTATATTAAAGTGGAATGTTAAACTCCCCCTAAATAATTTCTTAAAAAAACATAAACTTATACGAAAATATTTTTAATATATATTAAATCTGTACACTAATAGTGAGGTTTATGTAAAAAGTTATTTATTTTTTTCTACATATACTTAATTTATGGGTGATCGACATTTCTCACAAACGAGTACTTCAACATTATTTATTATAGGAAAAAGCTAAGCCTAGCATATCTTTTTAATATTACTCGTATAATTCGCAACATGTTACCATATTTTTATAAACGGAAAAGTAGGCTACAGTGATATACCATTAGTCATTTGGCTGTTTTAACCAAAGAAAAGAGGGTGGAAAAATGAATGATCAATTAATACTTTCAGCAGCGAACGGTGAGATTGATAAAGTATTAGCACTTCTGCAAAAAGGCATCAATATTAATACAACGGATCACAATGGAAGAACCCCTGTCTTAGCTGCCACTTATAATAACCAGGTGGATACTGTGAAGGTGCTCATTCAACATGGTGCTGATATTAATATTAGAGATAATAACCTTGAGAACGTACTTTTACATGCAGGGGCATCAGGCTATTTAGAAATCGTTAAACTTGCCATATCTGCAGGGGCAGATACAAAGCTAACTAATCGCTTTGGTGGAATTGCCATCATCCCTGCATCCGAACGTGGACATGTTGAGGTGGTTCGAGAGCTACTTAATCACTCGGACATTCATGTCAATCACATTAATAATTTGCATTGGACAGCTCTATTGGAGGCAGTCATATTAGGCAATGGTGGGGAGAAACATCAAGAAATTGTGCAATTATTGGTGGATCATGGTGCTGATATAACTATTGGAGATCAAAATGGTGTCACACCATTGCAGCATGCAAAAAAACTAGGCTTTTATGAGATTGAGCAAATTTTAAAAGAAGCTGTACCCGAACGAAATAACAGTTAACACTATAGGAGATATGATCATATACTTTTCTAGATGGCCTCACTTCGGAATTAGCTTATCTGTTGCATCAATTTCACCTGCAATTTCAAAAGAAATAACGTTAAGCAATCTTTGGGTTACTTCACAGATTGCTTTTTATGATGGAATGACAAAAAGACTCTTTCCTCGAAAGTAGAAAGAGTCTTAGGATAGATGTTTTGTCTGCCTCTGACTCCGTAAAGACCAAATCATCTTTAAACGGTACGCCATTTGTAAAGGTTACGAATTCTCTTCTGGTAATAGAATAATAACAGTAGTTCCTTTTCCTTCTTCACTATATATACGAAAACTGGCATTTCTCATAAGCTTAAATTTTTTCAAAGGATTCGTAAATCCAATACGTGAGTTTTCTTCATTTACTAATCGTTGCAACTTTTCTTCTGAGATACCGACCCCATTATCATAAATTTTAATACGTATAAATTGACCTTCTCGTTGCACACTCACCTCAATAGTACCACCTTCTTTTTTCTTCGAAATCCCGTGTAAAACTGCATTTTCAACTATAGGCTGAATTGATAATGCTGGAATCAAAGATTGAATGGACTCATCAATATCATACGCAACTGTAAGACGATCACCAAAGCGCATTTTTTCAATATAGAGATATGCTTTTACAAGATCTATTTCATCTTCTATTGAAACCATGCTGTTACGATAATGGACATTTAGCTTGGCACGGAAATAGGTGGCTAAACTGTATAACGCCTCTCGTGTATTCTCTATATTTGTATAGCTTAAGCCGATAATAGTGTTAAGTGTATTGTAGACAAAATGAGGAGTTACTTGCGCATATAAATAATTCATTTCATCTTCAATCGCATCAATGGAAGATTGTCGAACCGCTAGTAATGATTGAATACGCACTAGTAATTCATCCATCGCAATCGGTTTTTGCAGATAATCATTTGCCCCAACTTGTAAAGATAACACTAAATCCGAATGCTGCATAATTGCTGTTAAAACTATAATCGGTAATTCCAACATATCGTATTGCTTTCGTACTTGTTTGCATAATTCATAGCCTGACATACCATTCATCATTAAATCGACTAACATACAATCTACTTTATGTTTCTTTATATAATCTATCGCTTCAAACCCATTATCTACTCCAATAACGGTATAGCCTTTTTGAATTAATGCGTCCACTAGTACTTTTATATTCACATGATCATCATCAACAATGAGTATGGCTTTGTCATTACCTTTATGCATTAATGGTAAATCTAGCTGTAGTATAGTATTATCTGCTCGATTGCCTATCTGGTGTTGTGTTTCAATATCTAGTTTTTCGAGGGTGGCAAGTGGCACCGTAAATGTAAAAATTGTTCCAACACCTAATGTACTTGTTACATGAATTTCCCCATTTAACTGTTCTACTATATTTTTTGAGATACTTAATCCTAACCCAAGACCCCCACTTTTTTTACCTTTCTTTACTTGATAAAAAGAATTAAAAATTCGATCTAAGTCTTGTGATGGTATACCAATTCCAGTATCGCTTACTTGTATTTCCATATAATCATTACGTACACTAGCTAAGACTGTAATTTGCCCATGTTTTGTATGTTGCAGAGCATTATAGAGTAAATTATAAAGCACTTGTTTCAATCGTAATTCATCTGTATACATATGGGGTAAATTAGAATCTACTGCACTCATTAACCTTATGGATGTATCACTCGACATTAAACTACGAATTTCCTCAATTACTTCATCAATTACGCTTATCGGAACAACACGAGGGATAACACGAACTTCTCCGGTCATATGATTCGAAGAAATCAATAAATCCTCTACTAAATAACCTAAACGTTGCGCGACATTATGTATTAAAATGACATTTTCTTGTTGCTCACGCTTTAAAGGTCCTTGTACACCTTCCATTAATGATTTGGATATATTTAAAATACCATTTAAAGGCGTACGTAATTCATGAGACGTTTTCAATAAAAACTCATCCTTCATTTGATTATGCATCAAAAGCTCTTCCGATAACGCTTGAACTTCCTTAAAAGAAGTATTTGCTCGGAAGCTAAGCAGAGATGCAAAACTATAGAGTGTAAAAATAAACAATAATTGTTCACTATAAACCATAGGTATATCAAAAATGTAATACATTACCATTAAAAAAGTATAACAAGTAAGAGATACTAAAAGAATTAGAATATAACGTGAGCCATCTACACCTTTCATAAGCACACGTAATAGCACAAACACATTATAAAGCCCAACTGGAATAAAAATTACTGCAAAGATTATTTGGGAAAGAACTAGATTTTCTATTGGTATAATCATACTATTTTTTGTCATCGGGTTGTAAATCCCATAGATAAAAAAAAGTAAACCTAACAAAATACTAATAATATAAATCGCTTTTTTCCTCATAAACTCCGGATACAAATAATAGAGAAATAATGCTAAACAAACATCAACAAGTGGTAAAATCCCTAATTGTAAACGTACTTGTTCATTTATAGTTAAATGTGTAAAAATAAGGAAAAATATTTTTTCATTTGTAAACGACATGTACAGTCCGAATAATATAGTGAATAACCCCAAAAACAATTCTTCTTTACGCTTCCGATTTTGACTATACGATATAATATAAATTGCACCGAATACAATATAACCAATACATACAAACGATTCTGCTAAAATTTTCATGCTAAAATCTCTTTGAATAGCTTCCTTTGTTCCAAACTCAATAGGAAAAGTAATACCGGCTTTTGGATAATTATAATTCCCCACATGAATCACTATATCAAGCATTAGATTCTCACTTGGTGCAAACACCGTATATTTATCATCATTTTCGAACTTAAAGTCCTTTAAGGTTTCACTCGGATTCCCCTTACTACCTACATCTTTTCCATTTATGAAAACACGGTTAGATTGGCGAATTGAACGAATGTATAATCCATATTCCCCTTCAACTGGTACATTTATCTTAACATGATACGTTCCTACAGTAAGTCCTTCCTCATTTGGTTCTACAAAGCTATTCCAAGTAGCTGGTACCTCAATTGGTATTTTCTCGCTCTCGTACGCGTCGAATGAATCGCTTGATGCTATTAAGATATTTGGATAGAAAGACCATTCTCCATCTAGTTTTAAAATAGTCTTTTCTTGTAGTTCTTTTTCTTCAATCGTAACGTTCCCATTCTGCGCAATCGGCTTACTACTACTAACAAAATACTCTCCATTGCCAATAAAGTATACGATAATAAATAGCATGATAATGGTCAAAGTAATGCTAATATTTTTTTTCACTATCACCCCTCCCCTACTTGAACACAATTATATATAACATCAAACTATCAGTTAGTTAGAATGAAATCCATTATGCAATATGACTTTCACCTGTATTTCATTAGCCCTCTTAGGCATCCTATCATAGGGCTGTTAAACAAATTCTGAACAAATCATATTATTTTTGTTATAGACGTAAAAAAAGCTCCTCTCAGGTAAACCTGAGAAGAGCTTGAAATCGTTGATATAACAACGATATTAACGTTTTGAGAACTGAGGTGCACGACGAGCGCCGCGTAGACCTGGTTTTTTACGTTCTTTCATGCGTGAATCACGAGTAAGTAATCCAGCTGATTTTAATGCAGCACGGAAATCTGGGTCTACTTGAAGTAGAGCACGAGCGATACCGTGACGAACAGCACCAGCTTGACCAGTGTATCCACCACCGTTAACGTTTACGTGGATATCATAGCTTCCTGTAGTTTCAGTAGCTACTAATGGTTGTTTAATTACTTCGCGTAATGCAGCGAATGGTACGTATTCTTCGATTTCACGTTTGTTGATAACAATTTTACCTGTACCTGGTACTAAACGTACGCGAGCTACAGAGCTTTTACGGCGACCAGTGCCGATGTATTGAACTTGTGCCAAAGTAATATCCTCCTCTTAATTTATATTATCCGCGAAGCTCGTATGCTTCTGGTTTTTGTGCAGCATGTGGATGCTCTGTTCCAGTGTAAACATTAAGTTTAGTGAACATTTTGCGACCTAAAGAGTTTTTAGGAAGCATTCCTTTAACTGCTAATTCGATCATTCTTGTTGGGTACTTATCTAGCATTTCACCAGCAGTACGTGTTTTTAAACCACCCGCAAATTGAGTGTGGTGACGGTATAATTTACCCTCTAATTTGTTACCAGTTAAATGGATTTTGTCAGCGTTGATGATGATTACGTGATCACCTGTGTCAACGTTTGGTGTGAATGTTGGTTTATGTTTACCACGTAAGATTGCAGCTACTTCAGAAGCTAAACGTCCAAGAGTTTGGCCTTCTGCATCAACTACTAACCATTTACGGTCTACTTCGTGACCTTTAGCCATGAATGTTGTACGCATGTATATATCCTCCTAATCGATTCGATTACCGTTATTTTTCATTAGACTACACTATAAGTTTCGGGGCTTATTTGTGGTGGTAATGAAAATACCATCTGTTATCATATAATGAATGACTTTTAAAGTCAAGCAATTTCATTAAACACCTGGTGAAGTTGTTCAGAATTATAGAACGCCACTAATAGAACACTTTTTCTAAGTATAGCCCTTGTGGTGGAGCGGTTTTTCCCGCCTTATCACGATTACCTGAAGCAACTACATGGGACACATTGTCAATCTTACGTCGACCTATCCCAACCTCCCAAAGAGTACCTGCAATAATACGTACCATATTATATAAGAAGCCATTCCCTTCAATCACCATATGTAGCTCTTCACCATGCCATTCAAATTGTAACAATGTTACTGTGCGTACTTTATCTTTCACGCTTGTATTCGCCGCGCAAAAACAAGAAAAGTCATGTGTACCAATAATAGCCTTAGCTGCCTCTTGCATCGCCTCTACGTTAGGTTTGACCCCATTTGTCTCCACAGTATAATATCTGCGGAATGGACTTTGGATAGGCTCACAAGACCAAATATAGCGATATCTTTTTCCAGCCACATCGTAACGCGCATGAAAGTCATGTGCCACTTCCTCAACCGATAATACACGAATATCTCTTGGCAGTTGCACATTCAAAGCCTTACTATATTTTTCTGCTGGAATGGCAAGTGGTGTGTCGAAATGCAATGTTTGCCCTGTCGCATGTACTTTAGCATCTGTACGACCACTTGCAGTTACCTTAACCTGTTCTCCCTTATGCATAATAGCTAGAACACGCTCAAGCTCAGCCTGCACTGTGCGTTCACCTGGCTGTACCTGATAGCCCGAAAAAAGTGTGCCATCATAGCTTATAATTACTTTTAATCGTCGCATATAGCCTACTCCTTTAACTTCTATAGAAGAATAGCAATACGCCTATTGCTACTAATAACACAATCGCAAATGTGTCCCCCATATCCCATTTTAACCTACGGTACCTAGTGCGTCCTTCACCACCGCGATAGCCTCTTACTTCCATCGCTGTTGCTAAATCCTCAGCCCGTTTAAATGCACTGACAAAGAGAGGCACAAGCAATGGTACTACTGCCTTTATACGGTCCTTAATTGGCCCAGATGATAAATCAGAGCCTCTTGCCATTTGTGCCTTCATAATTTTATCCGTCTCATCCATTAAGGTTGGAATAAAGCGTAATGAGATGGACATCATTAAAGCCAATTCATGTACGGGTACTTTTATTGCTTTTAAGGGATTCAGTAGAACCTCGATACCATCTGTAATGGAAATCGGCGATGTAGTTAACGTTAAGATTGACGTCATAAATACTAATACTAGAAAACGAATTGAGATAAATATTCCCCGCCTAATCCCTTCGTCATAAATCGTAATGAATTTTGATTCAAACACAGGGACGCCTTCCTTCGTCATGAAAATATGGAGAAGGAATGTGAAGGCCATCAAAAAGAGTACTGGTTTGAGTCCATTTATTAAAAAGTATAGACGAATGCGCGATACTAATACAATCAGTAGCGTGAATGCGAGTAACATAGCATATGTCACGGTATTATTGGCTAAAAACACAATAATAATAAAGGCGAACACAAAGATCAGCTTTGACCGTGGATCAAGTTTGTGTACAGGTGAATCACCAGGTAAGAAGCGCCCAAAGATCATTTTTTCCATCATGACTCTGCACGCTCCTCTCTAAGGGCTTGAGCAATTTCAGTAGCAAGCTCTTCCTCTGTTAAGCAAACCTTAGACAAGGAATGCCCCATCATGTGCTCAATCTTTTGCTGAAAGCGGACAATACGTGGTGGCTCTAAACGGAATTCCTTTAATGTTGCAACATCTTTAAAAATAACTCGTGGTGATCCACTTAAGACATTCTTCCCTTCATGCATAATCACAATATTATCAGCATATCGAGCTGCATCCTCCATACTATGGGTTACTAGAATGGTTGTAAGTTGACGTTCTTGATGGAGCTGATAAAACATATCCATAATTTCCTTTTGACCACGTGGATCAAGACCTGCTGTTGGTTCATCTAAGACAATAACCTCAGGGTCCATCGCCAAAACGCCTGCAATCGCTACTCGACGCATTTGACCACCTGATAAATCAAACGGTGATTTATCCAAAACGTTATCTGGCAAACCGACTAAGCTGACAAGTTCTATTGCACGAGCTTCAGCCTCCTCCTCTGATATACCAAAGTTCATTGGGCCAAACATAATGTCCTTCAACACGGTTTCTTCAAATAGTTGATGCTCTGGAAATTGAAAGACAATGCCGACCTTTTGTCTTACAGCTTTTAAATCCTTTGCTTTTTTCCCAGCTACAATAAGACGGTCTCCTATATGTACTTCTCCTGAAGTAGGTCTTAGAAGTGCGTTAAAATGCTGCAAAATCGTTGATTTCCCAGAACCGGTATGGCCAATTATCGCTTGATAAGTATGAGATGGAATGTCAAAATCCACATCGAATAATGCCCGTTTTTCAAAGGGCGTTCCTTGTGCATAGGCATAGCTTACTTGTTGAAGTTTGATGTCCATAAATCATTCACCAACTCTTCTTCTGTCATATGTTGCCCCATTAATGGAACACCTTCCTTTTGCAATAGCTTTGATAACTTCAAGGCAAATGGCAAATCTAGTCCAAATTCAACTAGCTTGTCCCCAAGTGCAAAGATTTCAGCAGGTGTACCTTCTGCAAATTTCTTACCATCATTCATAAAAAGAACACGATCCGCTAACATTGCCTCTTCTAAATCATGGGTAATAGATAAAACTGTTAATCCTGTTTCTGCACGTAATGTTTGAACCGTTTGTAACACCTCTGCACGCCCCTGAGGATCTAACATGGATGTAGCCTCATCTAAAATTAAAAGCTTCGGCTTTAATGCAAGTGCCCCAGCAATGGCTACACGCTGTTTTTGTCCACCAGATAAATGATGTGGCTCATGGTCTAAAAACTGACTCATTTTTACCTGTTCGAGTGCCGCATGTACACGTTTTACCATTTCTTCAAAGGGGATACCGTTGTTTTCCAAGGCAAATGCTACATCATCCTGTACCGTTGCTCCAACGAATTGATTGTCAGGGTTTTGAAAGACCATTCCCATTAAAGAGCGAGATTCCCAAAGATTTTCTTCATTCAAGGGTTCTCGCAATATTCGTACATCTCCCTGTTGAGGAAACAATAAACCATTCATCAGCTTGGCAATAGTGGACTTACCAGAACCATTATGTCCTACTATAGCAATCCACTCACCTTCTTCCACAGCAAAGCTAACATTTTCAACAGCATTACGACTATTTGGATTTTCTGGTGTATATGAAAAAGTTACATTATTTAAAGATAAAATTTCAGGCATATCTAGAACTCCTCTCCCTACGCTCAGCTCTACTAATTAACTTACACTTTTTTATGTATGAATTCTACTACAATCCGTATGTCGATAAAAGAAAAATACTACAATAGCAACTCAAATTGATATTGGTTTAATAAATAACAAAATAACACCCATATATTAAAAAAAGCACCACAAATTGGCGCCATCTAATCTAATAAAAAAGCGCGCACCTCATTCGATAGAAATGCGCTAGTCGTTACATTTACAAGAAATATGGGTGCTCAAGCCCTATTTCTCCTGAATGAGGTGCGGAGAGCTAAACGAGACGCCACACTAATAAGTGTCCGCTCATCATAACGCTCAGCTTAATTATTTGTCGTATAAATCATTTATAAAGAAAGAGGGTGGTGATTCCCACCCTCTTCACCACAAGTTTTCTCTTATGATTAAACTAGTTCAATCACAACAACAGGTGCACCGTCGCCACGACGAGGACCTACTTTAAGAATACGAGTGTAACCACCTTGACGCTCAGCATAACGTGGTGCAACATCATCAAATAACTTTTGAAGTGCAAATGATGTTGATTCGTTACCTTCTGCATCAGTCGTTGTTACTAGTTCACGACGGATAAATGCAGCAGCTTGACGGCGTGCATGTAAATCTCCGCGTTTACCTAAAGTAATCATTTTTTCAACAGCTTTACGTACTTCTTTAGCGCGAGCCTCAGTAGTTTCGATACGCTCGTTGATGATTAAATCAGTAGCTAAGTCACGTAACATCGCTTTACGTTGAGAACTTGTACGACCAAGTTTTCTGTAACCCATGGATGTTTCCCTCCTTTATAGAAAAAAATCTGATCTTGTTAGTTGTGTTTAAATCGCTTAGTCTTCTTTGCGTAATCCTAAACCAAGCTCTTCTAACTTCGCTTTTACTTCTTCTAATGACTTGCGTCCAAGGTTACGAACTTTCATCATGTCGTCTTCTGATTTATTCGCAAGTTCTAGTACTGTATTAATACCAGCGCGTTTTAAACAGTTATAAGAACGAACAGAAAGATCAAGCTCTTCGATAGTCATCTCTAAAACTTTTTCTTTTTGATCTTCTTCTTTTTCGACCATGATTTCAGCAGTTTGTGCCTCATCTGTCATGCCAACGAAGATGTTAAGATGCTCGGTTAAAATTTTTGCTCCGAGCGAAATCGCCTCTTTCGGACCGATGCTGCCATCTGTCCACACATCAAGAGAAAGTTTGTCGTAGTCAGAAGACTGACCAACACGAGTATTTTCCACTTGGAAATTGACGCGTGATACTGGAGTGTAAATAGAGTCGATCGGGATCACGCCGATAGGAAGATCCTCACGTTTGTTTTGATCAGCAGGAGTGTAACCACGGCCGCGTTGTGCATACATACGCATACGTAAATGACCGTTTTTAGCGATTGTTGCAATATATAGATCTGGGTTTAAAATTTCTACGTCACTGTCATGTGTAATGTCAGCAGCCGTAACTGTACCATCGCCTTTAACATCAATCTCAATAACTTTTTCTTCGTCAGAGTAGATTTTAAGAGCTAGTTTTTTCACGTTCAAAATGATTGAAGCTACATCTTCTACTACGCCTTCTACAGTTGAGAATTCGTGAAGAACACCATCAATTTGAATTGAAGTGACAGCAGCTCCTGGTAATGAAGACAGAAGGATACGACGTAAAGAATTACCCAAAGTGTTTCCATATCCGCGTTCAAGCGGTTCTACAACAAACTTTCCATATTTGGAATCTTCGCTGATCTCCACCGTTTCAATCTTTGGTTTTTCAATTTCGATCATTTTATTTACCCTCCTTCAAAACATCGAATGTATAGGTTCTTTCCATCATAGATTCGATCGTCAATGACGTATCGTTTATTATCTGCACAAGACAGTCTGTACAAAAAATGATGTTCTCATACAATATGAGACGCACCCATTACACGCGACGACGTTTTGGCGGACGGCAACCATTATGAGGAACTGGAGTAACGTCTTTAATAGCAGTTACTTCTAAACCAGCAGCTTGAAGTGCACGAATAGCAGCTTCACGACCAGCACCAGGACCTTTAACAGTTACTTCCAACGTTTTCAGACCATGTTCAAGGGATGTTTTAGCAGCAGTTTCTGCAGCCATTTGAGCAGCGAATGGTGTAGATTTACGTGAACCACGGAAACCAAGAGCACCAGCACTTGACCAAGATACAGCGTTACCTTGCATATCTGTAATCGTTACGATTGTATTGTTAAATGTAGAACGAATGTGTGCGATACCAGATTCGATATTCTTTTTCACACGACGTTTACGAGTTTGTTGTTTACGAGCCATGTTAAGAAGGAACCTCCTTTACCAATTATTTTTTCTTGTTCGCAACTGTTTTACGAGGACCTTTACGCGTACGCGCATTGTTCTTCGTATTTTGACCACGAACAGGTAAGCCACGACGGTGACGGATACCACGGAATGAACCGATTTCCATCAGACGTTTAATATTTAATGAAGTTTCGCGACGTAAGTCACCTTCAAGTTTGTATGAATCTAATTGTTCACGGATTTTGTTTAACTCATCTTCAGTTAAGTCGCGTACGCGTGTATCTTCTGAAATACCTGCATCAGCTAGTACTTTCTGAGCTGTAGTTTTACCAATACCGAAAATGTACGTTAATGAAATTACCACGCGTTTGTCGCGAGGAATATCAACACCAGCAATACGTGCCATGTACGTTGTGCACCTCCTTTAGAATTAACCTTGTTTTTGTTTATGTTTAGGATTTTCACAGATTACCATTACTTTACCGCGTCGGCGAATTACTTTACATTTTTCGCAGATCGGTTTCACAGATGGTCTCACTTTCATCTAACCTAACCTCCTTAGTAGTCCGGAGCGCAAAAGATTATTTAAAACGGTATGTGATACGACCGCGAGTTAAATCATAAGGAGATAACTCAATAGTAACCTTATCTCCAGGTAGAATACGGATAAAGTGCATACGAATCTTACCAGATACGTGTGCTAGAATCACATGTCCATTTTCTAATTCTACCTTAAACATCGCGTTTGGCAAAGTCTCAACAACTGTCCCTTCGACTTCAATTACATCATCTTTCGCCATCTACTCTGTCTCCTCTCTATATGCAAATTAAAGTTCTCATCGTTACATCAAACGGATATCTGCTGCAACTTTAGAAGCAACCTCGTTTCAACATATGTTTGGATTGTATGAGAGATGTTTGAAAGACGCTCGTCTGGTTTCGCTTCACACAATCCACGGAATATACAGAACCAGTAAGGGCACTGAATCTCCCATGTTTACACGAATACCGGAATGTCTTGGATGAGATATTCATACCCGTTACACAGATGCTTCCACGAAACCCATTATACTCCTCCAAAAGGTATGTTGCACTTTTAAGAAGAAATATATACCGGGCACAATATGCTTTTGCAACTCTCAAAAAAATTATGTTTCGTTGTTGCTCCCGCATGCCTCCCGCGGAAGCAGTACTCTGCGCCCGGAGCCGGGTATCAGCTGCGGCTGCTCTGTAATAGAGCATCAAGATCAGCAAACACTTTGTTAATATCTTGCTGTCCATCTATATTAGTTAACACGCCTTTAGCTTGATAGAAATCAAGTAGAGGTTGTGCTTGTTTCATATTTACTTCCAGACGGTTCGCAACCGTTTCAGGATTATCATCTGCACGTGTATAAAGCTCGCCACCATCTTTATCACATTTCCCTTCCTCAGCAGGAGGATTGAAAATTAAATGATAGGATGTACCACAAGTTTTACAAATACGTCTACCTGAAAGACGAGCAATTAACTCATCCTTTTCAACTTGAATGTTTAATGTATGCTCAATAGCTTTACCTAGGTCAGCAAGAATGCTATCTAAGGCTTCAGCTTGAGGAACAGTACGTGGGAAACCATCTAATAAGAATCCTTTTTCACAATCAGGTTTAGCCAGTCGCTCACGAACAATACCAATCGTTACTTCATCAGGTACAAGTGCACCTTGATCCATAAACGACTTAGCTTGTAAGCCTAGTTCAGTACCTTCTTTAATTGCAGCACGGAACATATCGCCTGTAGAAATATGAGGAATTGCGTACTTCTCAACAATTTTATCTGCCTGCGTACCTTTACCAGCACCTGGCAGACCCATTAAAACGATATTCATTAGGAAATATTCCTCCCACAAAAGGTTTGCTGATTAAAGGAAACGATGGAACGTTCCCTAAAAACCAACATTATTTCATAAAGCCTTTGTAGTGACGTTTAACAAGTTGAGATTCTAGCTGCTTCATCGTTTCGAGCGCTACGCCGACTACGATAATAATACTAGTACCACCGATCTGCACTGAGGCAGGTAGATTCATAAAGTTTATGAATATAACCGGCATTACTGAAATAACAGTTAAGAAAATCGCGCCGACAAATGTCAGACGATATAACACGCTTGTTAAATACGTTTGAGTGTTTTCACCAGGACGAATACCTGGAATATAAGCACCTTGCTTTTTCAAGTTATCTGCCACATTTTCTGGATTCACTTGTACGAATGCATAGAAATATGTGAATGCGATGATTAATGCCACATAAATAATCATTCCAACAGGTTTTGTATGATCAAACGTGTTATTAATGAAAGTAGTAACATTATTTTCACCGAAGAACGGAACTAACGTACGAGGTGTCATCAGAAACGCTGAAGCAAAGATTACAGGAATAACCCCTGCAGCATTTACTTTTAACGGTAAATGAGTTTGTTGACCACCAGTTTGTTGATTTCGCCCAGTAACTCGTTTTGCATATTGAATTGGAATTTTACGTAGTGCTTGTTGCACGTAGATAACTCCAATAACAACCGCAAGCAAGATTAAAACAAGTAGACCAAGGATAATTAGGTTGATAAATAGCTTATCACCCGCACCCTCGATTTGTTGTGCATAGATTTGGTTGATACCTGTAGGTAATGCCGCAACGATACCTGCGAAGATTACAACAGAAATACCATTACCAACGCCATGCGCAGTAATTTGATCAGCAAGCCATACTAGGAATGCTGTACCCGCTGTTAATACAATAGAGATTATAACATATGTTAAAACCCCTTCTTCCTTAATCAATGACCCGCCATACATTCTATTAAAACCAAATGACATCGCGAATGATTGAATAAAAGCAAGAATAATAGTAAAGTAGCGTGTAAATTGCGCAAGTTTACGTCTTCCGACTTCACCTTGCTTTGCCCACTCAGCAAACTTCGGTACTACGTCCATTTGCAATAACTGAACAATAATTGAGGCTGTGATGTAAGGCATAATCCCCATTGCAAAGATGGAGAAGTTCTTTAAAGCACCACCGCCAAAAGTATTCAGGAAACCAACGAGGTTAAACTCATCAGTTGCCTTTAATACATTAGCGTCAACGTTAGGTACTGGAATGAAAGTTCCAATACGAAAAACGATTAACATTAAAAGTGTGAAAATGATTTTATTTCTTATATCTCGAACACGCATAAAGTTAGAGATTGTCTGAAACATTAAATCACCTCAGTAGTTCCGCCGGCATTCTCGATTGCTTCTTTCGCTGAAGCTGAGAATTTATGAGCTTTGACAGTAAGCTTTTTATTAAGAGTTCCGTTGCCTAGAACTTTAATTCCAGCTTTTTCATTGCTCACTAGACCAGTTTCAAGTAATAATGCAGCAGTTACCTCTGCACCGTCTTCGAAACGGTTTAAAGCATCAAGGTTAACGATCGCGTATTCTTTACGGTTAATGTTCGTAAAGCCACGTTTTGGTAAACGACGGAATAATGGGTTCTGACCGCCTTCAAAGCCTGGGCGTACACCGCCACCAGAACGAGCGTTTTGACCTTTATGACCTTTACCTGCTGTTTTACCGTTACCAGAACCGATACCACGACCAACGCGGTTGCGTTGCTTACGAGAACCTTCTGCTGGTTTTAACTCATGCAGTTTCATAGTGGGTGGCACCTCCTTGTTCAATAATTGGAAATTAAATTTCTTTTACAGTAACTAAGTGAGCTACTTTATCAAGCATACCGCGAGTAGCTGCGTTATCAGCTTTCTCTACAGTTTGGTGTAATTTACGTAAACCTAAAGCTTCAACAGTTTTGCGTTGTGCAGGTTTAGTACCAATCACAGATTTAGTAAGGGTGATTTCTAATTTGTTAGCCATTATCTTTCCCCCCTTATCCTAATAGTTCTTCCACTGATTTACCACGTAATTTAGCTACGTCCTCTACGCGTTTTAATTCAGTTAAACCTTGAATTGTTGCACGCACCATGTTAATTGGTGTGTTAGATCCAAGTGATTTTGAAAGAATATCAGTAATACCAGCAAGTTCTAGTACAGCACGTACTGGACCACCAGCGATAACCCCTGTACCAGGAGCAGCAGGTTTGATTAGGATTTCTCCTGCACCAAAGCGACCTTGCACTAAGTGTGGAGTTGTTCCACCTACGCGTGGCACTTCGATTAAGTTTTTCTTCGCATCTTCAACAGCTTTGCGGATAGCATCTGGCACCTCTTGAGCTTTACCAGTACCGAAACCTACATGACCGTTTCTATCGCCAACTACAACTAATGCTGTGAAGCGGAAGCGACGTCCACCTTTAACAACTTTAGCAACGCGGTTAATAGTAACTACGCGTTCTTCAAGTTCTCCAAGTTTGTTTGCGTCAATACGACTCATGAAATGTGTCCCTCCTTCTTATTAAAATTCTAAACCGTTCTCACGTGCAGCTTCAGCTAAAGCTTTAACACGTCCATGATATAAGTAACCACCACGGTCAAATACTACAGCAGTAATATTTTTTTCCGCAGCGCGTTTTGCGATTGTTTCACCGACTTTAGTTGCTGCGTCAACATTGCTACCAGCACCTTCGAAACCATTTTCTTGAGAAGATGCGCTAACAATTGTTACGCCTGCTACGTCATCGATAAGTTGCGCGTAAATGTTCTTGTTAGAACGGAATACGTTTAAGCGTGGACGCTGAGCAGTACCCGAAATTTTAGAACGAACGCGAGCATGACGTTTTTTACGAACCTGATTTTTATCTTGTTTCGTAATCACAAGGGTCACTCCTTTCTAATGCTTAAGCTGCATTATTTACCTGTTTTACCTTCTTTACGACGAACATATTCGCCTTCATAACGAATACCTTTACCTTTATAAGGCTCTGGTGGACGAACGTCACGGATGTTAGATGCAAGAGCACCAACGCGTTCTTTGCTGATACCTTTAACGATGATCTTAGTGTTTGAAGGAACTTCAATTTGTAGACCATCTTCAGGTGTGAACTCTACTGGATGAGAGTAACCTACGTTAAGTACAAGTTTATTACCTTGTAATTGCGCACGGTAACCTACACCGATAAGTTCTAAAGCTTTTTCGAAACCTGCAGAAACACCAGTAACCATGTTCGCAAGAAGCGCACGAGTAGTACCGTGGTTTGTGCGGTGTTCTTTTGAATCAGAAGGACGTACTACAGTGATTACGTTACCCTCTTGCTCAATTTTCATATCTTGGTGGAAAGAACGAACAAGTTCGCCTTTAGGACCTTTAACAGTAACAGTGTTGTCAGCTGCAACAGTAACAGTTACGTTAGCTGGTACCTCGATAATTTTTTTACCTACACGAGACATTTAGTTGCACCTCCATTCATTTATTGCTAATTACCAAACGTATGCTAGAACTTCGCCGCCAACTTGTTTAGCGCGAGCTTCTTTATCTGTTAATAAACCTTGTGAAGTTGACACTAAAGCGATACCAAGACCGTTCAATACTTTAGGTACTTCATTTGTTTTAGCATATACACGTAAACCAGGTTTAGAAATACGTTTTAAGCCAGTGATAACGCGCTCGTTATCTTTTCCATATTTTAAGAAAATACGGATGATACCTTGTTTGTTGTCTTCCACGTATTCTACGTCACGTACGAAACCTTCACGCTTTAAAATTTCAGCGATTTCTTTTTTCACGTTGGAAGCTGGTACTTCTAACTTCTCGTGACGAACCATGTTCGCATTACGAATGCGAGTAAGCATATCTGCAATCGGATCAGTCATTGTCATTACATTTACCTCCTTCCCAAATTAGGGGATTACCAGCTGGCTTTTTTCACGCCAGGAATTTGTCCCTTATATGCAAGTTCTCGGAAACAAATACGGCAAAGTTTGAATTTGCGATATACTGAATGTGGACGACCACAGCGTTCACAACGTGTATACTCTTGCACTTTAAACTTTTGCTTACGTTGTTGTTTAACGATCATAGATTTTTTAGCCACGTTTTCGCCCTCCTTGTTTGATTACTTTTGGAACGGCATACCGAATTGTGTCAATAACTCGCGAGCTTCTTCGTCAGAGTTCGCTGTCGTTACGATCACGATGTCCATACCGCGTACTTTTGAAACTTTATCGTAATCGATTTCTGGGAAAATTAATTGTTCTTTAACACCTAGAGTGTAGTTACCGCGACCATCGAATGCTTTCTTAGAAACACCACGGAAGTCACGTACACGAGGTAGTGAGATAGAAATTAATTTGTCCAAGAATTCATACATACGCTCACCGCGTAATGTAACTTTAGCACCGATAGGCATACCTTCACGAAGACGGAAACCTGCGATCGATTTTTTAGCTTTAGTTACTACTGGTTTTTGACCAGTGATAATTGTTAATTCTTCAACAGCTGCATCTAACGCTTTAGAGTTTTGAACTGCATCACCAACACCCATGTTGATAACGATTTTCTCAACTTTCGGTAGTTGCATAACTGATTTATATCCAAATTTGCTCATAAGAGCTGGAGAAACTTCATTTAAATATTTTTCTTTTAGGCGGCTCATGTGTGTACCTCCCTTCTATTTATACTAATTAGTCGATTACTGCACCTGATTTTTTTGCTACACGAACTTTTTTACCGTTTTCGATTTTATAACCTACACGAGTCGGCTCGCCAGATTTAGGATCGATTAGCATTACGTTCGAAACGTGAATTGCAGCCTCTTGGCTAACAATACCACCTTGTGGATTCAATTGGTTAGGTTTAACGTGTTTTTTCACGATATTCACACCTTCAACAAGAACGCGATCTTGTTTTGGGAAAGCAGCAAGGATTACGCCTTCTTTGCCTTTATCCTTACCAGTGATTACCTTAACCTTGTCACCTTTTTTTACATGCATGCTGTCGCACCTCCTTGATTGGCACTGTCATGAAATTAAAGAACTTCTGGAGCTAGAGAAACGATTTTCATGAAGTTGCTGTCACGTAGTTCACGTGCAACAGGTCCGAAAATACGAGTTCCGCGTGGTGATTTATCATCACGAATAATTACACAAGCATTTTCATCAAATTTGATGTACGTGCCGTCTTTACGACGAACGCCTGATTTAGTACGAACGATAACAGCTTTAACAACGTCACCCTTCTTGACAACGCCACCTGGTGTTGCTTTCTTAACTGTACAAACAACGATATCACCGATGTTAGCAGTTTTACGGCCAGAGCCACCAAGCACTTTAATTGTAAGAACTTCACGTGCACCTGAGTTGTCAGCAACTTTCATACGACTTTCTTGTTGGATCACTTAGGTTACCTCCCTTCGGAAATTGGTTGTTCCGAAATAGTTATTAAATAATAACCGCTTTTTCTACAACTTCTACTAGACGGAAACGTTTAGTAGCTGATAGCGGGCGAGTTTCCATGATACGTACGATATCACCGATTTTCGCTGTGTTTAACTCATCATGAGCTTTAAACTTTTTAGAGTATTTTACACGCTTACCATAAAGCTTGTGCTTTTTGTAAGTTTCAACTAAAACAGTAACAGTTTTGTCCATTTTATCTGAAACAACGCGGCCCGTGTAAACTTTGCGTTGATTGCGCTCAGTCATACTTGAAAACCTCCTTTATCAGTTATTTGCACTGATTTCTCTTTCACGAATAACAGTTTTCATACGCGCGATTGCTTTACGCACTTCACGAATACGAGCTGTGTTTTCTAATTGACCAGTCGCCAATTGGAAGCGAAGGTTGAAAAGCTCTTCTTTCAGTGATTTCACTTTTAATTCTATTTCAGAAGTAGCAAGGTCACGGATTTCATTAGCTTTCATTAGATTCACCACCAGTTTCTTGACGTTTTACGATCTTACATTTAACAGGAAGTTTGTGTGATGCTAAACGAAGTGCTTCACGTGCAACTTCTTCAGATACGCCAGCAATTTCGAACATTACTTTTCCTGGTTTAACTACTGCTACCCAACCTTCAGGAGAACCTTTACCAGAACCCATGCGGACTTCTAGAGGTTTTTTAGTGTAAGGTTTATGTGGGAAGATTTTAATCCAAACTTTACCGCCACGTTTCATGTAACGAGTCATCGCGATACGAGCAGATTCGATTTGACGGTTAGTAATCCAGCTAGCAGTTTGAGCTTGTAAGCCCCATTCGCCGAAAGTTACTTCTTTACCGCCTTTCGCTTCGCCACGCATGTTGCCGCGGTGTTCACGACGGTATTTAACGCGTTTAGGCAATAACATATTATTTGCCTCCTTCCACAGATTTCTTCGTAGGAAGAACTTCACCACGGTAGATCCATACTTTAACGCCTAATTTACCGTAAGTAGTATCAGCTTCTGCGTGTGCATAATCGATGTCAGCACGTAGAGTATGAAGTGGAACAGTTCCTTCACTATAGTGTTCAGCACGCGCGATATCAGCGCCACCTAAACGACCAGATACTTGTGTTTTAATTCCTTTTGCACCAGCGCGGATTGTGCGTTGGATCGCTTGCTTTTGCGCACGACGGAATGATACACGATTTTCTAATTGACGAGCGATGTTTTCAGCTACTAGACGAGCGTCAAGATCTGCACGTTTGATTTCAATGATGTTGATGTGTACACGTTTACCAGTTAAATCGCTAAGGTATTTACGAAGATTTTCAACTTCAGTACCACCTTTACCGATTACCATACCTGGTTTCGCAGTGTGAATTGTAATGTTTACACGGTTTGCAGCACGTTCGATTTCTACTTTAGAAACTGAAGCGTCTTTAAGAGCCGTTTCAATATATTTACGCACTTTGATGTCTTCGTGAAGTAGAGTTGCATAGTCTTTTTCAGCGTACCATTTTGACTCCCAGTCACGAATAATACCAACGCGTAGTCCTATTGGATGTACTTTTTGACCCACGGATTAACCCTCCTTCTTCTCAGATACCACTAGAGTAATGTGGCTTGTGCGTTTGTTAATTGCGCTTGCACGTCCTTGTGCACGTGGACGGAAACGTTTTAAAGTTGGACCTTCGTCAACGAATACTTCAGAAACTACTAAAGAGTTGATGTCAAGATCGTAGTTGTGCTCAGCGTTAGCAACTGCAGATTTTAATACTTTCTCAACGACTGGAGACGCCGCTTTTGGAGTATGACGTAAAATTGCAACTGCTTCACCAACTTGCTTACCTCGGATTAAGTCTACAACTAGACGTACTTTGCGAGGAGCAATGCGTACTGTACGAGCGATAGCTTTAGCTTGTGTCATTAGGATTTACCTCCTCTCAAAATTAGCGTCTTGTTTTCTTGTCGTCTGCACCGTGACCTTTATAAGTACGTGTCGGTGCGAACTCACCAAGTTTATGGCCTACCATATCTTCTGTTACGTATACAGGAACATGTTTACGTCCATCATATACAGCAATCGTTAAACCGATGAAGTTCGGGAAGATTGTAGAACGGCGTGACCAAGTTTTGATAACTTGTTTTTTCTCAGAAGCCTCTTGCGCTTCCACTTTTTTCATTAAGTGGTCATCGACAAAAGGTCCTTTTTTCAAGCTGCGACCCATGTAGGAACCTCCCTCCGTGATTCCACCACGGCTCTCACATAGAACCGTAGTTTAACCACTTTATTTTTTACGACTACGGATGATAAATTTATCCGATTTGTTTTTCTTCTTGCGAGTTTTGTAACCAAGTGCTGGTTTACCCCAAGGAGTCATTGGTGATTTACGTCCGATTGGAGAACGTCCTTCACCACCACCGTGTGGGTGATCGTTAGGGTTCATTACAGAACCACGAACTTCTGGGCGTTTACCTAACCAACGGCTACGACCTGCTTTACCGATGTGTACAAGTTCGTGTTGTTCGTTACCAACTTGACCGATTGTAGCGCGGCAAGTAGCTAAAACTAAACGTACTTCACCAGATTGTAAACGAACGATAACGTACTTATCTTCACGACCAAGTACTTGCGCAGAAGTACCAGCTGAACGTACTAATTGTCCGCCTTTACCAGGTTTTAACTCGATGTTATGGATTGTAGTACCCATTGGAATGTTTGCTAATGGTAAAGTGTTACCTACTTTAATATCAGCATCTGGACCAGAAACGATTGTTTGACCAACCTCTAGACCTTTTGGTGCTAAGATGTAAGCTTTTGCTCCATCAGCGTAGTTGATTAATGCGATATTCGCAGAACGGTTTGGATCATATTCAATAGTAGCAACTTTTGCCGGAATGCCATCTTTAACACGTTTGAAATCGATAACACGGTATTGCTTCTTATGACCACCACCATGATGACGAACAGTGATTTTACCTTGGTTGTTACGACCAGCTTTGCGTTTAGTTGGTTCAAGCAATGATTTCTCAGGCTTGTTAGTTGTAATTTCCGCAAAGTCTAATGACGTCATGTTACGACGACCATTAGAGGTAGGTTTATACTTTTTAATCGCCATTGTGTTTTCCCTCCTTCTTGAGTGTTCAAATCATAAATCCGTTAGGATTACATTTCGAATAATTCAATTTCTTTGCTATCAGCAGTTAGTTTAACGATCGCTTTACGACGTTTGTTAGTGTAACCACCGTAACGGCCTACGCGTTTGAATTTACCTTTGTAGTTAAGAACGTTTACTTTCTCAACTTTTACGCCAAAGATTTCTTCTACAGCGTCTTTTACTTGAGTTTTGTTAGCGCGAGTGTCTACTTCGAAAGTATACTTTTTCTCTGCCATAAGTTCTGAAGAACGCTCAGTAATGACCGGACGTTTTAAAATATCACGTGCTTCCATTATCCAAGCACCTCCTCAACTTTTTCTACTGCAGACTTAGTGAATACAACTTTATCATGACCTAATAGATCAAGAACGTTGATTCCGTTTGCAGTTAAAACTGTTACACCTGGGATGTTACGAGCAGACAATGCTACGTTTTCATCTAGGTCAGCAGTTACGAATAAAGATTTTTTCTCTAAAGAAAGATCTTTAAGGATTTTTGTGAATTCTTTTGTTTTTGGTGCTGCTAGAGTTAGAGCATCAAGAACTAAGAAGTTTTGTTCTACTACTTTAGCTGATAAAGCAGATTTAAGAGCTAAACGACGAACTTTTTTAGGTAATTTATAAGAATAGCTACGTGGAGTAGGACCGAATACGATACCACCGCCGCGCCATTGTGGAGAACGGATAGAACCTTGACGAGCACGACCAGTTCCTTTTTGACGCCATGGTTTACGACCACCACCAGCAACTTCAGAACGGTTTTTAACCTTGTGATTACCTTGACGAAGAGAAGCGCGTTGAGCAACTACTGCGTCGAATAATACTGCTTCATTTGGCTCGATTCCGAAGATCGCATCGTTTAATTCGATTTCACCAACTGAAGCACCTGTTTGACTAAGTACAGATACTTTTGTCATTCCTGTTTCCTCCTTTCCTTAAGTGATTACTTAGCTTTAATTGCAGTTTTTACTGTAACTAGAGCTTTTTTAGAACCAGGAACATTACCTTTAACAAGTAGTAAGTTACGATCTGTGTCAACTTTCACGATTTCTAAGTTTTGGATTGTAACTACATTGCCACCCATTTGACCAGGTAATTTCTTTTGTTTGAATACGCGGTTCGGAGCAACTGGACCCATTGAACCAGGACGACGGTGGTAACGAGAACCGTGGGCCATAGGACCACGAGATTGTCCGTGGCGTTTGATAACACCTTGGAAACCTTTACCTTTAGTAACTCCTGTTACATCGATTACATCGCCTTCTGCGAAAATTTCTACTTTGACTTCTTGACCAACTTCGTATTCTTCCACGTTCACGTTGCGGAATTCACGAATGAAGCGCTTAGGAGCAGTGTTCGCTTTTGCTACGTGACCTTGTTCTGGTTTGTTAGAAAGCTTAACGCGCTTGTCTTCGAAACCAACTTGAATTGCTTCGTAGCCGTCTGTTTCAACAGTTTTCTTTTGAAGAACTACGTTTGGAGTAGCTTCGATAACTGTTACCGGGATTAAATCGCCGTTTTCAGCGAAAACTTGTGTCATACCAATTTTTCTACCTAAGATTCCTTTAGCCATTTGTCACACCTCCTGTAAGTTTTAAAAGTTATATTGTTTTTACCATTAAAGTTTGATTTCGATATCAACGCCAGATGGTAAATCAAGTTTCATTAACGCGTCAACAGTTTGTGGTGTTGGGTTAACGATATCGATCAGACGTTTATGCGTACGCATTTCGAATTGTTCACGAGAATCTTTGTACTTGTGAACCGCACGAAGAATTGTGTACACAGACTTCTCAGTTGGAAGTGGAATCGGACCTGATACACTTGCACCTGAACGTTTTGCAGTTTCCACAATTTTCTCAGCAGATTGATCTAAAATACGGTGATCATACGCTTTTAAACGAATACGAATCTTTTGTTTTGCCATTATTTTCCCTCCTTCTCGCCTATTTTCTAGACATTCTCCACGAAAATTTTCCCACACACCGCCATGGCAAAGCGGCCGGGTGTGTCGGCAACCTCTCGCTTCATCGCAGTCAAAGACCAACATTCAACATTATATACAATAAAAAAAGAATAAGCAAGTCTTTTCGCTAAATTCTTTTAAATGTTGCAGATATTCTTAGTACTACTATTTCTTCGCTTTATTAAGCCGTTTATTAGTATATAAAATTTCTATACATATTGCAACACTTAAGGTTGTCATATCAACATTTTCGCACATTTCAAATAACTCAAAAAAGAAAAAAGTAGTTTCTATATAATTATAGAAACTACCTCCTTATTATAGAAAGAACACACAAGCAATCCAACCAAACAGGATTAGTGGTATGTTAATGAAAATAAACGTAGGAACACAGGTATCCCAAATATGATGATGCTGGCCATCAACATTAAGGCCTGCTGTTGGCCCTAATGTAGAATCGGATGCTGGAGAACCTGCGTCTCCTAAAGCACCAGCTGTACCGATTAAGCATAATATCGCTAAAGGACTCATATCTAAACCTTGTGCTAGCGGAACAAATAGTGTCGCGATTATAGGCACTGTAGCGAAGGACGAACCAATCCCCATCGTCACAACTAATCCTATGACTAACATGATGAAGACAGCAAGACTTCTATTTCCTTCTAATACAGTGAGTGAATTTGTAATTAAGCTGTCCACATCACCTGTTGCATTGATTACCGCCGCAAAACCATTTGCCGCAATCATAACAAAGCCAATAAAGGCCATCATCTTCATTCCTTCAGAAAGAATATCATCTGCTTCTCTCCATTTAAGAGCACCTGTAAAATACATAATCATAATACCTGCAAACGAGCCTACAATCATTGAGTCTGTTAACACTTGAGCGCATAGTGATATTACTAGTGCCAGAGCTGTAGAAAACATAATGAATTTGCTGACGTTTACATTTAAAGATTCCGTCTCCACTTCACTATGCTTATAATGTCTTGGTTTGCGGTATACAGCGAAGGCAATTATCAATCCGATTAGCATTCCTAATACGGGAATACCCATTGCTGCAGGGACATCACGTGAAGAAACAGCCATTCCTGCCTCTGACACTTGTGTAGCAACGATATCTTGAAAGATTGCTCCAAAACCAGCAGGTACAAAACTATAAGTACCAATTAAGCCTACTGCAATCAACGTTGCAATTATACGTCGATCGACTTCTAGCATATTTAAAATCTTTAAAATAGGAGGTATTAATAATGGAATGAAGGCAATATGAATAGGAATAACATTTTGAGATAAAATAGACATCACAAAAATAAGGAAGAAAATTAATACCTTCACAAGTCCTTTTCTATTACTTTCACCCTTTAATATTTTTAACATCCCGGCTATCATTAATTCGGGTATTCCTGTTTTGGCAATGGCGATTGCAAAACCACCAAGTAAGCCATAACTTAATGCAATGGTTGCTCCTGCTCCTAATCCTTCTGTAAATGATTGGACTGTTGACTCAATGCCCATCCCACTAGTTAGACCACCTACAAATGCTCCTAGAACTAACGAGAGAACTACATTGATGCGAAGCAAGCTTAATATTAACATAACGGCAACAGCCGCAATTACTGCATTCATTGTTACACTCTACTTTCATACACTAAATTACTAACATGTTAAACTTTATTATTCTGATAATTGAAAGTCAAGGTTTTTTGTAACTTCTATATTTTTTGCACTAAAAAAACAGTGTAATGATAACCACCACACTGTTTCCGAGTTTCCTCTTATTTAATATTACAACGACTGACGTACAACCTTTTTATAGTAGCCTACCGATAGAATAGCAAAAATCGTATATAAAGCTATATAACAGCACATTGCAATCCACAAGGGAGCTGTTAACTCTGTCCCAAATAAAAACCATCCTGACTTAACAGCAAAGTAGCTATGCAATAACCCAATAACTAGTGGAACACCGAAATTAAAGGCCTGTTTCATATAAATACCCTTCATGATATCTTTTTCAGCAAAACCAATCTTTCGTAGGATTGTATAGGAATCACGTTCTTCCTCCGCCTCAGACATTTGTTTAAAGTATAGAATACTACCTGTGGTCATTAAAAACGCTAACCCTAAAAATGCTGTTGTAAAGATGGTAAGACCCAATGATTCAATATTGTCTTTACGTTTTCCTTCATAGGATGATTGTGTATATTGCTTTGTCTTCCCTTCATCATCTACAGCCGTAATAATACCTGCATTTGATTGAATATATAATTTTTCTGCTGTTGTAATATCTTCGTTAGATTTTAAAGTAATTGTTGTTTGATGATGCCAAGGATAAAGAGCTGCCTGTGTAGTTAAACTTTTAAACATATCATCTGTCACAACAAAGATAGGTCCACCACCCCCAGCCGTTACAATACCACTTATAACGCTTTTATCGTGGATATCAACGACATGAAAAGTTTCTTCAAGTTCTCCTGCAGATACTACTAAATCATGATCTTTCTCTAACGGGAACATTTCAGCCATATAACCACCATAGTTTGTTAAGATAACCTCATTCCCTGAAAGATTAGCTTCTGGAACACTCTGCTGGTAATCTGAAAGCGGAATGGTATAAATTGTGCCTTCCATTGTATATAAAGGGTTATCCTGCTGTTTTTTAGACATCAATTGACCTACAGCAGCGGTTACTCCCTGAAGACGGTAGTCAATTTTATCATAAGCAATATTATTTTCCTCTAACTTCTCTAAAAATTCCTCCCCTTGCTCTTCAAGCAATATGAAATCACCAGGTACTTGGCTATATGCAGATGCTTCCGAGGAGTAGTAGGCGATATAGGAAAGAGTCGTCACGCCTAGAGAAACGCCTGTTAACACGGTGATTAGCGTTAATGACTTTGCATTGCTCTTCATGCGATGCATGATGGGCGTTAATGCTAACACATCCTTTATGGATAAATGCCCTTTTTTCTTTAGGCGAATAGTATTCATAATAAATGCTACAGAGAAACGAAAAACAAGGAATGTTCCACCAATTGTAGTAGCTAAAATAATTATCATATTGATAAATAAATTACCAGCAGATTCGATATCGAACAACTTTGTCGATGCATAGTAGCCATAAACAATCAGTATAAGGCCCAAAAAGCCAATAACCATCTGGAACGCACTAAAGCGTCTCACACGCTCATCTGCTTGTTTTGCTGCACTAAATAATGATAACAATGACACATGATGAATCATCCAAGCCATCTGTATAAGAACGATGATCAATAAGATAGTAAATACAATCATCGACTGCAGTAAAGCTTGTGTACTAAAAGTCATGGTTACGAGAGCTTCTTTTTCAAGCACACGAAGCAAAATCATTGCAAACACACGAGAGCTAAAGAAGCCTGCCAACATACCTATAATAACAGCTCCAACAAATAAGAGAATGTTTTCAACCGCTAATAAACGCACGATTAGCCCCTTAGTCATGCCGATCAGTTGATACAAACCTATTTCCTTACTACGACGCTTCATAAATAAATGGTTTGCATACAGAACGAAGAATAAAACGATAAAATAAAGAATATAAGTTGCTGCCTTAAATCCGGCCGTAGCTGTTCCACTCATTTGAACAGCAGCCCACACCTCCGTATTATTTTGCAAGGTGACAAACGAAAAGTATAATGTAACACTAAAAATAAGTGCAAAGAAATATAGATAGTAGTGCTTCATATTTTTCTTCATACTTCGAAGTACTAACTTACTAAGACTCATACCCGTCACCGCCTAGCACACTTTGTGTATGCATGATTTCTTTGAAAAAGGCCTGCCGTGTTTTATCGCCCTTATAAAGTTCACTATAGATAAGGCCATCCTTTAGAAATAACACACGTGTACAGAAACTTGCGGCTACAGCATCGTGTGTAACCATCATAATTGTCGCTTCTTTTGTTTCATTTATATTTTGTAGATTTTGAAGCAGGGCTGTAGCTGATTTAGAATCTAGTGCACCAGTGGGCTCGTCTGCAAATACCAATGACGGATTGGTAATAAGTGCACGTGCAGCTGAGGTACGCTGTTTTTGTCCACCTGATATTTCGTTGGGGTATTTATTTAAAATTTCCGTGATTCCCAACAAAGAAGTGAGTTCCTTCACTCGACTTTCGGCAACAGCTTTTGGTAACTTACTGATGGCTAACGGTAGAAGAATATTTTCTTTTACTGTCAAGGTATCTAATAAATTATAGTCTTGAAATATAAATCCTAGCTGCTCTCTTCGGAAGTTTGCTAAAGCCTTTTCTTTCATACCACGTAAACTATGACCGTTTATCTCAATAACACCTTCTGTCGCAAAGTCAATTGAGCATAAGACATTTAAAAGCGTTGTTTTACCAGAGCCAGAAGGTCCCATAATACCTACAAATTCTCCTCTATTCACTTCTACATCAATACCCTTTAATACTTCCTGAGCCGTTGATTTTTTTCCATACACTTTCTTTATTTTACGTCCTATTAAAACTGTCACTTCATAACGCCCCTTTCTATAGTTCAAGTGTACCCTGTCAAACCTAATCATTCGTGCGTTTTACATGACAATATAAAAAGGTAGGTGACATTTTCGTCATCTACCTGTTAGTTTCGCATATTCATTTTGTAAGGGGAAACTTAGTGTAAATAGCGAGCCTTCATCAACTTTAGATTGAACATTAATACGAATACCAATTTTATGGGCTACATTAGATGCTAAATAGAGACCCATACCTGTAGATTGAGAGGATTCCCTTCCCGCTGTTCCTGTATAAGATTTTTGAAAAATCCGAGGTAAATCGTCTAAAGGTATACCCCTACCTATATCTTTAATATGTAGTAATGTTGCACCTGAAGAATCATGTTCTGTAAAGATTGTTATCTCAGAATTTACTGGGCTATACTTGATGGCATTCGAAAGAATTTGTCGTATAATAAAAGCTAGCCACTTGCCATCTGTCATAACCATCCCTGTCAGTTCACCAATTTCAAAGCCAATGCCTTTTTCAAGACACCAAGCTTGCATAGCTCGGATTTCTTTATAAATAATGGGCTTCAGTTCAATCTCAGTTAAATAATTATCTTTTTCAATAGCGTATAATCTTGTTTGATGCAGTTGTTGATCAACCAAAAGATGTAGTCTTAGCCATTCATTCTCTAATTTTCGACGTAGCTGTAAATCCTCAATATGTTCAAACATTAAATTAATGGCAGTTAAAGGTGCTTTTACTTCATGGACCCAAGCTAATAGTTCATCAGAATGTTCCTGTATCTGCACTTTGGCTTGATTTAACTCTAAATTCTTTTCAAAAAAGGCATCCTCCATTTTTCGAAAGTATACTTCTTGAAAAGGAGATAAAGCTAAACTATTTCTATGTGCATCATCAAGGTGGCTATCCATATTTCCCAGGAAATCTTTTAATTTCCCAACTTCGATGACATAGCGACACCAAAAAAAGAGTATAAAACAAACAAGTAAACTAACGTTTACATACCAAATAGAAACCCCATTTAAACCAACATCTAAAGAAAATAGCACATTTAGAATTATTAGAGTAAAAATGAAAAATCCTATCCAAGCAAAGCGTTCTCTAACAAATAATAATAACAACTTCCCTCACATCCCTCAGCTTACTGCCATATAACCAAGTCCCTTTTTTGTTAGTATTACCTCATGTAAACCAATATCCTCTAGCTTTGCACGTAACCGATTAACGTTTACAGACAAAGTATTATCGTTTACGAAACGTTCGTCATCCCATAGTTTTCTCATTAGCTCGTCTCTTGAAACGATATGATTAGCCTGCTCCACTAATATTCTTAAAATAAAAAGTTCATTTTTTGTTAAAGAAGCAATGGCACCATTATACATAATTTCACTTCTCGCATAATCAATTATGGCATCGTTAAAACGTGTAACATCCATTTTTTCTTCAACGTAATCATAGGTTCTACGTAAAATAGCCTGTGCTTTTGCGAGTAAAACTTCCATATGAAAAGGCTTTTGAATAAAATCATCAGCCCCCATTTGCATAGCCATCACCATATCCATCGGGTGATCTCTGGAAGAAAGAAAAAGGATTGGCACTTTGGATAAATGACGAATTTCACGACACCAATGAAAGCCGTCATAGGCAGGCAATTGAATATCAATTAGCACGAGATGGGGCTTCTCCTCTATAAAGTCATCCATCACCTTCTGAAAATTTTTAGGTCCCACCACGTTTAGTGACCACTGCTCAAAACGTTCTTGAATCATGCTAAAAATAGAAGGATCATCTTCAATCAGCAAAATTTTCATGTCCATACTCAGTTCCCCTTTCCCTTTAATTATTTACGCTAGAGGACATGCTTGTGGTTATGTACACATACACTAATTAAAACTCTAATTTTTCTTTATTTTAACACAAAAAACCAATCTGTAGGCGTCCCTACAGATTGGTTTGGAATTAGCAAGAGCTAAAATTATTTTTGGATAGAAGCAACTACGCCAGCGCCTACAGTACGGCCACCCTCACGGATAGAGAATTTAGTACCTTCTTCAAGAGCGATTGGAGCGATAAGTTCAACTGTCATTTCGATGTTATCACCAGGCATTACCATTTCAACGCCTTCTGGTAAGTTACAGATACCTGTTACGTCAGTTGTACGGAAGTAGAACTGAGGACGGTAGTTAGAGAAGAATGGAGTATGACGGCCACCCTCTTCTTTTGATAATACGTAAACTTCAGCTTTGAAGTTAGTGTGTGGAGTAATTGAACCTGGTTTAGCTAATACTTGACCACGTTGGATTTCTTCACGAGCAACACCACGTAGTAAAGCACCGATGTTGTCACCAGCTTCAGCATAGTCTAATAATTTACGGAACATTTCTACACCAGTTACAGTAGTAGATTTAGCTTCTTCAGCGATACCGATGATTTCAACTACGTCACCAACTTTAACTTGACCACGTTCAACACGGCCAGTTGCAACTGTACCACGACCAGTAATAGAGAATACGTCCTCTACTGGCATCATGAATGGTTTGTCAGTTTGACGTTCTGGAGTTGGGATGTAAGAATCTACAGCGTCCATTAATTCAACGATTTTTTCTTCCCATTCTGGTTCACCTTCAAGAGCTTTAAGAGCAGAACCTTTGATTACAGGAATATCGTCACCTGGGAAGTCATATTCAGATAGTAGGTCACGGATTTCCATTTCTACTAATTCTAATAATTCTTCGTCGTCAACCATATCACATTTGTTCATGAATACTACTAAGTATGGAACACCTACTTGACGAGATAAAAGGATGTGTTCACGAGTTTGTGGCATTGGGCCGTCAGCAGCAGATACTACTAAGATACCGCCGTCCATTTGAGCAGCACCAGTGATCATGTTTTTAACATAGTCAGCGTGTCCTGGGCAGTCAACGTGTGCATAGTGACGAGTTTCAGTTTCGTATTCTACGTGAGAAGTATTGATTGTGATACCACGTTCTTTTTCTTCTGGAGCGTTATCGATATCAGCGTAAGATTTAGCTGTACCACCCATTTTTTTAGAAAGAACTGTAGCGATTGCAGCAGTTAAAGTAGTTTTACCATGGTCAACGTGTCCGATTGTACCAATGTTAGCATGCGTTTTAGAACGGTCAAATTTTTCTTTAGCCATTAGAGATTGCCTCCTCAAAATTGTATGTTTTAGATTTAAAATTTATAGAATGAATGCTGATAGAGAACGGGCCCATCCCCTATCCTGCAATCATAGCTTACAAATTAGTTATACTTTATGCAAGATGAAATTTCAATTATTCACCTTTATTTTTTTTGATGATATCTTCAGAGATTGATTTTGGTACTTCTTCATAATGATCGAATACCATTGAGAATACACCACGACCTTGCGTTGCAGAACGTAAAGTTGTTGCATATCCAAACATTTCTGAAAGTGGAACCATCGCACGAACAACTTGAGCGTTACCGCGAGCTTCCATACCTTCTACGCGACCACGGCGAGAAGTGATGTTACCCATGATATCACCAAGATATTCTTCAGGAATTACAACTTCAACTTTCATCATAGGCTCTAAAAGAACTGGACTACATTTTGATGCAGCAGCTTTAAGTGCCATAGATGCAGCGATTTTAAATGCCATTTCGTTTGAGTCAACATCATGGTATGAACCATCGAATAATTTCGCTTTGATGTCGATTAATGGGTAACCAGCGATTACACCGCGGTCAAGCGAGTCACGAAGACCTGCTTCTACAGCTGGAATATATTCACGTGGTACTACACCACCAACGATAGCATTTTCGAATTCAAAGCCTTTACCCTCTTCATTTGGAGAGAACTCGATCCATACGTCACCGTATTGACCACGACCACCTGATTGACGAGTGAATTTACCTTGAACTTGAGCAGAGCCACGGAATGTTTCACGGTAAGATACCATTGGAGCACCTACGTTAGCTTCTACTTTAAATTCACGGCGCATACGATCAACTAAGATATCAAGGTGAAGCTCACCCATACCTGAGATAATTGTTTGACCAGTTTCTTGGTCTGTATGTGCACGGAATGTTGGATCTTCTTCTTGTAGTTTTTGTAAAGCTTGACCCATTTTATCTTGGTCAGCTTTTGATTTTGGTTCTACAGAAAGAGAGATAACTGGTTCTGGGAACTCCATAGACTCAAGGATAACAAGGTTTTTCTCTTCACAAAGAGTGTCACCAGTTGTTGTATCTTTAAGACCTACAGCAGCTGCGATATCACCAGCAAATACTTTTGAAATCTCTTCACGGCTGTTAGCGTGCATTTGTAGGATACGACCTACACGTTCACGTTTACCTTTTGAAGAGTTTTGTACGTATGAACCTGATTCAAGAACACCAGAGTACACACGGAAGAACGTTAATTTACCTACGAATGGGTCAGTCATAACTTTAAATGCTAAAGCTGAGAATGGCGCTTCGTCTGATGATGGACGTTCAGTTTCATCACCATCTGGAGTTGTACCTTTAATAGCTGGTACATCAACTGGTGATGGTAAGTAATCGATAACTGCGTCAAGCATTTTACGAACACCTTTGTGTTTGAATGCTGTACCACAGATTACTGGGTAGAATTCTACAGCGATTGTCGCTTTACGGATAGCCGCTTTAAGCTCTTCTTTTGTAATTTCTTCACCAGCAAAGTATTTTTCCATGATTTCTTCGTTAACTTCAGCGATTGCTTCGATTAACTTCTCACGGTATTCTTCAGCTTGCGCTTTGAATTCTTCAGGAATTGGTTGACCTTCACGTAATGCTGTACCTTCTTCGTTATCGTAGTAAGTTACATCCATTTCAACCAGGTCAATAATTGCTTTGAACTCATCTTCCGCACCAATTGGTAATTGGATTGGATGAGCATTTGCTTGTAAACGCTCGTGTAAAGTACCTACAGAATATAGGAAATCTGCACCCATTTTATCCATTTTGTTAATGAATACGATACGTGGTACACCGTAAGTTGTAGCTTGACGCCATACAGTTTCTGTTTGAGGTTCAACACCAGATTGAGCATCAAGTACAGTTACTGCGCCGTCAAGTACACGTAAAGAACGTTCTACTTCTACAGTGAAGTCTACGTGTCCAGGAGTATCGATGATGTTTACGCGGTTGCCTTTCCATTGAGCTGTTGTCGCAGCAGAAGTGATTGTGATACCACGTTCTTGCTCTTGCTCCATCCAGTCCATTTGAGAAGCGCCTTCATGAGTTTCACCGATTTTGTGAATCTTACCTGTGTAATAAAGGATACGCTCAGTTGTTGTTGTTTTACCAGCATCAATGTGAGCCATGATCCCAATATTACGAGTATTCTCTAGTGAGAATTCGCGTTTCATTAGGTATTTCTCCTTCCATATTGGGCTTATGCTATGTTTAGATTACCAACGGTAGTGAGCGAATGCTTTGTTCGCTTCTGCCATTTTGTGCATATCTTCACGTTTCTTAACTGATGCACCAGTGTTGTTAGAAGCATCAAGGATTTCGTTAGCTAAACGCTCTTCCATAGTTTTTTCACCACGAAGACGAGAATAGTTAACTAGGTAACGAAGACCTAAAGTTGTACGACGTTCTGGGCGTACTTCAACTGGTACTTGGTAGTTAGAACCACCAACACGGCGAGCACGTACTTCAAGAACTGGCATTACGTTATTTAGAGCAGCTTCGAATACTTCGATTGGATCTTGACCAGAACGTTCTTTAACTAGTTCGAACGCACCGTATAAAATCTTTTGAGAAGTACCTCTTTTACCATCAATCATCATTTTATTGATTAAACGAGTTACTAGTTTTGAATTATAAATTGGATCTGGTAACACGTCACGTTTGGAAACAGGACCTTTACGAGGCATGTGTTTTCCTCCTTTCATTGAGTAAATATATAGTGGGATTTAAATTATTTTTTTTCTTTAGGGCGTTTTGTACCGTATAAAGAACGTGATTGCATACGACCGTTTACACCAGCAGTATCAAGAGCACCACGAACGATATGGTAACGAACACCCGGTAAGTCTTTTACACGACCGCCACGGATAAGAACAACACTGTGCTCTTGTAAGTTGTGGCCTTCACCAGGAATGTACGCAGTAACCTCGATTTGGTTAGTTAAACGTACACGAGCGTATTTACGTAACGCTGAGTTTGGTTTTTTAGGCGTCATTGTACCTACACGAGTACAAACACCACGTTTTTGTGGAGATTTAACATCAGTTAAAGATTTTTTAAATGAGTTATATCCTTTGTTTAACGCTGGTGAATTTGATTTCGTGATTTTAGATTTACGAGGCTTACGTACCAATTGGTTAATTGTAGGCATCGATTTTTCCTCCCTTCATTCCTTCTTTTTTTAATACCACACATCCAGGTGGTTCATTTTTTGGGTAAAAACAAAGTCTTTGTGCATTTTACACAAAAACTACTCTACAGTAATCGCAACTACCGCAGCTCCAACATGGATTCCACAGGCTTTGCCCAGTTCCTTTTTGGACTCAACAAGAATAACTGGTATACCGATTTCTCTCGCGAAAGATATGGCCGAATCGGTTACCCAATTGTCTGCATCAAGTGCCACAAAAAGTTCTTTCACTGAACCAGCTCGCATTGCTTTTACTGCTTGCTTTGTACCTATGATTGTTTGACTAGCCCTTACTTTATCATAAGACATTTACATATCCTCCGAAGTACAGACAGTTAACTATCAACCTTCAATATATTATCATTACTCATTTACACTGTCAACTAATATCTTGAAAAAGTCCGAAGAGATGATGAAAATATGCATCTCTTCGGCCTAATTTAATGTTTATTCAGCAGAAACGACTTCTGTGTCAAGCTCATCTTTTTCGATGCGGATTTGACGATAACGTTGCATACCAGTACCTGCAGGAACAAGTTTACCGATAATTACGTTCTCTTTTAATCCAAGAAGTTCGTCACGTTTACCCTTAATTGCTGCATCTGTTAACACACGTGTTGTTTCTTGGAACGATGCTGCAGATAAGAATGATTCTGTTTCAAGAGAAGCTTTTGTAATACCAAGGATAACAGGGCGACAAGTTGCAGGGTTTTTGCCATTCATAACAGCGTCTACGTTTGCCTCTGAGAATTGGTGGATATCTAGTAATGAGCCAGGTAGTAATTCTGTATCTCCAGCTTCAATTACACGCACTTTACGAAGCATTTGGCGAACCATTACCTCAATGTGTTTATCCCCAATTTCTACCCCTTGCATACGGTATACTTTTTGAACTTCTTTTAATAAATATTCTTGAACAGTTGAAACGTCTTTGACTTTTAGCAATTGTTTTGGATCGATAGAACCTTCTGTTAAAACTTGACCACGTTCTACATTATCACCTTCGATAACTTTCAAACGTGCGTTATAAGGTGCTTGATACTTACGAGTTTCTACGTCACCTTGAATTGTAATTTCTTTTAAGCCTTCACGAATTTCTGTGATATCTGAAACCGTACCAGCAATTTCTGAAATAACAGATTGACCTTTTGGATTACGTGCTTCAAAGATCTCTTGGATACGTGGAAGACCTTGTGTAATATCATCACCGGCAACCCCACCTGTATGGAATGTACGCATTGTTAACTGTGTACCTGGTTCACCGATTGATTGAGCCGCAATAATACCAACTGCTTCCCCAACTTCAACCTTCTCACCTGTCGCCAAGTTCATGCCGTAACATTTTTTACAAACGCCGTGTTTTGTATTACATGTAAATGCTGAACGGATTGTCACTTCTTCAATACCAGCCTCGATAATTGCACGAGCGATATCTTGGTCGATTAAACCGTCTTTTGCAAGAATTACTTCACCAGTTTCAGGGTGGAAGATTGTTTTCTTCGTATGACGACCAACAATACGTTCATCTAGAGCTTCAATTAACTCTGTGCCTTCCATTAATGCACCAATCGTTAAGCCACGGTCAGTACCACAGTCATCTTCACGAACGATAACATCTTGTGCAACGTCAACAAGACGACGCGTTAAGTAACCTGAATCGGCAGTTTTTAGGGCTGTATCGGCAAGACCTTTACGAGCACCGTGAGTTGAGATGAAGTACTCTAATACTGTTAAACCTTCACGGAATGAAGATTTGATTGGAAGTTCGATAATACGACCAGCCGGGTTGGCCATCAGACCACGCATACCAGCTAGCTGAGTAAAGTTAGATGCATTACCACGGGCACCTGAATCAGACATCATGAAAATTGGGTTTGTTTTCTCAAGTGACTTCATCAGCTTCGCTTGAATTTCATCTTTTGCAGCACTCCAGCTTGAAATAACGCGATCATAACGCTCATCCTCAGTAATGAAACCACGACGGAATTGCGCTTGAACTTTATCTACTTTCTCTTGAGCTTCTGCTAAAATTTCACCTTTATCAGGTAATACCACGATATCAGATACACCTACAGTAATACCTGCACGTGTTGAATATTTGAAACCTAGGTTTTTCATACGGTCAAGCATTTTAGATGTTTCCGTAATGTGGAAACGTTTAAATACTTCAGCAATGATATTTCCTAAGAATTTCTTACGGAATGGGTTTACAACAGGTACTGATGCAAAGTATTTACGCAATACAGCTGTACGTTGTGCATCAATTTTCCCTTTTTCATCTAAATTATTATAAGCACTATCTGATTCAAGCTCTTTAAGTGTTTCTTCATCAATTGTTAACTTAGCAAAGTATTTTTCTGGTGTTACTTGCTCTAAGTTGAAATCAGTTGGCTCATTAATATAAGGGAATGATTCCGGTAAGATTTCATTAAAGATTACTTTACCGACAGTTGTTAATAAGAACATATTATTTTGTTCTTCAGTGAATGTCGGATTATTTAATGAACTTGCTTTAATTGCGATACGTGTATGCAAGTGTACATGACCTGTATCATAGGCAATTAAAACTTCATTTGGACCATAGAAAACAGTACCTTCACCACGTGCGCCTTCACGTTCAAGTGTTAAGTAGTAGTTTCCTAATACCATATCTTGAGAAGGTGTTACAACAGGTTTACCGTCTTTTGGATTCAGGATGTTTTGTGCAGCAAGCATTAGAAGACGAGCTTCAGCTTGAGCTTCAGCTGATAATGGTACGTGAACCGCCATTTGGTCACCATCGAAGTCAGCATTATAGGCTGTACATACTAATGGGTGAAGACGAATAGCACGACCTTCAACTAGTGTTGGTTCAAATGCTTGAATTCCAAGACGGTGAAGCGTTGGTGCACGGTTTAGTAATACTGGATGCTCACGGATAACATCTTCTAAAACGTCCCATACGTCGTTATTTAAACGTTCGATTTTACGTTTAGCAGATTTAATGTTATGAGCAAGACCACGCTCTACTAATTCTTTCATAACGAATGGCTTGAATAATTCGATAGCCATTTCTTTTGGTAAGCCACATTGGTACATTTTTAAGTTTGGACCTACTACGATAACCGAACGACCAGAGTAGTCAACACGTTTACCAAGTAGATTTTGACGGAAACGACCTTGTTTACCTTTCAACATATGTGAAAGTGATTTTAACGGGCGGTTACCAGGACCTGTTACAGGACGTCCACGACGACCATTATCGATTAATGCATCAACAGCTTCTTGTAACATTCGTTTTTCATTTTGTACGATGATGCTCGGAGCACCTAAATCTAATAAACGTTTTAAACGGTTATTACGATTAATTACACGACGGTATAAATCGTTTAAATCTGAAGTCGCGAAACGACCACCATCTAATTGCACCATTGGACGAAGCTCTGGTGGAATAACAGGTAGTACATCTAGAATCATCCATTCAGGTGAGTTTCCTGAGTTACGGAAAGATTCAACAACTTCTAGACGTTTAATGGCACGAGTACGTCTTTGACCTTGAGCAGATTTTAACTCCTCTTTTAAAGATTGTGTTTCATCTTCTAGGTCGATTTTACCTAATAATTTTTTGATTGCTTCTGCACCCATTGATGCTTCGAATGTATTACCGAATTTTTCACGGTATGCACGATACTCTTTTTCAGATAGTAATTGTTTACTTTCTAAATTAGTAGCACCTGCATCGATCACAACGTATGAAGCGAAATAGATAACTTCTTCAAGAGCACGAGGTGACATATCTAAAATTAGACCCATACGGCTAGGAATACCTTTGAAGTACCAGATATGAGAAACTGGTGCTGCTAATTCGATATGTCCCATACGTTCACGACGAACTTTAGCACGTGTTACTTCAACGCCACAACGATCACAAACTACGCCTTTATAGCGTACACGTTTATATTTCCCACAGTGACACTCCCAGTCCTTAGTTGGACCAAAAATACGCTCACAGAATAAACCATCTTTTTCTGGTTTTAGTGTACGGTAGTTAATTGTTTCAGGTTTTTTAACCTCTCCATATGACCAAGAACGAATCTTGTCAGGTGATGCTAAACCAATTTTCATATATTCAAATTCATTAACGTCTATCAAGGAGCCTACCTCCCTCTAGTATAGGTCTTTATAAAGACTCTTTTACGCAGCTCGATAATCGTTTGCAAAGATTGCCTCTTTGGCAAAGGATTAGAAATAGAATGATTTATTAAAAGAAAAAGCCAGGCAGGGCGTTAAATCCTGCCCGGCTAATTTGAAAAATAAGTTTGACCATATTCACATTTGTGAATTTGGTTTTCCATTATTCAAAAGACTCTACTGGCTCTTCTTCTGTATCTGGCTGTGGTGCAATGTTAAGTGCATCAGCTGGCTGAAGATCGTCTTCTTCGTCTAAATCGCGAAGCTCTACTTCTTCATCATTAACTGTTAACATCTTAACATCCATACCAAGAGATTGAAGTTCTTTAATCAATACTTTGAATGACTCAGGAACACCTGGCTCTGGTACACTTTCACCTTTAACGATGGCTTCATATGTTTTCACACGACCAACAACGTCATCAGATTTAACCGTTAAGATTTCTTGAAGTGTATACGCAGCACCATAAGCTTCAAGTGCCCATACCTCCATTTCACCAAAACGTTGTCCACCAAATTGCGCTTTACCACCAAGTGGTTGTTGCGTAACAAGTGAGTAAGGACCAGTTGAACGTGCATGAAGTTTATCATCAACCATGTGAGCAAGTTTGATCATATACATGATACCTACTGATACACGGTTATCGAATGGTTCACCAGAACGTCCATCATACAGGATTGTTTTACCGTCACGGTTCATCCCAGCTTCTTCCATTGTTTCCCAAACGTCTTCTTCATTAGCACCATCAAATACTGGTGTTGCCATGTGAACGCCTAGATAACGAGAAGCCATACCTAAGTGTAACTCTAAAACTTGTCCGATATTCATACGGGAAGGTACACCAAGTGGATTTAACATGATATCAACAGGCGTGCCATCTGGCATGAATGGCATATCTTCTTCTGGTAAGATACGAGAGATAACCCCTTTGTTACCATGACGTCCGGCCATTTTGTCCCCAACACGAATTTTACGTTTTTGAACAATATAAGCACGAACTAATTGGTTAACACCTGGTGGTAATTCATCGCCATCTTCACGGTTAAATACTTTAACATCAAGAATGATACCGCCAGCACCGTGTGGTACACGTAATGAAGTATCACGAACCTCACGAGCCTTTTCACCGAAGATTGCATGTAATAAACGCTCTTCAGCAGTTAATTCTGTAACCCCTTTAGGCGTTACTTTCCCAACAAGAATATCACCGTCACGTACTTCCGCACCAATACGGATAATACCACGTTCGTCTAGGTTACGAAGTGCATCTTCTCCGACGTTTGGAATATCACGAGTGATTTCTTCTGGTCCAAGCTTTGTATCACGAGATTCTGATTCATATTCTTCGATATGAACAGATGTATAGACATCGTCTTTTACAAGGCGCTCACTCATAATAACAGCATCCTCATAGTTAAAGCCGTTCCAAGTCATGAATGCAACCAGTACGTTACGTCCAAGAGCTAGTTCGCCTTTTTCCATTGATGGACCATCTGCTAAAATGTCACGAGGTTTCACACGTTCGCCTACTTTTACAAGTGGACGTTGGTTATATGAAGTACCTTGGTTAGAACGAATGAACTTCTGTAATTTATATTTTGTTAAATCGCCTTTAACCTCTTTGCCGTCTACAACTTCAATGCGGCGTACATGGATAGAGCGAGCTTCAACATGCTCAACAATACCATCATACTTCGCTACTACAGCTGCACCTGAATCACGCGCATCAACATGTTCCATACCAGTACCAACGAATGGTGCTTCTGGGTTAAGTAGTGGAACTGCTTGACGTTGCATGTTGGCACCCATAAGTGCACGGTTCGAGTCATCGTTTTCTAAGAACGGTATACATGCAGTCGCTGCAGAGACAACTTGTTTAGGAGATACATCCATGTAGTCCATTTGCGCTTTATTGAATACCGTGTTATCACCACGGAAACGACCTACTACTTCATCATTTACAAAAGTACCATCTGGATTTAACGGTGAATTTGCTTGTGCTACATAGTAGTTATCTTCTTCATCAGCTGTTAAATAATCAATTTGCTCTGTTACTCGACCTGTTTCGTGGTCAATACGACGATAAGGTGTTTCAATGAAGCCAAATTTATTAACTTTGGCAAATGAAGATAATGAGTTGATTAATCCAATGTTTGGACCCTCTGGTGTCTCGATCGGACACATACGACCATAGTGAGAGTAGTGAACGTCACGTACTTCGAAGCCAGCACGCTCACGCGTTAAACCACCAGGACCTAATGCAGATAGACGACGTTTATGCGTTAACTCTGCTAATGGGTTTGTTTGGTCCATGAATTGTGATAATTGAGAGCTTCCGAAGAACTCTTTAATCGACGCAATCACTGGACGGATATTGATTAATTGTTGTGGTACGATCGCAGCTGTGTCATTAATTGACATACGCTCACGTACTACACGTTCCATACGAGATAAACCGATACGGAATTGATTTTGTAGTAACTCACCAACAGAACGTAGGCGACGGTTACCTAAATGGTCAATATCATCTGTTGCACCTACTTGGTAAAGTAAGTTAAAGAAATAGCTTACTGAAGATAAAACATCAGCAGGTGTAATATTCTTCACTTCTTCATCAATGTACGCATTACCAATGATATTAATTTCTTTTTGAGCTTCATCCTTTGGAGCATAAATCTTAATAGATTGGATGGTTACATCATCTTCAAGCACTCCACCGACTTGTGATAAAGTGCGGTAACCAATACCTTTTGATGAATCTTCTAGGTAAGGTAGAATTTTATCTAAAGTACGACGATCTAGTACTGTACCTTTTTCTACTAAAATTTCGCCTGTTTCTGGATCTACAAGCGTTTCAGCAATCGTTTGGTTGAATAAACGATTTTTAATGTGAAGCTTTTTATTCATTTTGTAGCGACCAACATTCGCTAAATCATAACGTTTAGCATCGAAGAAACGAGAGTATAATAAACTCTTCGCACTTTCTACTGTTGGTGGCTCGCCTGGACGTAAACGTTCGTAGATTTCTAAAAGCGCTTTTTCTGTACTTTCAGAGTTATCTTTTTCTAACGTATTACGTAGATACTCGTTATCACCGATAATATCGATAATTTCTTGATCTGAACCGAAACCTAATGCACGTAGTAACACTGTTACTGGTAGCTTACGAGTACGATCAATTCGCACATAAACTACGTCTTTCGCATCAGTTTCATACTCTAACCAAGCACCACGGTTTGGAATAACTGTAGCTCCAAAGCCTTTTTTACCGTTTTTATCAGTTTTATCATGGAAATACACACTTGGTGAACGAACTAATTGTGAAACGATAACACGTTCAGCACCGTTGATAATGAACGTACCTGTTTCTGTCATTAACGGGAAATCACCCATGAAGACATCTTGTTCTTTCACTTCGTCTGTTTCTTTGTTGTAAAGACGTACTTTCACACGTAATGGAGCTGCGTAAGTAACATCTCGCTCTTTACACTCATCAACATCATATTTAGGCTCACCTAATGAATAATCGATGAATTCTAATGAAAGATTACCTGTAAAGTCCTCGATCGGCGAAATGTCACGGAACATTTCACGTAAACCTTCTTCAAGGAACCACTCGTAAGACGCCGTTTGAATCTCAATCAGATTTGGAAGCTCAAGCACCTCTTTAATACGCGCAAAGCTTCTACGCTGGCGGTGTTGTCCGTACTGAACTAGTTGACCTGTCAACTCATTCACCCCTCAATAAAGCGATATTAGGTCTTTGCAAAATCATACAAATAGTGTATGATTTCGAAAGACAAAAAGAAAACGAGTCTTCAAAAAGATCTCATTTTCGGTTAACTAAACTTATCTTGGCAAGTATACCCATATTAAAACAATTCTATACAAAAAGGGCATACGACCTCAAAATAATATTTTTGCATTGTATCATATTATCATAGCCGATTTGTCAAGTCAATAAATTATACATATTTCATTTATTTTTTTGCGCGTACTATCCAGTACCCTTTTTTCTTTTCTACTACATCGACTTCTGAAAACTTTTCTTCTAAGTAACTTACTGTCGATGGCGCTCCTTGTTTCTTCTGAATGACTACCCAGAGTTCACCCGAAGACACTAGCCGATCGTAAGCTCCATCGTAAAAGCGGAAAATCGTTTCCTTCCCCGCACGAATTGGTGGATTCGTTAAGATAGCTGCTGCATCTACATCTTTATCAACCATCGATAGGCCGTCACTCACAAATATTCGCACATTTTGAACACCGTTCACTTGCGCATTTTTTTGCGAAAGCGCAACTGCACGTTCATTAATATCCATCATAAAAACGGTACGGTCTGGATTAGTTTTGGCAATCGATAACCCTATCGGCCCGTATCCACAACCTACATCAAAAATCGCACCATCAATATCAGGCATTTGAAAAGCGTCTATTAAAACACGGGATCCAAAATCTACTTCGCTTTTACTAAATACACCTGCATCCGTTTCGAATGAAAACGTATGCCCTAGTAACTTGAATGTCCAGTGACGTGGTTTACTTTCAGTTTGAGGCTTACTTGTATAATAGTGATCTGACATTTTCACGCCTCCTCAGAATGAAGAAAAAAGCTCGCCAAAATGACGAGCTTTCCTTTTGTTAAAAAGTAACGCGAGATTACTTAACTTCTACAGATGCGCCAACTTCTTCAAGTTTAGCTTTGATTTCTTCAGCTTCATCTTTAGAAACGCCTTCTTTAAGAGCTTTAGGAGCGTTATCTACTACTTCTTTAGCTTCTTTAAGACCTAAACCAGTGATTTCACGAACCACTTTGATTACTTTGATTTTTTCTGCACCAGCAGATGCTAATACTACGTCAAATTCTGTTTTTTCTTCAGCTGCAGCAGCACCACCAGCAACTACTGCTACTGGAGCAGCAGCTGTTACACCGAATTCTTCTTCGATAGCTTTTACTAAATCGTTTAATTCAAGAACTGTCATAGCTTTGATAGCTTCTAAGATTTGCTCTTTATTCATTATAATTTCCTCCTAATTGGATAATGTTTTATTTTTTTGCGATCAGGCCGCAGAAGTATTAGTGCGTACTAAATTACGCGCCTTGTTCTTCTTTTTGTTCTGCAACAGCTTTTGTTGCAAGTGCGAAGTTACGCACTGGAGCTTGAAGTACAGATAAAAGCATAGAAAGTAGACCTTCGCGTGATGGAAGTTCTGCAAGTGCTTTAACATCTTCAACAGAAGAAATAGTACCTTCAATAATACCAGCTTTAATTTCTAAAGCTTCGTTTTTCTTAGCGAACTCGTTGATGATTTTAGCAGGCGCTACAACATCTTCATTTGAGAACGCAATTGCGTTAGGACCAACTAATACGTCGTTGATTCCTTCAAGGCCAGCAGCTTCAGCAGCACGACGAGTTAAAGTGTTTTTGTAAACTTTGAACTCAACGCCAGCTTCACGAAGTTGTTTACGAAGCTCTGTTACTTGTGCAACATTAAGACCACGGTAATCCACAACTACTACAGAAGCAGCGCCTTGGAATTTTTCAGTAATCTCTTGAACTTGTACTTGTTTGTTTTCGATTGCTTTGCTCATGATGACACCTCCTATTAGAATGGGTCATTTATACCGACAAAAGAAAAGCCTCCGAGTCAAATAGACACAGAGGCTGAAAGTCATCATCTTTAAATAAGAATCTGAATTCCGATGTCCTCGGTAGGAACATTAAGTGACAAGTCACTCCTACTGTCTACGGTACAAATGGATAATTCACAACAGCAACTATAGTATCACGTATAGCCACTATCGTCAATACATATATATAAATTATTTTACTACTACGTTAGAAGCGTCAATTTTAACCGCTGGACCCATTGTAGTTGTAACATTTACAGATTTCATGTAAGTACCTTTAGCTGCAGCAGGTTTTGCTTTTTGAACTACATCAAAAACAGCTAAGAAGTTTTCTACTAATTTTTCTGCTGAGAAAGAAACTTTACCGATAGGAGCGTGGATAATACCAGCTTTATCAGCACGGTATTCTACTTTACCAGCTTTGATTTCTTCGATAGCTTTTGTTACATCAAAAGTAACTGTACCAGTTTTAGGGTTTGGCATTAAACCTTTAGGCCCTAATACACGACCAAGTTTACCAACTTCACCCATCATGTCAGGAGTTGCTACGATTACATCGAAGTCAAACCAACCTTGTTGGATTTTTTGGATGTATTCTGCATCGCCTACATAGTCAGCACCAGCTGCTTCAGCTTCTTTAAGCTTTTCACCTTTTGCAAATACTAATACGCGTTGAGTTTTACCTGTACCGTTTGGTAGTACTACTGCACCACGGATTTGTTGGTCGTTCTTACGAGTATCAATACCTAAGCGGAAAGCAACTTCTACAGTAGCGTCGAAGTTTACTGTGCTAGTTTTTTGAGCAAGTTCGATTGCTTCTTGTGCAGTGTAAAGTGCGTTACGATCAATTAATTTTGCTGCATCTTGCAGTTTTTTACCTTTTTTAGCCATTATATATTTCCTCCTTGATTGTGGTTATAGCGGATTTTACCTCCCACGAATAAAGGTTGCGTGTTCACAAAGAAACTTCGCAACCTTCCAAAAAACAAAACATCAAGTAAATGGGATTAGTCTTCGATAACAATACCCATGCTTCGTGCAGTACCTTCAACCATTAACATAGCAGCTTCTACTGAAGCAGCGTTAAGGTCTGGCATTTTAGTTTCAGCGATTTCGCGAACTTTATCACGTTTAACCGTTGCCACTTTTTTACGGTTTGGTTCACCAGATCCAGATTGGATACCAGCTGCTACTTTAAGTAGAACTGCTGCAGGTGGAGTTTTTGTAATGAAAGTGAAAGAACGATCCTCGAATACTGAAATTTCAACTGGGATAATAAGACCAGCTTGATCAGCAGTACGCGCATTAAATTCTTTACAGAATCCCATGATGTTCACACCCGCTTGACCTAATGCAGGACCAACCGGTGGAGCTGGGTTAGCTTTACCAGCAGGGATTTGAAGTTTAACAACTTTAATAACTTTTTTAGCCACGAGACACACCTCCTTAAGTCCGTGATGTGGTAATTGGGTTGCCCCTCCCACTCAATATCTGTCTGTCAGCTAAGTGCCGATAACATTAAAATTATCATTACAGACGTCAAACAAAAGTATGACAGTCTGACCTATGAAATGATACCACTTTTAATTTTTTTAAGCAAGTAGTAATTAACAAAATCTGCGAAACATCTACCAATTAGCATGTAATGTTCTATTGTTAGAACTATAATTTTTGAACTTGTTCGAAATCTAGCTCCATAATCGTTTCGCGACCAAACATATCAACCGTCACTTTAATTTTACCTTTTTCTGTGTCAATTTCTTCAACACGTCCTTGGAAATGAGCAAACGGCCCTTCTAATACTTCTACTGCTTCACCAACAGTAATGTCCACTTCTACAACTTTATCAGTCATACCCATTTGTTGTAGTAAACGATCTGCTTCTTCAGGTAATAACGGTGTTGGTTTTGCTCCTCCACCAGATGAACCGATAAAGCCCGTAACACCAGGCGTATTTCGAACTACATACCAAGAATCATCTGTCATGATTAACTCTACTAACACATAACCAGGGAAAACTTTACGCATCATTGTACGTTTTTTTCCATCTTTCATTTCTGTTTCTTCATGCTCAGGAACAATCACACGGAAGATTTTATCTTGCATTCCCATTGTTTCTACACGTTTCTCTAGGTTTGCTTTTACACGGTTTTCATACCCTGAATACGTATGAACAACATACCAATTTTTCTCCATAACTACTAGGACTCCTCGTCCGTCCCTCCCTTACAAATAAAAGTGAAAATGAATCGCGATACGCTCAATGCATTTTTACTCTTTTCACAAACATCTCATTAGAAAAATATAGCTTTCGCTAATTACTTGCGAAAGCTCGATGATATATACCGAAACTAGCATAGTCATCTATCGCTACTATCATACTCTCCTAGTAGTATTTATCATAATGAGGAGATTTTACTGCTTTGCGCTTCACTTCACCCATCCCACCGATCCCATTAGATGGGGTTTTCTGCTGAATGAATGAAGATAAAACAAACGAAAAAACCCGTTATTGCAATGGACGGGCTATTTCAAAAATATGCTATTTACTAAATTATAAATCTAAGTACCAGCGGAATAATGATGAAATACCTAAGTCAACTAACACAAAAAATAAAGCCATAATGACAACAGTTGAAATTACAACGACTGTATATTTCGTCAGTTCTTTACTTTTCGGCCAGCTTGTTTTGCGCATTTCTGACATTACATCGCTGAAAAAGCTTTTGATCTTGCCCATTCTAGCTTAACCTCCGAATCAATCAAATCTGTCTATTTACATATCATTTTATAGCGTTTGTTTATGCATTGTATGTTCATTGCAATGCGAGCAAAATTTCTTTAATTCGAGACGTACAGTTGAACCTTCTTTAGCTGGGAACGTGTAATTTCTCGAACCACATTTCTCACAATTTAGCACGACTTTTTTTGCCATATAATCACCTTTTTCGGCACTTTGTCTTTTTAAGACTAACACCTATATTTGTCAATGTCAATAAAGGCCTAAATGGGCTAAGACATTTCCTCAAGGACTAAATGACGTTCTAATTTACGTTTTACCCGCTGCAATGCATTATCGATAGATTTGACATGACGATTTAATTTGGCGGAAATTTCATGATAAGACTGGCCGTCTAGATATAAGGCTAAAACTTGTAGCTCTAATTCACTTAAAATCTCACTCATCTTTTCTTCTAAATATCCAAACTCTTCTCTATGAATCATCAATTCTTCTGGATCATCCATAATAGCACCCGTTAGTACATCCATAAGCGTTCGGTCTGACTCTTCGTCGAATATAGGCTTGTCCAAAGAGATATAGGAATTTAGAGGTATATGCTTTTGCCTAGTTGCTGTTTTAATAGCTGTGATAATCTGTCTTGTAATACATAACTCTGCAAAAGCTCTGAATGATGCAAGCTTATCTCCTTTAAAATCACGAATCGCTTTATATAAGCCTATCATGCCCTCTTGTACAATGTCTTCCTTATCTGCTCCGATTAAAAAATAGGATCTTGCCTTCGCTCTTACTAACAAACGGTATTTTGTAATTAAATAATCCAACGCATCTGTATTACCTTGATGCACCATTTCAATAAGCTCTTCATCATTGAATCGTTCAAAATCTTGTGTCACTTGTACAATGCTATTTTTAAACATGGTATCACCTCAGCCACAACAGATAATTAGAAACAGTATAACGGAATTGGAAAATATGCGTCAATCAATCATTTCAACCCTCGTCGCCATTTTTCAAAGGCGAGCGCAACATCTGGCTTTAATTCTATACGGGAAGGCGGCTTACTTTCTTGCTTCCGCTTCACATCATGAGTAATTTTATGTTGGATAATACTTGTATCAATTTCTAGCTCTCTAGCCGATTTCCTTAAGGCACCATTCCCAAATATAACACTTTGCTCTGCCATATCAGAAGTTGCTACATGAATTTGTACATTTCTAGCCTTTAATTCATGTGTCATTTTTTCAATACGTTCATCTGCTGTTTCATTTTTTCGTGTATAAATGACTTCTACATCATTTTCTATATAAGATTGCTCTACTCCTGGTACAAGATGGGCGTCAAAAACAATAATTACGCGCCAACCCATTGCTGCTTTATATTCAGCCATGAGTTCTATCAACCTTCTTCGCGCATCCTCAAAATTTGTATCACGCAATGGCCGCAGCTCTTTCCAAGATCCAATCATATTATAGCCATCAACAAGCAAAATGTTTTTCATTGTTATTCAATCGCTTCTTGACGTTTACGATACACTTCGTACATTAATAAAGCCGCTGCTACTGATGCGTTCAGTGATGTGACATGCCCAACCATCGGTAAGTGATATAAAAAATCGCATTTTTCTTTTAATAAACGCCCCATCCCTTTGCCCTCACTACCGATAATGATGGCTAATGGTAATGTTGCATCCATTTTTCGATAATCTGCAGATCCCTTTGCATCTGTCCCTGCAATCCATACACCGCGTTCTTTTAATTCATCTATAGTTTGAGCAAGATTGTTTACACGTACAACTGGAACGTGTTCAATCGCTCCTGTAGATGCCTTTGCCACTACTGCTGTTAGACTCACTGATCGGCGCTTAGGAATAATAATACCATGTGCTCCTATAGCATCAGCCGTTCTCATAATAGACCCTAGATTATGAGGATCCTCTAACTCATCTAAGATTAAGAAAAAAGGATCTTCCTGTTTATTAGCTGCGGCTGCAAATAAATCCTCTAGTTCAGCATACTTATAAGCGGCAACAGAAGCAACGATACCTTGATGATTAGCACTTGATAATTGATCAACTTTCTTTTTTGGGACAAATTGAACTATGACACCACGTTCACGGGCTAAATCTAGCAGTTCATTGACGCCAGATTTTTTTACCCCTTCTGCAATCCATACTTTATTCATATCGCGGCCTGAACGAAGTGCTTCTAACACTGGGTTTTTACCGGCAATAATTTCACCATTCTGTTCTGCCATTATTTAGACACTCCTTTTGATTCCTCGATTATTTGAATAGCATATGCAATGATTTCGTAGACGCGTTCTAGTTCATTCAATAAATATAAACTACCAAGCACCGCCTCAAAGCCTGAGCTATTACGATAGGTTTGGACATCCGTATTTTTTGGTACAGAGCCGGATTTGGCATTGCGTCCACGGCGGAACACAGCCAATTCCTCCTCTGTTAAATAATTTTCATCCATCATGCGATGAACGATCATCGATTGCGCTTTTGCTGAGACGTAGCGAGTTGCCTCTCGATGTAGTGTGTTTGGTTTAACACGACCAGAGCGTAGCAAATATTCTCGGACCTTTTGTTCCAATACGGCATCACCCATATAGGCTAACGCCAGCGCTTTTAATTGTTTAACATCTTCATTGCGAAGTTTATCCAACTTAATTACCCTCGTTTCCATCTAGTTCCTTGTCGTGTATCTTCTAAAATGATACCTTGGGCTTGCAAATGGTCACGGATCTCATCAGAGCGAGCAAAATCACGATTTTTACGTGCCTCGACGCGCTCTTGTAGTAATGCTTCAATTTCTTCGTCTAATAGTTCTTCTTCTTTTGCAAATTCAATACCTAAGACGTCACCTAGTACTTCAAAGGTTTCAATAAAGGTTTCTAATACCTTCTTGCAAGTATTGGCTTCATTTAAGTAAATATTAGCAATACGAGCTACTTCAAATAATACAGAAATAGCGTTGGCTGTATTAAAATCATCATCCATTGCCTCTTCAAAATGCGCTTTCTGTTCCGCAATTTTGTTCAGCCATTCTTCTGAATGATCACCTAAGCTTACAGTAGTCGTAAGGCGATGCTTCACATTGTTGTATGCTGTACGAATGCGCTCTAAACCTGACGCAGCAGCTTCTACTAGGTCCTTCGCAAAGTTAATTGGATGACGATAATGGACAGATAGCATGAAGAAACGCAATATCTGCGGGTCAATTTGTTTACGGATATCATTCACAAGAATAAAATTCCCAAGAGATTTGGACATCTTTTCATTATCAATATTAATATACCCGTTATGCATCCAATAACGCGCAAATGTTTTATCATTGTGTGCCTCTGATTGAGCAATTTCATTTTCGTGGTGAGGGAAAGTTAAATCCTGCCCACCAGCATGAATATCAATAGTATCTCCTAAATGTTCACGAGCCATTACAGAACACTCAATATGCCACCCTGGACGACCATCTCCCCATGGGCTTTCCCAGAATATCTCACCTGGCTTAGCAGCTTTCCATAAAGCAAAATCTAGCGCATCATCTTTTTTCTCGCCCGCTTCAATACGAGCACCGATTTTTAAATCGTCAACTGATTGGTGTGATAATTTACCGTAGCCATCAAATTTACGAGTACGGTAATACACATCTCCAGCAGACTCATAAGCGTAGCCCTTTTCAATTAGCACTTGAATAAATTGAATGATATCGTCCATATGCTCTGTCACACGTGGATGAACATCTGCCTTTTTGCATCCCAGTGCTGTAACATCTTCAAAATAGGCTGCAATAAAACGCTCTGTTAATTCATGTACTTCTTCACCAAGCTCATTTGCTGCTTTAATAATTTTATCGTCTACATCCGTAAAATTGGAAACAAACTTTACATCATAGCCTTTATACTGAAAATAACGACGTACTGTATCATAAACAATTACAGGACGTGAATTCCCAATATGGATATAGTTATAAACCGTAGGACCGCAGACATACATTTTTACCTTGCCCTCTTCTAGCGGTACAAAGGTTTCCTTTTGTCGTGTTAATGAGTTAAAAATTTGAATACCCATTGTATTTCACTCTCCTTTTCTGTTGAATAAAAAAAGCGTCTCTATCACTCCTAAAAGGAATGACAGAGACGCTCGATTTGCGTGGTTCCACTCTGATTGAAGACAAAAAGCCTTCCACTTTGGACATCCATTAACGGGGATGACTCGATAAAGCCTACTCTCGTTCAGCTTTATGCTCAAAGGTGCATTTCAGTTTTGCCTAGGCTCAGACCACTTTCAGCCGATGATGGTCCTCTCTTAAGAGCATGCGCCACTTACTTCTCCTTATCAACGCTTTTTCAATGTAAATACATTTTACAACGAAAGAATGAATTGTCAATAAATTTATCTTTATTGTGCAAATTTTTCTACACGGTCAATTGCTTTCTCTTTACCAATTAAACAAATGGCGTTCGGCAACTCTGGTCCATGTGTTTCACCTGTTGTCACAACACGGATTGGCATGAACAGATTTTTACCTTTATGACCAGTTGTCTTTTGTACAGCTTTAATCGCAGCTTTTACCGCATCTGGTGTAAACTCTTTTAGCTCTTCCAATTGTGCTTTAAATGCCGCCATTACTTCAGGTACTTGCTCTCCTGCTAAAACCTCTTTTGCTTCTTCATCATATTCAATATGGTCGTTAAAGAATAGGCTAGATAATTCGACAATTTCTGCACCAAAGCTCATTTGGTCATGATAAAGTGCGATTAAATCCGTCGCCCAAGCATGTTGCTCTGCAGTAAGTTCTTCAGGTAATAAGCCTGCTTTTTGTAGATGTGGTAAAGATAAAGCTACAACTTCTTCCAAAGACAACTTTTTAATATATTGATTATTCATCCATGTTAGCTTTTGTTTATCGAACATAGATGGTGATTTTGAAAGACGTTTTTCATCAAAAATTTTGATAAATTCTTCTTTTGAGAAAATCTCTTCTTCTCCCTCTGGAGACCAACCAAGTAGTGCAAAGAAGTTAAACATCGCTTCAGGAAGATAACCTAAATCTTTATATTGCGTAACAAATTGAATAATCGATTCATCACGCTTAGATAGTTTTTTACGGTTTTCGTTAATAATTAATGTCATATGTCCAAAGCGTGGATATTCCCAACCAAATGCATCAAAAATCATCATTTGCTTTGGTGTATTCGATAAATGCTCCTCACCGCGGAAAACGTGAGAGATTTCCATAAAGTGATCATCTAAAACAACTGCATAGTTATATGTTGGAATACCATTTGCTTTTACAAGTACCCAATCACCAATATCTTTAGACTCAAAGGTAACTTGTCCACGAACTAAATCTTCAAATTCGTATGTTACATTTTCAGGTACACGCATACGGATTGTGTATGGCTCACCTGCCGCTTCTTTAGCAGCGATTTCATCTGCTGATAAGTGGCGACATGTACCATCATAAGTAGGAGCAGCTACACCTCTTGCTTTTTGTTCTTCACGAGATGCTTCAAGCTTTTCAGAAGAACAGAAACACTTGTAGGCTACACCTTGCTCTAATAGTTTTTCAGCGTGCTCTTTATAAATATCAAGACGCTCCATTTGACGATAAGGCGCATAAGGTCCACCAATATCAATGGACTCATCATATTCAATACCTAACCATTTTAGGTTATCTAGCTGAGATGCTTCTCCGCCCTCTACATTACGTTCAATATCCGTATCTTCAATACGTACAATGAATTTACCGTTATGATGTTTTGCATATAAATAATTGAATAATGCTGTACGCGCTCCACCGATATGTAAATAACCTGTTGGAGATGGCGCGTAACGAACGCGAACTTCTTTCGTCATATTAAAAGCCTCCTAAATTTTCGATCAAAAATTGACTTTGTTCATTTTACCACTCTGTTACAGGAAATAAAAGCGGGGTTCATCCACATTTATTTCTTGATCAATAGAATTGTTGCCATTGCCGCAATACCTTCCTCGCGACCTGTAAAACCTAATCGTTCAGTTGTAGTTGCTTTAACATTTACCTGTGAAGGCTCTGCGTGTAATAATTCAGCGATACGTTGTTGCATCTGTCCAATATAGGGGGCCATTTTAGGACGCTGTGCCATAATGGTACAATCGACATTACCTAGAGAATAACCCTTATCCTCAACGATCTTCCAAATGTACTCTAATAATTTTGCTGAGTCCGCGTCCTTAAATGCAGGGTCTGTATCTGGAAAATGACGGCCAATATCCCCTTCTCCAATTGCTCCTAGAGCCGCATCTGTGACAGTGTGTAAGAGAACATCCGCATCTGAATGTCCTACTAGTCCTTTTTCATGCGGAATGGTAATGCCACCAATAATTAATGGACGACCTTCTTCAAATGCATGTACGTCAAAACCTTGTCCAATTCGAAACATATTCATCTTCCTTTAATTAATATTTATCATTATCATATCAAAATTTGCCCTAGGTTGTTTGAAAAGCGCTTTAATAATTATCCTCCTATAGCAGTAATGGGCAGTTTAGAAAGCTACACTCTCTAGACTGCCCCACATTCTTTAAATATGATACTCTATATTTTTCATTTGACTGTTGCTAATATTCGGAGATGGCTGTGAATTATAGACACGTGAATAAGGGGGAACAGAGTGTGTTAGCCAAATATTACTCCCTAAAACGGAATCGTGCCCAATCGTCGTCTCGCCCCCTAAGATAGTAGCACCAGCATAAATGACAACATTGTCGGCAATATTCGGATGACGTTTAATGCCCTTAATTGGATTACCATTTTCATCTAATGGGAAGCTTAGTGCACCTAATGTTACACCTTGATAAATTTTTACATTCTTACCGATAGTACAAGTTTCACCGATAACGACACCTGTTCCGTGGTCAATAAAGAATGATTCTCCTATTGTAGCCCCTGGATGAATATCGATACCCGTTAATCGGTGCGCATATTCTGACATAATTCGAGGCACAATTTGTACACCCATTTCGTATAACTCATGTGCGATGCGGTGAATATAAACAGCCACAATAGAAGGATAGCTTAGCAAAATTTCCTCTGTGGAAAGAGCTGCTGGGTCACCATTATATGCCGCTTGAATATCTGTTTGTAGCACTTGGCGAATGGCAGGAAATCGATTAATCAAATTCATAACAATTTTGTCTGCTTGTTCACGGCAATACTTCTCGCAATTGGCAGGATCACTATCCTCCATATTATAAAATAATACTTTTTCGATAATATCCCGCAAATCTAATGCTGTTTCACGCAGCTTATTACTGCAAACTACGTTCACCCTTGTTTCATCAATAGGTCTTGTCATATAAATGCCAGGAAACAGCACCTCATGGAAATTATCTATTATTTTTATAACCCGATCTCGTCCATCAAAGCCTATTGAGTTGTCAACGTCGATGTACTGTTTATTTATACTAGTTAATGAACCTGTAATTTCTGGAACCTTTTGATTCAACCAATCATTTAATGACACAATAAACACCCCTCACATCTTTTCATCTATTCTATTACCTTATTAATCATATATCCACTATTTCATTTTACACGTAAAACGATCACACATGGATAAAATCCACTTTATTTGAGCATTCCAACTTTTTATTCTCTTCTACGCCTTCGTTTCTAATTCGACTAGCAGTTATGTCATTATTATCATACATATATGGATGAACAGATTACGAAGCAATAAGGCATTCTGACCATATAATTTTTCCCAAACAAAACAAATAAAAAAGACTATCCATCCTTAACAAACTACGAATGTATAGCCTCTATATATAATATTTCTTAATGATTGAATGATCCACGCTTACGCAAAATTGCCTCACCAAATACTAAGTCTTCTTGTGTTGTCATTTTTACATTTTCATAACTACTTTCTACGATGTGTACCTGATGTCCGAGACGCTCCATTAGCATTGCCTCATCTGTCCCAAGAAAACCTACTTTTTCAGCTACGTCCTCCGCTTCCATAATTAATTCAAAACGGAATGCTTGTGGAGTTTGCACCATCCAAAGGCTTTCTCGATCAACCGTTTCCTCTATAATGCCATTCATTGATACTTTTTTCATCGTATCTTTCGCACGAACCCCTGCAATTGCTGCACCATGATGATGCGCGTTCTGTACAAGCTTTGCAATGATATCATGCGTAATAAACGGGCGTGCTGCGTCATGGACAAGCACAATATCTACCTGTTGCATCTCTTTCATGCAAGAATGAACCGAATGCTGTCGCTCAGCACCCCCATCAGGTAAACCCTTCACTTTGGTAATCCTATAGTCCTCTAGCATTTTTTGAATAAATCCACGCTCTTCTGGTTTTACAGCGAGCCAAATACCTGTGCAAGCGGGATCTTGTTGAAACACTTCTAGCGTGTGTACCAGAATAGGTTTCTCTAAAAGCTTTAAAAATAATTTATTTTGCCCTGCACCCATACGCTTCCCACTTCCGGCAGCAGGTAGAACCACTTCATATTGCATTTCCCCACATCCTAATCGTCCTTCGGCTTAGCAAATATCATACGACCTGCTGATGTTTGCAGCACACTAGTAACTGTAACTGTAATTGCCTGTCCGATGTAACTACGACCACCTTCAACCACAATCATCGTACCATCATCTAAATAGGCAACTCCTTGGTTATGCTCTTTGCCATCCTTTATAACCACAACCTGCATATCTTCACCTGGTATAACTACAGGTTTCACTGCATTCGCTAAATCATTGATATTTAACACTTTTACATGATGGAGCTCACAGACTTTATTCAGGTTAAAATCATTGGTAACGATGCATGTATCATTGCCCATTTTTTTTGCAAGACGGACAAGCTTTAAATCTACCTCTTGTACATCTTCAAAATCCTCGTCTGTAATTTCAACTTTTGTCTTACGTTCATCTTGTAATTTTTTTAAAATATCTAAACCACGCCGACCTCTTGTGCGCTTTAAGGTATCAGAAGAATCAGCTATATGCTGAAGCTCTGTGAGCACAAATTGAGGTACAACTAATATACCCTCAATGAAGCCTGTTTCAGAAATATCAGCAATACGACCATCAATAATTACACTTGTATCTAGCAGTTTGTAGCTTCCACGAACCTCTTGAGCTTCAGCACCTTCAGCAGCTTTTTTCTTCGTATTGGTACTACGTAATGTAAAAAGCTGTATGAGCTCATCTCTTTTTCTAAAACCTAGACGGAACCCTAAATACCCTAATACAAATGACAGGATAATTGGAAGTACTTCCGAAATAACAGGGAATGGTACACTATCAATGGCAAAGCCTAAAAAGTAAGCGACAATCAACCCAATTATTAAACCAAACGTACCAAATAATAAATCTCCGATAGGAACCTTAAACAGAACTTCTTCCATCCAGCTAATGAGCCTTACAAAGTAATCGGAAAATGCAAAAGATAGTGTAAACAGTAAAAGTGCGCCTAGAGCTACTGATACATAAGGATTATCTAGCCAAGGATTAGATGATAAATGAAGCAATTCGTATAATGGCGGTAAGAAAACAAGGCCCAATGCTCCTCCAATCAGTAAAAACGCAATTTGAACAAATTTTTTCACAAGCTGTCACCTCCTAATTGTTAGTTAAGATTATACATAGTTTACGGTAGAAAATCTTTCATGAGCTCAGTCAAAATCTCATTATTTTTGATGTTGTGAAACAAGGATAAGATAGTTAGACAAAATTTTACAAACTTCTATTTTGTTCGTACTAGATGAAATCCTTTATTCATTCATCAGCTATTATTTAGGACGTTTATTCTTTTATATGAGTTTCCGATATTAGCATTAAAAATGAAGGAAAATGCATGTCAGAATAATATCCAACATGCACAACCTCCTTTATAACTCTCTAAAGCATGCATTTAGTGCATCTTTTATCGTTTCTACACCAACAATTTCAATTCCCTGCGGAAATTCCCAACCACCAATATTCGAAGAAGGAATGAAAGCTCTTTTAAATCCAAGCTTCGCCGCTTCAATGACTCGCTGTTCTATACGTGATACCCGACGGACCTCACCTGTCAGTCCGACCTCACCAATAAAGCAATCCGTTGCACGCACTGCCTGATCCTTAAAACTAGATACAATACTTGTCAACACCGCTAAATCTATTGCTGGCTCATCCAGCTTGACACCACCAGCAACTTTAATATATGCATCCTGAGCTTGTAGCATGAGACCCATACGCTTTTCTAGTACAGCCATTAGCAATTGTACTCGATTTTGATCGACACCTGTGGCCATACGTTTAGGATAGTTAAAGCTTGTAGGCGTAACTAAGGATTGAATTTCAACAAGAATTGGCCTTGTCCCCTCCATTGAGGCTACAATAGTTGACCCCGCCGCACCTTGTGAACGCTCCTGTAAAAATAACTCAGAAGGGTTTAGAACTTCCTTTAACCCACCTTGAAGCATTTCAAATATAGCAATTTCATTTGTAGATCCGAATCGGTTTTTTTGGCTTCTTAAAATACGATGATTATGATGTCTCTCCCCTTCAAAGTACAGTACAGTATCCACCATATGCTCTAAAATACGTGGCCCTGCAATTTGTCCCTCTTTTGTGACATGTCCTACTAGAAAAATAGCAATGCCTTTTGTTTTAGCGATTCGCATCAGCTCAGCTGTACATTCACGAACCTGTGAGACACTACCTGGGGCGCTTGTTACTTCTGGATGAAAAACCGTTTGTATGGAATCCACAATGACAAATTTAGGTTGTACTTCATCAATGGTTTGGTTTAAAAACTCTAGGTTTGTTTCGGAGTATATGTAGAGCTCTTGAGAAATCACTCCTAAACGCTCTGCTCGTAATTTCGTTTGACGAATAGATTCCTCTCCAGAAATATAAAGTACGCGATGCCCTTTATTCGAGAGTAATGCGGAAACCTGTAATAGTAATGTTGATTTGCCTATTCCAGGATCACCCCCAATTAATACTAGAGAACCAGGTACAATGCCCCCGCCTAATACACGATTGAGTTCGCCCATTTCTGTTGCTACGCGCGATTCTTCAGTAGCTTCCACTTGGATAATCGGGATTGCCTTTTGAGTAACTGTAGCAGAATGTTGAAATGCTCCACGTGGGCCTTTTGCAACCATTTCTACTTCTTCCACCATTTTATTCCATTCACCACACCCAGGGCATCTTCCCATCCATTTAGCAGATTCATAGCCACAGCCTGAACATACAAATTTCGTTTTTTTCTTTGCCAAATTGCTTTCACCTCGAATATTTGTTCTTATCCTTAATTGTACAGAAAAAAAGACAGCTTGGCACTTAAAGCCTTACTGTCTTTCCTTGAAATTATTTAGAGATGGAAACTCCCTCTTTTTTCTTTACAACAAACTCATCGTTTACGTAATCAATGACAACCTGATTACCCTTTTCTACATTACCCTTTAGTAATTCTTCTGATAATCGATCCTCTACTTGTTTTTGTAATGCACGACGTAGTGGACGAGCACCATATTGAGGGTCATAGCCTTCTTCAGCAATTTTTTCAAGTGCTGCATCAGTCAGCTCTAACGAAATGTCTTGCTCTTGCAAGCGTTTTGTTAAAGCATTGCCCATCATCGCAATGATTTCTTTTAAGTGCTCTTTTTCTAATGCGTGGAAGACAATCATTTCATCGATACGGTTTAAGAATTCTGGACGGAATGCTTTTTTCAATTCTTCTAACATCGTACCCTTCATGTCTTTATGCTTAGACTCTGCACCACCTACATTGAAACCAAGGTTCTTTTGGTATTTTAATGCATCCGCACCAACGTTTGAAGTCATAATGACCACTGTATTGCGGAAGTCTACTACACGTCCCTTAGAGTCTGTTAAACGACCATCTTCAAGCACTTGCAATAGAATATTGAATACATCAGGGTGTGCCTTTTCAATTTCATCTAATAAAACGACTGAATATGGCTTACGGCGAACTTTCTCTGTCAGTTGGCCACCATCATCAAAGCCTACATAGCCCGGAGGTGAACCTACTAAACGAGAAGTCGAATGTTTCTCCATGTACTCGGACATATCAACACGAATCATCGCATCCTCATCGCCAAACATTACCTCAGCAAGTGCTCTTGCAAGCTCCGTTTTACCAACTCCTGTAGGTCCTAAGAAGATAAATGAGCCAATTGGTCGTTTTGGATCTTTTAAGCCTGCTCTTGCACGACGTATTGCACGAGAAATCGCTTCTACTGCTTCTCCTTGCCCTACTACACGTTTGTGTAACTCTTCTTCAAGCTGTAATAACTTCGAAGATTCTTCAGAAGCAATTTTAGCTACTGGGATTCCTGTCCACATTGATACAACTGCTGCTACATCATCCACAGTCACTTTAGATTCGGCTTTTCCTTGCTCTTCTTTCCAATTTTTTCGAGTAGCTTCAATTTCATCCTTCAGCTTTTGCTCTGTATCTCTTAGCGCTGCTGCCTTTTCAAATTCTTGACCTGATACGGCTGCATTTTTTTCAGAACGAACATTTTCAAGCTTATCCTCAAGCGCCTTTAAGTTTGGTGGTACTGCGAATGAGCGTAAGCGTACTTTAGAACCTGCTTCATCGATTAAGTCAATCGCTTTATCTGGTAAGAATCGGTCAGAAATATATCTATCACTCATTTTTGCCGCTGCTTCAATCGCTTCATCTGTAATTTTCACACGGTGATGCGCTTCATAACGATCGCGTAAGCCTTGAATAATTAGAATAGCTTCTTCCACTGTCGGCTCATCCACTTGGATTGGTTGGAAACGACGCTCTAAGGCGGCATCCTTTTCAATGTACTTGCGGTACTCATCAAGTGTTGTGGCACCAATACATTGAAGCTCCCCACGTGCTAAAGATGGTTTTAAGATATTTGATGCATCAATCGCACCTTCAGCACCACCCGCACCAATTAATGTATGCAATTCGTCAATAAATAAAATGATGTTACCTGCTTGGCGAATTTCATCCATCACTTTTTTCAAACGATCTTCAAATTCTCCACGATATTTTGTACCTGCAACAACTGTCCCCATATCTAGTGTCATTACACGTTTGTCACGAAGGATTTCTGGCACTTCGTTATTAATAATTTGCTGTGCCAATCCTTCAGCAATCGCTGTTTTACCAACACCTGGCTCACCAATCAATACAGGGTTATTTTTCGTACGACGCGATAAAACTTCAATAACTCGTGTAATTTCCTTGCTTCGGCCAATAACAGGGTCTAAAGTACCTTCACGTGCAATTTGTGTTAAATCACGTGCTAGGCTATCTAATGTTGGTGTATTGGCAGCTTGGGCTGCTTGTTGACCAGATTGTGCATTATCATTATTACCTAATAGCAATAATACTTGCTGGCGAGCTTTATTTAAACCGACTCCCGCATTGTTTAAAACGCGAGCTGCCACGCCCTCACCCTCACGTATAAGCGCCAATAATAGATGCTCTGTACCGATATAGGAGTGACCTAGTTTACGTGACTCATCAACAGATAATTCAATTACTTTTTTAGCTCTTGGTGTATAATGAACGATTGGACCGACATCTTCTTTGCCCTTACCAACTAATTCTTCAATGCCAGCTTCAATCATTTGAGGACTAATATCAATGGCTTCTAACGCTTTCGCAGCAATACCGCCGCCTTCACGTATAAGCCCTAATAGAATATGCTCTGTACCGATAGATTCGTGCTTCCAACGAATAGCCTCTTCCTGAGCAAGCTGTAATACTTTTTGCGCGCGTTGTGTAAAACGATTAAACATCATATAAATCCTCTCCTTTTTCCCCATTTATAGGCTTATTCGCATGTTCTTGAGATAATGTCTCACGAAGCATCTCCGCTCGTACACGATCCCGCTCAGCAGGTGGTAATGCCTCACCTGCATAGTGCTGTAAAAAACCTGGTTGCATACTAACAACACATTCATTTAAGGTCGTTGTTTGTATACCATCAATCAATTGTAAATCTACTCCTAAACGAACATTAGATAGGCAAGTAGCAGCTTCCTCACTTGTTAAAATTCTTGCATGTGTAAGGGTACCTAAAGCTCGATATACGCGATCTTCTAGCGCAAGCTCTGCCTTTTCCATTAATTTACCTCTTGCATGCCGCTCTTTTTGAATAATCTTTTCAGCGACGCTTTGTATATCTGCTAAAATATCTTCCTCTGTCTTCCCAAGTGTAATTTGGTTAGACACTTGATAAACATTCCCTAAATTTTCGCTTCCTTCACCATATATACCTCTTACAGTCATTCCTAAGCGTGTCATGGCATTTATAATTTGATTCATTTGCCCAGTTAATGTAAGAGCGGGTAAATGCATCATGACGGATGCTCGTAGACCCGTACCAATATTCGTTGGACAGCTTGTTAAATAACCAAAAGTATCTCGAAAAGCATACGGTAATACTTTCTCTAGGATACGATCAATCTTATTTGCTTGTTCATAAGCACTTTGAAGTTGAAAACTTGCTGTCATACATTGAATGCGTAAATGATCCTCTTCATTCACCATAATGCTAACGGATTCGTCTTCAGAGAGTAGTATAGAGCCCACTTGCTCTTTTTTAGCCAGTTGCGGGCTAATCAAATGCTTTTCTACAAGAATTTGACGCTGTAAAGGGGTTAAATCCTTTATAGCAAAATAAGCATAATCATTTTGAAGAGTTGGGCTATCGCTGACAGCATGTGTAACGGCCTGTTCCACTTGCAGTGCCTCATTTTCTGAAAACGCTAATGGAAAACGATAGCCATCTAAATTTCGTGCAAGGCGGATCCGTGTACTAATGACGATATCTGAGTAATCATCTTTGATATGCATCCAAGTTGGTGTCGCACGCTCTAAAAATGATTCAATCATCATGTCACATCACCACCTTCAAATTGTAGATGCTTCTCTAGCTCTTTAACTTCATCCCGTAGCTTCGCCGCTTCTTCAAACTGTTCTTCATCTACGGCGGATTTCATACGCTTGCGGATATCTTCTATTTGCTTTTTAATAACATACACATTACTGCGAGCACCAGGCATTTTTCCAATGTGTTGTGGACCCGCCTGAATACGATTAAAAAGCTTTGGCAAATGATCTCCAAATGTGTCATAACAGCTTGGGCACCCGAATTTTCCTTCTTTTAAAAACTGCTTATACGAAAATCCACATTGTGGGCATGTTTGCTGTTGTGGTTGTACCTGTTGTTTTTCCCCCACCTTTTGCCATGTAGGAGAGCCAAACCAGTTAGACAATAACTGTTGAATAGATACTGGCTCTTGTTTAAACTCTGCATGAAATGGATGGAATTGTGAGGCGCAGACGTCACAATAATGATGCTCTACTTTTTGCCCACTTTGAACTTGTGTTACTGTAACTGTCGCATTACGTTGTTTACAATGTTCGCATATCATTTCCATCACCTCACTATTTTTGTTGTTCATATTTTATTGTTGTCAGCATTGCTCGCAATATTTTTGATCGAATGACATCTCTTAAGGGGAGATGCAAGTCGATCGTGGAGCGATCAATTGCTGCTAACATTAATTTCGCTTCTCGCTTGGAAATTACCTGCTCATCAATGAGTCGATAAACCAAATCTTCTGCCATTGTTTGTGATGCCCCACCTTCAATTTGCCTGAGAACATCGTCGATTAAATCAATCTGTGAATTCGCGCGGACACGTAAAATTCGAATGTATCCACCACCACCACGTTTGCTCTCAACAAGGTAACCCCGCTCGGCAGTAAATCTTGTATTAATAACATAATTTATTTGTGATGGTACACATTGAAATTTATCAGCGATTTCACTACGTTTAATTTCAATATGCCCTTCTCCACCTAATTCAAGTACTTGCTTTAAGTAACCCTCTATGATGTCTGATATATTACGCATTTTAGGAATACACCTCGCTTGCTTCACTGACTTTGACTATCTTTGACTTTCTTTGAGTATATTATACAAAACGCTTGAAAAAAATTGCAATGATTTCGCCCATAGAAAAGTGGAAAGTCTTGAAAAAGGCTTTTTAAGAGCCGAAAAGAGCCCTTTTTCGATCATTTGTTTACGGTTTAATAATTTCCTTATACACCTAATGTACCCTTATTCGTCATAGAAAAAACGCAAGCATATGCAACTAGCATATACTTGCGTCTATGAAAATTATACCCAGCGACCAACAATTGGATAACGCCAAGGTTCATCAGACAATGCTTTTACGATACCGATGATCGGTACCACAAATACCATAATGCCGAAAATGATTAAAAATGGTAAGCCAATAAGGACAAAGCTTAAACCAACAGAGATAGCAATTAAAACACCCATGACAATTTGGAATAGCAGTGCTTGAATAGAAATTGCCTTTACTTCCTCATCCGAACTAATTAAAAAGAAAATAATGGGCACTAACCATGGCGCAAAAAATGCACTTGCGTGTATGATTACTTTAGACCATTTAGTCTCCATATATATCAACCCTTTCTTTGAACTTTATTCTATGTTTTATGTACTACTATTTACGGAACTATACCCGTAATAGTTTCACATTAAGAAAGATTTTTTAAAATTTTTTTGAAAGGCTGTGAGGAGCGTTGGAATTTAACAACACATTAGCAAATGAATATGAAAAGGGTATTCGCCGTACATTGCCTAGTTATGATGCCATGCTACGTTTAATACAAACTTTTTATCATTCTAGGCTATCAGAAAATGCTAACATGCTAGTCGTGGGAGCAGGAAGTGGCAATGAAATTATACAGCTTGCAGAAGGAAGACCTCACTGGTCATTCACTGGCATTGATCCATCAGAATCCATGCTTACTATAGCTAAAGAGCGTTTACTCACTCTTCCTAATGATATGTCATTCCATCAGGCTACAATACTTGATGCTTCGCTGCCCTCTACTCAGTATGATGCGGCAAGTTGTGTTCTTGTCTTGCATTTTATTCATGATTATAAAGAAAAGCTCGAAACAATAACAGAAATAGCAAGACATTTGAAACCTGGAGCACCATTTGTCCTTGTTTCAAAATATGGTCAGCTAGGCTCTTTAGAAACAGAACTACAATTTGATTTATGGCGTTCTTATTGGCTACAGCATACTAGACTTTCTTTATCCGATGTAGTAGAGATGGAAAAATCCATTCGTTCCCTTTCTTTTATGAGTGAAGAAGAAATTTTAATACTTTTACAAAGTGCGGGTTTTACTAAACCTTCTAGATTTTTTGCCACTACTTTGTTCGGTGGTTGGGTATGCTTTAAAGAGGAGCGCTAACTATTTTGTAGTAAATAATTTGAGGTGAAAACCGTGATAAGCACCATTGGTATTACAAAGCAACAACAATTGTTAAAGGATTTTCCATTAGAAGAGATACATCAGCAAGAATTTGAATGGTATTGGGTTGATTTTAATTGTCCTACAGCCGAGGAGGAATCATTGTTGGATACATTTTTCCACTTTCACCCTCTCGCTATTGAAGATTGCTTAATGAGGTTGCAGCGTCCTAAGCTCGATTTTTATGATGATTTTCATTTCTTTGTCATTCATCGGGTAAACGAAGAGACGTTAGCTGCGGAGGAGGTTAATATTTTTGCCTCCAATAAATTCATCATAACCTTCCATAAAAATCCTGTCCCTGAGATAGAGAAGGTGCAAAAGATGCTGGAAAACCAACCGAAGAATTGGGAGCGAGGTACTGTATACCTAACGTATCAAACTATCGATAAAATTGTTGATAGTTATTTTCCACTCGTTTACAAAATTGAAGATCATCTAAATGCTTTAGAAGGTGAACTTACATACCAAAGTAATGTAAATGCCATGAAAATTGTCTTCGAGTTCCGTAGTGACTTGCTTGACTTAAGACGTACTATTTTACCAATGCGTGATCTTTTATATCGCATTCTCAATTCTTACCGTTTCTCACTAAAAAAATCGGAGAGAGCTTATTTTGGAGATATCTACGACCATCTACTTAAGCTAACAGAGATGGTTGAATCTAATCGAGAGCTTACAGCAGACATGCGGGATAGTTATATGGCTATGAGTTCTAGCCGCATGAATGGCATTATGATGACTTTAACAATTGTATCAACTATCTTTATACCACTTACCTTCATTGCTGGTGTGTATGGGATGAATTTCGATAACATGCCTGAACTACATGGGCAATACAGCTATTTTATTGTACTTGGGATTATGATAATTATCGTTATCTTTATGTTGGCTGTCTTTAAACATAAAGGCTGGTTTAAACTGTTTAAACCATAAAAAGACTGCTCGTTTTAATGAAAACGAGCAGTTTTTTTAATCTATTAATACGGTCCTCTGTCATCAATCTTATTATCACCCTGCTGTGGAAATAAAAAGTAGGCTAATACCCCTGATCCCAAAGATGCACATATGGTAATTAATAATTGCTCAACATCTGGTACCTCAGCATGGTAGTTTCGTAGCATATAAACAGAACCAATGGCAACAATCACCATGACAGGAATAACAAATTTAAAACGTTTTTTCTCCATACCACCCCTCCTTCCATTTTTTATTTTCGTACGATTTTTAGATTGCTAAACAGTTCGTATTTTACAGGTTTCCTATTTTAAATTCAAATTTACATCGCTTCACCATTTGGACTAACAATAAAGTAAAAAAATAAAGAAATATCCAATTTTTTAACCAAATATTCAGCAAATAATAGTAAAATAGATTTAATCCCATTTATTTATTAAATATACAAACCTAACAAATTTCAAAAGTGCTTATTTACTTACAATTTATTATGGATATTAAGAATGGAGCAAATAATAATGAGTTGGTTTTCAAAAAATAGTAGTTCTAGCTACGCAATTACATTAACACCTGAAAATTTTAAGAGCGGTGTACAGTTAGATGTATTGAACCACCCCAATCTTCAAAAACAATTACAACTTTTAAATTTAACACTTGAGGATTTAGCTATCATTAAGCAGCTACAGCCTTTAGCTAAAGACTTAATTCCTGAAATGGTGGAGAAATTTTATGCAGCCATTAGTTTGAGCCAAGATTTACTTGATATTATTAATAGAACATCACATATTGATCGTTTGAAAATCACGTTACATAAACATTTAAGTGACATTTTTGAAAGTCATATTAATGATGCCTACATTGCTGAACGAAAAGCCATTGCTGAGGCTCACGTTCGAATTGGCTTGCAGTCAAAGTGGTATATTGCCTCATTCCAGTCACTCACTACTACTTTTGCAAACTTTGTGAACGAGGTGGATATTTCTAAAACAGATGCTATTCGTGCTATAAACGCTTTTTGTAAAATCATTAATTTCGAGCAACAACTCGTGATTGAGGCATATGAAAAAGAGGAAGAACGTATTCGCTCAGCAGCAGATGCAACAAAAAATTCCCTTGTAACGACGATCCAAAGTACTGCAGAAGAGCTTAATGCCATTAGTGAAGAAACAGCCGCATCATTATTAGTGATTTCCTCACAAACAGATGATATTGCTGTAGCAACCAAGCAAGGATTGAACTTCGTAGCAGATACACAAGAAAAATCAAGACGAGGCCAACAGCAATTGAAAGAACAAAATGATTTAATCCAAGTTATTTTGCAAAGTGTCAATGGTCTTGAGGTAACGATGAACCAACTACGTACCTCTTCTCAAAAAATTTCTGAAATCGTTGGGCTAGTTACAGGCATTGCTGATCAAACCAATTTATTAGCATTAAATGCTTCTATTGAGGCTGCACGAGCTGGAGAACATGGGAAAGGCTTTGCAGTAGTGGCTGAGGAAGTTCGTAAACTTGCGGAGGAAACAAAAAATGCCGTCCAAAATGTTTCACACCTTATTAAGGAAACAGAAAGTAATATTACGACTATGGCTAATTCAGTTACTAATGTTGATCAAAAAATTCAACATAGTGTCAATACACAAGAAAGTCTATCCAAGTCATTTAATGATATTGCTGATGCAGTTTCTGGCATTCAGCAGCAATACGTAAATACATCGAGAGATATTTCAGCTATATCTAATTTAATCACTGAATTATCGCAAGGTGCTACACTAGTCTCTTCTTCTTCCGACTCGCTCATAAATGTTGTCAATGAACTAAATATGTAAAATAAAAAAGGGAACTCATTTGGAGTTCCCTTTTTCCTTAATGCGGCAATGCACGTTTTTGTTTACGGTGCTCTCGTCTTGCTGGCCCAGTTTCAAATAAACGCTTCTCTTCATCTGTTTCAGGATAGATTGAGGGAACTGGTACGGGTTTCCCTTCCTCATTTACTGCAACCATTGTGACAAATGATTCTGTCGTTAATTTTTCCTCGCCAGTCTCAATATTGCGAGAAACAACGCGAACATAAACCTCCATTGAAGAACGTCCTGTAGACGAAACAATACTCTCGATTTCAAGAATATCTCCTACATGTGCAGCGGATAAAAAATCAACCGAGTCAATAGAAGCTGTCACTACAAGGCCTTTCGCATGTTTCATTGCTGTAATAGCAGCAATTTCATCAATATAAGCTAACACTCTTCCACCGAAAATAGAATTGTGATTATTTGTGTCTGGGGGTAATACGAGACGCGATTGAACCGTACGTGATTGGCTCATGGGTACAGCGTTGTTTGGCATAATTCTTGCAACTTCCCTTCTCATGTTGTTCTTTCGTCATCGTATCGCAGAAAAAGAGCTGATGCAAATTTAGAACGATTTTTTCATCGAAATAAATTTCATATCAGTCATTTCTTCTATAGCCCACTTAATTCCTTCACGTCCATAACCACTCATCTTTACTCCACCATATGGCATGTTATCTACTCGGAATGTCGGAATATCATTAATAATGACAGCACCAGCCTGTAATTCATCTGCTGCATATAAAGCATCTGACAATATATTCGTGTAAATACCTGCATTTAGGCCAAGGTCCGACTCATTTACAAGTCGAATTGCGTCGTCTAATGTTTCATATGAAACAATTGAGACGATTGGTGCGAATGTTTCCTGACAAACAATTTTCATATCAGCTGACACATTCGTCATAACTGTTGGCGTTAAAGTACGTTCAGTAAATACGCCTCCAGTTGCAATCATAGCCCCCTGTTCTTGTGCCTCCTCAATCCATTCCCTAATACGTTCCACTTCATTTGGATTTATCATGGCACTAACATCTGTTGTCTTCTCTAATGGATCTCCTACTATAAGCTTTTCTGTTTCTGCAACAAATGCTTTAGTAAATTCATCAATAATGGAGGAATGCACATATATACGTTGTAACGAAATGCATACTTGTCCAGCAAAGTTAAAAGCCCCGCTTACACAACGACTGATAATTTTATTTATTGGCGTAGATGGTTCGACAATTACTGCTGCATTAGAACCCAGCTCTAAAGTTACTTTACGTAAGCCTACTTTTTCTTTAATCTTCAAACCAACCTTACCACTACCTGTAAAGGTTACTTTTTTGACATATGGATGTGTGACAAGCGTATCACTAAGCTCACCCCCACTTCCTGTCACAATTTGTAATGCCCCATCGGGTAATCCTGCGTCTCGGAAAATTTCAGCCATAACGATAGCACTTAGTGGCGTTTGTGTAGCTGGCTTTAATACAACTGTATTGCCTACTGCAAACGCTGGACCTAACTTGTGTGCCACTAAATTGAATGGAAAATTAAATGGCGTAATGGCAGATATTACACCTAAAGGTTCTCTTTTTGTCCAGCCTATTCGATCTCCTGCTCCAGGGGCTGCATCCATTGGAACCGTCTCACCTTTTGCCTGTTTAGCTCCCTCAGCCGCAAATTGATAGGTTGCGATTGTACGGTCAATTTCAGCTAAACCTGCAACAATAGGTTTTCCAGCCTCCAAGGCTAAAATCTCTGCAAGTTCTTCTTTTCTTTGTCGCATCATATCAACAACTTTATATAATATTTCGGCACGTTCGTAGGCTGTTGTCTTTTTAAACGATTGGAATGCCTGCTGCGCACCTTCGATAGCTTTCTCTACATCTTGAATAGATGCTTTAGCTACATGAGCAATAACCTCACCGCTATATGGAGAAGCTAGCTCATAGCTTTCCTCTGCATCATGCCACTGACCATTAATCCAAAGTTTTGTATCCTTCATCCTTCAAATGCACCTCCAAATAATCATGTTCTTCTTTATTCTATCACGAAGAACTTGAACTAGACGCAATGGCAGCTGCACTAACCGCTGCAATCATTGCTGCTTGCTGTGCTTGGATTAATAGCTCAATAGAAGACATAATGGTCATGGACAAAGACTTTTGTACCTTTGCCATATCATAAATAGCAAATTGTACAGCCATAAAGAGCACAAATTCACGATGCCATTTTAATAACTTCATGTCTTTTAATTCATGGTATAAATCAATCAACCCTTGAAGTTGTGCTTTATCCAGGTTAAGTATGGCTAAAAAGCCAAGTAAAGGATAATGCATAGCCTTGACTTTAACGTTTTGCTTTTTGAGCCCATCACGAAGGGTTACAACATCGGGTACTAGCTGACCATCAAATTTGGGTGATAAAAATGTTAATACCTGTGAAAGCCATTGGAGCTCATTGCCAGCATTAAAATTATATGTTCTTAGTTCTTTATAGTATCGATTCATGGTATCCGCGCGCAATTCAACATCATCAGATGGACTGCTTAATAATATGGCATAAGGAATGTCCTCATATGAGGTTAAAAATGGATGATGTTTACGTATAGCATCAAATAAGGCTCTTGCCACCTGTGCATGCGTCTTTTTATCCTGTTCATCCTCCGTCAAGAATTGTGCTCCAATATAGCTAAAATTGCCGCTTCTGAATTTCGCTTCCTTTAAGATGCTCACATTCGTAAGTAAATTCTTCACTGCCTTTTCTGCATCATCTTGCTCCATGAGGTTGGCAGCAATACTATATCCAACGGTTGTCCGTAAAGGAGACAGCCATGAAGATTGCTTCTTCATCTCTTGTAAAACATTTTTATACTTCGTTGCATCAAAAGTTTTTTCTGAGGCTACAAATGTACTAGCAATAGCTAATACAATTTTACGGTCCACCGTCCAGCCTGCAGCCTTTGATACCTCCTCTACTGTATTGGCAAATTCATTTTCAATCATCACATAATCCATATTTATCACACTCCTTTACCCGTTTTACGTAACATAATGTGAGAAAGATTCACCCTCTTTGTAACAATTAACATAAAAAGTAAACATAATTTAATGTATGTTACTTACTTTATTTGATTTAATAGAAAATATTAACAACCTATAAAGGAGGTATGGCCGATGTTAGCAAAAACCACAAAGAAATTATTATTTACCATGACCTTAAAGGATCGATTAAATCTATTCCTTTTCCTAAAAAATTCATCCAATAATATCGCTTTACATACTCTTTTCCATAAAAATTAATATCAAAACACTTGTACCCCAAAATCAATATTCATCATTCCTATAAGAAAAGAGTCATGTGTCCTAAAGCCTCCCTTTCCATACAATAACTTTTCTACTTTCAGATAAAAAAACAGCGGCAGAAAAACTTTGCCGCTGTACAGATAACTTGTTAAATTAACCCTAGCTCTTGCAGTTCTTCAGATTTGAAGGCTCTTGACCTTGTTAGGAAACGTTTTCCTTCTACGCCCTCGAGTGAAAACATGCCACCTCTGCCGTCCACCACATCCAATATGATTTGTGTATGCTTCCAGTAATCATATTGATTTTTGTGCATATAGAAAGGGGCACCACCCACTACACCAAGGCACACATCCTGATCTCCTATTAGCAAATCCCCTTCTGGATAACACATTGGTGAGGAGCCATCACAGCATCCGCCTGATTGATGAAACATAACGGGCCCATGTTTCTCTTTTAATAGATCGATTAGTGCTAGCGCTTCTTCCGTAGCTAATACACGTTCAACCACGCTCATGCACCTCCCTACGAATTAGAAGAAACCAAGTTTGTTTTCGCTATAGCTAACTAATAAGTTTTTCGTTTGTTGGTAATGCGCTAACATCATTTTATGATTTTCACGACCAACACCCGACATTTTGTAGCCACCGAATGCAGCATGTGCAGGATATGCGTGGTAACAGTTTGTCCAAACACGACCAGCTTGAATTTCACGACCGAAGCGATATGCCGTATTTATATCTCTCGTCCAAACACCTGATCCTAAACCATATAATGTATCATTCGCAATTTCCAATGCTTCCTCTTTCGTTTTAAATGTCGTGACAGCAACTACTGGTCCAAAAATTTCTTCTTGGAATATACGCATTTTATTATGTCCTTTGAAAACAGTTGGTTTAATGTAGTAGCCATTTTCGAAGCCTTCACCTACATTATTTTTGTCTCCTCCAATTAGACATTCTGCACCTTCTTGCTTACCAATATCTAAATAAGAAAGAATTTTTTCCATTTGCTCACTAGATGCCTGTGCACCCATCATTGTGTTTGGATCAAGTGGGTTGCCAACTTTAATGGCTTCTACTCGCTGTAATACGCGCTCCATAAATTTATCGTAAATTGATTCCTGAATCAGTGCACGGGAAGGACAAGTACATACTTCCCCTTGATTTAGAGCGAATAGCACAAAGCCTTCAACAGCTTTATCTAAAAAGGCATCATCTTTATCCATAATATCTTCAAAGAAAATGTTTGGCGACTTACCACCCAGTTCTAATGTTACTGGAATAAGGTTTTGAGAAGCATATTGCATAATTAAACGCCCTGTTGTTGTCTCACCTGTAAAGGCAATCTTACCAATGCGTGGATTTGATGCAAGCGGTTTCCCTGCTTCTAAGCCAAATCCATTCACAACATTAATGACACCTGGTGGTAGTAAATCTTCTATTAATTCTAAAAGCACCATAATAGATGCTGGTGTTTGTTCTGCAGGTTTTAATACGACACAGTTTCCAGCTGCAAGTGCTGGCGCAAGCTTCCATACAGCCATTAATAACGGGAAGTTCCAAGGTATAATTTGGCCAACTACGCCAATTGGCTCGTGGAAATGATAAGCAACTGTATCGTTATCTATTTGGCTTACTGAGCCCTCTTGAGCACGTAATACCCCAGCAAAATAACGAAAATGATCAATTGCAAGAGGGATGTCTGCATTTAATGTTTCGCGTACCGCTTTACCGTTATCCCATGTTTCAGCAACGGCTAGCTTTTCTAAATTTTGCTCGATACGGTCCGCAATTTTAAGTAAAATGTTTGCGCGTTCTGTTGGTGATGTTTTACCCCATGCATCCTTAGCAGCATGTGCCGCATCTAATGCATGTTCAATATCCTCAGCTGTGGAACGTGCTATTTGTGTAAAAACTTGTCCAGTAACAGGAGTAACGTTATCAAAGTATTGACCCTTCACTGGGGGTGTCCATTCGCCACCGATATAATTATCATATTTCTCTTTGAATTGAACTACCGATCCTTCAGTGTTTGGAAATGCATAAACCATTTTACTTCTCCCCTTTACACAATTTAATGAGAACTATCTACAAAAAACGTTATTTTATATCGGAATAACAATATTTTCATAGAAACCCTCTCACCTAATATATTGTCAGAAACATAAAATAATTTCAACTTTTTCAAAAACTTTTCCAACTAATTTATTTTTGCTAGAAAAGCTTCTAGCATTCACTGTATGTGCGACGTTAAGGTATACTTAAAAATAATATAAAATATAGGAGAACAATATGCGTATTAATAAATATTTAAGTGAAACAGGCATCATATCTCGTCGTGGTGCTGATAAATGGATAGCAGAAGGAAAGGTAACAATTAACGGAGAACTGGCAACGGTTGGTAGTCAAGTTGAAACAGGAGACATTGTTTGCGTTGATGGAAAAGAGGTAAAGAAAGAACAACAGCTTGTTTACATTGCTCTAAATAAACCTGTCGGCATTACAAGTACGACAGAGCGTCATATAAAAGGCAATGTTGTTGATTTTGTCAATCATCCTCTACGTATTTTTCATATTGGGCGTCTTGATAAGGAATCAGAGGGGCTATTATTATTAACGAATGATGGTGATATCGTCAATAAAATTCTACGTGCTGAAAATCATCATGAAAAAGAATACATTGTTCAAGTTGATAAGCCTATAACTGCGCAATTCATCCAAAAAATGGGTGCAGGTGTCGATATTTTAGATACAACAACCTTACCATGCCATGTGGAAAAGATTTCAGATAAAGTATTTAAAATCATTTTAGAGCAAGGCTTAAACCGCCAAATTCGTCGAATGTGCTCAGCACTAGGGTATTCCGTTAAGCGTCTACAACGCATTCGTATTATGAATATTAAGCTTGGTAATTTAAAGGTAGGGCAATGGCGTGATTTAACGGAGAAGGAACGAACAGAACTATTCAAACTACTCAATTACACACCAAAATAGATACATCCAAAGGGAGGGACGAGGACTATGATATCCATTCAAAGCACAGAACAACTAACAGGGGTACGAATTAGCGCGGATTATTGGGATTTAGATGAACTAATTAATGCTATTTATAAAGTAACTGGTGACGAAAATAAATACTATGATTATCAGGGTCCTCGACTACGTATTTTAAGCGTTTGCTATAAACTAAGACATGCTATGCTTGGTGAGCATCACCTAGAGTTTGTTAGTAATGGACTTAATAAGAGTGTTCTAACACAACATGAACTCATCTTTCCAAATAAGAATGTCTATTTTTCAACAGAAATTCTTTGGCCAGAAATTATCTTTAGTGCAATCGCATTAAATGATTTTATTGAACTGCACCAAAAATTAAACAATGCTTCTATATGGAATCATGAGATAGCTATTATTCGTAAATTTCAAGCGGCTATTGCTGAATGTTTAGAGCAGGAGGTAAGTGACGAAGATTATGTTGTGTTTTTAAGAATGTTACATGCTAAAAACCCCTTAACTTTCCGTTTTGCAACACAATACGTTGATGTTTTAAATCTAGAGTATATTGAATTAAGTAAAGAGGAACGTCAGGCACATTTAGCTGCATTTGCTGTGCGATTAATGGTAGAGGACCATGAATATGTAGCATTAAAATCCCACCTGATGGAAGCAGCTATGGCAACGAAACAAGCATTACATGATATTCAAATTCAACTTAATTATCCTGAAGAAATACTGTGGTGAACGAATCATGCCGTCTCAAAATAATTGAGACGGCTGTTTTTCTATTCAATTGTTTTGTAGGCCATTTTATAAATAACTTCCTTGTGCTGAGGATAATCTACTAAAAGCTCTTCCTGTGTGAACAATTCAAAGTCCTCAAAGTCAAAGCCTGGCGCCACCATACATCCGACTAAACTAAACGTCTCAGATTCCTCCACCGACGAGCCGAAAATTGTATGCTTTGGTACTGCAAGCTGAGGGACTTCCCCCGCTTCTATATTCAAGCCAAGCTTCTTCGCTTCATATGTCCCATCTGGGAAAATCATATGAACTGTTAGTGGGCTTCCAGCGTGATAATACCATAGCTCGTCCGATTGTAGACGATGTAAATGTGAAATATCCTGTGAGCGCAGAAGGAAATATATACTAGTATAAATCGGTCTCTGTACATCTCTCACTGCTATATCGTCCGATGCACGGAACGATGAAATGTAATAGCCCCCTTCAGGATGTTCGGCTAACTTTAAATGTTCAATAAAATATTGTGCTGAATACTTCAAAAAGCATCACTCCTTTTTTCAACCTTACCAAAAAGTAAAGTGGAAATGCTACCTCTGATTTTCTTTCAACATACAAGCCAAAAAGGACATCTCAACATGAGATGTCCTACCATTTTTATAATCCGCCTAAATAAGCTGCCTTTACTTGCTCGCTCTCTTGTAGCTCTTTTGCTGAACCAGATAAAACAATACGCCCTGTTTCAAGTACATATGCACGGTTAGCGACAGATAATGCCATATTAGCATTTTGCTCTACAAGTAATACGGTTGTTCCTTCTTTATTAACCTGTTCAATAATATTGAAGATATTTTTCACCATCAACGGTGCAAGACCCATCGAAGGTTCATCCATTAATAACAGTTTTGGTTTTGCCATTAAGGCGCGCCCCATCGCCAGCATCTGCTGTTCCCCACCAGATAATGTACCTGACTGCTGTTTTCGGCGCTCTAATAATCGTGGAAATAACTCGAAAACATGATCCATATCTTTCTTAATACCTGCTTTATCATTACGCAGATACGCACCAAGCTCTAAGTTTTCCTCAACTGACATATTGGCAAAAACACGGCGTCCTTCTGGAACGTGAGAAATCCCTGATTTAACAATAGTCTGTGCCGCTTTCCCAGCTATCGAAAAGCCTTCATATTCAATAATGCCACCTTTTGGCTTTAATAAACCTGACAATGTCTTTAAGAGCGTACTTTTTCCAGCACCATTTGCACCGATTAACGTTACAATTTCACCCTCGTTTACTTCTAAAGAGAGGCCCTTTAATGCTTGGATGTTGCCATAAAAAACATCGATATTTTGTACTTTTAGCATTAGCCGATAACCTCCTCTCCAAGGTATGCTTCTATTACCTTTGGATTGTTGCGAATTTCTTCTGGTGTCCCGTCAGCGATTAATTGTCCGTGATCAAGTACGTAAATGCGCTCACAAATACCCATAACTAAGCTCATATCATGCTCAATCAGCAATATTGTTAAGCCGAACTCTTTACGAATAAATGCAATTAGCTCCATTAAATCGTGAGTTTCTTGTGGGTTCATCCCTGCTGCTGGTTCATCCAATAGAAGCAGTTTGGGATTTGCTGCTAACGCACGAGCAATCTCTAAACGACGTTGCATCCCGTATGGCAAATTCTTAGCTAGCTCATCTTTATAGACATCTAAGCCAAAGATTTTTAAGAACTCAATGGACTGTTGCTCCATTTCGGCCTCACCTTTGAAATGCGTAGGTAAACGAAAAATAGAAGCCCACATAGAATGCTTTGCAAGTGAATGATTGGCTACCTTTACATTGTCAAGAACAGATAGCTCTTTAAATAATCGAATATTTTGGAACGTACGGCTGATCCCTTTCTGTGTAACCTGATAGGGTGCAAGTCCATTCAATTTCAGACCATTAAAAGTAATTGTACCTTCCGTAGGTGTATATACCCCTGTTAACATATTAAAGCTAGTTGTTTTTCCAGCTCCGTTTGGCCCAATAAGTCCTACCAACTCGCCTTGGTTAAGGTACATATTAACACCCTGTACTGCCTTTAAACCACCGAATTGAATACCCATATTTTCAACATTGATAAGAAGGTTTCCAGTCATTATTTCGTACCTCCCTTTTTACCAAACTTAAATAATTGTGTTATCTCTTTCGTTCCCATTAAGCCTGTTGGACGATAAAGCATCACGATAATTAATACTAAACTGTAAATAATCATACGCGTTTCTGGGAAGTTTGCTAGATAAGTAGACACGACTGTTAGGAAAATCGCAGCAATCACTGAACCAGAAAGACTTCCTAAACCACCAAGTACAACGTAAATTAAAATATCAAATGATTTTAAGAAACCGAATGTTGTCGGTTGAATAATGTAAAAGTTATGTGCAAAAATGGCTCCTGCTAGACCTGCGAAGAAAGACCCAATCGCAAATGCAACAACTTTATAGTAAGTTGTGTTAATACCCATCGCATCTGCTGCTATTTCATCTTCTCGAATGGAAATACACGCACGCCCATGACGAGAATTTGTAAAGTTTGAGATAACTAGAATCGTTAACACTACGCCAAAGAATGCGTATGTCCAGTTCGATAAATATTTAACCTGCATCCCTGCTGCGCCACCAACATAATCCGTATTTAAAAAGATAATACGAATGATCTCTGCAAATCCAAGTGTAGCAATCGCTAAGTAATCCCCTTTTAAACGAAGCGTTGGAATCCCTACGATTAAACCAGCAACTGCTGCTGCAGCAGCCCCTAATAAGATGGCCAATGGGAATGGTAACATTAACTTTGTTGTAATAATAGCGGATACATATGCTCCAACTGCAAGGAACCCAGCATGCCCAATTGAAAACTGTCCAGTAACACCAATAACAATATGCAAGCTGACAGCCAACATGATGTTAATACACATTGTGATCAACATATTTTTATAGTACAAATCAATTACTTCTGTTGTAATCAACAATTGTACAACTGCATAGATGACTAGCGCTATTACGGCATAGCCCCAGAAAACTTTAGACTTTTTCATAAAACCGCTCACCTACACTTTCTCACGGGCGTTTTTACCAAAGATACCCGATGGTCTGAAGATTAAGATTAAAATTAAAATAACGAATGCCGCTGCATCACGCCATAACGAGAAGCCAAGTGCACTTACTAAGGACTCTACAACACCTAGTAACATACCACCAACCATAGCGCCAGGGATGATACCAATACCACCAAGAACAGCTGCGATAAATGCTTTAACCCCAGGAATAACCCCCATTAACGGGTCAATTTTTGTATAATAAACCCCAAAGATAACACCTGCTGCACCAGCTAAAGCTGAACCAATCGCAAACGTTGCAGAGATTGTATTGTCAACGTTAATACCCATTAAGCGAGCTGCATCTGCATCGTGGGAAACGGCACGCATCGCTTTACCGATTTTTGTTTTATGTACGATGAATTGTAAAAGAATCATCAGTACAACTGCGACTGATAAAATTAAGATGGAAGTACTGCTGATTTGAACGCCAAAAATATCTAATGATTTATTTTTGAAAACTTCAGGATATGCTGCTGGTTGTGCACCTCTGAAGAAAATTGTTGTATATTCAATTAATAGCGATACACCTATCGCTGTAATTAAAGCTGCGATACGTGTCGCATTTCGTAAACGTTTATAGGCAATACGTTCAATTAATACACCAAAAATTGCACAAACTAACATCGCCAATAATAATGCTGGGAAGAAACCAAGCTCCCATTTAGCAATAGCGTAAAAGCCAATAAATGACCCAATCATGAAGACATCACCATGAGCAAAGTTAATCAGCTTGATAATACCGTATACCATCGTATACCCTAACGCTATTAACGCGTAGATACTTCCAAGTGAAATACCGTTCACAAGTTGCTGTATCCATTCCATGCGCATTCACTCCTTTAAATTTTCTGAAAATTGAAAAATAAGTACATAGATCGATACTAAAAGTTATGTTTTGCTCTACGATTCTAGTTATCTAACACACAAAAAAGGAAGGCGTGTTTACCCGCCTCCCCCTTGCTTACAAAACATTAAGGATTAACTTTAGAGTTGAACACTTGTTTACCGTCTTTAAATTCAAGAACTGTTGCTGTTTTAATTGGGTTATGATTTTCGTCAACTGAGAAAGTACCTGTTACTAAAGAAAGATCTTTTGTTGCAGCTAATTCATTTTTAATTGCTTCCCCATCTGTAGAGCCTGCACGTTTAATTGCATCAGCAATGTAGTAAATTGTGTCATAACCAAGTGCGTTGAATGCGTCAGGCGCTTTGTCACCATTTGCCGCTTTAAATGCCTTTACGAAATCTTGAATTTTTTGATCTGGGTCTTCAGCAGAATAGTGGTTTGTGATGAATGTGTTATTCAATGCATCCGCGCCAGCTAATTCAATTAAAGTTGGAGAATCCCAACCATCAGCACCCATCAGAGGTACATCAATGCCCATTTCGCGTGCTTGTTTAACAATCAAACCTACTTCTTCATAATATCCAGGGATAAAGATAAAGTCAGGATTTGCCGCTTTAATATTTGTTAATTGTGTACGGAAATCTGTATCCTTCGCTACATAAGCTTCTTCTTTTACAACTTTTCCGCCACTCTTCGTAATCGTTTCTTTAAAGGATTTTGCTAAACCTTTTGCATAGTCTGATGCATTATCTGCAAAAATAGCTACATTTTTCGCATCTAGCTCACCTGAAGCAAAATTAGCTGCTACAATCCCCTGGAATGGGTCAATAAAGCATGTACGGAAAGCATATTCATTAACACTGCCATCCTCATTTACCGTGATATTCGGTGCTGTCCCAGAACCCGTAACAATAGGAATTTTATTATCATTTGCAATTTGAACAGTAGCTACTGTATTACCTGAAGTTGCAGGTGCTAGCATTGCTACTACTTTATCCTGCGTTGCTAGTTTAATAGCAGCTGAAGTTGCTTCAGAGTTCTCTGATTTATTATCTACTTTAATCAGTTCAATTTTCTTACCATCAATACCGCCAGCATCATTAATTTCTTTTACAGCCAGTTCTGCACCTAGCCCAATAGAGGAACCATAAGATGCTACATTCCCTGAAAGCTCTAAGTTGGCACCGATTTTAATTGTATCGCCATCAGATGAACCTCCGCCTGATGATGAGCCTCCGCCAGAACTTGAATCGTCTCCGTTACCGCAACCAGCAAGAACACCAGCAAGTAATGAAGATGCTACTAAAAGTGAACCGAACTTCTTAAGCTTTTTGCTCTCTCTCATAATTAAATTCCCCCTGAAAATTTCTCAAATATTAGATATTTCTGATAATTATAAACAATTAAATTCATTTACTCAATAGCCAAAATAATTATTTATAACTATCTAAAAACAAAAGAAAATATTATTCATATAAGCCTTTTTCATTGTAAAACATTCTTTATATTTAGTCTAGAGTGATTTTTCAGTATAATTAGTTATTTATGAATTATCTTTTAATTCAAACTATAGACTAGTACAAAACTATCAGATGAAATTGTTTTTTCAACATAAAGTCTGCTTAATTTATAGAACCTCTTCCTCTATTACAATTATTTCCCTGAAAATAATCAAAAGAAAACGAATAACTAATTGCTTATATCTGTACTGCTAACAGGAAAAAGCTTAGAGTGGGTTTCCCCATACTCTAAGCTTTTTTTAATTCAAAGACACAAAGGCGCTCATTAATATTTGTTTCATTTTCTAAATGCACTTCATGAAGCAACTCAAATGGTGTTCCATGATGTAAAAATTGTAAATAATCGTAAGGCGGATAATATAAAATTATATGAATATCTCGCATTCGCTGCTCATAGGATTTCCAAATATTGTGAATGACTGTGCGAAAAATATGGATTGAAAAAGGATTAAAAAAGAAAAACACATTATCACGTGACTTTATTTCATATGATTCGGCTATTGTATGAATAAACTTAATAGGGGCATGTGCTCTCATTTTTTGAAGATAACTACGTTTATTTTCTTCAGCCTCCGTATAAAACCCTGCATCCATTTCTATCCCAATGGTTGGTATATGGAACTTATGGTGCACATAAATAGGAACTCGCCCTTTCCCGCACCCCATATCAATAAATACTGGATTGTCAGGCATCTGATACGCAGCGAATAATTGCTCCAATCCTCTGTAGGGTGTTGGTTCATAACGATGATAGTGTGCAAGCTTAGGAAAGCCATATTGCTCTCCCACCGTGTTTATATGCAAATGTTTATCAAATTGCTGTTCATTCATATGAAAGGACTCCTCAGAAAAGAATGCTTTATTTTAACACGATAAAAAGCAAAAACCATACCCAAAGATATTGGATATGGTTATTTTCTAACGACCTCTACGTTTAAATTTAACAACAAAGAGAAGTGCAAGAAGGAGTAGCACCAGGCATGTAATGGCTGTAAACATTGTATTTTTATCAATAACAGGCACGTGATTCGCAGCTTCACTATTCGCACCAGGCATTCCCATTGGGGCTCCATTTCCATCAGGAGGTTGCATTTGTTCTCCATTTTGTCCATTTCTCGGACCCTCGCCCTCTCTATTAAAAGGTGGGCTCTTTGATGGATCAAAGTCCTCTGGTAGCTGACTTGGATCAAAATCATCTGGCATCCAATCCATTTCACCATTTTCACTTGGTATTGGCATACCCATATTGCCCTGAGAAGACGTAGATGCTTCCACAACAAGCTCCCCAGACAGTTGCTTTAATATAGATTCTGAGCGCTGTTTGGCAAATTCCGGCAAGCTATTTTCACCTTCAACTGCTTCTAAAAACTGCTCCGTAGTAGAGAATTTGGTTGGATCCGCCTCCACATAAGTAGTTAATAAGACAGCTAATTTTTTAGTAATGGATTGCACATACTCTTCTGTTAAATAAGTTGTCGCTAGTTCTTCTAAATAACCTTCATACTTGTCACGATATTCATCATTCGAAAGCAATGCCTTCAAGAGTGGCCGCTCCTCTAATGTTGTGCCAGAAACAGGTGTTGTCACACTAAAATTAATAGCACTATCATTTATTAGATTGCCCGACATGCCCATTCCCATGTCAACGCCGCCACCTCGTTGTTGCTGCATACCCCCATCGCCAGTTTGATCGGGTTGTCCATTGTTTTGTGCCACTGGTTTTTCCATATTAGTAGTAACGTCAGCTTGATTTTCACCGTTTCCTCCTGCTATTCTACCGCCTCCAGCCCCAAAGCCACCAAAGGACATGTTGTAATCCCAAGGAATAATAGAAAACACACCGTTCTGTTCATATAAATAATAGTTATGTTTCATATTCCCTTGATAACTATCTAAATTCACAAGTGCTGTGTTGACGGCAAAATAACGTAACATTTCATCCACATCGATATACTTTTCTATGTCTCCACCATTATTAATTGCGTCTAGCATTTCAACTAATTTGGATTGATTAATAGTACCTTCATTTGTTTTTAATCCGATACCTGTATAGTCTTCGATATCGTCGCTAATATATTTTAAATCGCTGCCTGTCCCATCTGGCTTAAATAAAAAACCATCATTAGAGCCGTAATTATTAGCCAGGAATGTCTCATCCACAGCTTCTACCCCTAAGAACAAACCCCGCTCCTCACCATTCACTGTGACATACATATAGGAGTGTGCTGGTGTTGGTAAACCCATTTGCTCCATCAGTTCATAGGAGATATACTCTCTCATTAATGTAGAGTCACTATAATTATTGTTTAAATTTAATTTTTTTAAGCCATACAAGCTTTGTGTATCATCATAATAATCAAAATCGATTTTTAAGCTATAGCGATCTGAGTCACTATTGACAACCGATCGTAGTGATAGATTGCCCTTTGTACGAATAGCAACATTCTCAACTTTCTTGCCGTTTACTGTAATATCTGCTTGTTTTAATTCTTCAGCAGAAGCATTTTCGAGCATGTCAGCCCAATCTTCCTCAGCAATTTCAATATCAACTGTTGTTACTTTATTTTTATTAAATACTATATTCTCATAGGAGAACTCAGAATTTTTCGTTTCAATGCCTACATTCGGAAGTACAGCATATATCACGACAAAGAGAAGGAGTAAAATCACCATGCATAGATAGACAATTCGTGTTTTAATCATAGCCGTCACCTCTCATCGTAGTTCTATTTGTTAATGAGGTCATTACGCTGTGAAATTCCCATCATAGCTCAGCATAATGGCTGATTTTACACCAGCTACCTTTGTTAGTTCATCCATCAATTTTGCATCATTTTGTTTTACACGAATTTCATAAGTTGTTTCGATTTCATTCTGTTGCATAATGGATTTCGATTTGAGAGCGAATTTTTTTGTTTGCGCAGCAATAATTCTCTCAATTTCAGCATTAGCCAATTCCTCTTCAAACTTTACAATTAGTAAATACGGATTTTCTACCGTTATTTTATTAACGAATATTAGCAATACAAGTCCGATTAAAATAGCACCAATAATCACTAAAGGAATAAAGCCAGCACCACATAAAATACCTGAAACAATTGCCCAGAAAATATAGACTAAATCCATGGGATCCTTAATAGGTGTACGGAAACGTACAATAGATAAAGCACCAACCATACCAAGTGACAGCAGAACATTTGAACTGATTCCCATAATCACTAGTGCTGTTGCCATTGTCATTATAAGTAGTGAGATATTGAATGAATGTGAGTAAATGACTCCATTAAAGGTCTTCTTATAAACAGCATAAATGAAAAGCCCAATAAAAAACGCTACTACTAAACCAATAATTGAATCGATTAATGAAAACGAGGTTGTTTTTTCTAAAAAGTTAGATTTAAAAATATCACTAAATTTAATTGTATCCATTGTTCATTCTCCTTTATTATTAGCCGTACATACGACTAAGTTGATATTTTGAATAGGCCTCAGCACGAGTATCCACTGACTGTAGTAAATATTTGATGATGTCTGGTAGATATTCATCGTACTTTACCTCTAAAATAACAAGATTAGGCTCCAGCACATCGACCATAGGCAAGTTTTTATTAAACATATCCGTGTTGCGTAGACTCGATTGCACCTTACTATCAAATGTCACACGCACATTGCCAAACGGATAGATATAGGCTTCTCTCTCGTAATCCACTACCGTAGTAGGTCGCAACTGGTTGTAATTCATCTCATGATATAAATCTAGAATTAGCGCTCGGTCATCATTCTTCATCCAGGCTATCTCGCCAATACGTAGTTTTTCATACTCAGCTTGAGATATTGAACATTTTGTTTTAAAGGTCACATTGTTACGCTTACTCTTCCGCTCAAGATTAATAACATTATTAGACTTGCCGTATATGCGTACTCGATATTTATCTCGATTAATAAAGCCTTCTTTTTTCTCATTTAACACTTTATTGGCAAAATTATCGAAGTACGTACTACGAATTAAATATTTACCGTCTAAGCCAGCATGATGATCACGCTGCATAACATGCTGAAGCTTGGCTTTTAATAATGCATAATCTGGATAAGAGATCGCTTGCTTTATTTCTTGGCGACCATTTGGATTAAATGAAGTAACTATTGGCATTTCATCACTCTCCCTACTTGTATTAGTGTCAGACTGACTAACATTTAATGCTGCTCGTCCCTTTGTTCATTTCCCGTCTACATCGTTTACTATAAAGGGCTTTTGTGTCAGGCAGATGTCAGCTTTACAAATTCTTCAACTCTCTTTTACAAAACAAAGCAGATTTCTGGGAGACGGATTAAACCAACACTAAGAAGGCTACTACGCTCTTATAGCGTAGTAGCCTTTTGCAATACTAATTCAAAATGTGTTCCAGAGGGATTGCTTTCAATTAATCGCAAATCGCCCCCAACAGATTGGGCCATCATTTTACTAAGTGGTAATCCTAAACCCAAGCCACGAACAGTATATTTTTTATTTCCCCCTCTATAAAAGCGCTCAAAAATAAATGACTGATCCTCTAGAGGGATTCCATGTCCTGTATCCTTCACCATCACTGACAGAGCCTCGGCATGATCTATCAACCTCAAGGTTATTGTTCCTTTGTCCATCGCCTGTTTAGCATTGGTTAATAGGTTTGTAATGATCTGTTGGATACGAACAATATCTATCTGTACAAGCACAGGTTTTTCCAACAAATGTAAATGAACTTTTACATGTTCATCTTCCTGCATGACTTCCCACTGTGCCACCGCCTCTCGCAGTAGCTGATTAACATCTACTGACTCTATCTGCACAGGAACAGCATCGACAGCAAAATGGTTAAAGGCAAGTAAGTCACCAACCATTGTTTTCATTTTTGTCGTTTCGACCATAGCCATTTCAATGAATTCCATAGCATCCTGTCCCGTTACAACACCATCTCTTACAGCCTGTAATAAACCACTTATAGAGGTGACAGGTGTTTTCAATTCATGGGTGACACCTGCTAGTAATTCCGTTCGAGTTTTCTCCAGCTGTTCTAATTTATTTGCCATATTTTTAAAGGAGGAAACAAGCTCATAGATTTCCTTTTCCTTACTATATTGAGGCAAATCAATTGCATAATTGCCTTCCTGTACATGCTTGGCAGCCTCAGCTACTTGTTTAATGGGATAGGCCAAACGCTTTGACAGAAAGTAAATAGCGATCCAGCCTAATAATGCTAATGCTCCAATTAATATGGCAAGCTGTCCATATGCTTGGTTAACTCTTGTTAAATTCTCCTTCTTCTCCATCACCAGGGCCCAGCCCAATAACTCATGATTATTTTCTATCTTTCTTTTCACTACATATTCAGGTTCAAGTCCATCCTTTATTTCCTTAGTACCTTCTTTTCCATCTAACAAGCCAGCAACATTTTTAGCACTACCAGGTGGTACAGGACGGTTGCTAGTCAGTATATTTCCCTCTGTATCTACAACATACAAAATCGGATCGATCTCTTTCATATTAAAACGCTGACGATCCCCTATGAAACCTGGAATACCATTTATAGGTCCATTATTAGGATTTGTTGTATCCGTTAAACGATAGACCGTTTCGTCTGCTAAAAACTCCATTAATTCTAATCGATTTTCAAATGTTGTATGTCGAATCCACGCTGCTGAGATTAAAGATATAATAGCTAAGCCTATAAAAAGTGTCAGTAAATATCGGCTCGTCCAATATTGAAGTAAGGATATTCGCTTATTTTTTTTGAACACTTAGCTGATACCCCAATCCACGTAGTGTCTTTATTTCTCCTTCCTCTTCATCCCATTCTTTTAAAGCCTTCCTTAGCCTCTTTATAGCTAAATCTACAGCACGATCACTACCCTCATACTCCCATCCCCAAACTTGATCTATAAGCTGATCCCGGGTAAATGTTTGATTAGGGTGGTCAGCTAAAAACATGAGCACTGATAAATCTCTTGGCGTTAATACAATCTCTTCTCCACCCAAAAGCACTTTATGCGCTTTACAATCAATCACTAGAGACCCATACTGCTTACTAGTAGCTGAATCAGAACTACCTACAGCACGTCTTAAAACAGCCCTCACTCTTGCAACAACTTCATCTGCGATAAAAGGCTTGGCAATATAATCATCTGCCCCATGATCAAACCCCTCTAGACGGTAATTAACCTCACCTAATGCTGTTAACATGATAACTGGGCAAGTACTTCGTTCTCTTATTTCTTTTAAAATGGACCAACCATTTTTTTCTGGTAACATAATATCTAGCAACACTAGATCTGGCTTTGTTTCACGAAACATGACCAAGGCTTGACCACCATTAAAACATTGTGTCACACTATAACCCACTTTTTGTAAATATACCTTTAAAACCTGGCTTATTGGATATTCGTCCTCTATTACTAGAATGTTTGCCAAAGTCAATCACCTCGCTACTAGTTCACTCTTATATTCATTATAGCACTGGATTATGTCAGTTAAATGTCAGCCTATCCATTACCCATAAACTACTAGCACAGATTATATAGAGGACATCTATTGACAATGTCTTCCTCAGCCACTTATCATTGAGTGCGAATGATAATCAATGATAATTCATTCAAAAACCTAGTAAATGAAATTAAGGGGGGTAAAAGCATGATTATTGTAACTAATCGTATTCAAGTAAAACCCGGTTTTGCTGCGAGAATGGCACCAAATTTTACAAAGCCAGGTCCTCTGCAACAGTTTGAAGGCTTTCATAAAGTAGAGGTATTAATTTCAACTGATGATCCTACTTATGATGAAATGAGTGTTAATATGTATTGGGAATCTAAGGAGCATTTCCAAGCATGGCGTAATAGCGATGCATTTGCTGCAGCCCATCAACGCCCAAATTCGGGCTCTGAGGGAGAAAAGGCTGACAGTCCAATTATCGGCAGCAAAATAGTGGTGGCGGAATTAGCTTCTTCTATTGAAGCCTTAAATTAATAAACGACGATTAAATTACTTATACATTATCTTCTGATTCTATCTAAAAAGCCCTGCATGGTTGAACGATCATGCAGGGTCTTTTTTCTTGGTATAAGAAACATTGATTAAATCAATATAAAAGAATGACTAGTATATAGCCCAGCACGGATAGACAGACCGAGCCAATTAAACCTGCAATAAATGCCTTTACACCTAGCTCCTTAAATGTTTTCATTTCAACATTTAGCCCTAGACCAGCCATTGCCATCGCAATTAAGATATAAGCAGTATCAACTAATGCTTGCGATACATTCGCCGGTATAATCCCTAAAGAGTTGATAGCACTCATCGCTAAAAATCCTAAAATAAACCACGGTATGATGGATAAAGAAAAGGCTTTTTTCTCTTCACTTTTGTCCATTCTTCGATAGAAAATACCAATAACAATTGCTACAGGTACGAGTAGGGCCACTCGTGTTAATTTCACGATGACGGCTATATCAATTGCTTCATTTCCACCAGCAGATGCAGCTGCAATTACATGCGCAATTTCATGTAATGTCCCCCCTGCGAAAATCCCATACGCAGTAGGTGTTAAATCGATGATGGAATAAAGTACCGTATAAATAAGTGTAAAAATAGTCCCCAATAACGCAACAATCGCTGCCCCTACCGCCGTTTCCTTTTCATTTGCTTTAATTTGAGGTGCAATTGCCACTACTGCAGCAGCTCCGCAAATGGCAGTCCCGCAAGCCGTTAATATCCCTAGCTTTTGATCGACTTTAAATATTTTTGTTAGGCCGTACACAACAATTAAGGCAAATAGCAGATTAATGACTGCAATTAAAAAAACGTTAGCACCCGCATGATAAATATCTGCCAAATTTAAGCGCATACCCAATAAAATAATACCAAAGCGTAATAGCTTCTTGCTGGAAAATGAAATACCTACTTGCCAAGAATCTTGTACTTTAAATGTTGCTCGCCAGGTCATCCCTAATATAATGGCAATAACCAACTGTCCCAATATTGAAAGGAAAGGAAATGTGGCAATATATTTCGCTACTAAAGCAATAAGAAGCGTTAACAATATCCCCTTCAAGAAATTTGGATTAAGAGTAGATTTTAATTTATGCTGTCTATTAACCATGATGTTCACTTCTTTCTCCCTTGTTGATTATTACTTTAATAAAGAGTGCACTATTAGTAAAATACATATATATAATTATTATTATTAATATTTCTAATAATAGGGGTGAAGATATGCAATTGGATGCTTTAAAAACATTTATCACACTGGTTGAGGTCAATAATTTTACAAAGACCTCTGAAATACTTCATATTTCACAACCAAGTGTTAGCTTACACATTAAGAATCTAGAGCAAGAATTACAAACAACCTTATTTATTCGCTCCCCAAAATCGGTGCAAATTACACCAACTGGTGAAATTCTTTATAAACGAGCAAAGCAAATCATGGCGATAGCTGAAGCTGCAAAAGAAGATATCGCTGCCTATCATCAAGAGGTACAAGGTACGCTAGTCATTGGGGCAAGCTTTACAATTGGCGAATATATATTACCTCCAATTATTGCAAGCTTACAGCAACAATTCCCACAACTTGAACTTCAAATTATTATTGGCAATACAAAAGAAATCATTCAATATACAAAATTACTGCAAGTCGATATAGGTCTAATTGAAGGACAGGCTCATGATAATGAACTAGTCATTAAGCCATTTATGCAAGATGAGTTATTTATTGTTAGCGACAGTAAACATCCTCTTACAAAGCAACAACCTCTGACTGCTGATAAACTCCAGCAGCAAAGCTGGGTTGCGCGTGAAGAAGGCTCTGGAACACGTTATTATCTGGATCATTTATTCAGAGCAAATGGTTTACAGATTCATTCGCTTTTGACTATTAGCAGTAATCAGGGCGTGAAGGAGAGTGTAATGCAGGGACTTGGTCTTTCTTTATTGTCTGCCTGTGTGATAGAACGTGAATTAAAAAATGGAGATATGACTATTCTGCGCCTTGAAGGACAGCACTTTATGCGAACATTTTCTTATCTTTGCTCACCTACCATGAAAAATAAGCACAATGTCGACATACTGATTGATATCTTAATAAAAAAAGCATAGCGATTCTTTTCTCGTCGCTAAGCTCTTTTTATGGTTCTTCTCGTATTAAAATGTTTACTTTCAATGATTTCAACAAATTTCATTGCTGCTCTAGAAAGAGGTACTGACTTCAAATAACACATACCAATACTTCTCGTAGGAATACTTTCCCTTAAAGTTAATTCATAAAGAAGTCCACGTTGAAGATAGTCCTTTGAAAATTCCTTTGTTACACATGCAATGCCGAGGTTACTACGCGCAAATTCGAGTACCAAATCATGTGAGCCTAGCTCAAACTCTGGCTCTATGTGAACGCCTCTTGCAAAAAGATAATCTTCCACATACTTCCTTGAATTCGATTTTTTCTCTAGAAAGATAAGTGGAAATTTTAAAAGGTCCTCATAGCTTAAACTTTTAGATGAAAGTGTTTTATATTTTTCCCCACAGACAAAAATATCCTGAATATCTGTACATACCGTTAACTGTAATGTTGAATCTTCAATTGGAAAATTACAAAACCCTATATCTACTTCACCCGATTTAATAAAATTACAAATTTCAGAGGTTGTGCCATTTAGCATTTGCAATTTAATATTCGGATACATTGTATGGAATGCTTCTAAATAAGGCATTAAAAAGAAGCGTGAGATCGTATCACCTACACCTATTTTTAATTGCCCTGTTGTTAAATTTTTGAATTCAAGTAACTTTTCTTCACCAGCATCTAAAAGCCCTAAAGCAGAATTAGTATATTCAAAAAGTAGGCTACCCTCTGTTGTTAATGTCACACCTTTAGGAGTTCGATTAAAAAGACGTGTGCCAAGCTCATTTTCTAATTGCATCATTGCCTGACTTACAGCTGGCTGTGTCATATATAAATCTTTTGCCGCACTAGAAAAGCTATTATTTTTTGCTACAACACTAAAAACACGATATAAATCTAATTTCCCTATCATATAAGCACCTCTTATAGCTATTATATGAACTATTAATTTTACTTATATCATTAACGAGCCTTATAGTAAAATCATATGGTTTTTATATCACTTTACGCTAGATAGAATGAGGAGAGATTAAATTGGAACGTGTAATCGGTACAGTTGTAAGAGGTCTTCGTGGTCCTATTATTAATGAAGGCGATAATATTGAACAAATTGTTGTAGATACAGTGTTAAATGCTGCACATATTGAAGGATATACAATAGAGGATCGTGATATTGTGACAGTAACTGAATCTGTCGTGGCACGTGCACAAGGAAACTACGCTACAATTGATGATATTGCCATAGATGTAGCGGCTAAGTTTGGAGATGATACGGTAGGTGTTATTTTCCCCATCTTAAGTCGAAACCGCTTCGCCAATTGTTTACGAGGCATCGCTAAAGGTGTAAAAAAGGTAGTATTAATGTTAAGCTACCCATCTGATGAAGTGGGTAATCATCTTGTAGATATTGATGAGCTCGATGTAAAAGGCATTAACCCATGGACGGATACGCTCAATGAGGTTGAATTCCGCGAGCATTTTGGCTATAAAAAACACACATTTACTGGTGTAGATTATATTGAATACTATAAAGAGTTAATCGAAGCAGAAGGGGCTACGTGTGAGGTCATCTTCTCAAATAATCCAAAAACAATTTTAAATTACACAAAGAGTATCTTAACGTGTGATATTCATTCACGCTTCCGCACAAAACGTATTCTAACAGCGAACGGTGCAGAAAAAGTTTACAGCCTTGATAATATTTTAGCTGAATCAATTAATGGCTCTGGTTTCAATGCTGAGTATGGTCTACTTGGCTCGAACAAAGCAACAGAGGATAGTGTTAAATTATTCCCACATACTTGCCAACCCATTGTTGATGGAATCCAAGCAAAAATTAAAGAAGCTACAGGAAAAACAGTAGAAGTTATGATTTATGGTGACGGCGCATTCAAAGATCCTGTGGGTAAAATTTGGGAGCTTGCAGATCCTGTTGTATCCCCAGCATTCACCGCTGGATTACATGGAACACCGAACGAGGTTAAATTAAAATATTTAGCGGACAATGATTTTGCAGACCTTCGAGGCGAAGAACTAAAGGCTGCTATTTCTGAATACATCCAAAATAAAGATGAAGATTTAACAGGTCAAATGGCTGCACAAGGAACAACACCGCGTCGTTTAACAGACCTTATCGGTTCCCTATCTGACCTTACATCTGGTTCGGGTGACAAAGGAACACCAATGATTTACATTCAAGGCTACTTCGATAATTACACTAAATAAACAAACAAAAATGAACTCTCGTCCTAATAAAGAGAGTTCATTTTTTTATGGCGAGGATAACAGGAATCGAACCCGTACTCCCATTGGAAAGGGATATGCACTCCTTGCACCTACCTCGTAATAGATGATTATTGAATGCTTGCTATAGTATTACATTGTGCTCAGTCCCTTCTCTTCTTAATTGGTTAGGATTTTAATTTATTTGGAATAATTTCTTCTTGTAGCCAATGCTCACTTGTTTGAACATGTTGCGGTCTCACAAATTTCCCTAAATTATAGCGGAAATCTTCGTAATGGAATGAGCTAGTATTTCTAATGACATACCCCTCTTGTTCCCCTTCAAAGAATGATTTTCCAGTGAATGTACGTTTTATCTGTTCTTCGTCAAAAATCCCTCGGTATAAAACGGGCACTGTTTCTATACCTAACTCTGCTGCAAAGGCCACGGTTTCATCCCAGCTCAAACAAATATTTTCTTCATTCCAAATGCTAAACAAATAGAAATAGCTTGTTAATTCTTGATAATAAATAGAATGCTTGGCATAAACATTTTCACCACATAAGCGCCAGTCCTTTGGAATCCGATACGCAAAATTCGCGTGAAATGTTTTTACCCAATGTCTAGAAGGATGGTTGGCTGAATGAATACTTCTAGCATGCATATAGTCTCTGTAAAGTGTTGTCCCTTCTCCATCTAACTTTTCAGTGACAACAACCTCCTTTCCAATAAAATGATTCACATTTCTAGCAACTTTATCATCATCGGTATAACCCCTGCTCCATGGTAAATGAAAACTTCTTGGGTATTTCATTAATTTCGTCATATTTTCACCTTCCTTTCCTAAAGTTTACTTGGCAAATTGATCTGCCTCACGGAAAAAATAAAGCCTTGTTAATAAATCACCATCTAATAAATGATAAATTTGGCTTCCACCTCTATCTCCCCCATACTGGATTAACATATGAAATTGCACTAAATGAACAACCTTTAATACAAATTCCTTTTCAAAACCCAACTCTAATAGAAAATGGCAAACCAGTTGAGCAGAGACATTTTCATGCCCAAAATAACCATAACGCTGTTGCAAAGGTTTATATTTTTTACAAGCTGGTTTACCGACATCATGAAACAATGCAGCTATTTGTAGAGCTAGTTTATCACTTTCTAAGTAGTACTCATTGATGTACGCGTACACAAAATACGTATGCTGACATAGTAAAAATTGATGGAATGGGTTTTCTTGATCGAATTGATAAATTTCTTTGAAAAGTGGGACTGCTTGAAGTGTTTGAAAAAGCTCTTCATAGGTGGGGTGACCTTGTATGAGTGAAACAAATTGTTGTCGAGAAAGATCATAGGGACTTGATTCATGAATAATATGCAATTCATTAAACCCTTCTCCTACTGTCGGGAACTCTAAATGCTTTCTCATTTTTTCCATCACGATTAATGGTACATGTCTTTTCCTTTGCTGGTTTCTAGCTACACAGATTGAATAAGGTGTATCAAAGTAATAACATACCTTCTGCACATTACTTGGTATTTTACGAAGTGCAAACATCCTGCGCTCTCGTTCAATATTGGTTGCATCCACAATGACAGAAAACCCTTTTGCCACTAAGTCATTAAGACGTTCATATAATGTACGAAAGACTATACGTGATTTTTGCCTTGTTGAATCCCCAAATAACTCCTGACGTATAGCGTCGCTTGATAGGACAATTGCATTTTCATTTTTAGCTAACAGTTTCACAAATGTACTTTTCCCACTACCAGGCAACCCCACTGTAAAGATTACCTTCATTCTTTTCACCTCCCTTCAAGTTTCTTTATCGTATGGCATGCCACATTCTTTAGTGTCTCAATAGCATTTCATCCATTATTTTTAATAACAATTTATGATAATCAGTCATAATATGAAGCAATATTACATATAAAAAAGACGGCTCCACCTTTTTGTAGAGCTGTCTCTGTTTATCAATATCTTATTACCTTACACATTTATTGTATCATAAATTTACAATAATTTCTAGACTATACTTCTTTCCGAAGTAGATGTATGATAAATTTCCTGCTTCAATCCCCCCATATCATGTGCATTTGGATACTTTCACTATATTCAAATTTGTGGTTGGACAAACAGTTAAAAAAGCATCACAATTACGTTCTTCTCACCATCTATTGAGGTGAGGGTTACTGTCAAAGGAAGCAAATAACTATGGAGAGGAATGTGAGTAAACGTTGGAAAATCAAAAAGAATGGCTAGAAGAAAAGCATCATCTTGAGGATTCTTTAAACATTATTGTTCATAAAATAAAAGAGTTAGAGCATAAAGAAAAAGGTTTTAAAGAAAATGCTGTTGCCTTAAAGAAATCCTTTTGGAACGATGTGAGAGTCAATCTAGATACCGCTGAGGATGTAGACGAAACCTTTTTTGCAATTAAGCAGCAGGCAGAGCTTTTATCTGACTCAGAGCTAGCACAGGAACGTGCAATTCGTAATGTAAAGGTATATGAACGTTTACAACAGTCACCCTATTTTGCTCGTATTGACTTTGTACAAGATGGTCAACAAGACCCTTTAAAAATTTATATTGGTGTAGCCACATTATTGGATGAACAGGATGAAAATATCATCATTTTTGATTGGCGAGCGCCTATATCAAGTATGTATTATGATTACACACCTGGTGATGCATCCTACGAAACATTAGGTGAAGAAATTCATGGAGAAATGCTGTTAAAACGGCAATTTATTATTAAAAATGGTCAACTACAATCCATGTTTAATACGGGCCTTACAATTGGTGATGACCTACTGCTCGATATCCTTGCGCAAAATGCAAATGAGCATATTCGTAGTATTGTTGCGACAATCCAAGCAGAGCAAAATAAAATTATTCGCCATGTAAATTCACGCTATCTTATTGTTGAAGGTGTGGCAGGTAGTGGCAAAACAGCTGTAGCCTTACAGCGGGTAGCTTATCTACTTTATCGTTATCGTGATGAAATGACTGCCGATCAAATTCTGCTAATTACACCTAACCAACTTTTTAATCAATATGTTCATTCTGTCTTACCTGATTTAGGGGAAGACAATATGCAGCAGTTAACGTTTATAGAATATGCTGAAAAACGATTAGGTAAACAGTTTCAATTAGAGTATCCTTATGAGCAGCTTGAAGAACTGTTAACAGAAAAGGATGATGCCCAGTATCAAACAAAATTAAGCATCATTTCTTTTAAAGCGAGTCTCGCTTATAAACATTTAATCGATCAATATGCGAGTTATTTATCCGATAAAGGCTTGTTATTTAAAAATATCGTTTTTCGTGGAGAACGAATTATTACTGCACAGGAAATTACCGAATACTTCTATTCTTTCCCTTCTACTATGTCGATACCAGATCGCCTACAATTAGTAAAAGAATGGTTATTGCAGCAACTAACGAAATTGGAAAAGGCTGAGCGTACAAAGGAATGGGTAGAAGAAGCTACTGAGCTATTAGATAAAGAAGATTACTCCAAATCTTATAGTGAACTTTTATATGAGGGTCGCTATACTGAAAACTCATTTGACGATTTTGATCAAGAACGCTATAAATTAGCGAGACAAATTGTCAAAAAACACTTTAAACCATTACGTAACTCTGTTAACAAGTTAAAGTTTGTCCATATGTTGAGTACATATCGACAGCTCTTTGATTTGAATAGTTCTATTAACAGGGATTTACAACACCTTATGCCAGACAATTGGGAGGACATTTGTCTACAAACACTCCCTAATTTAGCAAAGCGTTTGATTGCCTATGAGGATACTGCACCATTTTTATATTTACAGGACAAAATTGAAGGACAACAGACCAATAGGATGATCCGTCATGTGTTAATAGATGAAGCACAGGATTATTCGCCATTTCAACTTACTGTATTACAGCAGTTATTTCCAAAAGCACGTATGACCATTTTAGGTGATGGCCACCAAACGATTCATCCACATACCTTTAATAATCCTTCTCTACTCGACACTCAATTATATGGTGAGCAGGCAGAAAAAATGATATTAACCAAAAGCTATCGTTCGACAAAGCAAATCATACAACTCACTGCCAAAATATTGAATGATGGTAGTGAAGTAGAAGCATTTAACCGAAATGGCCCTGAACCATCGATTACTATTGTGCCAAATGAATTGGAATTAATGGATCAAATTATTCAAAATATCGACCATTTATCTATTGAATTCGAAACAATTGCTGTCATCTGTAAAACCGCAGCCGAATGCTCTGCCGTTTATAAGCAATTAAACAATCGAGTAGATATTCAATTAATCAACCATAATTCAAAGCAGTTTAAGAAGGGTATTTTATTACTTCCAGCTTACATGGCGAAAGGGATCGAATTTGATGCGGTAATCATCTATAATGCATCTGCCGCTAATTACTCAAGAGAAAGCGAGCGGTACTATTTCTATACGGCGTGTACGAGAGCTATGCATGAGCTTCACATTTACTCGATCAACAAATTAACGTATTTCCTTCAATAATAGGTAACAGGAGAATCTGTAAATAACAGATTCTCCTGTTCTCTTGCTGTTTTATATATAGAACGTATAGTCTTCTGGAATAACACGTTTTAAAAATTTCTTCGTTCGCTCCTCTTTTGGGCTGACGAAAATATCATGAGGGCTACCTTCCTCTACAACCACTCCTCCATCCATGAAAATTACGCGATTGGCAACATCTTTGGCAAAGCCCATTTCGTGTGTTACTACAAGCATTGTTGTACCCTCCGCTGCAATATTTTTCATGACCTGTAGAACCTCACCTACCAACTCAGGGTCAAGTGCGGACGTTGGTTCATCAAATAAAATAATATCAGGATTCAAAGCTACTGCTCGTGCAATACCAACACGTTGCTGTTGACCTCCTGACAACTGACTTGGATAGGCATCATATTTGTCTGATAAACCTACTTTATCAAGTGCCTTTTTACCAATTTCCACAGCCTGTGCTTTAGGAATTTTACGTCCAATGATTAATCCTTCCGTTACATTTTCTAATGCTGTTTTATTAGTGAATAGATTATAGTTTTGAAAGACAAATGCGACACGCTGGCGAATTGCATGCACGTCTTTTTTCTTTACATGTTGAAAATCAACCTGAATATCTCCAAATGTCGCATGGCCTTGATCAGCCTTCTCTAAAAAATTGATACAACGCAATAATGTTGTTTTTCCTGAACCACTGGGACCTAAAATAACAACAACGTCCCCTTTATCAATGGCTAAATCAACACCCTTTAAGATTTCATTGCCACCAAATGATTTATGAATATTTTTAATTTCTAACATGCTAATTCACCCCTTAGACATTTGCCATTTTGTATTTGCTTAAATATTTCTCATAACGCTTAAACAAGTATTCAACCGTACTACATAAAATTAAGTACACAATAAAGATATCCAAATAGGCCTCTACATAATTGTAGCCAACGTTTGCCGCTACTTTTGCCTTCAGTGTAATTTCAGGAAGCGACATTGCGTAGCCTAGCGATGTAGCTTTAATAAGATTAACTGTAGCTGTGCAAATATTCGGCAATGCCACTACTAATGCCTGTGGAATGATGATGCGAGTATATGCTTGGAATGTTGACAAACCTACTGAGTGTGCAGCCTCTAGTTGCCCCTTTTCAATGGTACTTAACGCCGATCGAAAGACCTCAATCAAAATGGCTGTTGAGCTGAATGCAAATACAATAAACGCATACCAAATTGGATTGATTTTATAAATATCATACGCAATATGATATTTTTCAAAAATAATTTTTAACATTAAAGGTATACTGCTATAGATAATAAAAATTTGTATAATAATCGGCGTTCCTCGAACAAAAGAAACATAAATCTTCGCGAGGTGATGAATAACTGGAATTTTATTGATCCTAGTTAGTGCTAATAAAAACCCCATTGGCAAAGCTATTACCAAAGCAACAACTGTGACTAGGAGCGCTATAGGAACACCAGACAAAGCTACGAAAAATGTTTCAAGTAAAAATTGATAATTCACCCTCACGCCTCCTTAAGTTGTTTCTAGGGTCTTCTTACCCTTGCCAAATACCTTTTCTAATATAGTAAATATTTTCTCTATAATAATAGATAACACCCAATAGATAATAGCCAATGCAATATAAATTTCTAAGGCATGAGCATTGATGTTACTTGCAATAATTAGATTTGCCTTACCTACAATATCAATTAGACCAATTGTATAAGCAAGTGCACCTTCCTGTAATAAAGCGATCATGCCATTGCCAAAGTTCGGTAAAGCGACGACCAGCGCCTGCGGAAAAATAATTCGACGGTAGGCTTGGAATGGTGTTAGCCCGACACTAACGGCTGCTTCAAACTGCCCTTTTGGAATGGCTAAGTAGGCAGACCGTATCACCTCAGACATTATTGCCGTGAATTGTAAGGTGAATGTTACGACAACAAATATGGCCGTTTCAATTGAATGGAGATTAAGACCAACATTTTCCGCTAATGCTGGGACGCCATAGTAGACAAGAAATAACAAAACAATGGAGGGTGTACAACGCATAATCGTTGTATACAGATTAGCGAATTTAGTTAGCCACTTGACTGAAGATAGCTTAGCAGCCGCCAGCAATAAGCCGAATAGGGTACCTAAGATAATGGAGGACCCTGCAACTAAGAACGTAATTTTTAAAAATGGCAATAACACTGGGATTGCGTTCCAAATGTAGGTTGCGTCAAAATATTTATCCATTTCCTCACCAACTTTTGTTTTTATGAATAAAGACTGCTGAGCATTACTGACTCAACAGCCTTACTATTCGTTCCGTTTTAAACTAACGATTTACGTTTTCCAGTACTTCAAATAAATCACGGCCATAGAATTTTGTACTTAATTCATTTGTTTTCTTTTGTTCTTTAACCTGTGCTATTGCTTTATCATAAGCGTCAGCAAATTCCTGCTCTTTTTTATTGAACAGTGGCCATGTTTTTATAACAGCAAATTCGTTATAGACAACGTCATCTTTTAGGTTATAATATGGTCCATCTTCTGCAAGTACTTGTTGTTTAAATGGGCCTTCAATCATGACACCACCATCAACACGGCCTTCATTTACCCACTGCACTACATCGACAGTAAAGGCGTCACCGGCCTCAAGTTTTACTTTATTATCTGGATTTGCCGTATTATACTCATCGATAATTGTATATTGAGCATTATTTGCAGCAATCGGTGCTAAAGAATAGCCCTTTTTCGCAAAATCCGCTAATGTTTTCACGCCTTCATCCTCTTTACGCAAAACTAAACCTGCGCTACTTAAACCTAAGAATTCCTTCGGGAAAATAAATTTCTCTGTTCGTTCCTGAGTAAAGAATGCGTTTTTAACCCCTACTTGATATTTCCCTTGCTCCACACCAATTAATAAATCATCACTTGTTGTACCTACATACTCAAATTGATAGTCAGGTAGCAATTCATCTACTAATTTCATTACTTCTACATCATAACCAGTTGGATTTCCATTATCGTCAATGTAACTAATAGGCTTTGACGCTTGATCGTAGGCTACTTTTACTGTACGTACCTTTTCACCATCACCAGAATCTTTATCTGCAGACTCTCCTGAATTACAACCTGCTAATAATGCTATAGAGGCAAAACCAATTGCAGCAAATTGAAAAATCTTATTCTTCTTCATATGTCATTTCTCCTTATTGTTCACATGATTTAATGATTGATTTTCATATAATTTCTGCTGTTCAATAGCGGCAGTCGCTAATTTAATTATCGTCATATCATCCATCGGTGGATTATGAAGCCCTGCACGAACATTGCGGTAAAAACGCTGTAATGGATTGGATAGTTGTAAGCTTTTCGCCCCTACTACACGCATCGCTTTATCGACTATATCTATTGCCATGTTTGTTACTGTGTGTTTAGCAACAGCCATTTCATTTGTTATTAGTCCACGTCTAGCAGGATCATCGTAAGCCTCAGCCACTCCGTATAAGACAAAACGTGCTTGATGGAGCTTTAATTCAATATCCCCTAAAAGCTGTTGTACGTTTGGCAACGTACTAATTGGCGCATTCAGGCTATTCGGTTGATGGTGATTAGCAAAATGAATAGCATAATCACGGGCTGCTTGTGCAATACCTAAGTAAGTTGCTGGGATATGGAGTATCCAGCCATTTATTTTGCCACCACTCGGATGACTTGGTAACTCTACTAAATACTCTGTTGCAACAAGCACATCCTTTAACACAAGGTCGTGGCTGCTTGTGCCTCGCATTGCAGACATCTCCCAATTCTCCTCAATGGATAGACCTGCTGCATCCTTATGAATGAGGAAGAAGCCAACTTGCTGCTTTTCTTCAATCCAAGCGGAGGTAAGGAAATAATCGAGCACTGGAGATGCAGTCGTAAAAATCTTGCGCCCATTTATTAGCCAGCCACCTTTAGTAGAAATGGCATTTGTCCCTGGCCGCCCTCCTCGCGTTGGGCTACCTGTTGCAGCCTCACTAACAGCTCTATTAATCATGGCCCCTCTCTTTATTTCTTCAGAAAAAGCTATTAATAGATCATCAGTCCATAGTTTAGTTTCATAAATTTCCCCAACAACACCTAATGTCCATCCAAGGGAAAGAGAGGCATTTTCGTCATAGCTTGCTAGCGTCTCTTGTACAAGCACCATATCATAAACAGATAACCCTTCTCCGCCATATTGTTTCGGTAAAGTAAGTTGAGGATAGCCAATTTGTAAAAGTAATCGATGAGCTTCGAACGGAAAACGAGATTGCTCATCTACCTCAACAGCCTCTGCCTTGATTGGCTCAGCTATAGCAGCTAGTTGATCTAGCCAATATCGTTGTCGCTCTGTCTTTACAAATAAATTCTTCAAATGAATCTCCTTCTTCCCAATATATATAAATCGTATAAATTTACTAAGGATTGATAATGAAAAAAAATCTCTTGCTACATGAATGTAGTGAGATACTATTTGGTACTGAATTTTCTGATTCGTTGACACTTATAATACTTTTCGCATTAGAAAATGTCAATGGGTGAAATTCAAGTTTTTTTGTAAGTTTAATATGTATTACAAAGTTTCAACTTTTACCTTTGATTCATGCACCAAGCTTTTCTTACAACATATGCTAAGACTAATGAAAGAGGTGCATATATGACCAATAATTTAAATTCGCCACTAAACGGTGGAATCATAACCCATTCGGCTCCACAAGTTATTCAAACTAAGTTTGGAGATATTAACGGGGATGGTTTTTTTGAAACCATTTTTTTAATGGGCACTAAACAGCCTGATAGTCCTTTCTGGAGAAATCTAACACTGTCTATTTTTTATGGTCAAACAAGACAAATGGAGCAAATTCCATTGAAACAAAATATGGGCTATAATCCGACCATTTTCTTGGGCGATTTTACTGGTAATCATATTGAGGATATTCTGGTTGTGTCTGATACAGGAGGTAGCGGCGGAATTGTAAATGGTGAGATTTTTTCCTCCATCAACAATCAAGTTCGTTCCATCTTTGATGCAGAGTCTTTTAATAATAAACTTAAATATAAGGTCAATTATGTAGATCATTATAAGGCTGTTGTTCAGAGTTTTAATCCTGCTATTAAATACACAATTGATTTACAGTATAAAGGAACCGACTACTTAGCTGAAATTTATAATCCAGATGGCACCTTGAAGCAACCGATTGAAGGCTGGGTAGATCCTTTTGGAGGACTATATCCTGTTGATTACGACCGAGATGGAACGTATGAAATTTTAGGATATCAAGAAATTGCAGGTAGATATCATGCTGATGGATTAGGCTATGTAGAAAATATTTTAAAATGGAATGGCCATGAATTTTTAATAGATCGGCAAACGGTTGGTATTTTTGGTGAGGATTTATCATAGACGACAAATCTAGCTATTAAATAATCTAAAACAGGAATCTGCTCATTTTTACTTAACTCTAACAAAAAACAAGCAGATTCCGTTATTTATTTTTTCTTTTCAACCAAGGCAAAGTAGTTATTTTCAGGGTCAGCAAAGTTAAAAACCCTACCCATTGGCATCATGACTAGATCTCCTACTTTTACGCCCTTTGCCTGAAAATCTTGGTACATCTCTTCAATTTTATCAGCGTAAAACATAATAGAAGGTGTTCCTAAATTTAGATCAGGTTGCATTTTAGCAATAATTTCTTTGTTATGAAGCACAAAGGATGTTTGAGCTTCCTCAGTTGGTGCAATTTCAATCCAGCGCATGCCTGCCTCTTCCTGTTCAGAAATGACCACAAACCCCACTTTTTCTGTCCAAAACTTAACAATTGCATCTTGATCATTAACATATAACATTACTTGTCCTATTTGATGAATCATGACTTCATTCCCTCCTCTTTTGAGCATTAGTATACATCAAAAAGCAGCTTTATATAGCTTCTAACGCCATCAATTTAAGGAAATTTCAAACAATTGATAATGATATACATTACTAAGAAATAATTAATTCAAAGTACTTAACTTTTATTTTATTTCTGATAGAATGAGTATTATTTACCTTTAAGGGAAAAGTATAGAATAAAATATTATGTGAGGATAATACAATTGAAACAACTAAGTTTAAGAAAAAAGCTTATTTTTTCGTTTTTAGCCATGCTTCTCATCCCAACACTCTTGATTGGAATAGTATCTTACCAAAGTGCTGAACAGCAAATTTCAGAGGAGCAACGCGCAAGTGCGACTGAAAGTGTACGCATTCTAAATTCCAATATTACAAACATGATTGAACCTAAATTGAAAGATGTACAATATTTTTCACAGAAATTTAGTGAAACTTACTTTCAAGATGAGAGCATTTTAGAACTGAAGTCATTATTAAGTGAATATGTCAACATGCACCCTGAAGTAGATCTGATATATATTGGGACTGCTGAAGGCAAACTGTTTGATCAGCCTGTTCAAGAGTATCCTGATGGCTTCGACCCTCGGACAAGACCTTGGTATAAGCAGGCTTTAGTTAATAATGGGAAGACCTCAATTACTGCACCATATGTTACACAATCTACAGGTGACATTGTCATCACAATTACTCAGGCATTACCGGATGGTTCTGGCGTATTAGGATTAGATCTAAATATTTCTACATTAAGTGACATTACGAATAATATTCGTATTGGAGAAACGGGCTTCGCTTCTCTTTTAGATAACAATAAAATTTACATTGCTCAGCCAGATAAAGAAAGTGGTACAGAGGCAACGGAAAGCTACATAACAAAAATTTATGAGCAGAAAAGCGGTACTATCATTGAAAAAGACCGTCACTTACAATTTGTTACGAATGAGTTAACGGGTTGGAAGGTAATTGGTACAATGTTTACTGCGGAAGCTGCAAAAGCTGCAGCATCCACATTGAATATAAATTTAATTATCATTATTGTTTCCATTCTCATTGGCGTTATTTTCATGCTCTTTATGATAAAGTCTATTGTTAACCCAATTAATCAATTGAAGCAAAGCGCATTAAAAATTAGTGACGGTAATTTAACGGAGTTTATTGAAATCCATTCTAAAGATGAAATAGGTCAGCTTGGAGAAGCCTTTATCTCTATGAAGGTGAGCTTAAAAAAATTAATTCGTAATGTTGATCAAAGCTCACAACATGTCCAAACAGCCGCTCAAAATTTATCTGCTAATGCAGAACAAAACATCGCTGCTTCAGAGCAAGTTGCCGATGCCATGCACCAAATGGCAATTAGTACAGAAAAACAAACAACAGGTATTGTTCAGAATGCCATTTCAGTTGAAGAAATTGCTAAAGGCGTTGTTGAAGTGGCAGACAGTTCCATGCAGGTTTCTGACCTATCTAGTCATGCTATCCAATTGGCAGAAGAAGGTGGACAATCTGTCAAACAAACGGTACAGCAAATGAATTCTATCCATAATTCTGTAACTCAATCAGATACAATGATTAAAGCACTGTATGATCGCACGAAAGAAATTGGTTCCATTTTAGAAATGATTAGTGCTATATCAGATCAAACGAATTTACTAGCGCTTAATGCAGCTATAGAAGCTGCTAGAGCAGGAGAACATGGCAAAGGCTTCGCGGTAGTGGCAGATGAAGTACGCAAATTAGCAGAGCAATCTCATCAATCAGCAGAGCAAATTTCTGCGCTTATAACTACTATTCAGCAAGATACGGCAAAATCTGTAGAGACAATGGTCAAAGCGTCGACAGATGTTCAAGAGGGCTTACAATTGACAGAAGAAACAAGTAGAAAATTCGCGAGCATTATCGAAAGTCTTCGAAACATCGCGCCGAAAATGGAGGATATTTCAGCATCTGCTCAAGAAATGTCTGCCGTTGTAGAAGAAGTTTCAGCGACTGCTATTGAACTTTCCGATCACGCAAAATTAAATGCTGCTGCTACAGAAGAAGTTGCTGCTTCAACGGAACAAACTTTATCTTCTATGCAAGATATGGCTTTGTCTGCCAAAACTCTACTTGATATGGCGGATGAATTGCAGGGTTATGTTAATCGTTTTAAATATTAATTATTTAACTGCTAGATCTGAGTTCACGATAGTATTGAACTCAGATTTTTTCTATTCCAAAAAGATAGGAAATTACAAAATAAGATATTTTTCTACAAATAATAGCGTTGCATAACTTTATTTTCCAGATTTTTCAGAAAATTGTGTTGATTATTATTCATTTTCCTCTTAGAATCAGATTAAACATTTGAACGACTTAGGAGTCTACTAGTGTAATAAAACCAATCACGTAGTTAATTCTATTACACTTCAATAATGTCGTTTAAGGAGGAATACTATATGAAACGAATTAGTTTAAGAAAGAAACTCATCTTTGCATTTTTAGTCATACTTCTCATTCCCGCACTTTTAATCGGGTACACCTCCTTTAAAAGTACCAAAAATCAAATACTCGAAGAGCAGCAAGCAAGCGCCAAGGAAAGTGTGCGTATGCTTAATAGTAATATTACCAATACAATTGCTCCTAGAGTTCATGATATCGAATATTTTGCCAAGAAAATAAATCAGTCTTATTTACAAGATGATAAAAAAGCTGAATTAAAAGGGCTTTTTCAAGAATATGTAAATACACACCCAGAAGTGGAGCTAGTATATATAGGGACTGCTGATGGGCGAATCATTGATGAACCTGTCCATGACTATGCAAGTGATTATGATCCTCGTAAACGTCCTTGGTATATAGAAGCCATTGATAATAAAGGGCATGTATCCATCACTTCTCCATATATCTCGAAATCAACAAATAACATCGTTGTGACAGTTATGCAAGCTCTTCCTGATGATTCTGGCGTAATTGCCTTAGATTTAAATATCTCTCTTCTAAGTGCACTGACAGATCAAACACGTATTGGAGAAACGGGCTTTGCCTCTCTATTAGATAATAATAAGTTATATATTGCTCAAAAAGATAAGGAAAGCGGCACAGAGGCAACGGAAGATTATGTTTCAAAAATTTACGAAAAGCAGGAAGGTATTATTACTGAAGGTGACCGTCATTTACGCTTTGAAACAAATGAAATCACAGGCTGGAAGATAATTGGTACAATGTTCATTGCAGAGGCTACTAACGCTGCTACCTCAACCTTTACTATTACATTACTTATTATTGGTATTTCTATTATTGTTGGTATTATCTTTATGCTCTCAATGATTAAATCTATTGTTAACCCAATTAAACAACTACAGCAAAGTGCTCTTAAAATTAGTGAAGGTGATTTGACAGAGTTTATTGATATTCATACCAAAGATGAAATAGGACAGCTTGCTGAAGCATTTGTCTCAATGAAAGTTAGCTTAAAAAGACTGATCCGCAATGTTGATCAAAGCTCACAACATGTTCAAACCTCGGCACAAGGCCTTTCAGCGAATGCTGAGCAAAATATCGCTACATCTGAGCAAGTGACAGAGGCTATGCAACAGGTAGCGATTAGTACGGAAAAACAAACAACAGGAATCGATCAAAATGCTGTTTCTATTGAGGAGATTGCAAAAGGTGTTGTAGAGGTAGCAGATAGTGCCCTACAAGTTTCAGACCTATCCAGCCAGGCCATCCAATTAGCGGAAGAAGGTAGTCAATCTGTTGAGCACACTGTTAATCAAATGGTATCCATTCATGATTCTGTGGCTCAATCCGATACGATGATTAAATCCCTATTTGATCGTACAAAAGAAATTGGCTCCATTATAGAAATTATTAGCGCTATTTCAGACCAAACAAACCTTCTTGCTCTTAATGCTGCTATTGAAGCAGCACGAGCAGGTGAACACGGTAAAGGCTTTGCAGTTGTAGCAGATGAAGTACGTAAATTAGCGGAGCAATCTCATCAATCAGCAGAGCAAATTTCTACTCTGATTACTGGCATACAACAAGATACTGCTAAATCTGTACAAACGATGACGAAAGCTTCTGCAGACGTTCAAGAAGGTTTACAGCTATCCGAGGATACGAAAAAGAAATTTACAAGTATCGTGGGAAGTCTTCGAGAAATTGCTCCTAAAATGGAGGATATATCAGCTTCAGCACAAGAAATGTCTGCCGTTGTAGAGGAGGTATCCGCTACTGCTATTGAACTGTCAGATCATGCAAAACTAAACGCAGCTGCATCTGAAGAGGTTGCCGCTTCAACGGAACAAACATTATCTTCCATGCAGGAAATCGCCTCTTCTGCTAAAACATTGCTTGATATGGCAGATGAATTACAAGGCTATGTAGATCGTTTTAATTACTAAATAAGAAAGCACGATGATACTTGGTTTAGCCCTATCATCGTGCTTTTATCTTGTTATTTAATTATTCATTTACCTCATGGCTAAATTGCCATTCAACGCCAAATTTGTCTGTAAGTGAGCCGTAACATTTGCTCCAAAATGTTTCTTGAAGCTCCATTCTCACGTTACCACCTTCTTTAAGCTTATCAAATGCTTGACGCATTTGCTCTTCATCATCGGATACAACAGCTAATGTGACATTATTCCCTGTGGAAAATGGCATGCCTGGAAATGTATCTGAGAACATAATTCTACTACCGAATACAATAAGTCGTGTATGCATGACAAGATCTTTTGCTTCTTCTGGTAATGGATAGTCTGGATTTTGTGGTGTCTCTCCAAACGTCATAATTTCAGCCTTGTCCGTATTAAAAACGTCTTCGTAAAACGCAACTGCCTCTCGACAATTTCCATTAAAATTCAAATAAACCTCTACTGCCATTTTCAACACTCCTTTGTCATTTTTTGAAACAATTCTATTGTACATGGATTACAAAACATAACACAAATTATAACTAGAATATTTCATCTTCAAAGTAAGTTGTCTCCTTTCTTTTTAAATTTTTTATTTATTTTCACAAAAGCTTTGACATTTACTCAAAAATCATGTAAATTACCAAATGGCGAACAATTTAAATTAAATCTTAAAAAATATTCGTATTTTAGGAGTGTATATAATGGATAACGTATTTGACTATGAGGATATTCAACTAATTCCCGCAAAATGTATTGTAGAAAGTCGTTCAGAATGTGATACTTCTGTTACTTTAGGTGGTCACACTTTTAAACTTCCAGTAGTACCTGCAAATATGCAAACAATTATCGATGAAAATCTTGCAAAGAAACTTGCTGAAAACGGTTACTTTTACATCATGCACCGTTTCCAACCAGAAACTCGTCGAAACTTTATTCTAGAAATGCAAAGAAATGGCTTAATTGCTTCTATTAGCGTTGGTGTAAAAGAAGAGGAATATACATTTATTGAAGAATTAGCAGCTGCTAATTTGGTACCTGATTTTATTACAATTGATATTGCACATGGTCATTCAAATGCTGTTATTCGTATGATTCAGCATATTAAAAAGCATTTACCAAAAAGCTTTGTCATCGCAGGTAATGTAGGAACACCTGAAGCGGTGCGCGAGCTTGAAAATGCTGGTGCAGATGCAACAAAAGTTGGGATTGGACCAGGTAAAGTATGTATTACTAAAATCAAAACAGGTTTTGGTACTGGCGGCTGGCAACTAGCTGCACTACGTTGGTGTGCAAAGGCTGCTACAAAACCAATTATTGCTGATGGTGGCATTCGTACACATGGAGATATCGCTAAATCTGTACGTTTTGGTGCTTCAATGGTAATGATCGGTTCATTATTCGCTGGTCATGAAGAGTCACCTGGTGAAACAATCGAAATCGAGGGTAGAACAGTGAAGGAATACTTCGGCTCTGCTTCTGAATTCCAAAAAGGTGAACGTAAAAACGTCGAAGGTAAGAAAATGTACGTTGAACATAAAGGTAGCATCAAAGATACGTTAATCGAGATGCAACAAGATTTACAGTCATCTATTTCATATGCTGGTGGCACAAAGCTAGAGGCTATTCGCAATGTTGATTATGTAATCGTAAAGAACTCTATTTTCAATGGAGATAAAGTGTATTAATCGATGTAAACCTGCTATATTAAGCTTCAACATCACCCCAATTAAGAGCTGTTTTTTACTCTTGATTGGGGTGATTTTTTTGGACCTATTTCACTTAAAATACCGTATTTATTTTCAGAATTTTCTATTTTATTAAAAAATTATATATTATAATAGAACTATATTGAAGGAATGAAGGAACGGGGGTTGTATCTTATGAAGTCAGTACGTAATAAACTTGTTAGTCTTGCTATTATAGTTATTCTACTATCAACAGGACTAGTTGGAACCGTCAATTATATGGTGGTGAAAGGAGAACTCGATCAGGTAGGTCGAGATAGTCTTAAAAATGGCACACTTGGCATACTTGAACTAATTGCACAGTTAGATACTCAAGTTCAAAATGGGAAATTAACGCTAGAAGAAGCTCAGGAAAGTGCTAGAACACAGATCGTTGGTAATAAAATTGAAGATAACAAAAGATCCATTGATAATCCTGTTAAATATGGAGATAATTTTTATTTCTATGCTTTCCAAGATAGTGGTATGGTTGAAACTCATCCATCCCTAGAAGGACAAAATATTTCAGATTTACAAACAGAGGATGGGCGCTATTTTGTACGAGAAATGATTGAAGCAGCAAATGCTGGAGGAGGATATGTACGTTATGATTGGGCCCTTCCCTCAAATCCTGAAATCGTTGCGCCTAAGATAACGTATGTAGAAAAGGACAAGCATTGGGGCTGGATTATAGCAGCTGGTACATACGAAATGGACTTTAATGCAGGTACGAATAACGTTTTATACTACACACTAGGCATGACCATCCTTGCAACGATTATTGGTGTATCACTCTTCTGGTTCTTCTCTGGACGAATGACAACCTATATACGAAAAATTATGGTCATTACATCTGATATTGCTAAAGGCAAGCTAACTGGTGATGACATACCTGTTACTACAGAAGATGAACTAGGTATACTAGCTAGTAACGTGAATAATATGAAACATAGCTTACACGAAATGGTCAACAATACAAAGGATAGTGCGTCCCAAATGCGCGTTTCTTCAGAAATGCTGAGTGCCATTACTGAGGAGACGACTGCTTCTGCTGATGAAATTCATCAAGCCATCAATGATATATCTAAGGGAGCTGTAGTACAAGCTGAGGAAGCAGAAATGGCCATTAGTAAAGTAGAAACACTGTCCTCACTTATCTCAAATGCTACAGATAAATATAGTGAGATTACAGAAAATATGAATATCATTAATCAATCACAAGAAAACGGTAGACAAAAAGTAGATGTATTACTACAAAATTCAAGTGAGTTTACGCAAGTGATTGAGGAATTAAGAACAACTTTCTCAAGTTTGACGAGCCAAATGAAAGAAATTCATCAAGTCGTACAAACAATTACATCCATTTCTGAACAAACAAATCTATTAGCGCTAAATGCAAGTATTGAAGCAGCCCGTGCAGGTGAACATGGCAAAGGGTTTGCTGTCGTAGCTGAGGAAGTCCGTCATTTATCTGAGGATACGAATGAAGCTACTAATCGGGTTAGAAACCTATTACAGCGTATTGAGGTCGATACCGCTAATTCAGATTCAAAAATGATACACACGCTCCAACTGTCACAAAATCAGGCCATGTCGATTACGGAAGTAAAGGGAGCCTTTACTTTCCTAGCAGACTCCATTCATGGCATTACAAAGCACCTTGTTTCTTTAGACAAAGGAATGAATGACATGGCGGAAAATCGAATAGTCGTGATGAACGCCATCAATGAAATAGCAAGTGTCGCTACACAATCTGCCGCAGCTACCGAACAAATTAACGCTTCTATTGACGAACAAAAGTCAGCAGTGACATCTATCATGCACTCCTCTATGGAGCTTCATACAGAGGCAGAGCGCATGTACGACTTGGTAGAACGCTTTACATGATAAAATACTATATAAAAAAGAATGCTACGCATATCCGTAGCATTCCTCTTTTACATTATAGTTTGTTAATTACTGCGTGGATTGTTTCCTTAAGCTCTGCATCGTGATCTGCAAGATCTACAAGGTTCCCTAGACGTTCACGTAATACAGGACGCTCAATTACTAGCTTTTCATCAAGTACTTGTACCAGTAGCTCGATAATAAGTCGATCACGAACATTTAACGCTTCTTCTAAACGTTCTGGTGTAATTTTCGCATCAGTTTTTGCAGATTTTGCCATTTTAAAAACCCCTTTTATATTTTATATTCATGCACATCTATTTTAGCATACCACTAAATTATTTTGAAAACTTTCTTTCATTAAAATATACCAAAACTTTACAAAATACTAAGAAAAGATTTACGACAAATTGTTATATTTATATCATAATACACTACTACTCGACCATATGATGATGTATTTACAAAACCGATTGGAGGAATTGGATGAATCAAAAAAATACGACTTATTTACAGCTCATTAAAGCTGTGCCAAAATCTCTACAGCTCTTTCTCAATGTTTGCCTTGTACTATTAGCACTGATTCTCTGCTTTTTATTATTTAAGGAGCTAATTGAATTTCTTAAAATATTACTATTCGCTAAGGAAGATGGTGATTATAAACTATTCCTTGCCAATATTCTTATTTTCTTTTTATATTTCGAATTCATCACAATGATCATTAAATATTTTAAGGAGGATTACCATTTTCCACTTCGCTATTTTATCTATATAGGTATCACAGCAATGATTCGACTAATTATTGTGGAGCATGATCATCCTCTAAATACGTTAATTTATTCATTAATTATCCTCATACTAATCATAAGCTACTTTATTATTAATATAACGCCACTTGAAAGGCCAACACGTTCTTCCATTCTCATTAAAAAAGATTAAAAGCCCTCACGCCCATTCTAAAATGCAGATATACATGTGGGCTTTTCAAACACATAGAAGAATTGCTGTAAAGCCTGTAAATACTGATTATCACTAATCTGTATTCGACTCAGCATAAATAGCTCTTGGACCGTTACTACGCCCATTACTAGTGATGAAAGCTCAGCTACATCTATCGTTACTTCAACATCATAGCTATCACTTTCTAGCATTTTAATTGTACCGTTAACAGCCTCAACAATAAGTTGCTGATTATTTTTTGCCAGTAACGAATCCATAACATTCAATTTAAAGGTCAAAGTGACACCGTTAAAATTGCGTGTTAGTAGCTCATCAAAAAAGCCCTTCACATTAATTATACGGTACATTAGACCAATTCCTGACACGGCACTTGCGTGATAGACACTTGGAATTAAATGATTTGTGCCATTTCTTACATCCTCTAAAAAGAAATGGACATTTTCTTCTTGTGTATTCCATTCGATTCGGTTTACTTGATCTGCTTGACTGTTTAAAAATGTACTAAGCTCTAGCAAAGCCTCCGGAGTTTCATAGATCCACTCCTTAATGACCAAATTATTTAGCATAAAATTACTATCGCTTTGTTTATTAAAAGAAAAGGCAATATAGCCCTGAACTGTACCTTCCTGTTCCATTGCAATCACATAGTTATCTGGATTATTAAAAATAAAAGATAGTTCCGATTGTGTTTTAAGAAACATCCCATGTTTTTTTGCTACTACCCTGTTGTAGCAATCTACTAGCTGTTGTTGATCTTCAACTGTCAAATATTTAAGGTGCTTTTTGGTTGGTCCTTTCGGGAAGCTTGAAGGCTCTACCAAGTATTGATAGATTTTCGGTCCATAGCCAAAACCCATTTTTTTATAAAAATCTGGTCTAAACGGATACAAGGCCAAAAAATGAATATTTTTTTCTAAAAAGATGTTAAAGAAATGTTGGATTAATTCTTTTGCAGCCTTCTCTTTTTTATGTAATAAATCAACTGCAACAAGTCCTACCCCACCAATTGGTAGCATTTTAGAGAACAGATTCATTTGAAAGTCATGTAGTCGCATACCACCAATAAGTTTGTCCTTTTCCCAAAGTCCGTAATAATGAAGAGATTCATCATTGCTCTGATTTTGCATAAAGAGCTTTTTCAGCTGTTCTTTTGTTATTTGTGTTCCATTCAATCTTCCTGGATACGCTCCTACAACGATATTCACAAAGGCTACAAAATCTTGCTCTTTTAATAATTTCTCTACAACCCTCATCATGTCCCCTCCATTTTCAAATTGTTGCATGTTGTTCACGAATTTTTCATATTAATTTTTATACCCCATAATAACATATATTACCACGACTAATTAATGAGTACTGAAAATGATTAAAGGAGGAAAATGTATGACTTTAATTGATTCATATATTCACGAAGTGACTAAAAGGCTACATAAAAATAAACGTGAGATAATCAAGGTTGAACTAAAGGCTACTATTGAGGATATGTTGCCAGAGCAATATACAGAATCTGAGGTGAAGGAAGTAATTAAGAAGCTTGGAAGCCCTTCAGAAGTTGCTGCACGCTATCAGGATACTCCCCACTTTTTAATTGGTCCAAAGAATTTTGAACAATATACAAGAACCATCAAGCTAATTATTCCTTGGGCAATTCTTATTACGATCATTGTTCAAATAATAGAGAAGATGGTTCTCTATTCTGGAGAAGAAGCACTTCTCACAACCATTATTACAGCATTTGTAGGGATGATTGTTGCAATTATTGCTGTGTTATTTCACGTTTTGTTTTGGGTTACGGTTATTTTTATCATTAAGGGCCGTTCTGGGGCTGAAAAGCTTTCGATCCCTTTTCTGAGAGATACCAAGCCATGGTCACCTGATGATTTAATACAAATTAAAAAGATTCCCAAAGATAAAATCATTCCTATAAGTGATACGATTTTTAGCCTTTTAGGAATACTTATTTTTTCTTTTGTTTACTGGAATGCCTATCGTCTTTTAGGTATTTATACAACGAATGACAACGGCAGCTTGAAATTTGTTATGCCTATCTTTAATCAAAATACTTTACAATCGTTTGTTCCCATGGTCTTACTATGTATTATCCTAAGTCTAACTTTAACCTTATTAAAATGGCGTGCAGGACAGTGGACAATGCCTATCGCCATCACTAATGCACTACTTCAAAGTGTAGGAACAATTGTGTTTATTTTAATAGCGATACACCAAGATTTTATTCACAGCGCCTCTATCCCTTATATTGCGGCTATTACAGAAACAACCTCAGCTAAAGTTGCCTTCACTATTGATAAAATCCTACTTGTCAGTATGATTATTGCTGTTTTAGCAAATGCATTTGATATCTACCAAGGATTTAAAAAAGCGAAAATATAACGCCCTTCTACTTCATATACCTAGTAAACCATACATTCAAATCGCCAAAATACCTTTATTCTCTGATGTTTTGTATAATGATTAAGTTGAAAGTATTTTATATATGAGAAAAATAATCTGCACAATTCAATCAGAGTAAGGGGAAAGTACTATGACCATTCTTCTAGTAGATGACAATCAAGTCAATTTATTTGTCATTGAGAAAATACTAAAAAATGCAGGTTATGATAACTGTGTTTCTCTTTCATCTGCTTATGAGCTATTTGATTATTTACAATTAGATGCACCCAATCCGACAGGAAATTCAGTAGATTTAATTTTGTTAGATATTATGATGCCGGAAGTAGATGGTATTGAGGCCTGCAAACGCATTAAGCAAAATGAGAGATTAAAAGATATTCAAATCATTTTTGTTACAGCACTCGAGGATAAAAACAAACTGGCAGAAGCCCTAGACATTGGTGGTGTAGATTATATTACTAAACCAATTAATAAAACAGAGCTACTTGCCAGAATGCGTGTTGCCTTACGTTTAAAGGCAGAATTAGACTGGCACACACAGCATGAAAAGAAAATACAATATGAACTAGATTTAGCAACCCATGTACAAAGGAGTCTTCTTAGCCCACCGTTAAATGAGAAGGACATCCGTATTGAAGTTTCTTATTTACCATCCTCTAATTTGGCAGGAGATATGTATTATTGGTACAAAATAGACGATCATCGTTATGCCATAATATTATTGGATATGATGGGTCACGGTATATCTGCAGCGTTGGTTTGTATGTTCATCTCCTCTGTTCTAAGAGAGGCGGTTAAGCAATTGGTTGAACCTGAGCTTGTCATCCAAGAACTGAATCGTTATATGACGCTATTACAAGATGGGAAAGAGAATAATCTTTATTATTTTACAGCGATTTATTTAATCATTGATACAGAGCAAAAAACAGTCGAGTACATAAATGCTGGCCATCCTCCTGGATATGCACTAATCGATGAAAAAACATGTATTCCATTAGATCAGGGTAGCTGTGCAGTCGGGTTCTTTGATGAAATAAAAGTGAAAAAGCAATTTATCCAATATGAGCATGACATTCAAATTGTGTTATTTACAGACGGTGTGTTAGAAGCAATGGGACCCTGTGAATTAGAATCAGAAAAGCATTTGCAAACGCTAACATCCTCCAAGTGGGATTATTCGCAATGCCTAATCGATAACCTTTTGCCTAAGGATAAACAAGAGAATCAGCCTGATGACATGTGTGTTTTAATGATTCAAGCTAGCACTAATACTATATAAAAAAGCAGAGGCTATCCATTAAAGATAGCCTCTTACTCATTAATACATTTTTTGATAAATTCTTTCGTTTCCAGAAATCTCATTATACTTTGAAATAACCTCTTCAAATCGCAATGTTTCTTTATCCCCTAAGCATAAAAAACCTTTGTCACTTAGACTTTCATAAAATAATTGATGTACCTGGCTCTGAAGCTTAGGTGAAAAATAAATAAGAACATTTCTGCACAGAACAACATGAAATTCATTAAATGAATGATCTGTTACTAAATTATGTTGAGCAAAAATAATATTTTTCAATAATGTTGGATGAAAGTAAGCATATTGATAATCTGTTTGATAGTATTCTGAAAAAGCATGGGCACCTCCAGCAAGCATATAGTTTTTTGTATATGCCTGCATTTTATGAATTGGAAAGGCCCCCTTCTTAGCTTTTTCTAATACTTGCTCGTTCATATCTGTTGCATAAATTACAGATCTCTCTATTAGCCCCTCTTCTTGAAGCAAGATAGCCATAGAATATACTTCTTCACCTGTTGCACAGCCTGCATGCCAAATACGGATTTCTGGATATTCTCGTAAAACAGGGATGACCGTTTCACGAAAGGCCTTAAAAAAGCTAGGATTGCGGAACATCTCCGTTACATTTATCGAAAAATCATTTAATATCTGCTCTAAAAATTCTTTATCATGAATGACCTTTTCTTGTACACGTGAAATCGTTGGGATGTTATTTATCCCCATCCTATTGTAGATTCTGCGTGAAATGGATGAACGATTATATTGCCGAAAATCATAACCCGATAAACGATAAATAGCTTCTAGTAACAAATCAATTTCTAAATTTGTATGCCTATTTAATTGTATATTTTGCTCCAAAGGCTGAAATTGTTGTTCCATGTTCATTAACTCCCCTTAGAAACTAACCATACTCTTAAAACTGATATTAATTGATCTAAATTTAATGGCTTACTAATATAATCAGATGCACCTGCCTGCAATGATTTATCACGGTCATTTTTCATCGCTTTAGCAGTCAATGCAATGATTGGCAAATCGATACGTTTCATTTGCTGACGAATAATAGTCATTGCTTCATAGCCATCCATATTAGGCATCATTATATCCATCAGAACAAGATCGATATCTGGATTAGCCTGCAAGACCTCTAAACATTCTAGTCCATCTTTGGCAACTAGAATATGCATGCCTCTTTTTTCTAATGCCGTTTTCAACGCATAAATATTACGGTTATCATCATCAACTATTAAAATATTTTTCCCTTGAAACACCTCAACCTCATGTTGAAGGGCTTCTTCCATTGCTACTGGCTGCTCTTTGATTTGTTCCTCTTCCACCGTCGTCACTGCCACTTCGTTCATGGCAAGCTTTTGGCAATGCTCCTCTTCAATTCCATTTGGTAGACTCGGAATCGTTAACGTAAAGCTACTACCTTGTCCTTCAGTACTTTGTAATGTAATCCATCCACCAAGTAATTTTGCAAATTCCTTACAAATAGAAAGACCAAGACCCGTTCCACCATATTTTCGGACCGTAGCTCCATCTGCTTGTTGGAATGATTCAAAAATCAGCTGGTGTTTGTCTTTTGGAATACCTATTCCTGTATCTGAAACAGTAATTTCTAACCAATCCGTACTTATATCCTGCATATTGTTTGTTAGTTGTTGTGGTGTAAGCTGGTTAATGTCTAATGTGACAGATCCCTGCTCAGTAAATTTAAAGGCATTCGATAATAAATTCTTTAAGATTTGCTGGAATCTCTTCTCATCCGTATAGAATACATCCACTACATGATCCGCCTTTGAAATATGGAATGCTAAGTTTTTCTTCCTCGCAACTGGTGCAAAGGTATGTTCAATTTGTACAGGTACTTCGCTCATATTCACTTCATTAAAAATAATATCAAGCTTCCCGGCCTCCACTTTAGATAAATCTAATATGTCATTGATTAGAGCAAGCAAGTCCTCTCCTGAAGAATGAATAACTTTAGCAAACTCTGCTTCCTCGTCCGTTAGATTGTGTTGGCTATTTTCTGCTAGCATTTCCGATAATATTAATATGCTGTTTAAAGGTGTTCTTAATTCATGTGACATATTCGCTAAAAATTCGGATTTGTAATTAGAGTTAAGGATAAGCTGCTCTGCACTTTCTTCTAATTCCTTCTTCGCTTTCTCTAGCTCTCTTGATTTGGACTCTGCCTCTTTCGTGCGTTCCTCAAGCTGCTCATTAATCATAGTCAGCTCTTCTGTCTGCATTTGTAATTCCTCTGATTGTGTTTGAAGCTCTTCTGATTGGACCTGTAATTCCTCTGTCATTGCTCTAGATTCATTCAATAGACGTACAATTTCCATACGCCCTAAAACACTATTAACTGTTAGTCCAAAGGTTTCAGTAACCTGTCTCACTAATTCTTGCTGTAACTTACTGAATTTAGCCATTGTTGCTATTTCAACAACCGCTATAACTTCATTTTCAAAAATGACAGGAATCAATAAAATATTTTGTGGTCTAATTTCACCTAATCCCGTTTTGATTAAACGATAGTCTCTCGGAATATTATCATAGAATAGCACTCTCTTTTCTAATGCACATTGACCGATTAACCCTTGTCCTATTTTGAAACTCTCCATGCCAACACAATCATCCGTGTCAGCAAAAGCAGCCTTTTTCACAAACTGTACTTGGTTCTCTGTTACTTCCCGAACATAAAATGCGCCAAGGGATGCTTGGGTTTTCTGTGCTACTTCTGATAGGAAGGTCTCCGCTAATTTTGTAATTGCTGAAATACCTTGATAATTTGTCACGATTTCAGCTACATTGCTTTGTAGCCATTCCCTCTTTTCGACGGACTCTAAAAGCGTATTCGTTGCATTAGCAAGTTCATTCACTTCATCGTTTGTATTCACATGGATTCTTCTTGTAAAATCACCTTTTGTAGCTGCTATTTCTTGAATTGTTTGTGTTACTTCCGTTATCGTTTTTACAATTGAACGGGAAATGCCACTAGCGATAGCAATAGCTATTGTAGAAACTAAAATTAAGATCCCAAATAAAGCACTAGTTAATTTACTATTTTGCTTGTCTAACTGATTTGCCTTTGCCTGTGTATAAGCATTTTCAGTGGCACGGAATGAATCGAATAGTTTGCGCATTTTTTCCATATCCTGACGACCATTATCCACTTTAAAAAAATCATTTAATGCTTCTATATTATTATCCTTTTTATATTGAATAGTTGGTTCGCCTGACGTTGCTATCCAATGTTCAATTGTTTCCTCTATCTCTTTAAGTTTGTCCTGCTGAGCTGGTTTATCTTTCATTTGTTGATAGAGTTCATTAAAATCTATTTTCCAATTTTCAGCTGCATTATCATAGGGTTCCAGATAACTCTGCTTACCCGTAATGATGAAAGCCCGTTGACTTGATTCCATATCCAATATATATTTTTCAATTTCATTGGTTAAAGTTAGAACATTGGAATCGTACTTAATAATAAAATTTCTTTCCTTCTGCAAAGATGTAATTTGATTATTTAATATGACAACTGCCGCAAGTAGGCAAAGAATGATTACGATATAACCTAATGAAATCTTTGAGCGTATACCCAATTTTAATCTATTTAACATTTGGTTTTCCTACCTTTACCTTTCTTTTACTTTAGTATGATTACTAGTATACATGTAAAAATAACTCATTTTCTCCTATTTTAGATTCAAAATAAAGAAATTTTGCTGATTTTGTATCAATAAGTCTCTGTATTTTTCATATACATTTTATATTGAACCATTTCTAATTAAGGAGAGAAAACATGTGGATATTATCGTAAGACCAGGAGATTCACTTTGGCATTTCAGTGAGGTATTTAAAATTCCTCTTCAACTCATTTTAGATTCTAATGAAAATATAAATCCCCAATTTTTAAGAGTTGGACAACGGGTTCGTATTCCTGGTTTTGTGACCAACAACTATCAAATTAAACAAGGAGACTCTTTTTGGCAGATTGCCCAGAGCCGAAACCTCCCCCTAGTCGCCCTATTGCTTGTTAATCCTGATCTCAATCCAAATCGATTACAAATCGGTCAAATGATTCGCATACCCCAACGTATCACATGGCGTTTAGTTGAAGGTAAGCAAACTTACACGTATACCCATCTGATAAATGATCTCAGAAAGCTCCTTGATGCATATCCTTTTCTTCATAGCTCAAACATTGGCAGTTCCGTTTTAGGGAAGGAGCTACCTGAGCTGTCGATTGGCCATGGTGCAAAACGTGTACACTATAATGGCTCCTTCCATGCAAACGAATGGATTACTACACCTATTATTCTAACATTTTTAAATGACTATTTGCTCGCCCTCACCAATCAAAGTAGTATTCGTGGAATTTCTCCATTTTCTCTTTATCAGCAAACATTCCTTTCTATCGTTCCTATGGTAAATCCTGATGGCGTTGATTTAGTAATACAAGGCCCACCAAATGATGAAGCATTAAGAAATCAACTAATTGCATGGAATAATGATAACGCTGATTTTTCTGGCTGGAAAGCAAATATTCATGGAATTGATTTGAATGACCAATTCCCTGCCAAATGGGAGCTTGAAAGTGCCCGTAATCCAAAAACACCAGGGCCAAGAGATTATGGTGGTGAAAGACCACTATCTGAACCTGAAGCCATTGCAATGGCTGATTTGACCAAGCAACGTGATTTTTCAAGAGTATTAGCCTTTCATACACAGGGACGTGTCATATATTGGGGTTTTGAAAATCTAGAGCCCCCAGAATCAGAGGTGCTTGTAAATGAATTTAGTAGAGTAAGTGGCTATGAGCCCGTTCAATCTGCTGGAAGCTATGCTGGTTATAAAGATTGGTTTATTCAAGATTGGCGTAGACCAGGCTTCACTGTTGAATTAGGAAGTGGTACAAATCCTTTACCAATCAGCCAGTTTGATGACATTTACGAGGAGTCTTTAGGGATTTTCCTTGCTGCATTGTATATGTAAAAAGAGTACTCGAACTCCATTCGCTATGAAATAGTCCTTTTGGGCTTTTCAGCGAATGGGTTTTTTTATTGAAAATCTCATCATCATTGTAAAAAAAGGGGAATAAATTACTTTGACAGACAGAGTAATGTTTGCTACTATTACTCTGACAGATAGAGCAATAAAAAAAGTAGGTGACTTATGGTTCGCAGTGATATTATCCGAGGACATTTGGATTCGATTATTTTACGGTTAATTTCAGAAAAAGACCGTTATGGCTACGAAATTTCTCAGGAAATAAGTCTCCGTACAAACAATCGGTTTCAAATCAAGGAAGCAACTTTGTATGCAGTTTTTCAACGTCTCGAAAAAAAAGAAATTATTGAAGCCTATTATGGAGATGTCTCACATGGAGGCAAAAGAAAGTATTACCGTATTACATCACTAGGTAAGGCCTATTTAAATGAGCTAGTGAAAGAATGGTCGGAAGTAAAGGAAATAATCGATTTATTTATGGAGGGCTTAGAATGAAAAGAATAAAAAACCATATTGATGAGCTTTTTAAAGACATTCCTCGAACTAACGAAACGGAAATGGTTAAACAAGAAATCATTGAAAATCTTGAAGAAAAAGTATTTTATTTGATGGACCAAGGTAAAGAACAAGAGGATGCCATTAATAAAGCCATTGTAGAATTTGGAGATATCGAAGACTTAAAGCAAGAGTTAGGTGTTAAAGAACCAGCGAAGAAAAACATGGCTAAATTAAACTTAGAATTTTCAATTTGGGGTAGTGGCTTAATCATTGCATTTTTTATTTTTATTAATCTTTATTACACACCACATACTATTTGGGCAATCTATCCGATTTTCGCCATTCTTTGGTGGCCTTTATCGATGTACTTTGTGTGGTCTCGTAAGAAATGGGGTGAATAAACATGAGGAACTTTATTAACTTTTCTATAGCGGGGAGCTTGATGACAATGATTTTTTTAGGGGTTGTTAATTATACGACATCTCCTCAAACAATGTGGTTTGTATATCCATGCTTATTGCTACTGCTTTGGCCTATTACGTTATTCTTTATGGCTAAAAAATTGTATAAACAATACTCAATTGTTTGTAGTGCCTTAATTATTACATTTCTAATAGTTGAAAATTATATTTACGCACCAGATCATTTATGGTTTATCTATGCGATTTATCCAATTATCTGGTGGCCAATCCTCATGTACTTAGATGAAAAGGCAAAAACGTTAAAAACAGCTCTAATTGGATGTGCTTCTACCATCATCTATTACTCTATATTGAATATGATTGTATCTCCTCAATACCCTTGGGCAATTTATCCTGCTTTTTTAGTGATATGGTGGCCTCTAGCTTTATATCACGCGCAACGAAAAACCTTTGTAGCATTCTCCGTTACAGCTACGATACTAATTAGTATCTTTTTCATTACAGTAAATGTTGTTTCTTCACCAAGCGTTATATGGGCGATTTACCCTATTTTTGTGACACTTTGGTGGCCTCTGAGTATGTATTTTTATGTGTATAAAAGAAAAATGTATCATGCTAGCTTTATGAAACGCATGTAAAGTAGGTATTGTATGAAAAGGATTAAAAAGTTCATTAAATATCTTGTCTTGATTATGACCTCCTTACTATTATTAACACTTGTATTTCCAACATGGACATCATCTATAGAAGACATGAACAGCATCAGTACGCTAGAACAGGTAGAAATTAACGGCAGTGACCATGAAATCATGATACGAGGCCATAACAAAAATAATCCTGTAATCATCTTTGTCCATGGCGGACCAGGTTGCTCTGAAATACCCTACGCTAAAAAATATCAAGATTTATTGGAAACCGAATTTACAGTGGTAAATTATGATCAAAGGGCTAGTGGGAAGTCTTATCATTTTTTTGAGGACTACTCAAATCTTTCATCTGATTTGCTTGTGGAGGATTTACTAGCACTGACTGACTATATTGCTAATCATCTAGATAAAGAAAAAATTATCTTAATTGGTCATTCCTACGGTACCTATATTGCCACACAAGCAGCTGCTAAAGCTCCTGATAAATATGAGGCCTATGTTGGGATTGGTCAAATGAGTAATACCGTTGAAAGTGAGATGGACAGTTTACACTTTACGATCAAACAGGCTCAGCTTAAGAGTAACACAGAGGATGTTGCACATTTACAGAGGTTAATGGAGGAAATTAGTAGTGGTAAAACATTTACGCCTCGTCATTTAGTGAGCAAATACGGTGGAGCTACAAGACTTATTACTAACCCTGATGGAAATATGTTAGGGATGCTTTTTAGTACTGAATATAATTTGTTAGATATTATTCGATATAGCAAAGGGATATCCCTATCCCAAGAAGTCTTAGTAAACGAAGTCTTGCAGTCCCCACTTCCTGCGAAAGTCAATTCACTGACTCTTCCCTTCTATTTTGTAATGGGAGATTATGATTATCAAACATCATCGAATAGCGCTAAAAAGTACTTCGACCAAATTATCGCGAAGAAAAAAGAATTCATAGCATATGAACAATCTGCTCACTACCCCCAGTTCGAAGAAAAAGAGAGATTTTTCGAATGGATGCGTACGACTTTTAAAAAATAAATATTTCTTAAAGTAATTCTACACTTGGTAGCATTTATTTAATTGCTATATAATTTAATTATTAAATATTTTAGTGGACGTGATTATATGCCAGAAAATCTAAACAATGTAGAAATTATTATGAAAGAAATGCTGGAAATACAGCAGAAGTCGAAAATGTTTGTAGATCTTTTATCTGAAGGAGAAGCATTATCACAAAACCAATTAATATTACTCCTACAGCTAAAAATAAATAATGGGATGAAGGCAACAGAAATTGCTGAATTCTTTAGTGTAACACCCGGAGCTGTAACTTCCATGTGCGATAAACTGGAAAAACTCGAACTCATACAAAGAATTAGAGAAAATAATGATCGACGTGTGGTCAAAATGGCTTTAACCAATATTGGTGACATGAAGGTTCAAGAAATCTTTTTAAAGTTTTCTCAGGATAAACTCATAGACATGACCAACATCTTACGCGAAGTAAACCAATTAATGAATAAAATTTTTTAGGATTTCAACAAATTGAAATCCTTTTTTTATTGTTTAATTTAAGCTGTGCTTTTGTTCTTGACAAATGGAAGTAGCATATAATTTAATTAATATATATTTTAATAATTAAAATATATATTAATTAAATTATAATGAGGTGACTTTATGTTTCAAAAACTCCGTACCCTTACACAAACGAATGGCACCGTTAAACATTTGGATGCTGATTATGAACAATTAAACATTCGAGGCGCTGTATCGTTACAACAAGAAGTACACTTAATAAAAGTGTCCACTCATGGTCATAGCTCCTTCTATTATCCAGTTACAGCGCAGATATTTAATAGTACTGGCTCGTGTAAGTTAAAGGATTATTGCCAAATCGGAGAACTTACAAATGCTGGGAATATTAAAATACGTAATGGTTTTATCCAAAAAATCAATAGTTCTGGAAAGCTAATGGTTGAAGAGAAATTACAGAGCGAGCAATTTGATGCCATTGGAATAGTCAAGGCTGCGGAAATAATCGCTCATCACTTTCATTTGAAGTTATCGGGAGAAAGCGGAATTGACAGGTTAAGGGCTGAAAATGTGGTAATAGAAAAGGATAGGATAACCCTTCTTCCGTTATTTAAAAAAATATTACGCTGTCACACAATTAGTGGAAAACACCTACAATTATCTAATACGAATGCAGAGTTTGTGGAAGGGGAAGTCGTCCATGTTGGGGAAAATAGTGTGATTGGGACACTTTACTATACGGATGATTATTCGATAGCTTCGAGTTCAAAGGTGCACCACATTATACGGAGGGAAAAAGAATGATACTTCTAAAAATGCTAAAGACTTTTTTTTGCTCATTAGCTTTAGTGGTATTATCTGTACTTTATGTTGGATTACTTTTAAGCGCTGGCTTATCCATACTCGCTGGTTTTTTACGAACATTCGGAGTGGATCAAATTAAAATGGGCCTTTGGTATGGCGTAGAACTTCCTGTTATGTTCAGCATCCCCTTCGCCCTGTTAATAGCCCTACTGTTGTTCTTTTGTGCCATATATATTAAACGTTCTATTGTTTTTTGTTTGTCAACTCTTCGAATATAGAGCAATAAAAAGTAAGCATATTTCTTAGAAAGAATATGCTTACTCTCATCGACTTTTAAGTTGAATAGCAGGAAGGCTCATTTAATCAGTTGATTCACATTTTTATCAGTAGCTTAAAACATTGCTATAGTTCTCCTTCAAGAAAACGGATAAGGTATATTTCAGGTCTACCAATAAATTCTTTAAAACTACATAAATTAGCATACTCCTCATGCTCCACATCATAGCACCCTATATGGCCTTCTCCTTTTGGGTTCCAGACTATTTGCAAATCAGAGTAATTGTCGATATTTGCGGAAAGAAGGAGGAGCTCTCTATGACCTAGTTTCATCTCAATTGTATCAGTTAGTTTGAAAAAATCGATAAAGTGAATGTCATAATCATTTGGTGCAAGCTCAAGATGTAGTCGATCTCCTGTCAGAAAATTAATCAATTCATCTGGTAACTTGTATTTTTTCAATGTCTCTTTTTTGTTTTCAATAGTATGGAGTTCTATTGGTTCTAAAGCCTTTAAGTAATTTGCTAGTTCCATATTTTTCATACGTACAGCAATTGTATAAGCTCTCTCACCATCTTTCTCCGCTAAAGTGACGTTTGCACCTCGTTCAATCAAATAGTTCACCATAGCTATATTTCCCATTCTTGTTGCAACTGTTAATGGTGTTGCTTCATAGGGATAGACCATATCAGGCTTTTGATAATTAATATCTACTCCTTGATCAAGTAAATAAGTGACTGTTTTTTTATCAAAATTCGACACAGCCTGACGCAATACAGGACCTCCATGCTGCTTTATATCAAGCCCAAGTTCATGAATAAGAGGGATATTTCTTTTATTGCCATAGTAGGCCTGAGAATAGGCTCCAGATCCCACTTGGTTATAGCCATCTAATTTTGCTCCTTGTTCAACAAGGTAACGTACTATATTTTCTTTACAATATCGAACAGCTCTTAAAAAAGAAGGATTTTTTTCCACATTTAAATTAACCCCATATCCAACTAATAATTTTACTACATCCAATCTTTGTGCAATCAACGCTAAATCCAATGGGCTTAATGATGTATGCTGACTTAAACATATCTCTTCTTCAATAATCCAGCCTTTATCCCTCGCAACTCGCAAAGCTGTAATATCGCCAGTATAGATATACATTGCAAGCTCTGGTAGTTCTGAAAATGTTCCAATATCTTGTAGTTTAATCATCTATAGATTGGCTCCCTTCTTATTGTATATACAAAGTATAGAAAACTACCATCTATATCACAATGGGACATAGAGCTATAGTGTCATAAAATACAGGGCAAGATTTATAGCAAATTTGATGGTTCTTTTATTAAAAAGAAGGCAATTGGATTTAAAATTTCCCAGGAAAGAATTTATTCAAATTAAAAAGAGCTCTCAATCAGAATAGATTGAGAGCTCTTTCTTAAACGCTTACCATGACTTATTTTAAGCCAAGTGCTTTATCTGTTGTTGCATTTATTTCTTTTAGAAGCTCAGGGTTTTCTGCTAATGATAGACCATAAGATGGAATCATTTCTTTAATTTTTGGTTCCCACTCCTTGATATGTTGAGGGAAACATTTATTAAGAACTTCAAGCATAACATGTACAGCCGTAGATGCACCTGGTGAAGCTCCTAGTAAAGCTGCAATCGAGCCATCAGAAGCACTTACAACTTCTGTACCGAATTGAAGTGTTCCTTTACCGCCAGCTTCTGTATCTTTAATAACTTGTACACGTTGTCCAGCTACGATAATATCCCAATCATCACTTTTTGCATTTGGAATGAACTCACGTAACTCTTCCATACGTTGTTCTTTTGAAAGCATAAGCTGTTGGATTAAATACTTTGTTAAGCCCATCTCTTTCACGCCCGCAGCTAATAAAGTTGTGATATTATGCGGTTTTACAGAAGCAAATAAATCCATATTTGAACCTGTTTTTAAGAACTTAGGAGAGAAACCTGCGAATGGTCCAAATAGTAATGATTTCTTGTTATCAATATAACGTGTGTCAAGATGCGGAACCGACATTGGTGGAGCACCAACTTTTGCTTTTCCGTATACTTTTGCATGATGTTGTTCAGCTATTTCTGGATTATTACATGCTAAGAATAGACCGCTAATTGGGAATCCACCAATATGTTTCCCTTCAGGAATACCTGATTTTTGTAGTAATTCTAAGCTTCCTCCACCAGCTCCAAGGAAGACAAATTTTGCTGAATGATATTCCATTTTACAGCCATCCAAATCGTGCACACGTACTTCCCATGTACCATCACTAGCTTGTTTTAAACTTTCAACACTATGATTATAGTTAACATCTACATCTTTTGCTTTTAAGTGATCAATTAACATACGTGTTAAAGCACCAAAGTTAACATCTGTACCAGTGTCAATTTTCGTTGCAGCAATGTCTTCACCAGCAGGACGATTTTCCATAATAAGTGGAATCCATTTTTTTAGTGTTTCAGGGTCATTAGAAAATTCCATTCCTTCAAATAAAGGATTTTTTGTCATCGTTTCATGACGTTTCTTTAGAAACTCAACATTTTCTTTCCCTTGTACTAAACTCATATGTGGTAAAGGCATAATGAAGTCTTGTGGATTATTGATCAGCTTATTGTTTACAAGATACGACCAAAACTGTCTTGAAACATGGAACTGTTCATTAACATTAATCGCTTTTTTGATATCGATTGATCCGTCTTTTTTCTCTGATGTGTAGTTCAGCTCACATAATGCAGCATGTCCAGTTCCCGCATTGTTTAATTCGTGAGAACTTTCCTCGCCTGCTTTTTCAAGCTTTTCAAACACTGTAATTTTCCAATCTGGTGCTAATTCTTTGAGTAATGTTCCCAAAGTTGCACTCATGATTCCGGCACCAATTAAGATAACATCTGATTTAATTTGTCTGTTACTCATTTTTACCTTCCTTATATGTTAAGATTTGCAGAAAGGATGTAAGCACTCCCACTTTAGAAGTACTGTAGCCATGGAGCAACCTCGGAGCACACCATTTCTGTATCAATTATTACCTTATTGCAGTTTATCACAATTAGTTCAAGAATAAAATATCAACTATTTATATGAGAGTTATCAGCTTTTTTCGAGCCTTTCCAATCATAATTCAAGCAAAAAAATCACTTTTTGTTCTAGGTAAAAATTGAATTATTTAAGCTTATTGGAATAATCGGCCTAAAAATGGTTGACATTTTCATAAAAAATAGGTTCTTTTTATTATTATATCTGTATAATAACATATAAATATGGAGCTCGTCTTGTATCTGAACTAACTTTCAATTTCCCACAGATTAACTTTCGATTGGGCTTTTTATATGCCAGCCATCTATATGAAAACCACCCATTTGTATGAACACATACTCTACTACTGCTTCATATGACGCCATCATCTTTTCAGCATTGTCCTCATGCATTGCTCTCATAAAAATTTCTCTAAAGTCCTCATCTGGAAATGCTGACTTACTATATTTTTGCAGGTAAATTGGATCTTCAAGATAGGCATAGATTTGATAAAAGGGTATCGTTTCTAGATTTAAAAACTGACAGTACACCAAAAATAAATTGGCTAATGAGTTATGGTAGGTAAAGGAAAAGTCCATTCTATCCTGCTCATAACAATCCTTTAAATTATCTAGTGCATCCCATAGTTCATATTTTTTTATTTCTAAGACCGTTTTATTCATTGTGTTATATTTTTCTTCGAGCCATTCCTCTGCCTCAAATTTCAAGTCTTTTATTATTCCAGTATAATCAAATAAAATTCTACCTGTTTTAAATTGGACCATCGACATGGTTCTTCTTTTTTTAAAATCATCTTGGAAATACCCACGAATTTGACTTGGTGGATTCGCAAAGTATTCAATTAAAAAACCATCAATAACACGATTCCCTCTTTCCCTCCATCCCACATTATCCGCCAAAATAATATGAACATCGATATCAGAGCGCTTAGAGGGATTTCCAGTAATATAGCTCCCACATACGAGCGCTCCTACAACTTCCTCTTTATCTTGCCATTCTTTCAGGAACGTTTCTAAGGCTATTTTCCATTTTGCCATTGATATCATTCACTCCCTTTTTAATTGATTTATTTCTACAATACTATTGAAAAAACAGAAAACCTTTAAATACGTTTTCTGTTTTTATCTGCTTCTTATTTAATTTCTTTAACAGTTAATTTCTTTTGGCTAACTTCATAAGTGACTACCACGTTTTTAATAATCGCCGTATCATCATAGGAAAGACTAGCTTCAAATTCTATGGTAGCATCTCCCTTCCATCTAAGTTGATCCACATAGCTATAGTTTTCATGATCTGTTCGAATCCAAGTATCTAACCCTTGCTCAGCACCATATTTAACCCTTGAAGATTCTACTAACTCTGGGCTTACCATTCGCTCTTCCACATTGATGACTTCAACAAATTCACTTTTATTAGAGTTCGTGACAATAGCAATTAATTTCTGATCAGGTGAAGGAATTATCTCTTTAATATACATTGATGGACTGGAGAAGCTAGAATATGCCTCTAGCACATCATCTTTTATACGCCAAAGAACATTTTGGCTTCCGTAATCTGAATAATTATTGAATAAAGTAAAGAAGACGCTCCCATCTGCTAATTTATATACCTGCTGACTTTTAAAGCTTCCCGATAAAATATCGACAGCAAAAATAGCCGAATTTGCAATTTTTTTGTTATCACTTTGTATAAATGGCTGAATAGCCTTTAACGCCTTATTTCTCAACTTTTCATCATTATAGCTCTCTACTAGTCTATTTATTGCAATATAGATATACTCCTCTTTGTCACTATCTAGAGCTTTTAGAAATTTATCTGCATCATATTTTGTAGCTGGCATTAGTTCCATATCCTCTGCTGATAAATAACGAATATAAAGCTCATTATTTTGATGTTTATAGTAAGCTGCTGCTATTGTGGCAGTAGAAACTGAGCTTACGATCATCATACTTATTACCACAGCGAGCCATTTTTTAGAAAAACTTTTCTTCTTTACTTCATAGTTGGCGGCTTCAATTAATTCTTCCTCTATAAATCCAATTTCACGATACAACTCCTCTTTTTTCATATATACAATCCCTCGCTTTCCAAATAAAATCTTAGTTTATTACGTGTCCTAAATAAGTTGGACTTAACTTTACTACTACTCATTTGAAAGTGTAAGGAAATATCTTTTATAGAATAGGAGTACCAATATCGTTGAATAAATATATTTCTAGATTGTTCATCTAAGGTATATAAAAATTGGCTAATGTATTGAGCAAGTTCACCCGCTTCATAGGATGTTTCTACCGTATGAGAAGAAGCTAGACATTCTTCCAGCTCTGTGAGAATGACCTCAAACTCATTGTTTCTCTTTTTGGCTGTATTATAGCTATGCTTATCAAGTGCAATATTACGTATGATTCTCCCTAAAAAAATAGATAGTTTTCTTGGTATCTGTGGAGGGATTGTGTTCCATGCAGCTAGGTAGGCATCATTCTCACATTCTTCAACATCCCTCAAATTTGCCAAGATTCTTCTTGCTATTACTCTACAATATGCTCCATATTTTTTCCTTGTTTCCAAAATAGCCTGCTGTGAGCGTTGTATGTATAAAGCAACTATTTTTTCATCGTCCATTTGCATTTTCTCCTTTTATGTACTCTTACTTATAAAGTAGATAATCCAAACAATTGGTTGCATGTTGTGGCAAAAATTCTGCTAATGAAAAAACCGCACTCTTTTAGGTACGGTTCTCCACATTTCAAAATAAATTAGATAAAAATGTTTGTATTGATGTAGGTAATAGCTGAAAGAATAATCCCTCATATTTAATCCAATATACCAGCGACAACAATAACAACGAAAATTAACAATAGAAAGATTTTCTTATTTTTAGAAATCCAATTCAATAGATGCCACTCCTCTGTCCTAATAGTAAGCATGTTTAGTATAAGTTGATTGCTATCAAATAGCATCCTATTCATTGTCTGTCACCTAATTTTACAATGCTACATAAATTAAAATGATACGCTAAAAATGAGAAATATGTAAGAAGGGAATGGGTATGGTCAATTTTAAATCTTTTCGGGGTGTTATCACTCAAATCAGTGATTTTTCTGTTGGGCAAAACGGAGATAAGAACGGTTGTTATAAAATAATGACCTTAGAAGATGGTGCTGGTGGGGTCGTCAATTTTATTATTTCTCCCTCCACCTATTTTGTTAATCGTGAAATTGTCACTACTGGTGAATGGGTAACAGGATATTATGATGGAGATGCACCTGTACCGATGATTTACCCGCCACAATACCGTGCTTTAATTATTGTAAAAGAAAGCAATTATCATAATGTAAAGGTAGATTTCTTTAATCAACAATTACTGAGTAGTGATGGACAATTACAATTAAACCTTTCTCCTACTACGATTATTTCACTTAAAAATGGGCAGCCTTTTACCAATAGTCCTGCCAATCGAAACCTCATTGTTGTTTATGGTCCTACCACTAGGAGTATTCCTGCTCAAACCACTCCCTATGAAATCATTGTTTGGTGTTAATTTAATCACATTTAAACAACGGCTTAAACCTCACTACGTGAATTTAAGCCGTTGTATATTGTTATTTTTTATTCAGTATCATTTTTCATTTCATGTAATTGTTGTTTAATCTGCTCTAGATATTCTTTATTTTGCTGAACCGTATCCAAATGCTCACCATATTGTTCTGCATTGAAACGTGCATTTTCAGCATGCTTAATCTGATTAAATGCATGTTCTATTGCTATTTCCTCTGGATGTGATTTTGCATGCTTTAATAGACGATCCGCCTTTTGCACGGAGTTACTAAACAATGTGCTAGGATGATCCTGCTTCCAACTTGTATCGGAGTGCTTAGCCAATGTATATATCTTCCCTTCTTAAAAATGTTTTCATTGTTCTAATGTAGTATTATGAATTGCTCTGATAATATGTATGGAAGAAAATAAACACAATATTTCCCAGGCTATAATCAAAGAACTAAGGCACATGCCTTAGTCCTCCTCTCAATGTCATGAATAGTTGTCAAATATAAATTAGTGCCATGCAGTCCTCTCACTGACTGGTTGCTTGATATCTGTTTTTTCTTGTGTTTCAGCAAAGTTATTGATTTGTGCTGAAGCTGAATCAAGCTCAAATTCAGCACCAAACTCCTCACGATGAAGTGTCTGACGCTGTTGATTTGTTTTATTTGCACTTTTCGTACCATTTGATCTGTTACGATTTGTATCCATATTTGACATAACCATCCTTCATCGATTATTTGAAAAGCTTTTAAACCTTATATATGGTTTACGAACTTTTCATTCTAAAGTTTGTCCAAGGAGGAAAAAAGAATGTGCATTAATTATTTTTTTTAGCTAAGTATAGAGTTGAGGATTTTTCAATTTTTGATTGTTAGTAAGTCGCTTGCAATCTTATTTTCTTTCTGACTATAATACTTGTATACAAGTATACTCAAAATCAAAAAGGGTGATATTATGAGCGAATATAATGATTATTTATATCCACAAAAATGGCTTTCTAAGGCTTCTACAGGTGATCGCGTAGCATATGAACTTAGAATGCGTATTATTTCAGGTTTAATTGAAAGCGGTACCATTCTTTCAGAAAACAAACTGGCAGCTGATTTTGAAGTAAGCCGTTCACCCATTCGTGAAGCCTTAAGAATATTAGCTTCTGAAAATATCATTCGATTAGAGAAAATGGGTGCTGTTGTCATTGGTTTATCTGAAAAAGAGATTGAAGAAATTTATGATGTTCGATTGCTGATTGAAACATTTGTGTTTGAACGTCTCATAAAAATGGATACAACTAGCTTAGCACTAGAACTTAGCAAAACATTAGAAATGATGAAAGTTGCCATTAAGTATAACGATGCAGACGAATTTTCTTATCAGGATGTTATGTTCCATGAGACAATTATTCGTTCCATCGGACATTCCTATATCACCATGATTTGGAATAATTTAAAGCCAGTAATGGAAGGCTTGATTTTACTATCTATGCGCATGCGCTTTAAAGAGAAATATGAGGATTTTACTCGTATTGTGAAAAATCATGAGCTCTATATTGACGCTATTAGAGCCAAAGATCGAGAGCTTATGATTAAATCCTTACATGAAAATTTTGATGATGTTCAAGGCAAAGTAGAAGATTTATGGCGGTCACAGCAAATGCTATCTAAAGGGGTTGAGCCACAAAATGACTAACTATATGTTAGGTGTTGATATAGGGACTACTAGCACTAAGGCCGTATTATTTAGTCAACATGGGAAGGTTATTCAACAAGAAAATATTGGGTATCCATTATATACACCGGATATTTCGACAGCAGAACAAAATCCAGAAGAAATCTTTCAAGCTGTACTACAAGCCATTACCAGCATTATGAAAGTCCATTCTGATAAACCATTACTATTTGTTTCCTTTAGTAGTGCTATGCATAGTGTGATCGCTATGGACGAAAATGATCAACCGTTAACACCTGTCATCACTTGGGCGGATAATCGTAGTGAAGCATGGGCACATAAAATTAAAACTGACTGGAATGGCCATGAAATTTATAAAAGAACAGGTACACCTATTCATCCAATGTCACCACTAAGCAAAATTACTTGGCTTGTGCATGAACATCCTGAAATCGCGCGCAAAACGAAAAAATATATCGGTATTAAAGAATACATTTTTAAAAAGTTTTTTGATCAATATGTCGTCGATTATTCATTAGCTTCGTGTATGGGTATGATGAATCTCCATACATTAGATTGGGACGAAGAAGCTTTAGCTGTTGCAGGTATTGCGAAAGCACAATTATCCACACTCGTACCAACAACTCAACTATTTTTAAATTGCAATGACCTTTTAGCTAAACAAATTGGTATTGACCCACAAACACCTTTTGTCATTGGTGCAAGTGATGGCGTGCTCTCTAATCTAGGTGTGAACGCCATTCGAGAAGGCGAAATTGCTGTCACTATTGGGACAAGCGGTGCTATCCGTACCATAATTGATAGGCCCAAAACAGATGTAAAGGGTAGAATTTTTTGCTATGCACTAACAGAAAACCATTGGGTCATTGGTGGACCCGTAAACAATGGTGGTATGGTATTACGCTGGATTCGCGATGAGTTTGCCTCTTCTGAGATTGAAACAGCTAAAAGACTAGGTATTGATCCATATGAAGTGTTAACGAAAATTGCTGAACGTGTTAGACCTGGTGCTGATGGGCTGCTATTCCATCCCTATCTATCAGGTGAACGTGCGCCTTTATGGAATCCAGATGTCCGTGGTTCATTTTTTGGTTTAACTATGTCTCATAAAAAGGAACATATGATACGAGCTGCCCTCGAAGGGGTTATCTACAATTTATATACTGTCTATTTAGCATTACTGGAATGTATGGAAAGCCCTGTCACTCGTATTCAAGCAACAGGCGGGTTTTCACGCTCTGAGATTTGGAGACAAATGATGGCGGATATTTTTGAATCCGAAGTGGTAGTACCTGAAAGCTATGAAAGCTCCTGTCTAGGCGCTTGTATTTTAGGCTTATATGCTACAGGAAAAATTGATTCCTTTGACGTTGTCGCTGATATGGTTGGTGACACTTATAAACATACGCCAATCGAAGAAGCAGCCAAAGAATATAGACAGCTACTCCCAATTTTCATTCGTTTATCTAGAGTTTTAGCAGACGACTATACGTCAATTGCTCAGTATCAAAGGAGCTTAATTAAGCCCGACTAAAGAGGAGGAGAATACATGCCATTAGTTATTGTAGGTATTGGTATTATTGCGCTGTTAATTTTAATAATGGGCTTTAAATTAAATACGTTTATTTCATTAATCATTGTTTCATTCGGTGTTGCTTTAGCTCTTGGGATGCCTTTGGATATTATCGTAAAAACGATTGAAGCAGGGTTAGGTGGAACATTAGGTCACTTGGCACTAATATTTGGTCTTGGAGCGATGCTAGGAAAATTAATTGCCGATTCTGGCGGTGCACAGCGTATTGCCATGACCCTTGTGAATAAATTTGGAGAAAAGAACATTCAATGGGCAGTTGTAGCAGCATCCTTTATTATCGGTATCGCTCTTTTCTTTGAAGTAGGTCTTGTGCTATTAATCCCAATTGTCTTTGCTATTTCAAGACAATTAAAGGTTTCTATTTTATATTTAGGAATTCCAATGACCGCAGCCTTATCTGTCACACATGGATTTTTGCCACCACATCCTGGACCAACTGTTATTGCTGGCGAATTTGGGGCAAATATTGGTGAGGTGTTGCTTTATGGCTTTATCATCGCCATTCCGACTGTTATTTTAGCTGGACCATTATTTACAAAATTAGCGAAAAGGTTAGTGCCTGAATCATTCAACAAAACTGGAAATATTGCCTCTCTAGGTGAACAAAAAACATTTGAACTAGAGGACACACCGAGTTTTGGAATAAGTGTTTTTACTGCACTATTACCCGTTATTTTAATGTCCATTGCTACTATTATTACACTGTTACAAAAAACAATTGGCTTTGAAGATAATGGCTTCTTAGCAGGTATCCGCTTCATCGGTGAAGCTGGTACATCCATGTTAATTTCCTTATTAGTTGCCGTCTATACAATGGGTATCGCAAGGAAAATTCCTATTAAGCAAGTAATGGAGTCATGTACAACAGCAATCTCCCATATCGGTATGATGCTCTTAATTATTGGGGGCGGTGGTGCCTTCAAACAAGTTTTAATTGATGGTGGTGTCGGTGATTATGTAGCTGAACTCTTCCATGGAACTACCTTATCGCCAATTTTACTAGCATGGATTATTGCGGCTATTTTACGCATTTCATTAGGGTCAGCTACGGTTGCTGCTTTAACAACAGCTGGGTTAGTCATTCCAATGTTAGGTCAAAGTGATGTAAACCTTGCCTTGGTCGTGTTGGCAACAGGTGCAGGAAGCTTAATTGCTTCACATGTTAATGATGCAGGTTTCTGGATGTTTAAAGAATATTTTGGATTGAGCATGAAGGAAACATTCGCTACTTGGACCTTGCTAGAAACAATTGTATCTGTAGCTGGCTTAGGATTTATTTTATTACTTAGTTTATTTGTTTAAATAATGTTAAAAAGGAGCAAGTACAATGTTAAACACAATTGGCGTTATTGGATTAGGTGTTATGGGCAGTAATATCGCTTTAAACATGGCTAATAAGGGCGAACAAGTAGCCGTTTATAATTACACACGAGATTTAACCGACAAACTTCTACAAAAAATTGAAGGACAAGCGCTAACTCCTTACTATGAAATAGAAGAGTTTGTACAAGCTTTAGAAAAACCAAGAAAGATTTTTTTGATGGTGACAGCTGGGAATGCTATTGATTCAGTTATTCAATCAGTAGTGCCTTTCCTTGAAAAGGGCGATGTCATTATGGATGGCGGTAACTCTCATTATAAAGATACAGAGCGTAGATACGATGAACTTAAAGCTTTAGGAATTGGGTATTTAGGGATTGGCATTTCTGGTGGTGAAGTAGGAGCATTGACAGGACCATCTATTATGCCTGGTGGTGATCAAGAGGTCTATAACAAAGTAGCACCTATACTGACAAAGATTGCAGCACAAGTGAATGATACACCATGCTGTACGTATATTGGTCCCAAGGGCGCAGGTCACTTCGTCAAAATGGTACACAATGGAATCGAGTATGCAGATATGCAACTCATTGCGGAGGCCTATACGTTTTTAAGAAAAAATATAGGATTATCCGTTGAGGAAATTGCTACTATCTTTGAAACATGGAATCAGGGCGAATTGAAAAGCTATTTAATTGAAATAACAGCTGAAATCTTAAGGAAAAAAGATGAGATAACAGGATTACCACTGATTGATATGATACTTGATAAAGCTGGTCAAAAAGGTACTGGGAAATGGACAAGCCTGCAATCTATAGACAATGGTATTCCTACATCAATTATTACGGAGGCCTTATTCGCTCGCTATATTTCATCATTAAAAGAGGAACGAATTCAAGCAGAGGCAATACTATCTGGACCAAATTATAAACAACAAAATCTAGATAAAGATGTCTGGATTGAATACGTCCGCCAAGCGCTGTATATGGGGAAAATATGTGCTTATGCGCAAGGATTTACACAATATAAAATGACATCAGAGCTTTATGAATGGCGTTTACCATTAAAAGATATTGCATTAATTTTCCGTAGTGGTTGTATTATTCGAGCAGAATTTTTAAATGTTATTAGTGAAGCCTATCAAAAGCAACCTTCTCTAAATAATTTATTAATTGATCCATACTTTGCAGAAAAGTCGATGGACTATCAAAATGGATTAAGAAAAATAGTTTGTGAAGGCATCCAAGCAGGAAACGCGTTCCCTTGTTTGAGTGCTTCTCTCACATATTACGATAGTTATCGAACAGGTTCATCTAATGCTAATATGTTACAGGCACAACGTGATTATTTCGGTGCGCATACGTATGAACGAATTGATGCACAAGGTGTTTTCCATACAAATTGGTAAGTAAAAAGCTAAAATATACATCATTGCCTCAATGATTGTATATTTTAGCTTTTTTATTCTAGAAAAACATGTACTCGATTACGGCCTGCTTGTTTTGCCGCATACAGTGCTTTGTCCGCATTGTTTAAAAGTTGATACAGTGTCTCTTGTCCCTTTGTGCCTTCTGCTACACCACAGCTAATGGTAGCACGAATTGCTCCCTCAGTAGTCATAAGTGGCTGGGATTCTACACTATTACAGAGCAAATTAGCTAATGCTTGCCCCTCTAATAATGTAGAGTCCTTGAGTGCAAGAACAAATTCCTCACCGCCATACCGTGCAAACAGTTCTCCTTTTTTCAACACACTCTGACAAACCTTTACGACATGAACTAGTAATTGATCACCGCTAGCATGCCCATACGTATCATTGACGTTTTTAAAATGATCGATGTCCATTAAAATGACAGTAAAAGCTGAGGATGATTCTCTTGCCTCGCTGTAAGCCTGATTACATTGTTGAAAAAAAGCTCGACGATTATAAATTTGTGTAAGTTCATCGTAAAAAGCGAGTTGCTCTAACTGTCTTTGTAGCTCCTTCAACTCTGTTATATCAGTGAAAATAAGTAATAACCCCTTACCATGATTAACATGTTGCAGCTCTGTAACACGCACTTGATAAGTATGATCAGAAAGCACAATCTCGATGTCTTGCGTATTCACCACTGCCTCCAATGTAAATGGCATCGGTTGTCCAGTTACTTCAATCCATGTTTCCCCAATATCCCTACCTATCATTGATCTGGTTAGCTGAGGAAATACCTTGCTACAGGCTTGATTAAACTCTATTAATCGAGCAGATTCATCTAACACAATAACCCCATCATTGATACTATGAAATATTGCATCCTTGGCAACAGGCATCACCCTAAATAACCGTGAGGAATTAATAGACCATAAATATAAAAATGAAGAAGCCCATAATACCATAGGGACAGGATCAACTCCTTGAGGTGTTAAGCCCAATAAATAGATGAATGCTGTTATCATAGGAATAAGTTGACCACACATTAAGGCAATTAATTGTTGCCGGTAGGCCTTAGTAGTCTCTTTCCAATGGATTAATACTAATAAAAAAGATACGAACATACAGCCAAAAGTAAAGATGCCATGAATGATATACCATATGCCAATTTCCTGATGAATGTAAGGTGCCCCTAATATAGGATCTATTTCAAATACTCTATAATGAAAATGGTGTATATCATTTGTAGCAACCATGATTAAGCTAATAAATGGAATGGCAAGAAGAGCCATTATCTTTTTCCTTGTCAGATGAAAGCCTAGGTATTGCATGATAAACAATAATCCGAGAGGCGTTGAAAAAGCCATACCTACATATTGGATGGCCGTCCAAACCTTTATGGCACTTAATGTTGTAGCGATTAAACCAAAAGCAGAGGCAAAACAATATACCGCAATTAATGCGGTATAACTAATAAACAATTGAGCAATTTTTGTATAATTGTAGCGTTTTAGAAATACGTATAAACATAAATACAAATTTAGTACACCTGATGTGCAGCTAAGAGTAATGAAAGCAGTCAATTGCGAATTCATGTCTATGTACCTCTTTATATTTTTAATTTTAATGTAGCATACATATAAAATTTTGTGGATTTATTTATCGATTAATTTTTTAAGGAGTAACGAATATGATCAATAAGGATAACTCAGAAATCATTTTCTTTTCTGATCCAGTTGAAAATCTAACCCACCCCTTTTATAAGAAACAAATTGTATTCACAGGCGCCCTTTCTACCATGACACGATCCGAAGCCTCCAAACAAGTAAAAGCATATGGAGGGTATTTACAGGGAGCTGTTACACAACATACTGATTTCGTTGTGCTTGGTAATAAACGTAGGGGGATAAGCGCCAAGCAGCATAAAGCTGAGCAGCTAATCCGTGAGGGGCAAGACATTCAAATATTAATAGAAGATGATTTTTTATGGCTTATTTCGATCCCAAAGAAAGATGATAAGTAAAAAGAGTATGTAAGGTTGTTCTTCTTACATACTCTTTTAATTTTTTACTTTATCGGAACAGCAATAGGCTTTAATGTATATGGCTCTTTTATCAGTTCTAATGCCCCTGTACTATCCTTAATTTTGTATACACCTACTACAGGGGTAATCATAATCGAGGTAGCTTGTTCATCAAATTTATTTGCAACAATACGAGGAAAATTTTCACGCCCTTTGAAATCTGTATTATGACTAGTTCCTCTAAAATGAATGACATTATAATCATTCCCTAAATCATCTGTCACAATATAGTCAATGAGAACTCCTTGCCAAGCTTCATTTTCTTTTTCTACCAAGACTTCTTCGGAAAGATAAAATGTTGTAGCGATAGGTGTTTTCGTTATTTTAAAAGCTTCAATTTTTATACCTTTTCCTTCTGTTTTCATACTATCCTTTTCCACCCTTATTGTTTCACTTTCAAGCTTCTCTAAAGCAAATTCAAATGCCCAGTCCCCTGCTACTGAATTATTTACATTATTTAAATCAACAATTTGATTTCCTTGAAAATTAATGTGAACTTCCTCGGGCTTAGAGCCTCTAATGAGTTCAAAAATATACAATACTGCATACTCATTGCTGTTTATCTTTTGAACCATATAATTTGTTGAATAGCCGCCATATCGATACCTATTTCCAAATTCCTTAGCAGTTAGTTCACGATTGTCACCATATAAAACTGGCCTTTCTCCTAAATCCTTTTCACTTTTAATAGTGTAAGCAATAGTAATATTTTCGCCATCATATATAGCATCTGTAACAGTGACTTCAACTTCATTACTTTCTTGGCTCACTCCGACACTGGTAGAATACTGATCATAATTGTTAAATACATACCTTTCATCATCAATAAACAATTCGAATATACTTCCGATAAACGGTAAATTTGCAGCAAATGTAGGAAACGTATAACCAAGTGTCATACTGGATGCAATAAAAAAAGTAGCTGCAACAATAAAATTTTTAATGAAATGCCTTTTCTTTTTGACCATCATGACATTTCTTTTCACTCTCTCTTTTTCAAGCGAGCTCACTTCCATCGGCTCTATATTTATATCAAGATTTAAATCATTAAATTGTTTATATAGCTTTTTCATGTCATACTTCCCCCCAAACGAATTTGCTGTAATCGTTTTTTCCCACGATATAATCGATTATCAATAGCGGCTTTTGTTAAACCACAATGAATAGCAATTTCTTCGTTTTTCATATTTAAAAAGTATTTCATCGTAAAAATATCACGGTCTAATTGCTCTAATTGCGTCATCATGATGAGCACTTCCTCCGTTGTTGTCTTGATTAAGTATTCCTCTTCAGCCGATATTGCGGCTTCACCTGTTTCATTTAGCTCATAAAAATATGGCGTTTTAGACAACCTTCTTTGTTTCGAAATGGCTTTAAACTTTGCTATCGTGCAAATCCATCTTCTAAAATCCTCTTTATCGCCTCTAAATTGTTTAGCATTTTCATAAGCCCCTAGAAATGTATCACTAATACATTCCTCTATTATTTGAGGATCATTATAGGATTTTAGAGCATTATAAATAATCGCTTTGATAATCCCCATATATTCATCAATGACATATTGAAGTGCTTCTTCTCGTTTTTTCTTAAGATGTTTTATAAAATTTTCATCTGTTACCCTCATGCAAACACCCTTTCTTCCACAAACATAAAGGATCCTTTATATAAAACATCGCTCAATCTTAAATTTCTTCTCATATTACTCAAAAATATTTATAATTTCAATTTTTTAACAAATATAAAAGGCTAAATCTCAATTGATTTAGCCTTTTTAATGTTTATAGTATAGATTTTAACCAATAGCATTGGGACGAAAACTATTTGTTTACCTTAGGTGCTGGATAATCAAAGCCCTTTGTATCCACCTCTACCTTTTTCATCTGCTGATCTTCTAGTGGTTTATTTGTAGCATCTCGCTCTGCTCCAACAATGGCATCAACTGTTTCCATACCTGCAATCACCTTGCCAAAAGCAGCATATTTTCCATCAAGATGTGATGCTTCCTTTACCATAATGAAAAATTGTGAGCCTGCTGAGTTTGGATCATCTGAACGAGCCATCGAAATAACACCACGTTCATGCTTCATATTATTTTCAAATCCATTTGAGGTAAACTCACCATCAATCGAATAATCAGGTCCTCCAGTACCATTCCCTTTAGGATCTCCACCCTGAATCATAAAATCAGGAATAACTCGATGGAAAATAAGACCATCATAGAATCCATCTTTTACTAAAGCAATAAAGTTAGCTACTGTATTTGGTGCTACAGTAGGCTCCAATTCAATAACAATTTTTTCATCATTGCTCATCGTAATCGTCACAATTGGATTTTCCTTCACTTTTGACGCATAATCCATTGTTTCTTGTGTTTCTTTAGCTGTTTTTTCCTCAGTTTTCTCACTATCCTTAGCTGTACCACAGCCTGTCAAAACAACAATAATGGCTAGCAGAGATAGCATAAAAAACAAACCTTTATTACGTACGAACATATCCTTTTCAACTCCTCTTGTTAAGCATCAATTCATTATAAAACTATCCAAACTGTAGGACAAATCCAAGAGAGACAATGACAGAATATTCCTGTCATTGTCTCTTTTTATTTCTACTATATTAATTTCGTAGTTTGCTATTAATTCACATTATTTCAATAAATCATAATTCCCTTGTCTAATACAGATTGATTTTGTACCTGATTCCCTAAAATATATAGTTTTTTTAAGTTGGGCAAATTCACTAAGGGTTCTACATTCGAAATAGCATTATTTTCTAAATGAAGCACCTCTATTTGTTGCCAATTTCCCAAGAAATTTAACGATTGTAGTGAACTATCTTGTAAAGTGAATGAACGTAAATTTGTAAAGCCAGCAAAGTAAGGCATGATCTTATCTACTTCTTGCACCCATTCCCCATTACCAATTTGAATGGAAACATCATTTAAAGTTAAATGCTCCAGCACGTTGTTCGTAAATGGCTTGCTATTCACTTGAAAATTACATTCATTACAGTTTAACATTTTTACATGCTGTAAATTGAATAAGTCATTGGTTTCATAAAAGAGGGTCTCATTTAAATTGATTGTTTGCAAATGAGGTAGGTCATTTAATGAACGAATACCTGTAAGAATTCCATACTCCATGACTGTAAGCTGTTCTAGCTGTGGGTATTTCAGTAGTTCTGCACCATTCAATTGCGAATCCGATCCACTTATAGAAACCGTCAAATCTCTTAAAGCGGGTGCTTCTAGCTTTGGTAAAAATGAACTCTTCAGCTCTGCTTTTTTCAAATGGGGCGCTACAATCGATGAAATATCACCATGATAGCCAGTTAACGATAACTCTGTCAATGACGTTAGACTGTTAACCATATCCAACAATTCCACTTGACCAGGAGAAGCTAAACGTAGCTTTGTTAAAGATGACATATTTCTAAGTCTATCTAAATTGATGATATTCATGTTTTCAAGATCTAAAGATTGTAGTTTAGGCATGTTTTGTATAAAATCAAGCGTTTTTAAATTTCTTACTGACGTAAGCTTCAATTCTTGTAATTGAGTCAATGAGTAAAGTGGGCTAAAATCTGTAGCTTCACTAATGTCTATTGCTAACGACTCTAGATTAGTTAGTGTAGACAGCCACTTTAAATCATTAATTGATTTTAAGGAAAGTGATTTCAGCGATAATTTATTTAGAATTTGAAAATCTGTCACCTCTTCAGCCACATAAGATAGTTCTAGAGATTGAAGATTGGGGAACTCTAATAATAAAGCAAGTTCATCATTACTTCTAATTTGGATAGAGAGCTCTTTAACATTTGACTTATCACTAAAATATCCTGCGATTTTACTAAATGATTCATTAAAACTACCTGTATAACTTTTTAAGTTTTCAAGATGTTGGAAGCTTACTTTTTCACTTTGTGATATTTCATAATCATTCATGAGCTTTAAAACCGTTAATCCAGTAAAAGCCTCAAAGTCCTTTTGTTCAATTTTTTGCGTATTTAATAATTTATCCATAATGATATAAGTAGAAATTTTAGCTTCCTTATTTGTAAAAGGATCTTCTAGACTATAATCAAAATGCCATTGATCGTCAGAATAGTAGGCAGCCAAATATCGAATACTTGCAATCTCTTCTTTTGCTGGCATCGTCCCACCTTTATCAAAAATATCTTTTAAAAAGAACAGAAGAACTTCACTTTCAGGCACTGTTCGAACGGATAGTTCTTCACGGTTTCCATCCTCTGTTTGATTACTATTTAAAAGAAAATACCCAAGGAATACACACATCATGACAATTGGTATCATAAAGAGCAGCTTTAAATTTGTTTTTGGACGGGATGTTGTATGAGGAGAAGCTGTTCCATAATAATTATTAATCGTTTGATCAACATAATAAATTTTATTCTCTTTCAACATGATTTCCGTATCACAAAAAGGACATTTGAATGTTTGCTCTTCTTTATATTCAATTTTCCCATTACAATTTGGACAATTTAATTTAATAAATTCCACTGGCAGCCCCCCAGCACTATTTTTCCATTAAGCTTAGTTGTCTAAAAAATAAATGTCAATATTTACGAAGTATAGGCAAGCAATCTAAAACTAAATTTTAAGTGTCTAGCCAGCTGTTTGAATTCTTCATAACAGCAGAATTTAATAAATCTAACTAAATTTACAATAATCCTATACTTGGGTTATTAAAGTTTGCCCAGGCTATATCACTGTTAATGTACCTAACCATTCTATAGGCTACTGGCTTAAAACCACACTTAGGCCAAAATGCCGATGCAGCAAGATTAGTTATTCTCCAATCTGTAATGATATTCTCATAGCCCGCCTCTTTCATCCTTCTACAGCCTTCATTCATCAACTTTTTTCCCACACCTCTTCCCATTTGAGAAGAGTAAGTACCTGCAATCGTTAGCTCTATTGCATGCTCCGGTGTCATCAAATCTGAATGTATAGGATAATATTTTTGAAATCCTAATTCCTGCCCATCCTTTACTGCAACGAAACATGTATCATCATTCTCCTCTACTATACTTTTATATGAGTCTTTTATGCTCATGACAACCTCAGGGAATACAGGCTCAAATGTAGGTGCGGAATTTTGATACGATTGAATGATCCTAGACATTTTCCCCATCATTTCACTATCCATTTTCTTTGCAACCCTAATCTCTGCATTACATATATTTTCAAATGGTTTATAATCCCCAATGTTCATGACCCCATGTACTTGTTGTATAGAAAAGCTTAATCGTTGGTAGGCATCATAGTAAGCTTGATTTCCAAGAGGGATTATCGTGTAATGCATAAAGCAACCTTGCTCTAGCCATACCACTGAAATCTCTGCATATAATTTTCTAATAAGCTCAGCGGATTGATCCTTTCTGATTGCCAACCCTTCATAGGGTACCCATACATGTCTGCCTCTTAGAGAGTCATTCTTGATGACTCCGATTAAATATCCTACTAGGTCATCTTTAATAAATGCTCCAATCCCCTTAATAGTATTATGAGCAAATAAGTTTTCAAGCATATTTGTTATATGTTCAGCATTAAGACAGCTATTGTTTAGAAATGGATATACTTCACCCTCAAGGCTCTGTCTATTTTCGAGTAATTCAGCCATTGTGGGTACATCATTCACATCGATTGTTTTATATTTATATTTTCCCACTTCAACTCTCCCCCTAAATTTCTACATTATATTACATATTATATCATTATAGATAATACAGGATTTTGTTGGATATTTTTAATTACTTTCTAATCTAAGAGAGCCTAAGTCTAATTACAATGATGCATTTCTATCCTTAAGCTAAGCCAATTAACTATGTAGAAATAAAATAAATATGATATCTTTTTGCAAGGTAGTATTTTGGAAAGAGAGGATTTTTAGCAATGAATCAAAAAAATTTCTGGCTTGATTTACCACGGCCATTCTTCATTTTAGCTCCAATGGAGGATGTGACAGATGTTGTATTTCGTCATGTCATTCAGGAAGCAGGGAGACCCGATGTATATTTTACGGAATTCACCAATACGACGAGCTATTGTCATCCAGATGGGTTAGATAATGTACGTAACCGCTTAGCTTTCACAGAAGATGAACAGCCTATTGTTGCACATATTTGGGGAGACAACCCTGAACATTTTCGTCAAATGAGTATTGGTATGAAGGAATTAGGCTTTAAGGGAATTGATATTAATATGGGTTGCCCAGTTGATAATGTAGCAGAAAGAGGTAAAGGAGCTGGATTAATTCTTCATCCTGACCTAGCCGCAGATATTATTCAAGCAGCCAAAGCAGGAGGCTTACCCGTTAGTGTCAAAACAAGACTTGGCTTTACGGATGTAGCAGAATGGCGTGAGTGGCTTACACATATTTTAAAACAGGATATCGCCAATCTTTCTATTCATCTCCGTACAAGGGAAGAGATGAGCAAGGTCGCTGCACATTGGGAATTAATTGGAGATATCAAAAAACTACGTGATGAAGTTGCTCCCCACACATTACTGACGATCAACGGTGATATTCCTGATCGTTTAACAGGGCTAAAACTAGTTGAACAATACGGTATCGATGGTGTAATGATTGGGCGCGGGGTGTTTTCAAACCCATTTGCCTTTGAAAAGGAACCTAAAGAGCATAGTGCCAAAGAATACCTTAATTTACTATACTTACACCTTAATCTTCATGACCACTATTCCAAGGAATTCGAAACACGTTCATTTAAAGCATTACAACGTTTCTTTAAAATATATGTACGTGGCTTCAAAGGGGCTAGTCAATTGAGAGTTCAATTACTGGGTGCACATTCTACGGATGAAGTCCGTGAATTACTAGCTGCGTATATTGCCCACGAACTAAAGGAGAATAAATAAGAGGAGATTGGCTTCGGCACTCTCCTTTTTATTTGCTTTTACTTGTAATCATTTATTGGGCCTTTATCCATTAGAACTTCTACCATATTAGAAGAGCCCATCTTCAGCTTAGGTCTACGTTCAGAATTTGGTTCACTATAAAGCTCTAATGGGCTGATAATCACGCCATCTGGAGTATTATGAAGTATTCCAGGCACACAGGAATAAATTCTATCATTATTATTAGCATTTTTAGCAAAAATAGTAACGGAGGTTCCATTATGATTATCTATACTCATAGACACCTTATATCTGTAGAATGAGCCTGTGCCATTTGATTGGGCGGAATAAACCACAGGAACAACAGCTAAAACATTATTATTTAATCTCAATTTGATTACTTCAGTTTTTGTTGAACCAGCATCTCTCCCAACATCCCCCATGTGTTCGACTACCCCGTTGTGAAAACTCCTAAGTGGAGGTGTATTTTTCGCCCCAAACATAGCTACATCGATCTGCTGACCATCCTTTGTATAGACTAAAGCATATATATCGTAGTCAGTACCAGTTTGCCATGATACCGTAGCAGTAATTTCAGGCGTTTTATCAATGATAACTGGCTTTTGACCTTTGGTGAGACTGACATTCCCCTTTACCTTTTCAAGATTTATCGGTGACAACATGCTTTGTCTATTTGTACTTTCTGGAACATTTAATGATTGATCAGGTTCTATCAGCATTTGTTTTTTTATAGTTGTTGATTTAGAAAACTTGTTTTGTTCTTCAGGTTCAACCTCAACACCGTAATTTTTACATAACCCCTCTAACCCAGAAGCAAATCCCCGCCAAATAGATCTCACCTTTGTCTGACTATTTCTTAGATATAATTCTAATACTACGATTCCATTTTCATTTGCAAAATTAGCTGGTACTAAATTGATAATATTGTTATCAGTACGTATTTCTGCCTTTAAATTTTTCACATTTGAAAAACCTCGGCTATTATCTTCTGTAAGTGTTATAGCTATTTTAGTAATACCTTCAGGGATTTTACTCATGTCAAAATTCATTTTATGTATTTTTATATTCCCTACATTCTCAGATGGTATCAGGGTAGCTGCACCAGATAAGCTAGTTGGTTGATTATAAAATATAATGCCGCTATCTCCTTGTACCTTGTTTACATCCGTTAAAAGGAATGCAGTTAACGAAATATCGATCGAATTAGACATTTCGTAGCTAATAGTAACACTACCTTTTTGGGAACTTATAACTGTATTTGCTCCCATCTGAAGGAATTGAATCATGTGAATCCCCCTTATCCCCTTATTATGTATAGATATCAAATTGATAAAATTACAAAGTTAATCTTCCAATTAAAAAATTCGAGTAATATTTACAAAATCCTTCTTTAGAGGTAGAAAGTTGGAAATAAACACTGATATTTACAGGAAACCAATCTAATTTCTCATAAATGCATTTTATGATATGATGTTTAAATTGTGTGTCTACTAAGTAGCACAGTTACATTCTTCAAAGAAAGAGGTATTTATGCATCATACACAGTTATCCAAGCGACATTGGTTACTTATCTTAACACTTGCATTATTAACATTTGTTCTTGGGACAAGCGAATTTGTTATTGTCGGGATCTTAACTGATATTTCTTCAAGCCTTCATATGACAAATGCAAAAGCAGGCACACTCGTTTCTGCGTTCGCTATCACATTTGCCATCGCTACACCACTCGTGATGTCAGCAACAAGCCATTTTCCAAAGCGTAAATGGATGTTGTTTTTGATAGGTTCCTTCATTGCCTTAAATGCTCTGTGTGTAATTTCAACGAGCTATATTATGCTCCTTATACTTCGGGTTATGACCGCGATTGTAACAGGTGTATTGATCTCTCTAGCCATGATTGTTGCAAGCGAAACCATGCCGATTAATAAACGCGGCCTTGCTATATCATTTGTTTTCGGTGGTTTTACACTGGCCAATGTAGTTGGAGTACCCATTGGAATTGTAATCGCTGAATGGTACGGCTGGAATGCCACTTTTATGTTAACCACTCTTCTCGGAGGGTTGGCGTTTGCGGCATCTTTTTTCGTCTTACCTACTCGACTCAGCCAAGTACGAAGCTCAATACGGGATCAATTTTCTTTAATGATTCAGCCTCGAATTTTAATTGCCTTTTTCATTCCTGCTCTCGGTTTTGGTGCAACCTATGCAGTCTTTACGTACCTTGTTCCTATTTTAAAGGGAATGGGTGCACCAAATAATTCTATAAGTTTAATCTTATTCGGCTACGGCTTTCTTTCAATTTTCAGCAACATTCTTGCCGGTAAAATTGCCACTCACAATGCCATCGGCCGACTTCGGTTTGTCTTTCTCGCACAAGCTATTGTATTGACAAGCTTATTTTGGACAACAAACCATTTTATTTTAGGATTAGCGAACATCGGACTAATGTCACTTATGGCCATCCTCTTAACAACATCTACTCAACTTTATTTAATAGATTTGGCCGAAATTTATAAACCAGATGCTAAAGGACTCGCTGCTTCTCTTATGCCAGTGGCAAGTAACGTAGGCATCGCTTTTGGGTCTGCATTAGGCGGCATTGTATATCATCAAGGAAATTTGATGAATGTCACATGGGTCGGTGGTATAGTTGCCGTCGGTGCAAGTCTACTAACTTTCTTTAGTTATCATTTAGACCTTAAACAAAAGAAAACAGCATAAAAAATGCAAGAGGTACATTAGAAAGAATATAAATCAAACAGACCCATTCGAATAAAGCGAATGGGCCTGTTTTTAAAAAGCTTACTTGTGATCCGTATCTTCATAACAAGGAATAATTATTCTGGAATAATATATTTTTCTTTCATTGGCCCAACTTTATTTAAAATAATTGCACCAATCATTTGTATAATCGTCTTCACAATAATTTGCCCCAAAATGGCGGCAGGTACCGCTTCCCACGGCAATATATTGGCACCAAGTGGACTTAAGCCGATTACTACGAAAATTGCAGAATCTAGAAATCCTCCAACAATACCACTGTAGAACACACGCCAAGCCATTGGTAATTTTAATCGAGTATAAATTTCAGTATCAGCCGTTTCAGCGACAACAAATGATAGTGCTGAGGCTACCACAATTAAAAGTGTATCACCTAGTAGGAATGACACCACAGCTGATAAAATTAAAGCTGTAATAATAAATAAATACGTCTTTTTTCTACCATATTTATTTTGTACTAGATCCCGAAAAATAAAGGTTGCCCCAATTAAAAGCGTTCCCATTGGGACAATAAACATACCAAAATGGAAAGGTGCAAATGCTGCCGTTACCACATTAGCAATAACAATAGATAATAAATAAAATAATATTCTCAAACTATTACTCCTCAAGTAAATTTAATTTTTGTAAGAGCACCCTACACGCCTCTTTTATTTCCCCACACAAGGGCATGTAACTGTGGCAGTACTTTAACATCTCTTAAATCCTCATCCTTCATTACTCTATCAATCAGTGCACGATATTTATCCAATAAATTCATCATTAATTGTGAATTATCAGTTGCCGTGAGATCATCATTACCGACTTGAAGATAAAAAGGAATCATGGGATATCGATGGTGAATTTGTTTAGCATAATCGTAATCCTCTTGATTAAAAACGACTATTTTGAGGGATACATGGTGATTGCTGTTCCGATCTTTAAGTTTTTCGAAGATATAAGAGAGCACCGAGTAGTCTGTGGTCATTCCAGAACTAGGTGGCTTTGGTGAAATTGTCAGTTCATCAATCTCATACATCCACTTTTGCCACCTACTCCCCTGTGTTTCTACCCCGATTTTTATGTCATTTTCTTTTAAAATGGCAATAAGCTCTGCTAAATTCGGATTGAGTGCAGGATTGCCGCCTGAAATTGTGACAAATGAAAAACCATTGCCCCCTAAACGTTTCAACTCAGACCAAATCTCTTCCGCTGTCATTTGGACAATAAGGTGCTTTCCACTGCCATCCCATGTAAACGATGAATCACACCAAGAACAGGAATAATCGCAGCCCGCAGTTCTTACAAACATTGTCTTCTGGCCAACGACCATACCCTCTCCTTGAATCGTTGGCCCAAAAATCTCGATAACAGGTACTTTACTCAACTTCCATCCACTCCCGTCTAGCTTCTGCATAGCTTGTTGGAGTCTCGTAAAGCCTGATAAACTCTACACGCACACCGTTATATCCTTCATCAAGCAAAGCCTCAGTCAACTTTTCGTAAATCCAAACAACAATGTTCTCTGCCGTCGTATTCATGGGTGGAAGCGTTTCATTTATATAACGGTGATCCAAATGAATCTCTATTTTATGTTTCCATATTTCTTTTATATTGCCGAAATCAATCATCAAACCACGTTCATCTGTGTAGCCACTCAGTCCTAATATAGCTCGATAGGTATGCCCATGTAGATTTTTACATTTCCCTTCATAATGATGTAGATGATGAGCAGCATCGAAGGTAAATTCTTTGCTTATGAGAACACGCTTTGCATGATATTTCAATTGATTTCTTTGAATATCCACATCAATTCTCTGGAGTCTCTCAACGATTTTAAAATCTGACATGCCTTAAGACTCCTTCCTATAACTTAAATACTCATCAAGCCCTTTATTTCGCAATTTACATGCAGGGCATTCACCACATCCATCTGCTATGACACCGTTATAGCAAGTCAACGTTCTTTGTCGTACAAACTCAAGTGCCCCAAGCTGATCAGCTAATTCCCATGTTTGTGCCTTATTCAGCCACATCAAGGGTGTATCAATCACAAAGGAATCATCCATCGATAAATTTAACGTTACATTTAAAGATTTAATAAAGACATCTCGGCAATCCGGATATCCACTAAAATCAGTTTCACAAACACCTGTTACAATATGCTTTGCCCCTACTTGGCTCGCTAAAACGCCCGCAAATGAAAGAAAAAGGAGATTGCGGCCAGGCACAAAAGTCGATGGGAGCTCACCATTTTCTCCGTCCTTCACCTTTATGTCTTGTCGTGTCAATGCATTCGGAGCAAGTTGATTCAGGAGAGACATATCAAGTATGTGATGCTTGATACCAAGCTCCTCTGTTATCACCTTCGCACAGTCAATTTCAAGACGATGCCTTTGACCATAATCGAAAGTTACTGCCTCAATCTCTTCAAAGCGTTCTTTTGCCCAGAACAAACAAGTTGTGCTGTCCTGACCTCCACTAAATACTACAATTGCTTTTTCCTTTTTCATCTATAAAGACTCCCTTATATCGAAAAAACAGCACTCTAAGAAAAAGTGCTGCTTTCTTCTTAGTTTTTTTAAGAGGGTAGCTAAAAACCTCTGTCTTGCTTCATTTATCGATTATCAATTTTTTCTGGGTTAAGATCGTGGTTCATTAAACGATAATTTGCGATTTCTTCGTATTTAGTTCCTGGCTTCCCATAGTTACACCATGGATCAATCGAGATACCCCCACGTGGAGTAAATTTCCCCCAAACCTCTATATATCTTGGATCAAGTAATGCAATTAAATCATTCATAATGATATTCACGCAATCTTCATGGAAATCGCCGTGATTTCTAAAACTGAATAAATACAACTTTAGAGATTTACTTTCAACAATTTTTTTATCTGGGATATATGAAATGTACATCGTTGCAAAATCCGGCTGATTTGTAAGCGGACATAAACTAGTAAACTCTGGGCAATTAAACTTAACAAAATAATCTCGATTAGCATGAAGATTATCCACTGCCTCTAATACCTCAGGTGCATAATCATAGGAATACTTTGTACCTTGATTACCTAATAGGGTCAAATCCTTTAATCCTTCTTCATGACTTCTGCCAGACATAAAAAAACCTCCTTGTAAAATGTTTCCCAACACTTTTCAAGAGAGGCATCACCAATCATTCTATTTAAAACATAAGTAAACAGATAAAAAAAGCCACGTCCGATATGGACATGGCATATTGTCATGTTTCCATAGTTTTTTATAGAGGGTATCAGCTATGAACCTCTCCCGTTCTAGTCCGGGCATTCTTTTCTTCAATATCGTACAAAAAATAATACAGGACGTCAAATGGATTTTTTATAAAACTCTTAAATGATAAAAAGTATGAATCACTGTAAGTCAATACTCATTTAAAAGTTCTACTTTTTTATTAAATTACTAGGAAAATAGAATTAATACGTTTTTGACAAAGTAATACTAATTATCAATATTTTGAGATTTTTCAATATTCCGATATTCGAATTATCTCACCTGTGATAAATTGGAAATATCACACTAAACTGAAAAGTGTGATAATTAAGAGCGGAGGGAGAAATGAGATTTGAAAAAGTTTAAGTTTACGAAGTTTTTAAGTAGTATGATAGCTTTCGTTATGGTGCTTTTTCTATTGGTTCCATTATCGAGTGCTAATGCTGAAGATTCGAAGCCATTCAAGCAGGATAGCCAAAGTGAAAGTATACTTCAATTAAAGGCGGCTATCGCTGAACAGCTAAGCTTGTCTAAAGATGGTCCAACTCTTCACGAAAGCTTACAAAATGTATCAGGCAATCAAGAAGTTGCAGTCATCGTACATTTATCTGAAAAGCCTGTGGCACTAGAGCAAGGAATGAGCCAATTGAAAGGCCAAAAGTTCTCTAATGCGCGAGCAAATGAAGTTCGATCAAATGTAAAATCTCAACAAGCACAAGTTAAGAAAGAATTAGCTACTAAAAATGTTCAAATGACTCAAGGCTACACATTTGATACTGTTTTAAACGGTTTTGCAGCAACTGTGAAAGCAAATGATCTCCCAAAGCTGCTTTCAATAGAAGGAATAACATTAATTGAACCTGATGCAATTGTTTACGCATCTGAAGATAATACAATGAAATCATCAGAACTGATTAAGGAAGATCAATTAGAGGCTCAAATGAATACAAGTATTTCTTTCCTCGGCATCGAACAGCTTTGGAATGAAGGAATTGAAGGACAAGGTATAAAGGTAGCAGTATTAGATACTGGTATTGACACAGATCACCCTGAGTTCGCCGGAATTTACAAGGGTGGGAAAAACTTCATTCCAAATTCATCAACTTACACAAAGCCTCGGGCAGATGACGATGCATCGGAAACCTTGCCTTCTGAGCGTCCTGCTGGAACACCCGAATTTAATGAAAAGGGAAGCTCGTTCTATACTTCTCACGGTACTCATGTTGCTGGAACTATTGCAGCAATTGGGGCTAACAATTTCGGCATTAAAGGAATTGCTCCAAAAGTAGACCTTTATGCTTACCGTGTTCTTGGTGCATATGGAAGTGGGGCTACATCTGGTATTGTTAAAGCAATTGAAACGGCTGTAACAGAAAAAATGGACATAATCAACCTTTCTCTTGGTGGGGGGGCTAACTCTGAAACGGACGCTGGTTCATTTGCTATTAATAATGCAATGATGGCTGGAACAATCGGAGTAATTGCAACAGGGAACTCCGGCCCAAATCGAGGAACAATGGGCACGCCTGCAACCGCTCGTTTAGGAATTGCTGTGGGTAACACAACAAATCCAGAAACAATGTATAGCGGTGAAGTGAATGTTACAGTTGGTGACTACAACTTAACAAAACAGCTCCCATTAATGGGAACAACTTTTGGAAGGGATTTAGCAACACAGCTTCAAGGAGAATTTGACCTAGTTGCTATTCCTGGAAACGGAGAAGTAAAAGACTATGAGGGAATCGATGTAGAAGGTAAAGTGGCATTAATCTCTCGTGGCAGTATCGCATTTGTTGATAAAATTGCGAATGCAAAGGCAAATGGAGCAGTCGCCACAATTATTCATAACTTTGCTGGTGGAACAAATGCACCTAATATTTCAGGTACATTCCTGGGTGATTCTTTTGCTTTTCTACCAACATTTGATATGTCCCAAACGGATGGCAATGCAATTCGTGCTGCATTAGCCGGTGGAACTGGAAAAGTTAGCTTTAGTCAATTTACTTCCACAAAGACACTGGGAGATGAAGTAAACGATTCAAGTTCCCGTGGCCCATCTACGCCAAACTTTGATATTAAACCAGATGTAAGTGCACCTGGAACAAACATTATGTCAACGATTCCAATGTATAAAAAGGACTTCCCTATTGCAGATTATGCAGAGGCATATGATCGTAAAACAGGAACTTCTATGGCAACACCGCATATTACAGGTATTGTTGCATTACTTAAACAAGCAAATCCTGATTGGAATGCGTTCGACATAAAAGTGGCGCTTTCTAATACAGCAAAGGTTTTAGATAAAACAAAATACGATGTGTTCTCTCAAGGTGCAGGTCGTGTAAATGCTTATGCTGCTGCACATCCAGAAATTCTTGCCTATGCATTGGATAGTGCAATTTTAGATGGAACAGGAGCTGTTTCAGAAAACTTAAAAGGGACAGTTACTTTTGGTCCACAATCACTTAAAGACCAGAATATTTCCGTAACGAAACAAGTTTTAGTAAAAGATATAAAGGGGAACGGCGGTAATTATAATGTATCAATTGATGTGACAAAATCATTTGGTGATGCAACTGTTACAGTCGACCAGCCAACATTTAATCTAGTTGGTGAGCAAGTGTTAAATCTTACATTAACGGCTTCACAAGCTACAGCTCCAAACGGCTCGGAAATACTGGGGTATATTCACATCAGCGGTGGTGCTACAGAAATTTCATTGCCATTCGCAGCTGACTTTGGAAGTGAGGCAGTAACTGAAATTAAAGATTTAAAGATTACAGAAACAGACCTCTCCTTTAATGGAGATGGCGTGAAAGATTCAGCTGTACTTTCATTTACATTAACTGGCGATGTAACAACTAACTATATCGAGCTATGGGATATTATGAATCCTCAAGGTGGAGAATATGGTGATGGCTACATCGGTTATCTACATGCAGGTACTGCGCTAGGAAAAGGCTCTTATACGCTGAATATCGCTGGGCAATACAAACCATGGGGAACAGAACCTGCCACAGCAATTCCAGATGGTCTCTATACTATTGACTTTACTGGTCTTGCGGCATCAGGGGTAGTTTCCGATTATGTTGGACCAATTATCGTGAAAACGACTAAACCAGAAATTACTGGTTCAGTAGCTGAAGGTGTCGCTACAGGAAAGGTAACAGATAAGTATATCGACTACAATGAAGAGTTATATTTATATGGTTTAAACTACAATTTAAATGATAAATTAAAAGCTTCCTATATTGCGACTGTGAATGGCGAAATACAAGCGCCTGTTCCTTTTGAATTAAATCAAGACGGTAGCTTCACATTCCCAGTAACAACAGAAACTAATGCTGTATCAGTAAAAATTGAAGACGCTGCTGGGAATGTTGGTGAAGCACTAATATTTGAAAAAGATGTAGTTGAACCAAAAGTAACACTTTCTGTCAATCCAACTGAGCTAGACCTAACAGCTGGGGAATCTGCACAACTTACGGTAACAGAGACATCTACTCCTCCAGAAGGTGAAGCAACAGAGGAAGATGTAACTTCAAAAGCAACTTATGTTGTGGGAGATGAAAATGTTGCAACAATAGCAAATGGATTAGTAACTGCTGTAGGTGAGGGCACTACTACGATTACTATTTCATATGGTGATCATGAAGTTACGGTAAATGTTACAGTAAAAGCACCTGTTGTAGAAACACCAATCGTAACACTAGAAATTGATCAAGCTCAGGTTGAAACTAGAATAGGTAAAGAGGTTATGGTTAAGATTACTGAAGTAACTACTTTTGAGGGTAGAACAACAGAAAAAGATGTTACTACGCTTGCAACCTACGAAGTAGCAAATGATAAAATAGCTACTGTAAAAGCAGGGGCTGTAAAAGGTAAAGGTCAAGGTACTACGACAATTACAGCAACGTATGGTGACCACACATTAACATTTGATGTATTGGTTGAAAAGCCGGGCAATGGTAATGGTAATGGTAATGGTAATAATGAAGTTACCGAAGTTGAGTTATAATTAAATAAGTACAGTTCCAGCAAAAAGAGAAATTGCGCTTTGCAATTTCTCCTTTTGCTATTTAAATTTCACTTACTCATGATAAGGTTGGCTGTAACGAGTCTATGTGCAGTTTTTCTGTACATGCTTTATCTAGTAATCGAATATTTAATGTAAAACCATAAGAGATCCTAACATTACCGTTCAGAACCTTTTAGTTTTATTTAAGCATTGTTGCAGTTAAAAATTCTCGTGTTCTCTCCTCTTTTGGATGATTGAAAAATTGTTCAGGTGTGCCGCGTTCAATAATTCTCCCATCATGCATATAGACAATCCAATCAGCTACCTCTTTTGCGAATCCCATTTCATGGGTTACAACAACCATAGTCATTCCTTCTTCAGCCAAATCTTTCATGGTTGTTAAAACCTCTCCCACAAGCTCAGGATCGAGTGCCGATGTTGGCTCATCAAAAAGCATAATGTCTGGTTCCATCGCAAGTGCTCTAGCAATCGCCACCCGTTGCTTTTGCCCCCCTGATAGTTTACTAGGATAGACATCCGACTTATCCTCCAAACCTACTTTTTTCAGTAATTGTTTTGCTTTGATGATAGCTTTTTCTTTGTCTACACCCTTTACCATAACAGGTGCTTCAATAATATTTTCTAAAACCGTTTTATGTGGGAATAAGTTGAAATTTTGAAACACCATCCCAACCTTTTCTCTAATCTTGTTAAGATCATCTGTCCGTGGATTGACTTCGTTTCCCTCAATTATAATATTGCCATTATCTTTTCTTTCTAAAAAGTTCAAGCAGCGAAGGAGGGTGCTTTTCCCTGACCCACTCGATCCTATTAGACAGACAACATCGCTCTCGTAGACTGTCATGTCGATATTTTTCAATACATGTAAGTCTCCAAACGATTTATTCAATTGACTTATTTTAATCATTTCCTTAGTGTCCAATTTTTTCAGCTCCTATCTGTCGCTTACTGCTAATTTTAGTTCAGTTCGGTTCACTACAAATGTCATCAACGCTACCAGCAATAAATAGTAGACTGCTACAATGAGTAAGTAGGTCATTTCATCGAAATTATTCGACCCAAGTGTTGTCGCCACATTAAACAGCTCATTCATGGAGATAAATGCGGCTAACGAAGAATCTTTTAAACTGATGATAAATTGATTGCCTAAAGGCGGCAATGCTCTACGGAATGCCTGTGGGAGAATAATCCTTCTTAATGTCAGTGTCTTTGTCATTCCCAAAGAACGTCCTGCTTCAAATTGGCCATTATCGACTGACTGAATTGCTCCACGAAGGATTTCAGAAATATAAGCTCCATTATGTAGCGCTAGAGCAAGGGAAGCAGCCCAAAAATCAGGAAGAAGGAAAATCCCGCTAATTCCGAAGTAGAGGATAAATATTTGAACAATCAGTGGTGTTCCTCGAACCAAATAGACATATATATCTGAAATAAGTTCTAAAATTTTTATATTAGAAATTTTTAATAAGGCAAAGACTAGTCCGATGATGATTCCCAGTAAGATAGAAACCACCGTCAGCTCTAATGTTAAAAGCATAGCTTTAAAGAATACACCTTTTGTTTCCATTAGTATTTGAAAAAAATGCGAAAAACTTGGCAAAGTACTACTTCCTTTCTTTTATAGCATTGGTTTATTCTGATTTTTCGGTAATGTCCTCACCAAAATATTTGATACTGATTTGAGTCAATGTTCCATTTTCCCGAAGTTGTTCCAAAGATTCATTTACTCGCTTCAATAGCTTTGGATTATCCTGAGGCAACACAATCGCTTGTTCACTGCGATTAATTAATTGCTGTCCTTTAATCTTAAAACCTTCCTTTTCAGCAGTTTTTCCTGTAACAAAATCTGTAATTACTGCATCATGACGCCCACTACTCAACGCCTTTAATGCCGTAATATCGCTGTCATATGTTTTGATGTTGTCTGTATACTTGGAAGCTGTATCGGCATATGTTGATCCTTTTGCAACAGCTACTTCCTTTCCCTCTAAATCTTCAACAGTCCTAATTTTACTATCCGGTCTGGTGAAAATTTTCGGCCCTGAATAATAATAGGGGGTAGAGAAAGAAACATGTTTACTCCGCTGCGGGTTAATCGTGTGACTTGCAACGGCTGCATCCGCTCTTCCCGTTTTCACCCCTTCAACAATCCCTTTGAACTTGATTCGTTTCTGAACCGGCTCAAGGCCCATTTCCTTTGCAATCGCTTCACCAACCTCAATATCAAAGCCCGACATTGTAAGATCGTCATTTATATAACTAAATGGCTTAAATTCACCAGAAGTAGCAAAAACAAATTGATTTTTATTGATCAGTTCAGATCCATCTTCAAGCTTCTGCTTCTCTCCACAACCAGACAACATGCAGGCTACGATTGTACTTAAGACCAATAAAAACTTTTTATTCAACAACATGTTGGCTATAACTCCTTTCTCTTTCGATTATTCCTACAAACCTTTCTTGCTATATAACTTGCTTATGATAGTTAATACCCAATCCACTCCCAATAAAACAAAAAAGTATCAGGCACTTTTAATAGTGCCTGATACTTTTTCTACAAATTTTACATTTCAGTGTGGTCGTTTTTACTCTCCAAGCCGGAAATAAAAAATGGGAAATTACGTTAAAATATATGCGTAAGTAGTTAAACAAAGGTAGTAATCAACCACTTTTTACTATATCCTGTGGCTTGTGCAACAACGATGATTAATTCTTTATAAAACGCTCTCTCCTTGAATTTTACGTAGAGATTTCCATAAAGCAGCTTTTAAATAACTACTGATTTGTAAATACGTTCGTTCCCTTTTGAATCGAGGACTTTAATTAAGAAAAGTACATTTTCAGACCGATTTTGTGTCGTCTCAATTACGACCAGTTCATCGGATAAAACAGATGGATTTTCGGGTAACGCAAACGAGTAACAGCAAAATACCCTTCCTCTGTCATTCGATTAAACCGTTCGTAATCTAAGTAGCCACGGCCAAAGATGTACATGCATTCTTTGTCATCAATGAATACTCCTAAATGATGGTGGTCATTTTCGATGGCATTTGTCAGTAAGGCTTAATCCGGATAACAATACCTTTTTGCCATATAGGCAAGGCGTAAATGAAGCTTCACACCAAATTTCGTTTTACAGAATTTTCGCCTATGGATAATTCGATAAATTTAAATGTAATGATAAGATGAATTTCTTTATCTGTCTACCTAATTGGGAGCATATCAATAATAGCTGTCTGTTATTCATAATAATACTTTTTAAACAGTTATTTATAGTAGAATTAATAATAACGTTATTGCAAGAAATGGAGTGAATAAAGTTGGGAAGGGAAGAAAAGAAACGACAAACTAAATTAGCTATAACAAACGCTGCTTTCAAATTATTTTCGGAAAACGGATACGAGTCGACAAGGGTTGAAGATATTGTGAAATTAGCTGGAGTTTCTAAGGGTACTTTTTTTAATTATTTTCCGACAAAAGAAGCAGTCATAGAAGATTTTGAAAGATTTTCAATCTATTCGGAAGCTGAAAAATTAATGAATATCACAAGTCCAGTAGTACCTAAAATACTCTCTTCGTTAATTAATATCGTACATAATTTAAACTATACAAGGTCATTAAGAAGAGCAACTTTAATGGCAACTCTCTCAAGTGCTAATAATTTAAATAATCACATAGATAATATGAATAATCTTCGTGCTTTATTGATTCCAATTTTTAAGTATGGACAAGAAAAAGGGGAATTTACACAAAAATTATCCCCTGAAACACTGGCAGACTTAACTATTCAAATGTTTATTGGTGTATTAACCCACTGGTGTCTTGGTGGTGGCGAAGATGATCTTATTACACAACTTATGATGAGTTTTGATGTTTTCTTTAAAGGAATATCATCATAAAGATCCTGTTGATTTCCAAAGTAATCCTGCGAGAATAGCCTGTGTTATAAAAACTCGCAGGGATGTTGTCAAAGAGAGAATTGGAGACAAGCAGAGAACTAATATATACTCTTCTTATTAAATTTATTCACTAAACCTTGAGAACGTCTATGATTTGTCCCAGAGAATAGTTGACTAATAACCGGTAATTTTCGAATAATAAAATACGATATTAAATGGCTAAATACGATCCCCAATAGTGATGCTAATACGAATTTTATATAGCCTGAAACAGATACACTAATTAAAATATATTGAATTCCAATTAAAACCGGAATATGAATAATATAAACACAAAAGGAATTTTTAGATAAAGCCTCAATCCATTTTGATTTTCTATTTAATTTACGTTGAAATAATTCAATTAAACCAATTGAAAGTCCTGTACATAAAAAGGTCTCATAGACTGCATAAATAAGTGAACTACTATCCCATCCACCCCTTGAATGTGGTACAAACCCAATTACATTTAAAGCAATTAATAAAACTCCTATAAATAACCATAAATTACCAACACTTTTAGGGATATGATAAATCCAGTTATTATTAGCAGCTGTTATTCCCAAAACTACAAATGCTAAATATTGAGGAAAGTGTGCATACTCCATTTGGATAAAACCTAGAACACCAATCCATTCATCAATCGAATAACTTATTCGAACTAAAAAAGTGATTAACGATATGATAATAACAAATATAAAAATATGTTTATGTGTTGGGTAAATTGAAATTTTTGGTAAATTAATTTTTTTAAAAAGATTCATTAATACTAGATATATCAGTGAATAAATAAGAAGATGTTCAATAAACCAAAGATGGCCAAAATTTAGGTCTGGCCAAGATGGTCCTGCCCAATTCAATGGCTTTTCACCAAATCCTAGATAAATATTTTTATAGTATTCATATAACGATAGGTGAGGGTAACCACGAAATTCATTATAATAAAAGTACATTATTAAAGGAATTATTACTATAAATCCAAATAATAAAGGTATACCAATTCTCTTCAACCGATCTTTCAAAAAACCTATACTCCCTTTGTGTTTATACGCAAGAGGTATAAAATAAGCAGAAAGAAAAAAATAAAGACTCATATTAAAGGCAGAGTTTATCCCAAAAAAAACGCCCAAATCAGAATCGACACCCAAATCTCGTACATACCAAAAACCATTTGCCCCGCCATAAGGTTGACCTGCATGGTGGACAATTACAGTGCAAGAAAGAAACACTTTTAAAAAATCCATAAAATTTATACGTGTATTAGACAACTCACATTTCCCCTTTTTGGAAATAACTTCTAAACTATTTATAATACTTTTTATACTCGTGGTCAATATTTATCTTATTATACTATTGATTAAATTTTAGAATATTTATTTTATGATTATTAATTATGACTACGGGTCAATTTATATATGGTTGATTACGTGGAATTTCATATTAATATAAAATGTTTAGGGAAAAATAAAAACGGAGCAGATTGTAAGTGGAAATTCTAGCAGTTATAGGTCCTTTAAAACGTAAAAAAATATCATTGTCCGTACCCTTCAAATCTACTAACCTTCTAATTGGCAAAAAAGTCGATTAGGAGGAATGGAAAGGATACTTACAATAATACAAGTTCATCTTATCAAATTTTTGTATTAGGAGAAGGGTTATTCGTTACGGAAAATAGCAAATGAAACGGGACATGATTTTAAAACCGTACAAAATACGTGGAGCAACAGGATTTTTAATCTGAATCTAGAGAAGTCTAAAACCGTGTCAAAAAGATAGATGTATATACAGCTTTCTCTATTAATTATGAAGCAAAATAAATGACTAATCATATTGATAATGATTAGTCGTTTATTCAAAAAGCCCTTATTTATGATAAGGCTCACCTCAATAGGGCTAAGTGAGGTTTTGACATCACACCTACAGAAGAAACCGCCTTTATTTGTGATAGGTGTGATGTAATTTATCTAAATGAGATTTTTAAATGCAAATGCACAAGCATCTTTTAGAAATTTATTTTCCCTGTATATTGGTCTTATTTCTTTTACCTTACGACTATAAATATAACTTGGATGTGCAAAGTGAATTACTTTTATAGATCTCTTTTTTTTAAACTTGAACTCATATATATCCCCATGGGCAAAACTTTGATTTTGATAAGATTTAAGAGGTTCTAGAGATATATTAATTTCTTTTGGAAATCTTGCACATAAATATCTCAATGAGTTAAAAGCCTTTCTTCCGCAAGTTATTATCAACTCTAAATTGGGTAATTCCTCTATTTCTTGTTCCAGATACTCTTCAGTACACTTTTTATAATTTGGCTTAGTATTTTCCATTTCCACTTTTTCTTCTTTATCCTTACTTTTCCCCTCTACTCTGCACTTTATTGCATCCGTAAAATAAACCTCATCCATAGCATTTTCAAAATATTTTAGATCTTGTGTGATATAATTATGCTCTTTTAAATTACGAAAAATTTCCATATTGTATGTGTAGTATTTGGCTAACCATGAAGGGAAAGTTCCCCTATAGTATTTAGCTTTTTCTTCAGGTAAGGATTTCTCTATATAATCATCATCATCTCCAAATCTACCACCAGGTTGTTCAAATATAACCATCACTTTAATATCTTCTTTTTTCTGTATATTATCATAAAAAATGACTTCATTCTTACAAGTTAATGCACAAGCATTACAAGGTTCATAAATTCTTTCAACTATTCTCTTTTTCAAAGTAAATCCCCCAGTCAAATAAATAACTCCCTAAAAAATGGTCTATTTTTATGACAAATTTTATCTGTAATTTATTTCAATCTAGAATACTTTTCTTCCTTTTAAATAACAAAGTAAATAAAATAAGGAGAAGAAAAATCATTGATAACCGATTTCTCTTCTTCGCTTTAGAATGTTTTATATTACAAGTTTCCTTATTAGTTCATTTACCAAAACACTTCTATTTCAACTAGTTTTTCTTCTGAATTTTCTATCTCAATCTTACATGATTCAATGTAAGGATAATAATATGGGATTTCCTGGGTAGGTGAAATTTGTCGATAATCTTCGCATATTTTACCGTTAAATGTAATATTAATACCCTCCATGGAATATTCAGATTCAAATTCAAATTCTTCTGTTATACCATCATTCATCCCTAATCTATTCGCCTCAGCGATATAATCCAATTCAATGCTGCTTATTACATTATATCCATCAACTTTAATACCTTCTTTTTTCAACTTTCTTTCTATTATCTTCGCAGGAATATTTGCCATATTAAAGCCCTCCATATAGTTTTAAAACTAATATGCCATCATCTGATAAGATTAGTCCAAGAAAAATAAAATATAATTATTTTCTCAGAAACTCTCTAAGTATGTCCCATTTATCTTTCTGCATGGATTCCTCAATAAAATCCTGTATCTTTCCATATTCCTTTGTTGTTACAAGAGGTGCAACTAGATATATCTTACATAAGTTAATTAGTTCATTATAAATAACACTTTCTAAAGGGTTTTCCGTATTAAGGATTTCCTTTGCCTTGTCTTCAATCCTCTTATACTGCTCCTGAGAAGATAATTTGTCATCAAGTTCCTTTAGATGTCTTTCAATTTCAGTATTATTATTAAAATTTAATTGATATAACAAATCCGTTAAATATATAGTCGGATATCCAATGATTTCCTCATCATCTGATTCTTCATCTTTCTTTCTTTGATTAACTTTATCCGCCAAGCATTTCATGATAAATTCTTCTAACGAATCTGACCGAATCTTCTCTTTTAAGATCTCAGCATTCGCTTTGTTTTCTTCCCTAGCAATTCTTGCTCCGTATACCATCTTATCCGTAAAAATTTTTGCATCTGTACTCGATATCCACTTTCTAGTTTTGCTTATACTCTCTATTACATATTTCATCATTCTATAACGGACCCTGGAATCAGCATGAAACAACTCTCGAAATAAAATGACCAATTCGTTTGATAATCTTTTCGTCAATTCACTTTCCAGAACAGCATTAAGATATGAGGAGTTATTCATTATTTCTTGCATATCCTCTTCCAATAAATAAATATTGATATTTTCAACTAAATCCGAAAACAATTCCTCCCTGTTAATTAAATTCCTTTTATTTTTTCTTCCATCAAAATAATTGGTATCAAGAATTGTTAATAATAGACCGTGAAATTTGGGATCAATTGCATATACTCCATTGATTTGAAAGTCTGTAATTTTCAACAGACCATTACTTTCTTTACAAATTTTTATTAAGTGATTTTCTATCGTTTTTTTACCTATACTTTTTTTCTTGTAATATGTTCCGAATTCATTCAAATATAAGGCTAGCTCTTCGGTGGTAATGAGTTCTCGATTTATTTTCCCTTTAACCTCCTGGGGATCAATATCCTGATGACTTTTCCCTGAATAATCAGACCCTCTTCCCATATCATGACCCTCCTGTATGTTTGATATATGTATTATTTTTCAGTGATTATCGTGTGCACCGTTAATAATTGCAATTGTAGCTTGAGTGACTGAAGTCGTAGCTCTAGTCACTCAAGCTATTCGTATTCTTCTTAATTTTTTTCTTAGCCCCTTTTACTTTCTCCATAACATTATCTTTTACCTTTTTCGGTGAAGGTTGAAATTTTAACATATCACTTAATTTTTGTTTTTTCTTCATCGTATCTCTCCATTTCCTTTGAAAAAACCTTGAATAACAATTGTTATCCAAGGCTCTTCTTTATTTAATATTCTTATCTATAATTAATACTTTTACTTAAGGATCATGCCTTTATCCTTTTCATAATCCCAAAAGGTGTTTCTACATATTCATCCCCAATATTTCCATCCATTTCTTTACCAATACCTTCTTGAATTGCTCTTTTACATACTGCATAGCATTCATCTACATGACTATTCCCAAGGTACTTCATAGCTCCGAAACTTACGCTTGCTGCTACAGCTTGTCCAATAATTGGGATGAATTTAGTCACTTGTTTCGTAGCAACTCGAGTAGCCACCTTTTTTAACAATACAGCCACTACTTCTTTTCCAATGACTTTACCAATTAATTGCTTACCAATTTCCGTTCCAACTGATGTAATAATCACTAGTAACTGTTGTTTAACATTTTGGTCTAGTTGGTCAATTTGCTCATTGGACAACCCAAACTTGCGATTGATAGCTGGTAACAGTTCTAGCATGATGCTTACATCTGCTGCTACATCCACACCAGGTATTGGAATAGCTGCAGTTAAACCTGACATTGTAGCTCTCTTTGTTACCATACTTTTTGCTTCGTTATAAATTCTATTTAATTCTTCCATATCATTTGGTATCATCATTCAAACCTACCTTTTCAAAGAATATATATTTACAGATGCCACTGCGGAAGCCTTAGCCCTTGAATTTACTAAAAGAACAGGTAAATTATCAGCTGATGAACTTCCTGTTCTAATTTCTTCAATATAATCTAAATCATTTCTTTAGCCATTCTGACCATTTCTTCTCAACATCTTTATAGTTACCAAAGTTGTCTACGAATGCTTCACTCATTGTTTCTTTTTCGCTATCAATGAATGAATTATACTTGTCTTCACCATAAGTCTCGATTAAAAATGCAATAGCAAGCACACCAACATTAAGATAGTTAGTACCAGTAACTGTAACACGTAAGTTTCCGTCAGTGAATTTTACATCAGTTGATTTAATTTTACCTTTTACAGTTTTAGCAAAAGCATTGTATTCATTAACAGAGATTAATGTTTTGTATTTCACATATGATTTAAACATCCAATCCGGAACTTCCGCTCCATACCAGTCAGGGCTCATTATATGTTTCTCCATTAATAAATTATCAACAACTCGCACATATTCAGAAACATATGTTTTACGAGCGAAATTGTTATCAAAGTTATACATTCCATCTACTGATGTACCGTGACCTTTATATAGTGATGGAGCCATTATTTTGATATTAGTTTCCATTTTATCTAATCCACCATAAGCAAAGTTTTCTGGGAACTCAAAGCTATAATTTTGTGACTCTTTAGATTGAAGATAATAATTAGTAGGGTGGGTACTCTTAGAAGTTAATTTCTCCTCTAATTCAGGAATTCGACCTTCATAAATTTTTAATGCTAATGTTACACCTTCATTTAAATATTTTACTGCAGCATTAATATCTCCTTTAAGATCTTTAGGAGCATACAAAGTAAAGTATTTTCCTTCATAAACATAGTTATCACCAACTAGTTTAGATTGTGAAGCATAATCAGTAATATCAACTGCAGGTGGCTCTGGTTTTACTTCATCCTTACCACTTTGAGCTACATTGTCTTTTGTAATGATGTCAGCTGACATCGTTTTCTCATTATAAACAACTTCAGCACCTAGCATTTCAGCAACGTCACGTAATTTAACGAATGTTTTCTCCTCTTCACTATACCAAGAGTTACTATTTACTTTCTTACCGTTAACAGTAATACCAATACGATTTTTATGAATTTCTTCTTTCTCAATTGTTGCAAAATTACCTCGTGGCGTTTTGTATTGCCCGATAACAGTTCCTGCATAAACTCCTGTTGAAAATAATCCTAACGCCATTACTGATACTAATATTTTTTTATACATAGTACTTTTACCTCTCTTTATTTAGTATAAAAGATAACGATTTCCAAAACTTCACAAAAACTATTTTAACATCAATTACCATAAAAGGTTAGTAATAAAATACTATTAGTTAATTATGAATGACCTTTTTCATAATGTTTTTACTCTTAAATAGCAACTAAAACAGAAAAGGGAGCAGAAAATTCATCCGTAGATGAATCTCCTACTCCCAGTTTTAATTCTTCTAGCAAATCGTTATTTAATTTGAGTTGGATACTCTCAATATTACGATTTTCATCAATAGTAATTTGATGAAGAAGTAAATGTAACAAGCGTTTTCTTTGCTCCCTTGTAAGTGATTGTTTGAAAGCCTTTTGGAAATTTTGTAGTACGGTCTTTACTTGTTCAAATGTCACTTCACTAGAGATTGTTGTATTCAATTGTTCATTTAGTGGGTGCATTAATTCTTTTAATGAGGCAATTTGTTCTTCTAGTTTTCTAGCTTTCATTTGATAGTTACTTTTAGAAATTACCTCATCCATGTAAGCGTCTAATAACTTGGAAAGCTTCTTTTCTAAAGTAGCTAAATCCGTAGCATATTGTTGATACTCCCTTTGAATAGGAGCAACCAAAGACTCTTGTTTATGATTAATACTACTGACTAACTGGTGAATCAGCTTGTCACTTTTCATCAGTTCTTCAAGTTTGTTTAATACATATGGGTCAGCATAATCAGTACGTACACCATAGGAATGACAAGCATTGGTACCTTTGTTTTTCCAAGCACCACATACATAGTATTCAATGACTTTTTTCGTGCCATCTTTTAACTTGTTTGTAGTACGCCCAACAACCATCCCTGCATTACATTTAGGGCAGCGCATAATCCCCGTTAGAGGGAACTCACCATCATGTACACGGTTTGGTTTACATGATCTTGTTTTGTAAACTTCTTGAGCAATTTTCCAAGTTTCTTCTGAAATAATTGCTTCGTGTTCCCCTTTAATAATGACTGGGGTAGGGTTGATATTATTACGACGCTTTTCATTCCAATCTCTACGGACATTGTAACGTATGTATCCTGCATACACTGGATTCGTAACAATAGTTTTAATGGCATTCAAGGAGAACGTCTTATCTAATTTAGTTCGATAGCCAGCTTTATTAATTTGATTCGCTATCGCCTTGTAACCATTCCCTGTCGTGTAAAGATAAAATATTTTCCGAATAATACTTGCCTCTCGTTCATTGATTACAAGACCAGTATTTTTACGCTTTTTATTCTCACCCCCTATTTCTACTACATCGTAGCCAAGAACATGCCCACCATTCCAACGTCCTTCTTTTGCACGAGCTAACATGCCCATCTTTACATTTTCGGCAATGTTGTTTCGCTCATACTCAGCAATGGCAGCCATCATTTGAAATTGGAGTTTACCAGTAGGCGATTCTGTTTCATATTTCTCAGTGTAAGAACGGAAGGCAATGTTCTTACTATTAAATTTCTCCACCATATTCATAAGGTCTACGCTTTTTCGTGCTAATCGGTTCATTTTCCATACAAGAACAAGATCGAACTTTTTCTCATCAGCATCTGTTAGTAATCGCTGTACGGCTGGTCTACCTTTAATATTTTTACCACTGATACCTCTATCTACGTATTCATCAAAAATAATGTAGCCTTCTCGCTTACAATATTCACGTAACACTCGAATTTGTTCATCAATACTGTACCCCTCATCTGCCTGTAGTGGAAACACGTGCATAAATAGCTGCATATTTAGTTTGATTCATTGTCATTCGAACTCCCTCCATTTTCGCCTAAAATATATGCTTCACACATTTCTGCTAGTATTAACACAACCTCGTTTGTCGTTACCATCATTGCAACTCCTTTTATTTTGAAAATTAGATTCATATCTAGCTTTATGAATTTGTAAAAACATAAGGTCAGACTTGCTCATTTGTTACCCTACTTTTATTAAAAGTTGAACAAATTCAATCTCATTACTGAAACTGTCCATTTTTTCTAAGCCAAACGATACAATTCACCTTTTCAAAAGGTAAATTTCCTTATGTTGATTCATTACATTCAAACAAGACAGCTACTATTAATCCATCTAAATTTATGATATATTACTAAAATTTCATTTAATCCCCCATGTCCCCCACTCATTTATGAATGAAATCTATTTTATCGTGGTTGGAAAACAACCTGACTTTCTACAAAAAATGAATGTGAATGTATTTTTCATTCCGTCTTTTGCTCAAATTGGCGGGGGATCTGGGGGACAATTAGAAAATGGTAAGTGTTTCAATACCCTCATCAGCAGTTTGCTGATGAATATGTGTATATGAACTTGTCGTCTTTAAACTTGCATGCCCCAGTAGTTCTTGTATGGCAACGATGTTTACATTATTTTGTACAAGGGCTGAAGCGAAAGAATGCCTTAAAACATGGCACGTTACATGCTTGTCCCACTTTAATTTTTTTACTGTTTCCTTCAGTACTTTATTAACATATACATCTGATAAACCGTTTGTACGTTCTGTCAAAAAGAGTCGCTTGGATTTACTTTTCACTCGCCATTGTTGAGTGTAATTTAGAAGGTATGTTTTTAATTCTGAATGCAGAGGAATGACTCTACGTTTATCCCCCTTACCATGCCTAACCGTAATGCTATTTTGTTGAAAATCCACATCGGTTAGTTCGAGATCTAAACATTCAGTAATTCTTAACCCTGTATAAAATAAAGTCAGTACTACTAACTGGATAAGTCTATGGTCTATTGCAGTAATCAATTCACCCACTTCATTTGAAGTGAGGAACACCGCTTGCCTTGGAGGTTCTTCTAATCGTTCAAGAAACTCAGCTGGATTTGCATCAATAAGACGCTTTTTCTTACAAAACTTAAAAAAAGTACGTAACGTATTCATTTGGCGGTTACGACTGGAGGGCATATAGCCCTTATCAGTCGTAAGCATATTCAAATAATCATTCAAATCTTGTTCATTAATCTTTATAATATCTAAATATTCAGTGTATTTACTTTGTAAGAAGGCTTTGAAGTTAGTAATATCCTTGTTATATTCTTTAAGAGTACCCACACTTAATTGCTTATTTTCATGATTGAAAAACACTAGACACTCATCCATTTTCATTCGTCAAAAAGTCCTTTGCTCTTACTTTTTTCAACCATTGCTTCAAGCTCGTTTTTTGGTTTTATAGAATTAACATTTCTAAATATATTTGCACTGTTCGGATTGAAGTTATCCAATGAATCCTTACAGTAATCCTTCAAAATGTCTCCATCATATACAATACAAACAGTATAATCACCTCTTGAGCTAAATGCTTTACCAGTCAAAGACATTTCACGTAGCTCGGCTTCCCCTTTTTTAAACACTACTTTTTTTGTTTTAAGTTTATTCCCATCATGTTTCAAAACGTCCATCTTTTTCAGCTCTTCTAGTAGTATATTAGCATCGGTAAAACCTAGTTCTGCTGCTATCTCTTCATACTTTTGATTAAGGATATAGCAATATGTCTTTTTATTTTTAGTTTCTATTATGCCCCAAATTTCTTGATTTTCACCTGTGTAATTATTATTTACCTTAAAATGTTTACGGTATTGAATAATTTTTTGACGAAGTAGGTCATAAAATCGCGGTGCTAATTCTCTATTAGTCATAGAATCTAGTTCCTGTTCAACTAAAAAGTCAGCAATTCCATCAATAGATAAGCTTAAGTCCAACGCTTCATTTGCAAAATAGGCTCCAGTTAGAATGATAGCGAACTTATTAGATATACGTGTTTTAAATTTTGTTTCAGGCATTTTTTCAAGCATTAAAGTCTTATACTCAGACCATTTTTCTTCAATGGCATCCACTCCACAATGAATTAAATGCTCTACAAAAGTTGCTCCTGCATATCCATAGTTATTCAATAATCCTACCTTAATACGTTCTGAATGATCCGCATCATCAGTCCATTTAATATTTTTAAATTCAAATAATCTAACACTTAAACCCTCGTTATTTTTTGCTTGTTTAAGAATAGAGCCTTCTCCTGTAAAGAAAATAACTGTACACCATGCTTGATGGTCTTTAAGCTCTGATTCTTTATTCAATCTAGCCTTTTCCTTATTTTGTGCCAGCTTATAAATGAACGATGTCAGATTAGTTGCACCCATTGTATGCATAGATGTCTCATCAAAAACAATTGGAACACCATAATTCTCGGCGATAGCTGCCTGCAAAGCATTTATAGTCCCATTAAAACTTTGAATCAACCCATCTTGAGAGATATTTGGATTACCGAATGGTGAAACAGCTAATATTGCAGCAGTTGTCTTTCCTGACGAAGAGTTTCCTACTAAACTAATTAATAAGGAATCAACGTCACCTTTTTGTTCTAAATTTAACCATGCAGCAACTGGGGCAGCAAAACTGGCAGCTAATACAGTTTCTAACGCCGTATGTCCGATTACATCCTTTTGAATGATCTTTTTCCATTCATCTTCACTACCTTTGGGTTGAATGGAATACTTACCTTCATAAGTAGAAAATCGCCCATTGCCTTGGATGGCTTCATTCAGTCGAAATAAAGTATCTTCCTGGAACTTCATCCAACCTAACTTTTGATGAACATAAGTAGGCTTGATGCTTTTTTCATGGAAATCTAGAAATTGAAAGACAGGTTGCATTTTATGACCAGCTACATCCATACCTTTATCCAGTAAATAGGATAATTCTGTTCGAACTAATTTTCCTCTCGGAATTTTTAAAGTCTCCCATCGATCAAATGAGAAGTATTCAATTTCAAGCATTAGTTGACCTGTTTCCATAGTTCGAGTAATGCTTTTAATTTTTGAGGCATTTGCAAGAAATACTTTTTCTTTTCCGTTTTTCGTATCCTTTATGATATACAAAGTCTTGTCTCTTAAAATAAATTGGCCTAATTGAACCTCATCGGTATCCTTTGGTTTTAAAACCATTCTTTCCATAAAACAATCTCCTTCAATTATTGAATAATAGGCAAGCAACGAAAGGGAGCACAAGTATAGCTTTCAGTTTAAGATTGTTGTTCACTTAACGGAAAAACATCGACTACATTTGCAAAAGTGGTTTCATGTTGGTGTACATGTCCGATTTTCACAATGCATGATTTTCCAATCAACTCATACAGGTCTACCTCCTTATCTGTAGTATCCAATGTGGATTCGACTAACTTTTGTAATAAAGAATCCTTCCCAACATAAATCAACATAGATTGCATCACCTTTTGACCATTTTCAAGTTCAAACAGTAATACAGCAGATGGGGTTGTTCCCCAAATGGTATCACGTACTTTTCCTTCTTTAATGCTAAGAATGGTAGCAGTATATTTCCCTTCTTCTGGAACACTTAATTCATTTATTGGTTGACTAAGATCGTAACGTAACATGGTAAAACCCCCTATATTTGTTTTAATTATTTTTTATTCATCGAAATTATTGCAATCTTACTCGTTTCTTCTCCCTGATACTGCACTTGGTAAAATGTTTGCGATACATTATCAACAAATTTAAGGTCATAAAGCTCTGTAATTTCATTTACAAGTTCACTAGAATAAATGACCGATTTTGTTTTCTGTGGTTTTAACGTGAAATAATTTTCATTACCCAAGATGTTTGAACCAATTGCAACAGCTTCCGAACCATATGAAATTTGCAATTCTTTAGGTTCATTTAACTCCTGCATTAATTCTTTTGAAAGAACAACACGTTTACCATTCTTTTTAGAATTTACAATTGTTAGTACACCTGCTTTAGACTTAGTTTTATTCGTTCCTTTACAGATAGAAGGAATAAATCCTTCTAAATCTACTGCTACCTGTTGCTCTAGTGGTTTCAACTCTACTTGATCCATTGAACTACCCTCCTCTTTGTACATCCATAAAATCACAGATGTTTGATTTAAATGTTGCTGTACAAAATACATTGCTATAAAGTAACTTGTTTTTCTTTATCGCAATGTCCTGACAGATTGAATAATACAACCTTTTTATAATTTTTCAACTTCATAATAATCCGAACAAAAATAAAAAAATGATATAAAAATGTATTTTCAATCATAAAAATCATAAATATATCTCTTTTAAATTAACTGCTATATCAGGACCAATTTAAAGTAGCAGGCTGGGCTCATTCCAAAACCTAAAAGATTTTAAAACAGAAGTAAAAAATAGGTATTTTTATAGGTAATTTTTATCGATTTTTAAAAACTAATAAAACACCTTTTAAACAATCCCCCTTATCCCCCTCTAAATAATGAGTAAAAGGATTTTTTACGGAGAGTTTGATTGGAAAACATCCTGACTTTCCAAAAAAAATTGATTCAAAGATGTTTTTGTTTCTCACCTACAAAACATTGGGGGAATTGGGGGATTTTCAAATGTTGATTAGTTTTTTAGTACAGAATTATGGTGTTTTCCTTACCTTTTCAATTCAAAAAAATTCAAAGGAGCAGCAATCGCTACTCCCTCTGCTTATTAATATGCTAACGTTTTATTTTGCTTTTCAGTAATTAGATAATCAATGACTGCCGTTACTACTGCAATAATAACTACTTTTAATAATTCTTCTAACATTTCTACCCCTCCTATTTCCGCTAATCTTTTTAGAAACACAGTGTGCTCCTTTACGGTTACTTTTCCTAATCTTTTAAACTAAATACTCTTCTATAAAATTGGGTATCACTTTATCATTTACTAGCCATACTTCGTGAGGATTTACGTTACCTGTTTCGATGACAATCAATGTATAATAGTTACCTTTATCATCCGTATAATTTGCACTGTCACAAACAACTGGCTCTGCCAAATTTAAAATGATATTCAAAGGCACTATCTCTTCATCTAACTCATCATGCATAAACCACATTGTTTCATACCCTATTTCATGAAGTCCTATCTTCCTTTTTAGCTTTTTTCCTAATACTTCATTTAACCTTACTGCTGATTTCATTTACTTCACATCCCATTCATGGAAAAATAAAAAGCCCTAACACCTTTTTCAGATGTTAGAGCTCATGCACTACTTAAATTCATTTAAAAATACCCCTTCTCTTTTAATGATACATATCTGTCATCTCCCAAAATAATGTGGTCGATTACCTCAATTCCAACAATTTGCCCTACTTCGACTAATCGTTCCGTTACCTCAATATCTTCAGGACTTGGTGTTGGATCACCAGATGGATGTGGATGGCAACAGATGATTGAAGCGGCATTGCTAAGGATGGCTGTTTTCATGACCTCCCTAGGATGAACGATACTAGCGTTGATGCTACCAATGTGCACAGTGCTAATGTTTGTTGGTTGATTCTTCATATCCAAGCACGCAACGATAAAATGTTCACGGTCAACTTCCCCTAGATATTCTCGGAACAGCTCCGCACTATCTTGTGGGCTACGGATGCGTCGATTTCTGTACAACATGCTTGATTCCTTAACTAATTTTACTGACACAATACTTACTCGTTTTGATGGTTGCATATAATTACCTCCTAGAATGTATTCAATGAAATAATATATGTTCATAATTTTAGTTGTATCGTCTTTGCAACTAATCAGTCGGCTTATCGTAAGAAACTAACCTCCACCCTTTTTTCACTGCTGGATACAGCGGATGGAAACCTCTTCTCCCCCTAGAGCTTTCTATTTGAAGTATGTTTGCTTTCTTATCAAGGAAGATAGCCATAATCATATGCAGTCGTTTTAGTGCCTCTTTATTTGTTTCAATACCTGTACCTACTGCAATGATGACATCATCTACCTTTGTAACTTCTTCTTGAACAAATTTTAAGTTTTCAGTAGCCGACCCATTTGTATCTTTTCCTTCAAGTGAAGGAAATAAATTTATAATAACAACAGAACCATAGCCAAGCTTTGCGAGATTATTCATGACATACATTGTCGTTTGATCCTGTACAATTTCATCTGTTAAGCCAGCACTTTTCATCAGAATCAGTGCCTTTCTTTTGCTCTTATCCCATTCCTTTTTAACAACGTACTTATTTTTCATTTCATCATCATATGTGACTTCAGTCTTTAAGATACTTTTAAGGATTTTCATAAGTTTGTGTTCCTTCCATATATTACTTTTTCTTTAATAGAATATACTTCTCATCTCCTAAAATGAGACTGAACAACGAAGCATTCATTAACATCGATATTTTCTGGATTTGGTATTGGCTAGCTAGGAGTGTGAATGAAAACAAATTATTAAGGTATGATTGCAGTTTTCATGCCCTCATCAGATAAACAATGTACTTATGTGTGTTTACCCATTCCTCATGTCCAAACACATGACTATGAAATGCTCTCGAACCACTTTACCCTGGTATTCTTTTAATAACTCTTAGTTATTTTGTGGACTACGGATACGGCGACCTTTGTATAACATAATTGATTCCTTTACTAACTTTACTGATATGATGTTTACACGTTTTGATGATTCCATTAAACCACTTCTTTGCATAGTAAAAGCCCGAGTATCTTTGATGATACTCGGGCTTCAAATATTTATTATTACATTAGCTTTAATTGTTCAGAAATCTTACTTTCTATACCTTCCACATTTTTCATTATGTTTTGCACCGATAATAACCCTTCTAAATTTCGTTTAGACAGTTTTACATAATTTAATTCCTTTTCAATACCAATAAATTTCCTGTCTTCTAATATAGCTGCGTGAGCAGTGGTACCACTCCCCATAAAACAATCTAGCACTAATTCTCCTGGATTAGTAAATAATTTTATTATTCTTCTCGGTAACTCCAATGGGAATTTTGCTTCATGATCATCATTTTTTCGAACTGAAGGAATGGTCCATACTCCTCTACTTCCCCATTCAACCCATTCTGACTTTGTTAATTTATTTCTATCAACTATAGTTTCCCCTGGCTTCCAGAAAACGTATAAATATTCAAACTCTGAAACCGCCTTATATGAACTAGAATGCCACTGTGATGTACTCCATGTAGGATCTTTCATCCAAATTCTTCTATCATATAGATATAATCCAGCATTTTCTGCAGACTTTTCAAGTACTGGGCCGGCTAACTTAACTTTTGTTTGTACAGAATATTTCCCTCCCCTAATATTATTACCTTTTAACCTACGTTCTATAGTTTGTTCACTACAATTAAATATTTTAGCCAACTGATTTTTATTTAAATTTGGTTGCTCCTCTAACACCTTCAAAATTTCTTCTTTACTAACACTTACCCTTTGTTTTTTAGGATTTGACGCTTGAAATTTAGGCATTTCAGGGTCAGGAAAAGCCAATATATCATCTATATTAATTACTAGAAAACCACCTGGTTTCAAAATTTCAAAATGTGAATTTATAACAGAGTCAATTAATTCTACCCATTCATCATAACTTACATTCTCTTCATAGCTCTTACCGACATGATAAGGTGGAGACCAAACACTTAACGAAATACTATTTGGCTCAATTATTTTTATCAACTCTCGTGCATCACCATGATTAAGAGAGTTTGATTTTAAGTATTCCTTTGTATTCAATTAAAACCCTCCCAGTTCTTTCTTTAATATTATATCAATAATCATTTCCTTGAAACTACAAAACATTCCTTAGAAAATACATCCAAATAAGGTATGATAGTTATAATTCTTTCTTTAAGGAGTGTTTTATTTGTATCAACTATATCGTGAAAGCATGTTCAACCTATATAACACACATTTACAAAAATTCAAAGAAAATAAGGTAATATTGGAAAATTTAGATCTTCATATTTTAGAACTATTAGAATCCGCCATTAACAATAATTTTGATGAATTCCAAAGGGATTATAACGAAGCAAGTCACCTTCATCCCTTTTGGATGAATTATCCACCATTAAATAGAGGTAATATGCCAATTGGAGATCAAGTCCCTTGGCTAGAGGTTGGGGAAACTGCTATAGGGGCAAAATTGACTCGTTTAATTTCTAGCAACCCCTCTCTTAATATTAGAGAAATTGGTTTACCTACAGGTCCAGATGAAAGATATTTGCTCTCATCCAAAAATATTTTAGAAATTACTAATGGGCAAACTGATTCGATTATGTTGTTTATTGATATTAAGTCTGTGGGACCTAGAGATAGTCATTATGATTTAGTAGTATCACCTAATCAAGTATCTGGAAACGGAGAATGGGGAAATATAGATTTGGGGATTGTAAATAATACACATACTATTCAAGGACCAAAATCTTCACAAGTATTTCTTCCGACCATACCACCTTTATATATCTTAAGTGATGGTACAGTTGCACCAGTTGTACATATTTTCATTAAATGTATTTATAATATGTGCTCTCTCACAAATGAGGGTACAGGACAAGCTTTGGAACAAATAAAATTAGGTGCAGTACCAAATGGACTTTTATTATTTTCAGAAAATCTTTATGCCAATGATACTACAAATCCATTTTTATTAAGACCAGGTAAAGATGATAAAACAAAATCACTACTTCAAAGACGCATGAGAATAGACCTCAGAGTTTTAGCAATGTGCAATCAATCACGTGTACGTAGTATTTTATTTGGATAAAAATAAAGGTGATTAAAGCTGTCCGGCTTTAATCACCTTATAAAAACCTCACTTACTTATGATACGGTTCACCCTTCATAATCCTAAAACTACGGTAAATCTGCTCGACTAGTACAAGTTTCATGAGCTGGTGAGGAAGTGTCATCTTACCAAAGGATTGCTGTTCGTCGGCTCGTTTTAGGACATCTTCGTGTAGACCGAGGGAGCCGCCGATGACGAAGGCGATTTTGCTTTTGCCGTAGGTCATGAGGGATTCCATATCGGCAGCCATTTGTTCGGAGGTTTTCATTTTGCCATTGATGGCTAGGGCGATTACGTAAGCATCTGGGCTAATTTTCGCCAGGATGCGTTCGCCCTCTTTTTTCTTGACGATATCCATTTCAGCTTCACTTAGTTGTTCAGGAGCCTTTTCGTCTGGCACTTCAACCAAATCCATTTTTGCATAGCCGCCAAGACGTTTTACGTACTCATCGATCCCCATTTTTAAGTACTTTTCTTTTAGCTTGCCGACTGATACAATCGTTATATTCACACGTTATCCACCTTTACAATTCATTTACAAACAAATTATCCACAAAAGTTATCAACATATCCACAAGCACTCTCTATATATTGTGTAAAGTTATTTACTTGATACAATATATTCTGCTGCCTGTTCACAGTAGCTACACTTTGTGGATAACTTTTTATCCTCTTCGATTTTATCCATAATTGGGAACACTTTTTGCTCTGCTACAAACATGTCTAAAGCGTGATCTATATGGCTTTCACAGCTGTACTTTTCCATTTTTTGATGTCTCCTTATTTTCCGAAATTTCCACAAACTTATTCACAAATCAGTCTATGTTATCCACAATCTATTGTAACAAAGTAATAGCATGTATGGAAGAAGTGCCTTTTACTCCCGATTTACTGTGCGGAATTAGTATTCACAATTTTCTAGTTATCCACAATATTTCATAAAAGTATTTTCTCCATCCTCATAAAAAAAGCGATGGAGATTGATTAGATCTCCATCGCTTTTCATCTTCTTTACAATGTATTACCGTTTGTTAATGTTAGTGATAGCTCGACTAATTTACCTTGACGGTACACTTTTAATGTTAGCTTATCACCAATTTTTTTGTCATTATATAAATGTTTACGTAAATCTATAGTTGTTTCGATTTTTTGACCATCCATCTCTACAATAACATCGTATTGTTGAACTCCTGCTTTTGAGGCTGGTGAGTTATTCATGACATCTGTTACAACAACGCCTGTTGTCACCTCTGCAGGTAATTTTAATGTTTGTTGCTGATAGAATGATGGCACATCTGTTAAATCTGCAAGTGAAACTCCCATTGTTGGACGTTTCATTTCTCCATTTTTCTCTAATTCCTCAATAATTGGAATAGCTGAATTAATTGGAATGGAGAAGCCTAAACCTTCAACTGAGGATTCAGCAATTTTCATGGAGTTAATTCCTACTAATTCTCCAGCTAAGTTCACAAGTGCTCCACCACTATTCCCTGGGTTAATCGCAGCATCTGTTTGCAATACTTCTTGTTGCCAATCTTCTGTGCCATCACCATTTAAGTCTACTGGTACAGAACGGTCTTTACCTGAAACAACACCAGTTGTCACAGAACCATAGAAGTCTAAACCAAGTGGGTTACCAATGGCAATCACTGTTTCACCTTGTTTTAATACATCCGAATTCCCGAATGTCGCAACTGTTTTAACATTTTTAGAGTTAATAGAAATAACTGCAAGGTCCGTCCAAACATCGTGACCCACTAATTGTGCAGGTTCTTTTGTTCCGTCTGGCATTGTGACCTCTAACTGCTTTGCCCCTTCAATAACATGGTTATTTGTGATGATAAAGGCTTTGTCACCTTCAATTTTATAAACGACACCTGAACCGCTTCCTGCTTCTTTTGTTGTCGTTGATGGTGGGCTCCAAAAACCTCCGCTTGTGACTTCTTGAATATTTGTGATACCAACAACTGCTTGTGAGGCTTTATCAACTGCAGTTGTCACATCTGTCGTTACTTCTGTAGCTACCTGATTAATTGTTGTGTTATTTTTTCCTGTATTACTTGTTGTTGTTCCAGGCATTTGATTGACAAGTCCCGGTAGCATAAGCCACACAAGTAAAGCACCTATAATGACACCGACCAGACCACTAAAGAAATAGCCGCCTTTACCTCCTCCACCTTTCTTTTTCATGCGCTTAGTCTGCATTTCTTGCTCCTCGCGCTCTAGTCTTTCTTGAAGAGGTGATTTCGGTACTTCATCCTTTTTAAGGAAATCACTGTTTTTATCATCATCTTGGAAATAGCTCATGTTCGTCATCCTTTCCTTTGAGTGCTATCTAATTAGTTGTTACCCTAATCTTACGATTCAAACATTAAAATCAGATGAAAAACAAATAAAATAGGCATAAAAAAAGCTGCTCAATGCATTTTTTTATGCGTTGAACAGCTTCAAATTTTATCTAAATAGCCTATGATTAAACCGTCACCAATTTTGTTGGTTCTTCTGCATCCGTATCAAATAGATGAACATGCTCACCAACAAGGATGCCACAAGATTGTAAGGTTTGTGCGACACTCATACGTGCTAGCTCTTTCATATTATTATCTTTACTTAAATGTGAAAGATAAATATTGGTCGTCTTATCAAATACAACCTCACTCATTGCAATTGCTGCATCCTCATTAGACACATGTCCTACATCACTTAAAATACGACGTTTAATAGACCAAGGATAGCGTCCCATTTGTAGCATATTGACATCATGATTACTTTCAAAGACAAAAGAATCAGCGCCTCGAATAATTCCTTTCATACGATCACTGACATAGCCTGTATCTGTAATAATAACAAGCTTGCGATCATTTTCATGAAAAGTATAGAACATTGGATCTGCTGCATCGTGTGAAACAGCAAAGGATTCAACAGCTAAAGAACCAAAATGCTTCACTGTATCCATTTCAAATTCAAAACGTTGCTCTACAGGAATGTCCCCAATAAGCCCATCCATTGCCTGCCACGTTTTGGCGTTTGCGTAAATTGGTACATTATATTTCCGTGCCAGTACACCAATTCCTTTAATATGATCACTATGCTCATGTGTAACAAAGATACCACTGAGCTGCTTCATATTACGGTCGATTTTTGTAAATAACTGCTCCATCTTTTTCCCACTAAGACCCGCATCAACGATAAAAGCATGATCGTCATTCTCTACATAAATCGAATTCCCTGTACTGCCACTTGCTAAAACACTAAATCGCATTATTCAACTCCCCAGTCTTCTTCTTCGCTCTCTTGCTTGTCCTCCTGGATTTCGATGACTTTACCTTCTACTGCATTCACAAAGTACTCTTCTTTTGTCCCATCAGATAATTTCACTTGAACTTCCCATGTTGGCACCAATACCTGAGTACGTGTTAATTTAACAAGCGTTGAGTAACCTAGTTTCATTTGTGTAATGCGAGAATCTGGCTTGAGCGGTCCCTTTGCATACAAAGTTTGAATAATTTGAAGTGGTGGAATAACTGTTTCCTGCTGTTCCATTTCTTCAATATTATCAATCATTGTTTGCTCATACATTGTTACTTCGTTATTAGCATTCCATTTTATTTTTAATGAACCACTATAATAGAACATTCGATTGTTTGTCTTTTGGAAAAAAATTGCGACTCGTTCTTCGCGGTCTATTTTCCATAAAGCATAAGATGCACCTTCAATGACGTTTGCTAGGACAAAATCTGTAAAGCTTGTGTCATCACTTACATTACGTAATTTAACAGGCCTCATAAAAATAACACGAGCCTTTGTATTATTATCATCCTTAAATTTAACTTGCTGGTTACTATTACTAAATTCGGCTGGTGTGAATTTATGCACTTGAGCTGTCATATACGAAGCAGATTCAATATTATTTGGTAACGTGCCATACGTAATATTATCATCCTTTAAACGAGCTTCTATTGTTCTTTCACCTGGTACCTCAATATCTTTTGCTTCATTATAGCGATTGACATAAAGTGAATACAAGAAGATGTTCAGTATTAAAAAAACGAATATAAAAATAGATTTTGTTCTATTCCAATCCATTTTTAACACCTCCTAATACTTCAGGAGTCAGTTTAGTCCATGTACCATTACGAATAACAAACCAACAAGGTTCAAATATAAATATATTCTGTTCTTGATTTTGTGTTAAATAATAGCCTAAGACGATTTCATCGATATCAGACAGAGGAATACTGTTAGCGCTTTTTAATCTCTCTGCGATTTCCGCACCTGATGCTAACTCTTTGATTTCTTTCTCCAATGATATATCCATATCCAATGAGAAGTATGGACGCTTATAATGGAAAATTCGACTATCTCCCCAAATCGTTGTCATTCGTGTAATGACATGATTGCTATAGACAGGGAAACCTTGCAAATACATTTGATAATCTATTTGATTTTTATTGGTATTGGATGAAGCATAGCGGAAATCTGCGGTAAATCCTCCATGCTCATTAATAAATTCAAAGCTATCCTTTAAAAGCTTGGATGGCTCGACTCTAATACTACTTTCTGCAGCAGGATAAACATAGTTTAATGATTTAAGATTTGTTTCTAAGGTCATTAACGACATACCATCTGTATATTTTTCAGAGGATGCACTTTCCACATTCCGCTGCACAATATTTGGATCTGGGAATAATACATTTTTAAATAGTTCTGGCGTAATATCCTCAATAAAATACGTATATTTTACAGATTCAATATTACTGTTCGCCAAATAAAGAGATGTATAGCCTTCTCTTTCTACTTCTTTAAAAACCTCATATTTTTTGGCAGGCTCTATGACTTCCTGTATAAATTGATTCATGTTTGGCACACTGACATGTGAGCGGAATAATGATTGGTTATTACCACTAATGTAATACAACATCAATTCTTTACTATTGTAATTACTCCAATCTATAATCATACGATTGAACGTTGTTTCTGGTAATTCCTTATCAGTGAACTGAAAGGTTGTGTTAAAAGCTGAAAAAGGAATCTCTCCTGTAAAAAATATTGTCATTCGATGATCTGCGCCAATAATTTGATTCACATAGTTTGCAGAAAGATTATTGTTTACAGACACCAAATCTAAAACATTCCAGCCTTTAAATACTTTCATCATGTCTTTCATAGCTGCATTAGAAACTGTGCCTGTAAACTCTTCTTCAGATCGGAAAATAGCCTTGTATGGTCGAATAATATCCTCCATATCCTTTTGCGGCTTAATTAAAATTTCCTCGCCCTCTGTTTTTTCAATATATTTATAATCAGGTGTATAGGTCCAAATTAAAAAAGTTAAAATCACACTCAGCATAACAAGTAGAAATAATACAACAGATTTAACTGGCTCTATATATTTCATTCCCACTCACCTGCCTCACCAAATTCATCTGCATCATATGGTAATGTGAAGAAAATTGTTGTACCCTGTCCTTCTTCACTTTCAGCCCAAATCTTACCGCCGTGTGCTTCAATCATTTCCCGCGCAATAGCTAGTCCCAAGCCTGTTCCTCCCATAGAACGAGCGCGTGCACGATCCACACGATAGAAGCGATCAAAAATACGGCCAACATTTTCTTTAGGAATGCCCATGCCATCATCTGAAATCATGACTTTCAACATGTCATCCTGTCCCGTAAAGCCAAAGCGAATATTGCCACCATCTGGAGAATATTTAATAGCATTGGAAATGATATTATCAATAACTTGTGTGATTTTATCCGTATCAATTTCTACATAAAAGGAGGTTTCAGGGAATAATCGTTCAAAATGTACCTTGTCAGACTTAGACATTTCAAATCGGTCTATAATGCGGTTAAAGAATGAATTAAATAAGACAATATCTTTATTCAACTCGTAATCTGAACTATCCATTCTTGATAACTGCAGTAAATCATTTACTAGACGAATCATACGCTCTGTTTCGGTTTGTGTCACATTTAAAAACGTAGGAGCAATATTTTCATCTTTCCATGCACCATCTGCAAGTGCCTCTAAATAACTACGCATTGTTGTTAATGGCGTTCTTAACTCATGTGATACATTCGATACAAATTCTCGACGATCCATTTCAATCTTTTCTTGCTCTGTTATATCGTGCAAAACAGTAATCAGACCATTAATAAAGCCTGTTTCTTTTTGAATAACAGAGAAATTAGCACGAAGTATATAGGGAGCATCTGCTGTACTGAAGTTTAAATTCACGGCATCATTCATATGAATTAAGTCTTCAAAACTATATTCCTGATCAATCCCCAATACAGAGGCGATAGGACGCCCTAATGTAATATCTCTTGAAATATGCAGTAATTCCAATGCAGGGTCATTGATGAGAATAATACGTCCCTTACGATCTGTTGCAATTACACCATCTGTCATATTACTCAGAACTGAATCTAGCTTTCGACGTTCAGCTTCTGTGGTCGATTGTGCTTCCTGCAAACGGTTGGTTAGATGATTAAAGGTAATGGCTAGCTGGCCGATTTCATCTGTACCATATACACGTACCTTTCGAGAATAGTTCCCCTTCGCCATTGCCTGAGCCTGCTTTCGCATATCAGCAATAGGCTGTGTAATCGTTCTTGCCACAAGAATACCTAAGAAGATGGTAATGACCAAGGACATTGCCGTACCACCAAGGAAAATCTGATTAATATCATTCATTTGTTCAAAAACTGATTCAATATTGGCTTCAATATAGAGTACACCAATGATTTCATCATCTGGTCCTGCACCCGCACGAATGGGATTCGCTAAAACCCACACACGATTTCTCGTCTTATTGTCCAGCTTAATAATATCAAACAGTGTTTCGGCAGATATCGCTCGACGTACAAGATCAGTATTAGAGCGCTGACCTATTAAATTCTGATTTTCAAGCTCAGATGTTGCAAGTATTCTTTGTCTATCGTCAATGACACGAATTTCTAAAATATCACCATTTGAAACATCCCTTAAACCAGTAGAAAACTCCATAACAATTGACTTTAGGCTCTCCTCTAGTTTAGGCATGCTTTCATCGCGTTCCTTTAAAATTTCCTCACGAAGACTATATTGCATCAAGTCAACTCGCTGAAAAATGGAATCTTGGAAGTTGCTCTTCAAATTTCTTTCTAATTCACGAGCGAAATAGATACCGATAATTTGTAAAGCAAGCAATATTAATAAAATATAAATCAGCACTAGTTTGACATGAATGGATTTAAAGAAGCTCACTTTCTGCATTCCTATTACTCCTGTTCAGGATTTCGTAAATAATAACCTACACCACGTCGTGTGACAATCCAAGCGGGATGACTAGGATTATCCTCAATTTTTTCACGTAAACGGCGAATTGTTACATCAACAGTTCGTACATCACCAAAGTAATCATAGCCCCATACTGTTTGTAGGAGGTGCTCCCGTGTCATTACTTGTCCAATATGTTTCCCTAAATAATGAAGTAACTCAAATTCTCGATGTGTCAATTCAATTGCTTCATCACGCTTCATTACTAAATAAGCATCTGGTTGAATAACAAGCGAACCTACGACAATCTCATTCGACTCCTCCTCAGCCTCTTCTGCTGCTGGAGCGACTACTTGTAAACGGCGCATATTGGCCTTTACACGTGCAATCAGCTCTCTTGTACTAAATGGCTTTGTGACATAATCATCTGCACCCATCTCTAATCCTAATACTTTATCAATTTCAGAGCCTTTAGCTGTTAGCATAATAATCGGAAAATCATATTTTTTACGTACTTCTCTACAAACTTCCATCCCATCACGCTTTGGCAGCATAATATCTAAAAGCATTAAATCTGGTTGCTCTTCCTCTACTTTCTTTAATGCCTCATCACCATCATAAGCACAAATAACTTTATAGCCTTCTTTTATTAAATTAAATTGCAAAATATCTGCGATTGGTTTCTCATCATCAACAACTAAAATTGTTTTATTCATACATACTCTCCCTTTCGCTTCTTATCTATTCTTAAACAATGTGTATTTGTAAATTCACTACTCTTAACTCTATCATGCTTTCGGATTCTATGCATTAATCGATATTCAATCCCTCTAATACTGTGACAAAAAGCGATGTAATTCAACAATTATTTCTCGGGAAATAATAGAAAAAGACAGTCCATTATTCGGACTGCCTTCTATTCAACATGTTTTATCGGCCTACATAAGATAACGGATTTTCTAATGAACCGTTCTTTTCAACTTCAAAGTGCAAATGTGTACCTGTCGAATTTCCAGTGGAACCCATAATACCAATCACAGAACCTTTTTCCACTACTTGTCCGACTTCAACATTAATTGAAGATAAATGTCCATAAAGTGTTGTAAAACCATTATTGTGATTAATAACAATACGATTACCATAGGTGCCAGAAGTGCCAGCAGCAACAACTACACCATTATCAGCAGCTAAAATATTATAGTTACTTGGTCGAGCGATATCAATACCACGATGGAAGGCTCCCCAACGTTCACCCATACCACTTGAAATATAGCCCCCGACTGCTGGCCATGCAAATTCTCCAGTTCCACGTGAAGAAATAACCTTTGTACCAACTACTTCAATTTCATCTACTGGTTGTTGAAGTATTTTTTCCTCTAAGGCAACTTTTGATGTCTGTGTACCATTTTCAGATGTTAATGCATAAGTTGTTTCTTTTTTTCCATTAACACCTTCTTGCTTGATGACCTTTTCACCTTTATACATAGTAGGATCTTCTTCAATTACTTTTTTAAACGGAATGACTTCCGCAACTTTCTTTTCCTTTTTTACTTCAAGTGTCACAAATGGCTTTGCCACAGTAACATTTAATTCTTGTCCAATTTGTAAAACTGTATCTACTGTGATATCCGGATTTAGAGCTAGTAGTTCACTTGTTGTTAAATTATGTTTTTTAGCAACTGACCCTAACACGTCTCCTGATTCAATTTTATATGTTTCTTGCTCAAGATAGCCTGTCATTAAAAACTTCACGGCTTGCTCAGGTGATAATATATCAGTGGGTGTCACTTTTTGTGTTAACCCTGAAACTCCTTGTTTAAAGGAAACATTTAGAAGTCTAGACTCACCATCTTTTAATTCTGGTAGATTATTGCTAGCTTGGCGTTTTGATAAGTTATCTAATTCTTGCTGAGAAACATATTGTAGCTTTAACATTTGAACAGTTTTCTCATAAGCTTCCGTATTCTTTAGTGATACTACTGGTTTGTGATTTACTAATAATGTAAAGGCATCTGATTTGGCCACTAAAGATTGCTTAAGTTTTGATAATGTTTCTGCATCTTTTGTTTCATTTGTAAATACTTGTTCTGGGATTATTTTAACAGCTGAGCTAGCATCAATGGATAAACCTTTGAATTGCTGACTTGCCACTTTTTCTTTTGATGCAATTATTTCTTGAATTGCTTTCTCATCAGATACTGCACCAATATATTCATTTCCCACATAGACGTGGTAAATTTTATTTAAGTTTTCTTTGTTATATTCCTTAGCAAATCCCATGTTAATCGTTAGGCTTGTCATTAAAACTACAATGATTGAAGCCTTTTTAAAAGAAGAAAAATTGTAGGTGAATCTATTGTTTTCTTCTTTTCTTTTCCAAAACGAATTCATCAATAAAGCCCCTTCCAACTTTACCCTACTGTAGGATGATTTACCCACAAGGATTTTTTGCACCCCTATAATGTACCATAAAGAAAATGACGTTTGAACGATTTCACTCTTTTGTAATGTAAATGTATTATTTATCTACTTATTGTTACATAGAATATATTTTATATAGTTTATAAATACTGTAATTTTATTCATATATTGGTTCTTAAAATTCAATTTAACTATCATTTGTATACTATTCTCAAATTTTTTCAAGTGAATTTTGACTTAATACTTTTTACTTTTTTAATATTCCGATAAAATATATATAGAAGGTACACTATTTGATTGGAGCGATTAAATTGAGTGATTCACAAACCTCTGAGATCACAACAAAAGTGTTGAGACCTCAGAAAAATAGCATGCGTAAAGTTTTTGCAAGAATTATTATGGTTTCGCTAGGCGCGATTATAATGGCATTGGGCTTGGAACTGTTTTTAGTACCCAACCACATTATGGATGGTGGCATCGTAGGTGTTTCCATTATCACATCTCATTTATTAAAATTACCCCTTGGTATTTTCATCTTCATTTTAAACTTACCTTTTATTTTTTTAGGCTATAAACAAATTGGTAAAACCTTTGCATTGTCCACAGGTCTAGGTATTACCGTACTCTCATTTTCAACACTCGCCTTACATAATATCCATCCATTTACGGAAGACACATTATTGGCAACAGTCTTTGGAGGAATGATTTTAGGAGTTGGTGTCGGAATTGTCATTCGTTATGGAGGTTCATTGGATGGAACTGAAATATTAGCTATTTTAGCTAATAGCAAAACACCTTTTTCAGTTGGTGAAATCATCATGTTCTTCAATATCATTATTTTTACGGTGGCAGGATTTATTTTTAATTGGGAGCAAGCCATGTACTCCATCATTGCATACTATATTGCCTATAAAATGATTGATATTGTTATTCAAGGATTGGAAGAATCTAAATCGGTTTATATCATAAGTGATGACATTGATGAAATTGGACAAACGATTATGGATCGACTTGGTCGTGGCGTTACTTTCCTTCACGGAGAGGGAGCTTATACGGGGAATGACAAGAAAGTCATATTTACCGTTATTACTCGTTTAGAAGAATCTAAATTGAAAACAATCGTCGCTGAAATAGATGACAATGCTTTTCTAGCCATCGGTAATATCGCCGAGGTAAAAGGTGGTCGCTTTAAGAAGAAAGATATTCACTAAAAAAGGGCATGCCGCATTTGGCACGCCCTTTTCATTTTATTTTATTATGCTTCCCAAACGTCCACTAACACGTTTGTTTGCTCACGTGCAGGTCCAACAGAGAAAGTAGCAATTTGAATGCCCGTTAGTTCGCTGATACGCTCCACATAGCGGCGTGCATTTTCAGGTAGCTCTTCTAAAGTTCTGCAGCTTGTTACATCCTCAGACCAGCCTGGAAGCTCCTCATAAATCGGCTCACATTGTTCAATAATATGAAGGTTTGCTGGATACTCTGTGATTGTTTCACCTTTATAGTTATAGGCTGTACAAATTTTTACTGTTTCTAAGCCCGATAAAACATCGATAGAGTTAAGAGCAAGATGAGTAATGCCACTTACACGGCGTGAGTGACGAACAACGACTGTGTCGAACCAGCCTACACGACGTGGACGACCTGTTGTTGTACCATATTCGCGACCAACCTCACGAATTTGTTGACCTACTTCATCGAACAACTCCGTTGGGAATGGTCCATCTCCTACTCGAGATGTATAGGCCTTAGATACACCAATAACGCTTGTTACGCGTGATGGCCCAACACCTGCACCAATCGCTACTCCCCCAGCAACAGGATTTGAAGATGTTACATATGGATACGTACCTTGATCGACATCAAGTAAAATTCCTTGTGCACCTTCGAATAGCACTTTACCGCCCTCATCAAGGACATCGTTCAAAATTTTAGACGTGTCCGTAACATACTTAGCAATTTCTTGTCCGTAACCATAGTATTCCTCGAAAATTTCTTCGAATGTTACGCCTTCAACTTCATAGAATTTCTCAAATAACTTATTTTTAATGGCTAAATTATGACGTAGTTTTTCCTCAAAGATTTCCTTATCAAGTAAGTCAGCCATACGGATCCCAATACGTGCTACTTTATCTTGATAACAAGGTCCAATACCTTTACAAGTTGTGCCGATTTTATTGTCTCCACGACTTTCTTCATCCGCAATATCTTGTTTAATATGATAAGGCAAAATCACATGTGCACGATTAGAAATACGTAGATTATCTGTATTAATACCACGCTCTTGTAAACCTTTAAGCTCTGTTACTAATGATTTTGGATTCACAACTAATCCATTACCAATTACTGAAGTTTTATCTTTATAGAAGATCCCTGATGGAATTAAATGTAATTTATAAGTTTCACCATCAATTTTAATGGTATGTCCTGCATTATCTCCACCGGCAAAACGAGCGATGGCATCGGCTTTGTGCGAAAGGAAATCTGTAATTTTACCTTTTCCTTCGTCTCCCCACTGTGTTCCTACAACTACTACTGATGTCATAATCAGCACCTCCGTTAGATACCTTTGTATCTCAATTTTCAAGCCTCAATTATTGTAACAATGATAGAAACAACTCGTCAATAAAAAATAGCGAAAAAACACGAACATAAAATCAAAAAATCTGATTCAACGTTCGTGTTTAATAACAGAATGGTATGAATATTATCGAACATTCAGATTAATTTATTCTAAGGGTAATATTCCATTACTAATAGGCAACTTATCTGAATGACGAGTAACTTGACTAATCACGTGGCGGTGGAGGTGGCATTTGTGACCAATCCACATTAATGAATTTATTGAATTCCTTTTTAAAGGCCAATGTAACAGTTCCTGTTGGACCATTACGTTGTTTCGCAATGATAATTTCGATCATATTTTTATTCTCAGATTCTTTATCGTAATAATCATCACGGTATAAAAACGCAACAATATCAGCATCTTGCTCAATACTTCCCGATTCACGTAAATCACTCATCATTGGCCGTTTATCTTGTCGTTGCTCAACACCACGAGATAACTGTGATAACGCAATAACAGGTACCTTTAATTCACGGGCTAATCCCTTTAAGGAACGGGAAATCTCTGATACCTCTTGCTGACGGTTTTCTCCTGGCTTGCCGCTACCCTGAATCAACTGTAAATAATCAATTAAGATCATTCCTAGTCCATTCTCCTGAGCTAAACGACGACATTTTGCACGGATTTCATTGATACGTACACCTGGAGTATCATCAATAAAAATCCCTGAATTCGATAAACTACCCATTGCCATAGTTAGTTTACCCCAATCTTCTGTAGTTAAAGCACCTGTACGTAAAACTTGTGCATCTATATTTCCTTCTGCACAAAGCATACGCATGACCAGTTGCTCTGCACCCATCTCTAAAGAAAAGATTGCAACATTTTCACGAGCTTGTACAGCAACACTTTGCGCAACATTCAATGCAAAGGCTGTTTTCCCTACAGATGGACGAGCAGCAACAATGATTAAATCGTTGCGTTGAAAGCCTGCAGTAATGTTATCTAAATCACGGAAGCCAGTCGGGATACCTGTTACTTCTCCCTTTTGTGATTGCAGTTGCTCAATATTATCGAAAGTTTCCACTAGCACATCTTTAACATGCTTAAAGTCACCTGCATTCTTTCGATTGGCAACCTCCATCATTTTCTTCTCTGCCTCGCCTAATAATGCCTCTACTTCGTCTTCACGTGTATAGCCGTCCTCGACAATTTTCGTAGCCACTCGAATCAATCGACGTAAGAGGGCCTTTTCCTCAACGATTTTGGCATAATGAGCGACATTGGCAGCTGTAGGGACAGCATTGGCGAGCTCTAGTAAATAAGAAAGCCCGCCAACGTCCTCAATCTCTTTTTTAGCTGATAATTCTTCTGTAACTGTTACAACATCTATCGCTTTTCCTTGATCACTCAAGCGCAACATCGTTTCGAAAATTTTCTTATGGGCATTTAAATAAAAATCATCTGCCAATAAAATTTCTGATGCTGTTATTAATGCCTGTGGCTCAAGGAAGATAGCACCGATAACCGATTGCTCCGCCTCCCGGTTATGCGGTGGAACGCGGTCCATCATCGGTTCACTCATGGATTGTCGCTCCTTATTCTTCCGTTACATGTACTTTTAACGTTGCTGATACTTCATGATGTAGTTTTACAGGAACATTTGTAAAGCCAAGTGAACGAATCCCATCAGGTAAAGTCATTTTACGTTTGTCAATTTTAATACCGTGCACTTTTTGTAATGCATCAGCAATTTGCTTTGTAGATACTGAGCCAAATAAGCGGCCACCATCACCTGATTTTGCTTTTAGCTCAACTGTTAGTGCTTCTACTTTTTCCTTTAATGCTTGTGCTTCAGCTAATTCGGCAGCAGCATTTTTGGCCTCTAATTTCTTTTGCCCCTCTATTTGGCTTAAAGCTTGCGCATTTGCTTCCGCTGCATAGCCATTCTTGATTAAGAAATTTTGTGCATAGCCATCAGCTACGTTTTTAATTTCACCTTTTTTTCCTTTTCCTTTAACGTCTTTTAAAAATACTACTTTCATTAGTCAGAACTCCCTTCAAAGACCTCATTTATGGCCTCTTCTAAATGTTTTTTCACACCATCGATGGATTTAGCATCTATTTGGCAGGCAGCATTCGTTAAATGTCCACCGCCGCCAAGCCTCTCCATAATTAGCTGTACATTGACCTCGCCAAGTGATCGTGCACTTATACCAATTTTGCCATCTGCCCGATGTGCAATGACAAAGGATGCACTAACATCCTTCATCGTTAGTAATATATCGGCTGTTTGCGCAATTAAGACAGAGTCATACACTTTTGATTCCTCACCTACAGCAACAGCTACTCCTGGTTTTACGAACTTAACTGTTTGCACAATTTTGGAGCGCTCTATATATGTGTCCACGTCCTCCTTCAAGAGACGTTGGACCAATACTGTATCGGCACCATTTGTTCGTAAGTAAGAAGCTGCTTCAAATGTACGTGCTCCTGTTCGAAGTGTAAAGCTTTTGGTATCAACGATAATACCCGCTAGTAATGCAGTAGCTTCTAGCATATTAATTTTTGCACGCTTCGGCTGATATTCTAGTAACTCTGTCACTAGCTCTGCTGTGGACGACGCATATGGCTCCATATAAACGAGTGTAGGATTTTCAATAAAGTCCTCACTTCGACGATGATGGTCGATTACAACCACCTTTTCAGCTAATTTCAATAGGTGTGCATCAATTACTAAATTAGGCTTATGTGTATCAACAATAACGAGCAACGATTTCTCAGTCATTTTACCAGCGGCTTCCTCTGGTGTAAGGAAATTTTCATAGAAATCTGATTTACTCTCTATTTCATTCATTAATCGTGTAACGCTACCATTTAATTCATCAAAATTGATAATGACATAGCCCTTTACATCATTCATTTGTGCCATTTTCCGTACACCTACAGAAGCACCAATGGAGTCCATGTCAGGATTTTTATGTCCCATAACAAACACTTGGTCACTGTCTTGAATTAAATCGCGTAATGCATGTGAAATAACGCGCGCTCTAACACGTGTACGTTTTTCGACTGGATTTGTTTTTCCACCATAGAATTTAAGTTTTCCAGTAGGTTGCTTTATCGCCACTTGGTCTCCACCCCGTCCTAATACAAGATCAAGACTGGATTGTGCCAACTCACCAAGCTCCACTAATGAGGATGATCCAGCTCCTACACCAATACTTAATGTTAATGATAAATTCTTTTGAGCTGTTTTTTCTCGAATGGTATCTAATATAGCAAATTTTTTCTTTTCTAGCTCCGTTAAAATGGATTCATTTAAGACTGCTAAGAAACGATCTGATGATATTCGTTTGACAAATACACCATGCTCTGCAGCCCATTCATTGACAATTGAAGTAACCATTGTGTTGGTTAAACTACGTGGTTGATCGTCCATGGCTTGCGTGATTTCATCGTAATTATCGACAAACAATATAGCGATTACTGTACGGTCTGCATAGTATTGCTTTTCAATGGCAATCTGTTCAGTTATATCAAAGAAATACAGTAGTCGTTCCTCTTTTTTATAATAAACACGATATTTCCGATCACGTAGTGTAATCGTCGCCTCATTAGTCTCCTCGGTCTTCATTAATACATAGATGTCATCAGATATATTTACAATACCTTCTCCAACTAATGATTCCATATTTAAAATGCCTTGCATATATGGATTAGACCATTCGATTTCATACTGCTCATTAACCAGCAGTATCCCAATTGGCATTTCAAGCAGTGCCTCTTCCCCTACTTTTTTCATACGGAAGGAGATAGATTCAATGTGCTTTTCTGTTTCCTCAAAAGCTATCTTCTCTACTTTCCATGTGTAGGCCATCAGTAAAACAAAACCTACACCATAACCGATACCTATCCCGATATTCCAAATACATAGAAGCACGAACGTCACAGTTCCAAATATGGAAAGAACAAAAAGCGGATAGCGAATTGGTCGTTTTCTAAATGTCCCCATTACAATCAGCCCCTTATTCTTTAGTCTTCCCCTTTACAAGTGAACGTACGTCAAAACCTAAATCAACAATACCGAGTAAGATCATAAAGGATGATAATGGAATTGCTAATAAAGTTGCTACCCATTTAACTCCATTTGGCATCCCCTTTTTAGAGATAAAATAATGGATAAAAGATATTCCTTGTAAAATCAGTAACAACCATAAAATATAAGAAACATTTAATACAATAATATCTAGCGTAGAGCCAGCCTCAGGACGCATGAATAAATTAATACATAAAACGATCATGTAATACCATAAAATAGAGCGTGGTAATCTCATATTTTGGAATGGAGCAAATTTTGGAACATCTACCCCTAGTCGTTTTAGAGCTGGTAAATTGACTGTAATGATAATAAATGCAGCAAAAAATGCTGAGATTGTTATCGTTGCAGGCATAGTCAGTTCAATTGTTTTAAACATTGCCTCAAGCTGCTCTGGATTAATGGCTACTTGGCCTGTTACATTCTTCGCAAATTCATTAGATTGCTCATAATTTTTACGTGCCATCTCTAAACTCATGCTTATGAAGTCAATCCCTGAAAGCTTTACATAAGCAACATAAACAATTGCCATCGAAAGGAGATTAGCAATCCCCGTTGACATAAATAAATAAAGCTTACTCTTCTTCAAATAAATGGCGTTACCCATAACGACACCTACTAGCCCTAAAATAAAGGCAAATGGCAGCATGGATATTCCACTCGTTATAGTGGTTAGGATACAGCCTACTATTGCTACGAGTATTGATGTGGAACGCTTGTAATTTGCGCTATACCAAGCAATCGGTAGTGGAGCGAATAATAAAGCTACTATAAAGATGAATGGTACATATGCAGAAATTAGCATCAAAATTGTAAAAAGTGCAACCATCATTGAGCCTTGTACAAGCGCTTTTGTTTGATTATTCGGCATTGAAAACCTTCCTTTTTTTCAGTCAAACTTACTACCCTTTATTGTACCATTTTTTCATAGTATTGAACAAAAATCACTTAGATCACTATGTACATTGTCATTATTTTTTCAATTTTAATTCGAACTTTTACCTAAGTAGCTGATAATTTTCCTTTTAACCATAACAAAAAACCAGCATACCCGATACGAATATCGTAATATGCTGGTAGTTAAAATTGATGTAAGGTCAGTTACCTTAACGTCATCAATCTTATTTATCTTCTGCTACGAATGGAAGTAATCCCATGATACGAGATACTTTGATAGCTGAAGTTAATTTACGTTGGTACTTAGCGCTAGTGCCAGTTACGCGACGTGGTAAAATTTTACCGCGCTCAGAGATGAATTTTTTTAATAAATCTACATCTTTATAGTCGATATGCGTAATGTTATTAGCAGTGAAGTAGCAAACTTTACGGCGTTTGCGGCCTCCGCGACGTGGTGCCATAGTGTGTCTCCTCCTTATCTTTTTTTATCATTTAGAAGCATTAGAATGGAAGATCATCCTCAGATACTTCTATTGGCCCTTTGCTATTCGCAAATGGATCCTCATCTACACGTGTATAATTCGGCTGATTCATAGGTGGTTGATTTTGCTGATACGAATCGCCGCCATAGGAACCCTGCCCTGGCATAGCGCCACTAAACTGTTGTTGTGGTTGACCACCGCCATATGACGGTTGGTTATTACCGTAAGTTTGTCCACCATATTGAGGAGCAGGAGCACCGCTACCATTACGGGGTTCTAAAAACTGTACGCTATCCGCCACGACATCTGTTGTGTATACTCGCTTACCATCTTGTCCTTCATAACTGCCTGTCTGGATACGACCTTCTACCCCAATTAAACTTCCTTTTCGCATGAAGTTCGCTAGGTTTTCAGCCTGTTTACGCCAAGCAACACAGCTAATGAAATCAGCTTCGCGTTCACCTTGTTGATTTGAGAATGCACGGTTTACAGCTACTGTAAATCTTGTAGACGCAACTCCATTCGGTGTATAACGTAGCTCAGGATCTTTTGTTAGTCTTCCAACTAATACGACACGGTTAATCATCAGAATACAACCTCCTTTTCAGCGTTTTGTAAAAAATTAATTATTAAGCTTCTTCGCGAACTGCAATGTGGCGAATGATGTCTTCGCTGATGTTAGCAAGACGTGTATACTCGTTGATTGCATCTGAAGTAGCGTTTACTTTTACGATTTGGTAGTAACCTTCGCGGAAGTCTTGAATTTCATAAGCTAAGCGGCGTTTGCCCCACTCTTTTGATTCGATGACTTCTGCACCGTTAGAAGTTAACATTTCGTTGAAACGTTCAACTAAAGCTTTCTTCGCTTCGTCTTCAATGTTCGGACGTACGATGTACATTAATTCGTATTTTCTCATCTGTTTACACCTCCTTATGGACTTAGGCTCTCCTAATTAAGGGAGCAAGGAGCAAGTAATTAATTATTACTCACATCAATGAATTGTAACATATAGGTACATGTCTTTCAAGTCACAAACTAATAATTCGTTATATAATGGCAGTATATTTCATTATCTATGAAAGGAGTGCCTTCATGTTAACCAACGATAAGGAGCCTATCGTTATTGAATTAGATTTAAAGAAGTTAATGATCGACAATTTTGTGATTACAAGTGGTCTTGTCATATTATTTATTGCCATTCAATATATTTGCTTTAAAGATTTCCATTTTTCTTTTTGGAAGATGATTGGTGGCACAGCACTATTTGTTGTGCTGTATATAATTTTTATTATCCTACACGAGGCTTTTCATTTAATTGGCTTTATGATTTTTGGCAGAGTTCCCTTTAAAGCTTTAAAATATGGCATAAATTTAGAGCAAGGTATTGCCTATGCAACTACTGAGCAACCTCTCCCCAACCATGCTATGAAAAAAGCTTTATTACTGCCATTCTGGACGACTGGGGTACTTCCAACCATTGTTGGGTTTTATCTTAACAGTACTGTTTTAATATTGATAGGGGCGGTGTTAATAGCTGGAGCTGTAGGCGATTTTGCCATGTATAAAGAGCTACGCAAATATCCACGTAATGCTATCGTACAGGATGATCCTAAATTACCAAAGCTGTATGTTTATCTATTGCGGGAAAAGGATCATCATTAAAATAAGACTACATAATTAAATAGAATCTGTAGATTAGAAATGAACAACTACAGATTCTATTTATACTTTAAGGAGTTAAAAATCCATGCTGGGCTGCTGTATATAAATTTCTCCAAATACGGTTAATCGTAAATGTTTCTGTAATAGCATCCATACCGAGACTGCGTATTAAATTATTCGCTATCTCTAAGCAGGCAGCAGCTATATCCTTAGCCAATTGAGTAAATTGTGATAATTCCTCTTCCGTTAATTGTTCACCTTTTTGATGCTGTTGCCAAAAGACAGATAATGTTGCATAAAACTGTTCCTCGCATTGCTTGAAACGTTTATGCTGCTGCATCCATAAAAATTGGAAGGCTCCAATTCGCTCAGTTCTGCTTCCATCATGATTTCGTTGCTTCATTAAAGCAAAAGCTTCTTCTAAAAAATTCTCTGTCATCCCAAGACAAACGCCTAAAAAGGAAGCCTCTGCAAAAGTGGTAAATGGAAAGCTATGTACTGAATTGCCATAATCATTTCTGATGACCCCTAATTGAAAAGTAGCTTCCTGTGGTACCCAAACATTGTTTACACGGATTGTATGACTAGCTGTTGCCTTTAAACCCATTGCAGACCAATCATTCAAAATTTCTACATCATGTGGATTTACTGAGCAGCTAATAATTTTTTCGGTTTTGATACCATCTTCTTCAATTAAACAATTCATCGTAAATGTTGATGCATAATTAGAACCACTACAATACTTCCATTGCCCTGTTACATAATAGCCTCCAATTGTTTTTACAGCTATCCCTGTTGGATATCCACTACCTGCTATAACTGCTTCTTTAGGAGAATAGATTTTTTCACAAATTTCCTTACTGAATGTTGGAATAAATGCGTTTCCACCTGTACCAATAGTAATGAGCCATCCAAAATTGCCATCAAGTGCAGACATCTGTTGAAATATCTTTACACCGTCTACTAAATTTAAATCCATACCACCTAATTCTCTTGGAGTGAACAATTTGAATAATCGTTGTTCATAAATATAATCTAAGACATCTTGTGGTAACATCCCCAGTTGCTCAAACTCTAAACCACGTTCCTTAATTTGCACAGGATTCATTCATAAGTCGCCTCCATACATTAAAAATTCTGATAACTAAGCAATCGAAAAAGGGCAACCATTTTAGATTGCCCTTGTAAGTTTTTTATACATTAAAGCGGAATAACATAATATCGCCATCTTGTACTTCATATTCTTTACCTTCAAGACGTACTTTACCAGCTTCCTTAGCCGCTGCTTGCGAACCTGCCTCAAGAAGATCATCATATGCCACTGTTTCTGCACGAATAAAGCCGCGCTCAAAGTCAGTATGAATAATACCTGCACATTGAGGTGCCTTCATTCCTTTACGGAACGTCCAGGCACGTACCTCCTGTACACCTGCAGTGAAGTAAGTAGCTAGTCCTAATAAGTCATAAGAAGTACGAATTAGTTGATCTAAACCAGATTCTTTAATTCCTAATTCTTCTAAGAACATAGCTTTTTCTTCATCATCTAACTCAGAAATTTCTTCTTCGATTTTTGCACAAATAGTAATGACCTGTGCACCTTCAGCGGATGCATACTCACGTACTTTTTTCACATACTCGTTGTTGTCTGCATCTGCTACTTCATCTTCTGAAACGTTTGCTACATAAAGCATTGGTTTAATTGTTAGTAGATGAAGACCTTTAATTACCTTTAATTCATCATCTGATAGCTCAGCTGCTCTAGCTGGTTTACCGTTTTCTAGTTGCTCTTTAATTTTTAGAAGCACTGGCTCTTCTATCATAGCCTCTTTATCTTTTTGTTTCGCCATTTTGCTAACTCGTTGTAAACGTTTATCCACAGATTCTAAGTCAGCTAGTGCAAGCTCTAGATTAATAACTTCAATATCGTCAATTGGATCTACTGCACCAGAAACGTGAGTAATGTTTTCGTCTACAAAACAACGTACTACCTGACAAATTGCGTCTACTTCACGAATATGAGCTAGGAACTTATTTCCTAATCCTTCACCCTTGGAAGCACCTTTAACAATTCCAGCGATATCTGTAAATTCAAATGCAGTTGGCACAGTTTTTTTCGGTACCACTAATTCTGTTAATTTATCTAAACGTGCATCAGGTACTTCAACTATACCAACGTTTGGATCAATCGTTGCGAATGGATAGTTTGCAGCCAATGCGCCCGCTTTTGTTATTGCGTTAAATAATGTTGATTTTCCAACGTTAGGTAAACCAACGATTCCAGCTGTTAATGCCATGGATGGACACAACCTTTCTATACTCAGTTCAAATTTTCTCTCTTATAACCTTATCTATTATATTGATTCACCCAGAAAAAGTCTAATATGCCTGATGTTACGACTCTTCCGCAGAAAATAAAACCTTTTTCATTTTTTTCTCAAATTCACGACGTGGAATCATGACACTATGCTGACATCCTTCGCATTTGATACGTACATCCGCCCCCATACGAATAATTTTCCATTTATTAGTACCGCATGGATGTTGTTTTTTCATTTCAACAATATCGTTTAAACCAAATTTTTTTGCCTCCATCTTACACACTTCTCCCCTCATCTTTGCCATAGAACATCATTTTTGGATAGACCATTGGTATATTATTTTCTTCAAAGAGTTTTGTAATATCGCGGCGTATGGTACGTGCTACTCCATATTGTTGCTGCGGTAATGTTTCAGCAGCTATACGAATGGTTACTTCTGTCCCTTTAACATTTTGCACACCTAGAAATACCGGAGCTGCAATTAATTCTTTATGCATCTTAGGCAATGTCTCTAAATACTTATTAATAACCCCTTCTGCTTTTTCAAAATCAGCATCCGTGGCCATTTGTAAATCTATAAAAATTTTGGAGTTGTTAACAGAATAATTGACGACTTCGCCTATGGCACCATTGGGAATGATGAACTGTTCACCAGTAGCACCATTAATTTTTGTTGTACGTAAGCCAATTTCTACAACTGTACCTTCTGCAGCATTTATTTTTATATAATCGCCTACACCAAACTGGTCTTCAAAAATAATAAAGAATCCAGTAATAACATCCTTTACTAAGCTTTGAGCACCAAAACCTATTGCTAAACCAACAATTCCTGCACCCGCTAATAAACCTGCTACCTTTATATTTAAGGAAGAAAGTATACCAATGATTGCAGAGAAATAAACGACATAGGAAATCACGCTTTGTAATAATCTTGAAATTGTTCGTTGGCGTCGCTCTGAGTGGCTCAATGGTGAACGCATACGGATTAAAAACACCTTTTTAATAAATTTTTTACCTAATCTTACAGCGATCCACGATACTAATAGAATGAGCAAAATTTCTATAGATGCATCAATAACCTTTTCCCAAAGATCCTCAGATGTGAGCTTGTCCCAGTATTTTTCCATTAACTTTTTATTCTTTTCCATCATTACCACCTCTTGAATAACTTGCTAAAAATTTGCGTATACTGCATAAAAATTGAGCACTTCTAAAAATAAAAAGAAAGTGAGTTTTTTTATGAATACTATACCAAATTTGTTACTACCTTATTCCCTTCATCATGAGAGTAAAAATGCTGTTTGGCAATTAAGTACATTATTTTTAGAACATATACCGTTTCATCATGAAAGACTAATTTTTTGTTGTATTGGCAGTGACCGATGTACGGGTGATACACTTGGTCCATTAACTGGTAGCTTTTTAAAAAAATCTGTTAGCTTTCCTTATGAAATTGTAGGCTCCTTAGAAGACCCTTTACATGCTCTAAACCTAGATTCTACAATGCAACAGCTACACAATCATACTACAAAACCATTCATTATTGCGATTGATGCCTGTCTCGGCAGTGAGCAAAATGTTGGTCATATTTCAGTTCAAAGTGGACCCATTTTCCCTGGAAAAGCTGTAAAAAAAGAATTACCCCCAATTGGAGACATTTCCGTGAAAGGAATCGTCAATATTGGAGGCTTTATGGAAATGCTTGTTTTACAAAATACCAGACTTCATATTTCTTATGCAATGGCTGAAAAGCTTTCAAGAGCATTATTACTGGCTGCTCATCGTTATTCACTAAAAAATGTAGAAGATAGCCACCATAATACCAACAATGACGATACCTGGAAGCAAGTTAGCAGCTTTGATCTTAGCTAAGCCTGCAATGTTTAACCCTATTGCCATAATCATAACCCCGCCAACAGCTGTCATTTCTGTAATGAACATTTGTAGTGCGGCATCAGGGATAAAGGAACTTATAACACCTGCAAAAAGAGCTATTAATCCTTGATAAACAAAGACAGGTACAGCGGATAGCATTACACCTATACCTAATGTCGAGGCTAGAATAATGGATGTAAATCCATCTATTAATCCTTTAGTAATGAGTACATTATGATCATTACGAAGACCACTATCAAGAGCACCTATAACAGCCATTGATCCTACAACAAAAATTAGTGAGGCAGTTACAAAGCCCTCTGCTATGCTAATTTGATTTTGGTCATCCCGTTTTGTACGAAATAAACTCTCTACCCATTTACCTAGACGATTCATTTGTTTATCTAAATCTAACCACTCACCTATTACTGTACCTACCACTAAACTTACTACCAATATAATAAAATTATCACTTTCAAAGCCCATTTTTATCCCTAATAATGTGACGGCTAAACCAATAATAGAAAGAACCGTAGATTTCATAGATTCAGGAAGATTTTTAAAAATGCGCCCTACTAATGCTCCTACTATAATTAACACAGCATTTATTAATGCCCCTAGTAATACCACACTTAAGCCTTCTTTCTCTCTAAAAAATAGAGAGCGCCTATTTGCTTGGCGCTCTGATTAAGTTATAGAAATATTATTTTATTCTTCCTGTATGTTTAATATTTCCAATATTCGTTCTAAATCATCTTCAGAATAAAATTCAATTTCTATTTTCCCTTTATTACTTGTTTTCTTTATTTGAACATTTGTTCCAAAGTAGTCTCGTAATTGTGACTCCTTTGCAGTTACAAAGATATCTTTTTTCTTAGGAGGGATTGTTTCACGTGAAACTTCTTCATTTAAGTTTTGCACTAATAATTCAACTTGACGTACGTTCAATCCTAGATTTATTACCTTATTAGCCACTTCTGATATTCTTCTTTTATTTTTTAAGCCGAGTAATGCCCGTCCCTGCCCCATCGATAAAGTTCCATCATTCATCAGTTTACGTACATCTTCTGGTAATGCCAGTAGCCGAACGTGATTGGCAATATGCGGTCTACTTTTTCCTAATCGCTTCGATAACTCTTCCTGAGTTAAATGTAAGTTTTCCATTAAACTCTGATAGGCTTCTGCTTCTTCAATAACAGTTAAATCCTCACGTTGGAGGTTTTCTAAAATAGCAAGCTCCATCATTTGTGCATCTGATAGCTCTTTTATAATGACGGGAATAACCTCGAGGCCAGCTAATAGACAAGCTCTGTAACGACGCTCTCCCGCAACAATTTCAAACTTGCGTGCTTTTTTACGCACAGCAATTGGCTGCAAAATTCCATGTTCTTTAATAGAATCAGCTAATTCTTGTAAACTTTCTTCATCGAAAATTTTACGTGGCTGAAATGGGTTCGCAACAATTAAATCTAATTGGATTTCTTCCACTTGACCACTGTGTTCTAAAGACTCTCCTGGAAATAATGCCCCAATACCCTTTCCTAGACCTTTAGCCATTTTTAATCACTTCCCTCGCCATCTCTAAATAAACTTCTGCACCTCTAGATTTTGCATCATAAGTGATGATTGGTTGACCATGACTTGGTGCCTCACTTAATCGCACATTACGGGGGATTATTGTTTTATATACTTTATCTTGGAAATATTTTTTCACTTCCTCAATAACTTGTAAGCCTAAGTTTGTGCGTGCATCTAGCATTGTTAATAAAACGCCATCGATGTAAAGCTGTTGATTCAAATGCTTTTGAACGAGGCGAACTGTTGATAGTAATTGACTTAACCCTTCCAATGCATAATATTCACATTGTACGGGAATAATAAGCGCATCTGAAGCTGTTAACGCATTGATTGTTAAAAGCCCTAAAGATGGTGGACAGTCAATAATTATATAATCGAAATCCTCTTTCACATTTTGTAAAGCATGTTTTAAACGTACTTCTCTGGAAATAGTCGAAACCAATTCAATTTCTGCACCTGCAAGTGAGATTGTTGCTGGCACGATAGATAAATTTTCAACATTTGTTTTTTGAATGACATTTTGAACATCTTCATCATCAATGAGCACATCATAAATACAACCCTGTATTTCTCCTTTATTAATACCAAGTCCACTTGTTGTATTCCCCTGCGGATCAGTATCAATTAAAAGCACTTTCTTACCTAAGTATGCTAGGCAAGCGCTCAAATTGACCGAAGTTGTTGTTTTACCTACGCCACCCTTTTGATTGGCGATTGCTATAATTCTACCCATTTAAAAGCACCTGCTTTCATCTATCAAAGTTTACTTTGACAAATCATTTGTAAAATCACTATTTAATCCGCTATCTAACTTTCATTCTATCAAAAAATTTGAAGAGAGTTGTATAAAATATTAAGAATAAATACAAAAAAGGAGATATCTCTATTAATCTTCTGAGATATCTCCCCTGTACAGTGATAAATTTAATCATAAATTATTTTTCTAAAATAATTTATTACACTTTTTTCTTTTTAGGTATCTTCACTGTAATTTGATAGTATTCTTCTGTATCTTCTTCTTCAGTTTTCACCGTAATCCCACTTTTCGTTACCATCGTTAAAGACTGTTTGATGGTATTCAAAGCAATACGTACATCTTTACTTATAGCTTTACGTTTCGGTTTAGCTTTCTTTGGAATTGATTCTTCCTGCTCATCAGCTACAGGATGTAATATAGCCTGGATTTGCTCCTCTAACTGTCGCACATTCCAATCATTTTCAATTGCTAGCTGCAAAATTTCTAGTTGCAATGGTTGATCTTTAATAGCAATTAATGCACGTGCATGTCGTTCAGATATTTTTCGCTTCAAAATAGCTTGCTGTACTTCATCTGGCAGCCTTAATAAACGTAATTTGTTGGCTACAGTGGATTGTCCTTTTCCAAGTCTTTGGGCAAGAGCTTCCTGTGTTAGCTCATGAAGCTCTAATAATTTTTGATAGGCTACCGCTTCTTCAATAGCAGTTAACTCCTCACGCTGCAAGTTCTCTATTAACGCAATAGATGCTGTTTCCTTATCAGTTAAATTACGTACAATAGCAGGGACTTCTGTCCATTGTAGCTTTTTCATCGCTCGATAACGACGCTCACCAGCGATAATTTCATATTGATTGTCTGATGTTTTACGTACAACAATTGGCTGAATCACACCATGTGTATGAATGGTTCTTGATAATTCTTCAATTTTTTCATCATCAAAAATAGTACGTGGCTGAAAACGGTTAGGTACAATTTGATCAATAGGCAACTTTATGACTTCTTCCGCTGCATGAACCGCCTCTGCTTGTTCTACTTCATTTTTCACAATAGGCTCTGTTTTACTTCCGCCTCCAAAAAAACGTGAAAAAGGACTTTTCATCCAAGTGGCACCACCTTTAAGTAACTATCTTGCTCTGTGTCATTCTATTATTATTTATTATATTTCTTTAAATGTATATAGTTCATAGATGTCTTTTGCGTGAACCATCCATAACTAGTATGTATGCTCAAAATAGAAAAAATATTTTCCACTTTGAGAAGTTTCACATGAAACACTAATTATTGAATCGGTGTTTTATTTGGTACACCTGGCTTACGCGGATATTTTTTCGGTGTTCCTTTTATTTTATCAAATATATATAAAATGCGTTCACTTTCTTCAACAGGTAGCTTGAAAGAAAATTCCTCTCTCAGTTTAACACCCAATGTTGTTAAAGCTTTTTTAGCATCCTTTAGTTCTTCTGCCCCTGCTGCGGCTTTTAAAGCAACAAAATATCCATCTTGTTTCGCTAAAGGTACACATAACTCTGCTAGAACGGATAAACGAGCTACAGCTCGTGCTGTTACCACATCAAATTGTTCGCGGTATTTTAAATTTTGGCCAAACTCTTCCGCTCGAGCATGTACAAAATGCATATTCTCTAATTGTAACTCATCACTTAAATGATTTAAAAAGGTAATTCTTTTATTTAAGGAGTCGACAATTGTAACTTGTAAATGCGGGAAACAGATTTTAATTGGGATACTTGGGAAACCAGCTCCTGCCCCAACATCACAAACAGTTATGACTTTTGAAAAATCAAAGTAAAATGAAGGACTAATCGAATCGAAGAAATGCTTTAAATACACGCCTTCTAAATCTGTAATGGCAGTTAAATTCATCTTTTCATTCCACTCAACAAGTAATTCAAAATACTTTTTAAATTGAGCAATCTGTATATCAGAAAGTTCGATACCTTTCTCTTTCAGAGCCTCAATAAATTGTTGTTCGTTCATGTAAAGTCTCCTTTGTTGATCTAGCTATACAACTCCAACTAATAGTATAGCTTTAAAAATAGGAAGCGGGCACAATGGTATGCCCGCCTCTTATTCACTTTACTGTTGTTGATGATCAGCTGCTTACTTTCGCAATTTTACCTTGTTCAATATAAACAAGCAGAATTGAAATATCAGCTGGATTAACACCAGAAATACGAGAGGCTTGCGCAATAGATAGAGGTGTAACTTGTTTTAATTTTTGACGCGCTTCTGTTGCTAAACCTGAAATAGCATCGTAATCAATATTCTCAGGAATTTTTTTGTTTTCCATTTTGTGTAGTTTCTCTACCTGTTGCAATGCTTTTTCGATATAGCCTTCATATTTAAGCTGGATTTCAATTTGTTCTTTCACTTCATCAGCCAATTCGATTTCTGCCGGAATTAAAGAAGAGATTAACTCATAATGCATTTCAGGGCGTTTTAATAAGTCTGCACCACGTATACCGTCTTTTAATTCACTACCACCAACAGAACGAATAACAGATTGTGTCGCTTCATTTGGCTTAATAATGACTTCACGAAGACGTGCAATTTCATTTTCAATCAGCTCTTTTTTCTCATTGAAACTAGCATATCTTTCTTGTGGAATCATCCCCATATTGTAAGCTAACTCTACTAATCGTAGATCTGCATTATCATGACGTAATAGTAAACGATATTCTGCACGAGATGTTAATAAACGATATGGCTCATTTGTTCCTTTTGTCACTAGGTCATCGATCAAAACGCCAATATAAGCATCCGAACGGCTCAAAATTAATTCGTCTTTACCTAGTACATTAGCAGCAGCATTCATGCCCGCCATTAAGCCTTGCGCGGCAGCTTCTTCATAGCCAGATGTGCCGTTGATTTGACCCGCTGTATATAAGCCTTTAATACGTTTTGTTTCTAAAGTTGGCCATAGTTGTGTTGGCACAATTGAATCGTATTCAATAGCATAACCAGCGCGCATCATTTCCGCATTCTCTAAGCCAGGTATAGATTTTAGTAAACGTGTTTGAACATGCTCTGGTAGGCTTGTTGACAAACCTTGAACATAAACCTCACGTGTATTGCGGCCTTCTGGCTCTAAGAAGATTTGGTGTCTTGGCTTATCATTAAAACGTACAACTTTATCTTCAATAGATGGGCAATAACGTGGACCTGTCCCTTTAATCATCCCTGAATACATCGGTGAAAGATGTAAATTTGCTTCAATAATTTCATGAGTTTCAGGGCTTGTATATGTTAACCAGCAAGGTAGCTGATCCATGATGAATTCAGTCGTTTCAAAACTAAATGCACGTGGAACATCATCACCTGGTTGAATCTCTGTTTTGTCATAATCTATTGTTCGATTATTCACACGTGGTGGTGTACCTGTTTTAAATCGAACTAGATCAAAACCTAGCTCTTTTAAATTATCAGCTAAGCGAATTGACGGTTGTTGGTTATTAGGACCACTTGAATATTTAATATCACCAATAATGATTTCACCACGTAGGAAAGTACCTGTTGTCACGACAACTGTTTTAGCACGATAAACGGCACCAATTTGTGTAATGACCCCTTTTACTTCCCCATCCTCAATAATTAACTCTTCAACCATCCCTTGATGGATTGTTAAGTTTGGTGTTTCTTCTAATACTCGTTTCATTTCTTGCTGATACAAAACTTTGTCCGCTTGTGCGCGCAATGCACGTACAGCTGGGCCTTTCCCTGTATTCAACATTCGCATTTGAATATGCGTTTTATCTATCACTTTCCCCATGACGCCTCCTAAAGCGTCAATCTCACGTACGACAATTCCTTTGGCAGGACCACCAATAGATGGATTACATGGCATAAATGCAATCATATCTAAATTGATTGTTAGCATTAATGTGTTAGCACCCATTTTAGCTGCGGCATGTGCAGCTTCTGAACCTGCATGACCAGCACCAATCACAATTACATCAAACGTGCCTGCCTCATATTTTGTTGGCATGCTCGTACCTTCCTTTCTTTCTGAAAATTATTTTCCTAAACAGAACTGAGAAAATAGTTGATTGATGAGGCTTTCTTGAACAGTATCACCAATGATTTCGCCAAGTATTTCCCATGTTCTTGTTACATCAATTTGTACCATATCAACTGGTACACCATCCTGTGCAGCTGCTATTGCATCTTCTACCGTTGCTTGCGCTTGGTGTAGAAGGGCAATATGTCTTGCGTTTGAAACATATGTTAAATCGCCCGCTTCGATTTGTCCCTCAAAGAACAATGCAGCAATGGCTTCTTCTAGCTCTGTAATACCTTCCTCTTGTAGCAGAGAAGTTGTTACAATGCGATGGTCACCAGCTAATTCCTTGACACGAGCCAAATCAATTTTTTGCGGTAAATCTGTTTTATTGACAATAACGATGTAATCCATCGCTTCAATTGTTTCGAATAGACGCTCATCCTCAGCAGTTAATTCATCTGCATAGTTTAATACAAACAGAATTAAATCAGCTCCACGAAGAGCTTCCCGTGAGCGTTCTACTCCAATTCGTTCAACAATATCTTCTGTTTCCCGAATACCCGCTGTATCCACTAAACGAAGTGGAACACCTCGGACATTGACGTACTCCTCTATAATATCACGAGTAGTCCCTGCAATATCTGTCACTATGGCCTTATTTTCTTGTACTAAGCTATTTAATAGTGAAGATTTCCCTACATTCGGACGACCTAAAATAACTGTTGATAATCCCTCACGTAAAATTTTTCCTTGAGAAGATGTTTGCAAAAGTTTTATAATTTCATTTTTTACCCATGTACATTTCTCTACTAATACAGGTACAGTCATTTCTTCTACATCATCATACTCTGGATAATCTATATTAACCTCTACTTGGGCTAATGTCTCTAGTAAAGCTTGGCGCAAATCACCAATAAGTCTCGATAATTTTCCATCCATTTGACCCAGAGCCACATTCATCGCACGATCTGTTTTAGCTCTTATCAAATCCATTACTGCTTCAGCCTGTGATAAATCAATACGTCCGTTTAAAAAGGCACGTTTTGTGAATTCACCTGGCTCAGCTAACCTTGCTCCATTTGTTAAAGCAAGTTGCAACACGCGTTTGACTGAAACTAATCCACCATGACAGTTTATTTCAACTACATCCTCACGTGTGAATGTTTTTGGCCCACGCATCAGCGATAGCATTACTTCCTCTACTACCTCATTAGTTTTAGGATCGACTAAATGTCCATAATGAATAGTGTGCGAATCTTTGGTTGTTAAACTTTTTCCCCCGGGTGATTTGAATATTTTGTCTGCAATCGTCACAGCCTCGTCTCCACTTAAACGAACGATGGCTATGGCACCTTCACCCATCGGTGTGGATATCGCAGCAATTGTATCGAACTCCATTTAATGACCTCCTCAACGTTATCCACATGTGGATAATCAAAACCGACCAATACTTACTAACACCTTAGACTAACATATTTTCAGCAAAATCTAAAGTAAGGATCATTTCCAAATGTGGATAAAATCAATTTTTCGCTAATCATATTTTCGACAAAATTTGCTACGTTTCATTAAAAAAGGTCATTTTATCTAAAAGATAAAATGACCTTTCAAAATATATTGTCTGTATGATTATGTGAAACAGTCTAATTATTTTTTTACGGGTTCTATTACTAAATAACGATTAGGCTCCGTACCTTCTGAATACGTTTCAAGATCTAGACGATTTGCTAATTGATTATGAATTATCTTTCGTTCGTAAGACGGCATTGGTTCAAATGCCACACGTTGATTTAAGCGTAATGCCTTATCCGCCATTCGATCCGCAAGTAATTCTAAAGCTACTTGTCGACGCTCGCGATAGTTTTCTACATCTAGTTTCACCATTAAGAACTGCTTTGCGCTTTTATTTAATACGAGTTGTGTTAATTGCTGTAAGGAATTTAATGTTTGACCTCGTTTCCCTATAAGCAGGGCAGCTTTCTCACTTTTTAGTTGAAATAATACATATTTCCCTTCGCGTGTCGTAACAATCTCAAGATCATGAATAGCCAATTGTTCAGCGATACTACTTAAATAAGCCTTTGCCTCTTCAATTGGATTTGCTGAGTCTCCATCCTCATCTTGTTCTTTAACGACTTGTTGAACTTCTTCCATTTCACTTGGTTGTTCAGAAACTTGTGAACTTAGTGTTTCAACATCATCTACTTCTATTGGTTCATATAATTGAGTTACTACCTGCAATTGCGCATTGTCGCTTTCAATTGTCGGAACCTGAACTTCTTTTACTGTTACACGTATCTCTGCAGAACGTGCACCAAAACCTAAAAATCCTTTTTTACCTTCTTGTAAAACTTCAACATCTACTTGTTCACGGGTTTTGCCAAGTTTCTGTAACGCCAATGAGATCGCTTCTTGTGTTGTTGCGCCTATTTGCGTAAGTTGTTTCACTTTTTAGCCCCTCCATTTTGAGCAGGTTGTGTTTTATCTTTATTCCAAGGTTTATAAATGTACAAGTTTTGGAAAATCGAAATAATGTTTCCGATTACCCAGTATAATGATAATGCAGCTGGTAAGGCCATACCAAAACCAATAATCATGAATGGCATAATATACATCATAATTTTCATTTGAGGATTATCCATTGCTGGTCCTGTACGTAACACGATAAATTGCATTAAGCCAGCTGTAATAGCTAATGCAGGTGCTGGATCTGCTAGCGGGAAGATAAAGAAATTCCCTAAATCAAATGTTGATGTTGCATTCATACGGCTAATTGCATGATAGAAACCAATTAAGATTGGCATTTGAATGATTACTGGTAAGCATCCTGCAAGTGGATTTACTCCAGATTCACTCATTAACTTCATCATTTCTTGCTGATATTGTTGTTGTGTCTGAGCATCCTTAGAAGCATACTTCTTTTGCAGTTCCTTCAATTTTGGTTGAATTTCTTGCATCTTTTTAGAACTCTTTGTTTGTTTGATCATCAATGGCAAAATTGCTAAACGAATAATAATCGTTACGGCAATAATCCCCCATGCATACGTACCTAGCAGATCAGCAAAGTATTTTATTGCTGATACCAACGGCCAAACAATGAATTCATTCCAGAAGCCTGTGCTATCTTTGGAAATTGGTTCATTGAATTCTGTACAACCAGAAAGTAGTAAGGCTACCGATACTAGTGACAAAATTACCCAATGTTGTTTTTTCAACCTTCTTCCCCCTACAATTACTATTCACTTTTTCTTATTCTATATGGTTCTTTTTGTACCGACAGTTTCCTATCACATAATCGGTTTAACGTCAGTAGCCTTATCTTTAATTCAGTCCACTTTTGAGAGTCCTCGATGAAGATAAAGTTATCAGTTATTTTATCATGCCTATAACATTCACTCTACTAAATATTCTAATTACACACACTTATTCCTAAGATAAGTTGTGAATTTTACATATTTTTAAGCGAAAACTCTCGCCACAAATACCCCCGTGTGTATAATTCTCTTACATATAATTTTATGCAAAATCACATATTATTTATTCTATTGCTAACAGTACAGGCGTAATTTCACCACTTGGTTGCATACATTACACTTTTTTCATTACCTTTGCGATTCGTAGTACATGCTGCAAACTTTGTTTCACTTCATGAAAATCCATAGTGGCCGCCGGATGTCTGGCGATAATAACATAATCCATATTCGGCTTTAGCTCATCTTTTAATTCATGAATACTTTGTCGAATATAGCGTTTTACTTGGTTGCGTGTTACCGCATTCCCAAGCTTCTTACTAACTGATAAACCTACACGAAATTCCGTTTGTCCCTCTTTTACTAAAAAATAAACAACAAACTGACGATTAGCGAAAGATTTACCTTTTTTAAACACCTTTTGAAAATCATCATTCTTCTTCACTCGTTGGCGTTTTTTCATTTCTTTCACCTGCTATTAGATAATATCTTTTGATCCTCATTTCTAGGTTTACCAAAAATAAAGAAAAAAAAGACCACTGATGTGGCTCAGTGGACTTATTTTATGCTGATAAAACTTTTCTTCCTTTACGACGACGAGCAGCAAGAACTTTGCGACCGTTTTTCGTGCTCATACGTGCGCGGAAACCGTGTACTTTGCTGTGCTTACGTTTTTTTGGTTGGTAAGTACGTTTCATTTATATAGACACCTCCTGATATGAGTTGAATTTTTCAACATACAGACTCGAATATTATATAAAGTATCTAGTTATTTTGTCAATGAATTTCACAAATTTCTTTTAATCCGTCGAACTATCTATTTATTTTATTCTCAATTTTCTAGTGTTTGGATCTCTACTAGAAATATTTTTTTCTACATAAACATAAAAATATTTATCCACAGAGTACTTGTTTTTTTTACACAGAGTTGTGTATAGTATTTTTTGCATTATTTTTTATCCACAACAATTATCTACAGGTTTCTCACATAAGCAGTGCTTGTGGACAACTATAAAGTGCATAACTGCAAGCTATGTGGATAAGTTTCACAAACTATTGAAATAGCTTTGTTTTTCTGATACGATTACTGTGCTTCACTTTGTTGAAAACTAAAACGAACATTTTAATTATCCACAACTGTTAATATGCTGTGGATAATTTTCATCACAGCCTTTGGTTAACTTTTATCCACAACTTGTGATTATGTGGACGAGTTATAAAATGAACGTATTTACAATTCTATAAATGCGATTTTTTTTTGTATTGAACACTGTAAAGGAGATTAGTAGCTTGGAACATTTAGAAGAACTATGGAACAATGTCCTGGCTCAAGTTGAACAAAAAATTTCTAAACCAAGCTTCGAAACGTGGCTAAAGTCTACGAAATTACTATCTTACAATGGTAGTGGGTCCACTGTGACAATTGCTGCGCCAAATTCGTTTGCTCGAGACTGGCTTGAAAATCATTATATTCATTTGATTACAGGTATATTAACGGAGCTAACAGGCGAAGACTTGCTTATTAAATTTGTTGTTCAAAAAAACCAGGATTCGGACGATTTTGATTTGCCAGCGCCGATTATCCAAGCAAAAAATAATGAACATCATGATATTTCACCAGGTATGTTAAACCCGAAATATACTTTTGACACGTTTGTTATTGGCTCTGGTAACCGCTTTGCACATGCAGCTTCGCTAGCTGTAGCTGAAGCACCTGCTAAGGCATACAATCCATTCTTTATTTATGGGGGAGTAGGGCTAGGTAAAACGCACTTAATGCACGCTATTGGTCATTATGTATTAGAGCATAATCCAAATGCTAAAGTAGTGTACTTATCATCCGAGAAATTTACAAATGAATTTATTAACTCAATTCGTGATAACAAAGCACTTGATTTTCGCAATAAGTACCGCAACGTGGATGTACTGCTAATTGATGATATTCAATTCCTTGCTGGAAAAGAATCAACTCAAGAAGAATTTTTCCACACTTTTAATACTTTACATGAAGAATCCAAACAAATTGTTATATCAAGTGACCGACCTCCTAAGGAGATCCCAACTTTAGAAGATCGGCTCCGTTCACGTTTCGAGTGGGGGTTAATAACTGATATTGCGCCACCCGATTTGGAAACTCGTATCGCTATTTTGCGTAAAAAAGCAAAAGCAGACGGTCTAGAGGTACCAAATGAAGTAATGCTTTATATTGCGAACCAGATTGACTCCAATATTAGGGAGCTTGAAGGTGCGCTTATTCGCGTCGTTGCCTACTCATCTCTTGTAAACAAAGATATTACAGCGACATTAGCTGCCGAGGCATTGAAGGATATCATTCCAAATTCAAAACCGCGAACAGTGACAATATTAGACATTCAAAATGCAGTAGGGGAACATTTTAGTATACGTTTGGAAGATTTCGCTGCTAAAAAACGTACTAAATTAATTGCTTTTCCACGTCAAATCGCTATGTACTTATCGCGCGAGTTGACAGATTTTTCGCTGCCCAAAATTGGCGAAGAATTTGGTGGCCGCGATCATACGACTGTCATCCATGCGCACGAAAAAATATCTTCTATGTTGAAAAATGACGTTCAACTTCAACAAGATGTTAAACAAATTCGTAGTATGCTAGGCAAGTAATTGCTGTGGACAAACTAACTATTTAAACACAAACTTATACACAGTCTATCTACATGTGGATAGACTGATTTTATTCATAAAAATATACTTATCCACAAATCCACAGGGCCTATTACTATATCTTTTTATTTTATATAAATAAATAATATAAATATGTGAGGGAAAACGAATGAAATTTGATATTTTACGTGACCGTTTATTAGAAGGTTTAAATGATGTCATGAAAGCAGTAAGTTCAAAAACAACTATTCCGATTTTAACTGGTATTAAAATTGACGTAACAGAGGAAGGGATCCGCTTAACTGGTAGTGATGCTGATATAACTATTCAAACATTTATTCCAGTAGAAGAAGATGGACAACAAATTATTCACATTACAGAAACAGGTTCAATTGTTGTACAAGCACGTATGTTTAATGAAATCGTACGTAAATTACCAACAAACGATGTTGAAATTCAAGTAACACCAGGTTTCCAAACGCATATTCGTTCAGGGAAATCGGAATTCCATTTAATTGGCTCAGATGCAGCAGAGTATCCTTTATTACCAGAGCTTACAGAAGATCAAAAATTTACTATTCCTGCTGATCTCTTAAAAACAATAATCCGTGAAACAGTATTCGCTGTTGCCACTTCAGAAAGTAGACCCGTGTTGACAGGTGTAAACTGGCAGATCAAAAATGAAACATTAATCTGTGTTGCAACAGATAGTCATCGTTTGGCAAGACGTAAAGTGCAACTCGAAAATTTACCAGAAGTTGAACATAGTGTAGTAATTCCAGGGAAAAGTTTGAATGAATTAAATAAAGTACTTGAAGATTCTACAAATCTTGTCCAAATCGTTATTACAAGTCAGCAAGTATTATTTAAAACTGGTGATGTATTATTCTTCTCTCGCTTACTGGAAGGAAATTATCCTGACACAACTCGTTTAATTCCTGAAGAGTATCAAACAAATGTAACAATTAATGGTAAATCTTTATTACAAGCTATTGACCGTGCATCACTTGTTGCACGAGGAGATCGTAATAATGTTGTCCGTTTTGAAATTTTAGATAACCAAGCAGTTGAGGTTTCTTCTAACTCTCCTGAAATCGGAAAAGTACAAGAAGAAATTCCTGTGGAAGCATTAGAAGGGGAAGGTTTGAAAATCTCATTCAGTGCAAAATATATGATGGAAGCATTAAAAGCAATAGATGGACAAGACGTAGTTATTCAATTTACTGGGGCAATGAGACCGTTTATTTTACGTTCCGTTCATGATGATGCTATTTTACAATTAATTTTACCTGTACGAACTTACTAAAGAATAAAAGATCTGTTAAGATAGTCGCTCATTGTGACTATCTTTTTTTACTTATGGCGTAATTTTAGGTATGATAGAGAGATAGACAGTCTGTATTCGGAGGGGAACACACTATGCAGGACATTAAAATTGATGAGGAGTTCATCACGTTAGGGCAACTTTTAAAAATTACTGATGCCATTAGTTCAGGTGGAATGGCCAAATGGTTTTTACAAGAACATGCTGTATATGTAAATGGAGAAGTAGACGATCGTCGAGGTCGTAAATTACGTAACGGAGATATTGTAAATATTCCTGGATGTGGTCGTTTTCAAATCATAGGACCAACTGGACAATAAATTATGTATATTGAGCAAATAAAACTTACAAATTACCGTAACTATGATGCCTTAGCTTTAAACTTCTCTCCAAAAATTAATGTTTTCATTGGTGAAAATGCACAAGGAAAAACAAATGTTATGGAGTCCATCTATGTTTTAGCAATGGCTAAGTCCCATCGAACAACGAACGATAAAGAATTGATACGTTGGGATTCAGACTATGGTAAAATAGAAGGGGCCGTTAAAAAAAGGCATGGTATTTTACCGATCGAACTTACGATTACAAAGAAAGGTAAAAAGGGCAAGATAAATCATATAGAGCAAAGTCGCCTTAGTCATTATATTGGTCAAATGAATGTCGTTATGTTTGCGCCAGAGGATTTGAACGTTGTAAAGGGAAGTCCGCAAATACGTCGGCGTTTTATTGATATGGAGATTGGGCAAATTTCGCCTGTCTATTTACATGATTTATTAACCTTTCAAAAAGTTTTAAAACAACGTAACCATTTTTTAAAAATGAACCAAGGCAAGTCCATGCCAAATGATGTGATGTATGAGGTCTACAATGAACAATATATTCACGCTGCTACCCAAATTATTCGTAAAAGATTTCAATTTATGGATTTATTGCAAGAGTGGGCGGAACCCATACACGCAGGTATATCGCAAGGTAAGGAAACACTGGTTATAAAATATCGTACGGTAGCTGGTATTGAAAAAGAACACTCTACTAGTGAAATTGAAAATACTTTACATCAAAAATTAATTGAAGCGAGAGAACGTGAATTTGATAGAGGCGTGACATTAGTTGGTCCACACCGAGATGATTTACAGTTTTTAGTGAATGGCTATGATGTTCAAACTTATGGTTCACAAGGACAGCAGCGTACTACTGCATTGTCTTTAAAGCTTGCTGAAATTGAATTAATTAAACAAGAAACAAATGAAACACCCATACTACTTTTAGATGATGTTTTATCGGAACTCGATGATTATCGCCAATCGCATTTATTAAATACCATTCAGGGTGAAGTCCAAACCTTTGTTACAACCACAAGTGTGGAAGGAATTCATCATGAAACGATGGAACAGGCTCAACTGTTCCACGTGAAACAAGGTGCGATTGAAAGAAGTTAGCCAGGGTAGTTTTTTAGATTACAAAAAGAATGGTAATAGTCAGCTCGGTTGACTGTTCATTCATTTACACACAATGATGTTATGAAGGAGTAGATGAAAGCCGTGGCTATAGAGAACGAAGGTTTACAAAACCAAGCTTATGAGGCCGATCAGATACAGGTATTAGAAGGTTTAGAAGCAGTACGTAAAAGACCAGGGATGTATATCGGTTCAACTAGCTCTAAAGGGCTTCACCATTTAGTATGGGAAATTGTTGATAATAGTATCGATGAAGCACTTGCAGGATTTTGTACAGATATCAAAGTAACAATTGAAAAAGAAAACTGGATTCGTGTAGAAGATAACGGTCGTGGTATTCCAGTTAGTATTCAAGAAAAAATGGGTAAGCCTGCTGTTGAAGTTATTATGACTGTTTTACATGCTGGTGGTAAATTTGGCGGTGGAGGCTATAAAGTTTCTGGTGGTCTTCATGGAGTTGGAGCATCAGTAGTAAATGCACTTTCTGTTGAAACAATTGTTCAAGTACATCGTGAAGGTCATATCCATGAAATAAAATTTGAACGTGGAAAAACAGTTCAAGAGTTAATGGTTATCGGTGACACAGATCATAATGGTACAACAACGCGTTTTAAAGCTGACCCAGAAATATTTAAAGAAACTACTGTTTATGAATATGATATTTTAGCTCATCGTATTAGAGAATTGGCTTATTTAAATCGTGGTATTAAGATTACGATTGCTGATGAGCGTGAAGAAGAGATTCGCTCAACAACATACCATTATGAAGGTGGTATTCGCTCTTATGTTGAGCATTTAAATCAATCTAAAGAGCCAATTCATGATCCAATTGATGTTCTTGGAGAGAAGGATGGCATCACAGTAGAAATTGCTATGCAATATAATGCTGGATTCTCTTCTAATATTTTTTCATTTGCTAATAACATTAATACGTATGAGGGCGGTACACATGAGTCAGGGTTTAAAACAGCCCTTACACGCGTTATTAATGACTATGCACGAAAAAGTGGATTACTAAAAGAATCTGACGCTAATCTTACAGGTGAGGATGTACGAGAAGGGTTAACAGCTATAGTTTCTGTGAAACACCCAGATCCGCAATTTGAAGGACAAACAAAAACAAAGTTAGGGAATTCAGAAGTAAGTCAAATTACCAATTCTTTGTTCTCAGATGGCTTTGAGCGTTTTATGTTAGAAAATCCAACGGTTGCACGAAAGATTGTGGAAAAAGGATTAATGGCAGCCCGTGCTCGTGTAGCTGCGAAAAAAGCACGTGAGTTTACTCGTCGTAAAAATGCCCTCGAAGTATCTAGCTTACCGGGTAAATTAGCTGACTGTTCTTCTACTAACCCAGCTGATTGTGAAATTTATATTGTTGAGGGTGATTCTGCCGGCGGTTCGGCTAAATCTGGACGTGATCGACACTTCCAAGCAATTTTACCTTTACGTGGTAAAATCCTTAACGTTGAGAAAGCTCGTCTAGATAAAATCTTATCGAATGCGGAAATCCGTGCGATGATAACAGCATTCGGCACTGGTATTGGTGAGGAGTTTAATTTAGAGAAAGCTCGTTATCATAAAATCATTATCATGACAGATGCCGATGTCGATGGGGCACATATTCGTACATTACTTTTAACATTCTTCTTCCGTTTCCTTCGACCACTTATAGAAGCAGGCTATATTTATATTGCACAGCCACCACTTTATCAAGTGAAACAAGGTAAACATATTGAGTATTGCTATGATGAAGAGACATTAAAAGAAATTTTAGAACGGCTACCAAAAATGCCAAAGCCAAATGTGCAGCGTTATAAAGGTCTTGGAGAAATGAACGCTGAGCAGCTTTGGGAAACAACAATGGATCCTGAGTACCGCACATTATTACAAGTAGAATTAGATGATGCAATTAAAGCAAACCAAGCATTTGAACGTTTAATGGGCGATGAAGTTGAACCTCGTCGTCAATTTATCGAGGAAAATGCCGTATACGCTAATTTAGATATCTAATTTTTCTTGAGAGGAGGTCTACACTTTGTCAGAACAAGAACGCTCCGGTGTTAAAGGAGTTAATATAACAGAAGAAATTGAAACATCCTTTCTTGATTATGCAATGAGTGTAATTGTATCACGTGCATTACCTGATGTACGTGATGGATTAAAACCAGTTCATCGTCGTATTTTATATGGGATGCAGGAATTAGGTAATACAGCAGATAAAGCCTACAAAAAGTCAGCACGTATCGTTGGGGATGTAATGGGTAAGTACCATCCACATGGTGACTCTTCCATCTATGATGCAATGGTACGTATGGCACAAGATTTTAGCTATCGCTACATGCTTGTTGATGGTCACGGAAACTTTGGTTCTGTTGATGGTGATGGCGCAGCAGCCATGCGTTATACAGAATCACGTATGTCTAAAATAGCAATGGAAATGCTCCGTGATATTAATAAAGATACAATTGACTATACAGATAACTATGATGGATCAGAAAAAGAACCAATAGTTTTACCAAGTCGCTATCCAAATCTTTTAGTCAACGGTGCTGCAGGGATTGCTGTAGGTATGGCAACAAATATTCCTCCGCATCAATTGGGCGAAACAATTGATGCTGTTATAGCACTTTCTGAAAATCCGGCCATTACGACTGAAGAGCTGATGGAAATCATTCCTGGCCCTGATTTTCCTACTGGTGGATTAATTTTAGGACGTAGTGGTATTCGTAGAGCCTATGAAACTGGTCGAGGTTCCATTATCATCCGTGCGAAAGTGGAAATTGAGCAAAAGGCAAATGGTAAGGAAACTATTCTTATCCATGAATTGCCTTACCAAGTGAATAAGGCTAAGCTTATTGAAAAAATTGCAGAGCTTGTACGTGATAAAAAAATAGATGGAATCACAAATTTACGTGATGAATCAGACCGTCGTGGTATGCGTGTAGTGATTGAAGTTCGTAAAGATGCAAATGCTAATGTTGTACTAAATAATTTATATAAACAAACAGCTATGCAATCTAGCTTTGGTATCAATATGCTATCTTTAGTAAATGGTCAGCCTAAAGTATTAGGCTTAAAAGAAATGCTATACCATTATTTAGAACACCAAAAAGTAATTATTCGTCGTCGTACAGAGTTTGATCTTCGAAAAGCTGAAGACCGCGCTCACATTTTAGAGGGCTTACGAATCGCACTCGATCATATTGATGAAATAATCGCTATTATACGTGGTTCACGTAGTGGTGAAGAAGCAAAACCTCAATTAATGGAACGCTTTAACTTATCGGAGCGTCAGGCTCAAGCTATTTTAGATATGCGCCTCGTTCGATTAAGTGGCTTAGAACGTGAAAAAATTGAAGCAGAATATCAAGAGCTTCAAGTTCTTATAGCTGAATTAAAGGCAATATTAGCAGATGAAGAGAAAATTGTAGATATTATTCGTACTGAAATCTTAGAGTTGAAAGAACGTTTTAATGATACGCGCCGTACTGAGATTACATCAGGTGGAATTGAAATGATTGAGGATGAGGATTTAATTCCTGTTGAAAACTCAGTTGTTACTTTAACACATAATGGCTATATCAAGCGTTTAGCTGCGAATACATATCGTAGTCAAAAGCGTGGTGGTCGTGGTGTACAAGGAATGGGTACAAATGAAGACGACTTTGTAGAGCATCTAATGAATACTTCTACCCACGATACAATTTTATTCTTCACGTCTAAAGGTAAAGTATTTAGAGCAAAAGGATATGAAATTCCTGAGTTCGGTCGTACTGCTAAAGGGTTACCAATCGTAAACTTGCTTAATATAGAAAAAGGCGAAAAAGTAACAGCTATGATTCGTGTTGCGTCGTTTGATGAAGATGCTTACTTTATCTTTACCACAAAAACAGGTATTACAAAACGTACCCCTGTATCACAATTTGCTAACATCCGAACAAATGGTTTAATCGCAATCAGCTTGAGAGAAGACGACGATCTTATTTCGGTACGTCTTACAGATGGAGAGAAACAAGTGATTATTGGTACTCGCGATGGTATGCTCGTTCGTTTCCAAGAAGACGACATTCGATCTATGGGCCGTACAGCTGGTGGTGTTCGAGGCATTAAGCTACGTGATGGTGATGAAGTAGTTGGCATGGAGATTGTTGAACCAGGGCAAGAAATATTAGTAGTAACTGAAAAAGGTTACGGTAAACGTACTTCTGAAGAGGACTATCGTTTACAAAGTCGTGGTGGAGTAGGACTGAAAACTATTCAGATTACAGATAAGAATGGTCCAATGGTGGCTGTAAAAACCGTCGATGGTTCTGAGGATTTAATGCTTATAACTATTAATGGTATGCTTATCCGTATGGATGTAAATGATATTTCATTAATTGGGCGCAGTACGCAAGGTGTACGTTTAATTCGACTAGGAGATGACGAATTGGTTGCAACTGTCGCTAAAGTGGAAAAAGCAGAAGAGTCTTTTGAAGACGAAGAGGAAGTCGAAGAATAATATAAACCGATGACGACATTATTGAATGTCGTCATCGGTTTTTTTACGTAAATAATGAAAAATAAGTAATTATTTTGAATTCCATGATAAAATGATAATACCTTATTTTGAAGCAAGAAATAGTGGAGAGGTGTTCATTCTGTGGAAACTATACATGTTCCAATTTCAGAGCTAGGTGTTGGCAAGGTAATTTCTGAAGATATATTTGCTAATACACAGTATCCGATTATTTTCAAAGATACAATGATTTCTTATGTACACTTGCAAGTTTTTCATGCATTTAATATTTTCACCGTCCCCGTTTATAAAAGTGAAAATGATATGCGTGTAGAAAAGAATGAAAGTGATGTCGAAGTTATAATAGAAGAACTTCCGACTTTTAGGAAAATCTATAATCATTCTGTTGAACAGTTTAAAAAAGAATTTAAAAACTGGGAAGCGGGCGCCAAGGTAGATATTGCAAAGGCCAGAACAATTATTTTACCTTTAGTAGAGATGGTACTAGAAGATCGTACTATTATTTTTGATTTAAATGAGTATTCAAATCCAAAAGACTACCTGTATCATCATTGTGTAGCAACTGGTCTGATTGCCTCAGTTATTGCTCAAAAACTTGGTTATGATAGAGGAACCACTATTCAAGTAGCCATCGGTGGTTTATTGGCTGATTGTGGTATGGCTAAAGTACATCCTCGTATCAGGGATAAGAAGACACCATTAACAGAGCAAGAATATGATGAGATATATAAACACCCGATTTATAGCCATAATATGGTGAAAGATTTGACCATTTTAAAAGAAACGATGAAAGAAGCAATTTTCCAACATCATGAACGTTTAAATGGTAGTGGATATCCGAAGAACGAAAAGATCGCCAATATTTCTATATTTGCACAAATCATTGCTGTTGCAGACGTTTTTCATGCTATGACATGTGAACGAGTATATAGAACGAAACAATCTTCATTTAAAGTAATTGAAATGATTAATGAATCTGAGTTTGGTAAATTTGATATTAAAGTAGTACGTGCATTAATTGATATTGTTGCAGATCTTCCGATAGGTACAATTGTAGAGCTTTCTAATTTAGAACGTGGGGAAGTAATGTTTGTAAATAAATTTGCCCCAACAAGACCACTTATTAAATTAATTCATTCAGGGGAAATTTTTGATTTAGGGAAAAATCGCAGTTTTTATATTTCACGTATCATAACTAATTTATAGATAGACGGGCAAACTATATTATGTGGTTTGCCTTTTTTTATTAGGTAAGAGATGTACTCTACGCAAGTGCTAATATAATTTTTTCTTAACAAACACTTCGCAATAATAGTAATCAATTAAATAGTGAGCATTTTAACCATAATTGTTTTTTGAAACATTTATAAATTGTATTAAAATATTTTTGGAGAAACTGTTGACTTTGTTTTGGAATCTTGATATTATAAATGAGTCGCCAAGAGGTGACAACGAAATAAACAAAATGAACCTTGAAAACTGAACGAGCAAAACGTAATCAATAAAGTTTTAAGTAGCTAGTTTC
>NZ_JBXAJI010000007.1:0-205232 GCF_058797135.1 Lysinibacillus sp. GW823-FHT02G10
CCGTTTATCCAGTTTTGAAAGAATAAATCTTTCAACAAAAAAAGAGAGCTTCAAGACACAAGTAGTACAAGGAAGCAAACGAGTGATTGAAGGAGCGTACTTCTGTACGTGACTGATTGAACGAGAGCAGCTGACGCAGTAATACGCCGTGTATTGGAGGTCGCATAAGTCTAGTGATGATGGCAAAGAGGTCACACCCGTTCCCATACCGAACACGGAAGTTAAGCTCTTTAGCGCCGATGGTAGTTGGGGGCTTCCCCCTGTGAGAGTAGGACGTCGCTAGGCGCAAAAAGTCGCTACTGATACACTCAGTAGTGGCTTTTTTTTTTGAGCTGATTATTATTTATAAATACATAAAAGAAGGCATCCTCAATGGATGCCTTCTTGTTTTGATACTTAACTTAATGCGTATGAACCGTAGTAGCTCGTAGTTCGATACGGCGAATTTTTCCTGATGTCGTTTTTGGTAACTCATCAATAAAGACGATACTACGAGGGTATTTATAAGGGGCTGTTAACGCTTTAACATGCTCCTGTAGCTCCTTTGTTAACTCCTCTTCATTACATTCTTTGAAGCCTTCTCGTAAGATAACAAATGCCTTTACAATATGCCCCCTAATTTCATCTGGCGCAGCTACAACTGCACATTCTTGTACAGCTTCATGTTTGTTTAATGCATCTTCAACTTCAAATGGTCCGATCGTATAACCAGATGAAATAATAATGTCATCTCCACGACCTTCAAACCAGAAGTAACCGTCTTCATCACATTTTGCTTGATCACCTGTAATATACCAATCCCCACGAAATGCAGCTTGTGTGCGCTCTGGTTCTTTATAATATTCTTTAAATAAAGCTGGTGAAGATTTGTGAACAGCAATATCACCAACTTCGCCAACTGGCGCTTCATTCCCTTCATTGTCGATAATACGTACAATATTACCTGGAGTTGGAACACCCATAGATCCAGGACGTAATTCTGTGTTTTCGAGTGTACCAATTAATAATGTGTTTTCTGTTTGTCCATAGCCGTCACGTACTTTTAGTCCAAAATGATTCATAAATGTTTCGATAACTGGACGATTTAAAGGTTCACCAGCAGAAACGGCACTACGTAGAGATGATAGATTGTAGTCTTGTAAATTATCGATTTTCGCCATAATCCGGTATTCAGTCGGTGTACAACATAGAACATTAACTTTTTCATCCTGCATTAATTGAAGATAGGTTTTTGCATCGAATCCACCATGATAGACAAATGCAGTAGCACCGAGCATAATTGTGGATAAAAAAGGACTCCATATCCACTTTTGCCAACCAGGAGCAGCTGTTGCCCACACGAGGTCTCCTTCACGTACACAAAGCCATTTTGAAGCTGCAGTTCTAATATGTGCATATCCCCAGCCATGTGAATGAACAACGCCTTTAGGTTTACCAGTTGTACCAGATGTATAAGAAAGGAATGCCATGTCATCACGTGTAGTAGCTACGGCTGTAAATGTAGCTGGCTGCTTGCTTGCTAATTCATCTAAAGAAGTCCAATCTCCTTTCGCAGCACCGATCACTAGTTTATTTTTCAATGCGTCTACAGAAGAAGCAATTTGATCAACTTCACTAGTAAAAGCCTCATAAGCAATAACTGCACTAGCAGAAGAATGTTCCATCCGATATTCTAAATCGCTTGCACGTAGCATCTCTGAACATGAAATGGGTACGATACCAGCCTTTAAGCAGCCTAGAAAAACGAAATAGGCTTCTGGAAGTCGAGGAATAATAACTAATACACGATCACCTTTTTGAAGCCCCTTCTCCGTAAAAGCGTTTGCGTATTGATTCATTTTTTGGTTAAGCTCCACATAAGAAACTGTACGTCTCTCTTGTTGTGTATTTAACCAACGTATTGCTTGGCGATCACTATCTTGCGAAAATTTTTCTAATTCCTCTGTGATGTTATAAAATTCAGGTGCAATTAAATCATTTGATACCATCTTGAACATCCTCCCCCAGAAAATTTGATAGAAAATTCATAAAACTATTTTTATTTTAACAATTACAATAATATACAGCAAGAATATTTAGTACGTTAAATAGAAATATTAGAATTAATAGAGAACTATTATGCTTTCAGACGAATATAGGAGGATACTTCGACAAAAAATATAAAAATTTTCACAAAATGTGTTGCATTATTTATAATGCTTGCTATAATAATAAATGTACTTAAGAGGTTGTCTAAAACCAAAGTGAATAGCATTGTTCCGAAGTAGCTCAGTTGGTAGTAGCACCTGACTGTTAATCAGGTTGTCGCAGGTTCGAGTCCTGCCTTCGGAGCCATTTTTTTGTCCTTTTTTCAAATGCTATAATACATAAAAAAAATTGTGGAAAAGCATTGCAATTATTAATGAAAAATGTTATTATAATTCTTGTCTTGTTTGAGACATAATATTGGCCCCTTGGTCAAGTGGTTAAGACACCGCCCTTTCACGGCGGTAACACGGGTTCGAATCCCGTAGGGGTCACCATTTAAAACATAGGCTTTATAAAGAATATAAACTGTGATATAACACCTGTTTCTATGGAGGATTAGCTCAGCTGGGAGAGCATCTGCCTTACAAGCAGAGGGTCGGCGGTTCGAGCCCGTCATCCTCCACCATTCTTATTGTGTTATTTCGGAGGGGTAGCGAAGTGGCTAAACGCGGCGGACTGTAAATCCGCTCCTTAGGGTTCGGCGGTTCGAATCCGTCCCCCTCCACCAGTTTTATAAATGATTGGGGTATAGCCAAGCGGTAAGGCAACGGATTTTGATTCCGTCATGCCTAGGTTCGAATCCTAGTACCCCAGCCATTTTTTCTTTTATGAGCCATTAGCTCAGTTGGTAGAGCATCTGACTTTTAATCAGAGGGTCGAAGGTTCGAGTCCTTCATGGCTCACTTTTTTAGAATGAAAATTATTCAAAAGTGTTATATTAACTACAGATAACTAATCTCTTGCTGAAAACAGTAGGAGATTTTTTTATGTTATTTATAAATGAATAAATATACAACTTTTTGTCGAGTTGAGCCAAGTGGTATGTAGGCTTTACAATAATCTTATAACTTTTAGGGGGTATAAAAACATGAATAAACTTAATATTTCTATTATTGGAGTACCAACAGATTACGGACAAACACGCCGTGGGGTAGATATGGGACCAAGTGCTATTCGATATGCAGGTATTGTTGAACGTTTAGAGGCTATCGGACACGATGTACAGGATCAAGGGGATATTCGTGTTAGTCAAAAGCTTGCTGACGGAGCTGTGGATGAAAAATTACTAAATTTAGAGGAAGTTGTAGATGTTAGTACTGCATTAGCAAATAGTGTGCATGAAGTAGTGGAACAAAAGAAATTCCCACTCGTATTTGGTGGAGACCATAGCATTGCTATTGGAACATTAGCTGGATTAGGTGAGCATTACAAAAATCTCGGTGTTATCTGGTATGACGCTCATGCAGATTTAAATACACCTGAAACAACACCTTCAGGCAATATACATGGGATGCCGTTAGCTGTTAGTATTGGGCTAGGACATGAACGTTTAGTGCAAATTCGCAACTATGCTCCAAAAATTAAGCCAGAAAACGTGATTATTATTGGAGCTCGTTCAGTAGACCCAGGAGAACGTGAATTGATACGTCAACAAGGAATTAAAGTATATACAATGCATGAAATCGACCGACTTGGCATGACACGTGTGATGGAAGATGCACTTGCTTATTTAAAGGAACGAAATGTTGATGGCTTACATTTATCACTTGATTTAGACGGATTAGATCCACTTTATACGCCAGGTGTGGGTACACCAGTTCCAGGCGGAATTACGTACCGAGAAAGCCATTTAGCAATGGAAATGTTACAAGAATCAGGCATGGTAACTTCAGCAGAGTTTGTAGAGGTAAATCCTATACTAGATGAAAAGAATACAACAGCAAATGTGGCTGTTGCATTAATGGGATCTTTATTTGGTGAAACACTAGTTTAAAGAAAATTTGACAAAAAATTGCCTGTTGCCACATTGCATAAAAATCTTTTGCTATAATTGAATTAAAACGAAACTTTTCTTATCGGTACTTCGTATAGTATAAGACAGTTGTAAAGGTGGAGAAGTCAACACAATGGATGCGTTAGTAAATAAGAGAATAAAACAAGTGCTTAAAGGCGATCAAAACGCATTTGCCGATATTGTGAGTCTCTATCAGCACAAACTGTACCAAGTATGCTATCGAATGTTAGGCAACAAACAAGAGTCTGAAGACATTGCTCAAGAGGCTTTTGTGCGAGCTTATATGAACTTGCATACATTTGATCAGAAAAGAAAGTTTTCAACGTGGCTTTATCGCATAGCGACAAACCTCTGCATTGACCGTATTCGAAAAAAGAAACCGGATTATTATTTAGATGCAGAAGTAGCTGGTACAGAAGGGCTTGATATGTATTCGCAAATCGCAGCAGATGACCAGCTACCAGAGGAGCAGTTAGAACAAATGGAGCTGCAAGATCGCATTCAATATGAAATTGGACGATTGCCGGATAAATACCGTTCGGTTATAGTATTGAAATATATAGAAGAGTTATCGTTACAAGAGATTAGCGAGATTTTAGATATGCCGCTTGGAACGGTGAAAACGAGGATTCACCGCGGACGTGAGGCATTACGTAAGCAATTAAACAATCTGTAGGAGGGGGAGCGTCATGAATACTTGTCCAGAGCATATTATAGACTATATGCATGATTATTTAGACGGTGACATTAGTCGTGAGCATGAGCAAGAGTTGAAACAACACTTGCATACATGTAATGATTGTAAACAGTTGATGCAAGAATTGAGTGAAACAATCGCCTTTGTGAAGAGTGCTTCCCATATTACAGCGCCTCCGAGTTTTGAAGCAGCAGTTATGGCTCGTTTACCAAAACCAAAAAGTCGAGTAGGTATACAAAAATGGATTCGCCGGCATCCGTTCTTTGTGGCAGCAGCAGTATTTTGCTTATTCATGAGTGCTACATTATTGGGTAGCTTCATGGATGACCAGCATTTCTCGGTGACCAAGCAACCTAATTTAGTTGTGGATGGTCAAACAGTGATTGTCCCTGAAGGAGAAGTGGTAAAAGGCGATATTGTTGTGAAAAATGGCGATTTGATTGTTGAAGGTGAAGTTGATGGCAACGTCACAGTAATCAACGGGCAATATATGGCATCTTCAGCGGTAGTTTCAGGGAGAATCGAAGAAATTGACGAAGTATTTGAATGGTTATGGTATACAATTAAAAATTCTGTTAAGACAGCCATGACATTTGAGGAAAAAGAAGAAACTAAATAACACTCTATACGTCCTAAAAAATAGTGCACGTGAGAGGCTGAAAGGTCTACTCTTCTGAGTAGACTTTTTATTTGAAAAAAGTTACATTTGATAAGAATGTGATATACTTGAATGTGTATGGATTCGTAATGAAAAGTGGGGGATGCCACGTGCAAATTATCGAACATTTCACGGATTTAACACCTGTGAATATTGTTATTAACTTCATTGATGTACTGCTCGTTTGGTACGTTGTTTATAAAGTCTTAACCCTCATTAAAGGTACGAAGGCTGTCCAATTACTTAAGGGAATATTCGTCATTATTATTGCACGAATTGCAACAGACCTTTTAGGGTTACAAACACTTGGCTGGATGCTACAACAAGTTATTGAGTTTGGTTTCCTAGCGATTATTATTATATTCCAACCTGAAATCAGACGTGGTTTAGAACAAATTGGACGAGGAAAGCTATTCCAACGTTCATCAAGTCAAGAGGAAGAAGAACAAACAAGACTTATTGAGGCTATGAAGAAGTCTGTAAGTTATATGGCTAAACGTCGAATAGGTGCGTTAATTTCTATTGAAAAAGAAACAGGTCTTAATGAATATATTGAAACAGGTATAGGGCTAAATGCTGAAATTTCATCAGAATTACTGATTAATATCTTTATACCAAATACCCCGCTACATGATGGGGCTGTTATTATGCAAAAAGATAAAGTTACAGCAGCGGCTTGTTATTTACCTTTATCTGAAAGCCCATTTATTTCAAAAGAGTTAGGGACACGCCACCGTGCTGCTCTTGGCTTAAGTGAAGTTACAGATGCTATTACAATTGTTGTGTCAGAAGAAACAGGCGCAATTAGTATAACATTAAATGGTAATCTCCATCGAAATCTATCTCTAGAGGAGTTTGAAACATTATTAAGAAAAATGTGGTTCGGATCAGTACAAGAATCAAATGCGTCCTCTAAGTTGACTTGGAGGGGGAAAAAGAATGGATAAAATGATGGATAGCCCTTGGGTACTTAGAATCATCGCGCTATTTTTAGCGTTTTTGCTTTTTTTCTCAGTGCGTACTGAGTTGTCACCTTTAAATAAAGCAACCTCAAATGAACAAACGGATGTTATTCGTGATGTTCCAGTGGATGTTTATTACGATAATGAGAATCTTATTGTGACAGGTTTACCTGAAACTGTGGATGTAACGATAGAAGGTCCGATGGCATTGGTTTTAAAAGCAAAGGGAGCTAAGGATTTTTCTATATTTGCGGATTTGAGCAATTTATTGCTGGGAGAGCATGATGTAAAACTGCAATACGAAAATATTTCAGAAAAGTTAAAGGTGACATTAGACCCTGCAACTGTTCATGTGAATATTGAGGAAAAGGTCACGCAGGAGTTCCGAGTGGACCCTGAAATGAACAAACGTTTAATCGAAGAAGGTTTTATCTTAAAAGAAATGACGGCCAACCCGCCAACTGTTTATGTAACAGGTGCAAAAAGTGCTATTGAAAGCATTAGTTATGTAAAAGCAACTGTTACAGGAGAGCAGGGCTTGAAGCAATCATTCACACAGGAAGCAGCTGTAAAAGTATTAGATAGAGATTTAAATAAGTTAGACGTGACTATTGAACCTGAAATTGTGAAAGTTCAAGTAGATATAGCGGAGTATAGTCGAGAGATCCCAGTTGTCCTTAAGGAAACAGGGCAAGCTGCCGAAGACATTACCATTAACTCATTAACATTTACACCGAAAATGATCAAAGTGTATGGTAGAAAATCAATTATTGACAGTTTAACATCTATTCCAATAACAGTTGACCTGTCAAAAATTACTGAGTCCAAAACTTATGAATTTGATGTAAAATTACCAGATGGTGTGACAAAAATATCTGACAAGAAAATAAAAGTGAAGGCAGATATTACAAAGGTTGAACAAGAAGAACAGCAGAAAACACCAGCTTCTACAGAGGAAACGCCACCTCCAACTGAAGAACCTGATGTGACAGATGAGAGTACTACAACTGATAAAAATACGTCAACTGAGGAATCGGAAGATATTGATTCTTAAACAATATGTGACTATAATTTTATTTTGATTCTAAATCAAAAATCCAATCAGGTTTGTAATTCAGGTTTCATCAAACAAACTGGCAGAGTGGAATATTAATAATTACCAATGAATAAACAAAAGCAGACTTTTCCAAAAGTAAGCGGACAAGTGTCTAATGCTTGATAGAAACTCACTAGGCACTGTCTTGCATTGAAGGAGAGAATAAGTAGAATGGGTAAATATTTTGGAACAGATGGCGTCCGTGGCGTCGCGAATAGTGAATTAACACCAGAATTTGCATTTAAACTTGGTCGTATAGGCGGCTATGTTTTAACAAAAGATGCAACTGACCGTCCAAAGGTTTTAATTGGTCGTGACACACGTATTTCAGGCGAGATGCTTGAAGGTGCACTTGTGGCTGGTCTTTTATCAATTGGGGTAGAGGTAATGCGTCTGGGTATTATTTCAACACCAGGTGTGGCATACCTTACTCGAATTATGAGCGCAGATGCAGGCGTCATGATTTCAGCTTCACATAACCCAGTTGCAGATAACGGTATTAAATTTTTCGGTCCTGATGGCTTTAAGCTAACAGATGCACAGGAAGCGGAAATTGAAGCGTTAATTGATGCGCAAGAGGATACATTACCACGTCCTATAGGAGCAGATTTAGGATCTGTAAGTGACTATTTCGAAGGTGGTCAAAAATATATTCAATACTTAAAGCAAACAGTGGATGAAGAATTTGATGGTATCCATGTAGCGCTTGATTGTGCACATGGTGCAACTTCATCTTTAGCTACACATTTATTTGCTGATTTAGAAGCCGACATTTCTACAATGGGTGCTTCTCCAACTGGCTTAAATATTAATGATGGTGTAGGCTCAACACATCCAGAAGGACTAGCTAAATTTGTTACTGAAAAAGGTGCAGATGTTGGTTTAGCCTTTGATGGCGATGGAGACCGTTTAATTGCTGTAGATGAAAACGGAAAAATTGTTGACGGTGACCAAATTATGTTTATCATTGGTAAGCATTTAAATGCGGTAGGGCGTTTAAAGAAGCAAACAATTGTTTCAACAGTAATGAGCAATATGGGCTTCTATAAAGCTGTGGCTGACAATGGTATGCAAAGTGTACAAACAGCTGTAGGTGATCGTTATGTTGTGGAAGAAATGCGTGCGAATGAATACAATTTAGGTGGCGAGCAATCAGGGCATATCGTCTTTCTAGATTTTAATACAACAGGTGATGGCTTACTGACAGGAATTCAGCTTGTCAACATTATGAAAGCGACGGGTAAAAAGCTTTCAGAACTTGCAGCTGAAATGAAAATCTACCCTCAGCGTCTTGTCAATGTACGTGTAACAGATAAGCATGCTGTGACTGATAATGCGAAAGTAGCTGCAGTAATTGCAGAGGTAGAAGCTGAAATGGCTGGAAATGGTCGTGTTTTAGTACGTCCTTCAGGTACAGAGCCATTAGTACGTGTCATGGTGGAAGCAGCAACAGAAACGGATTGCGAGCGTTTTGTCGAGCGTATTGCAGATGTTGTACGTGTAGAAATGGGCCTAACAGAATAAGAAATAGAGTGTAAACCCGATTTCCGTAAACAGGAAATCGGGTTTACTTATTTGAAAGGAATGTTTTAAATAAGCGAGATGGGGAACAGTAATTAGGAGTCACAATAACAAGGAGTGTTTAATTGATATGGCTAAAATTGCTACAGTTATAACAGATATGTTTGAGGACATTGAGTTTACAAGCCCTAAAGAAGCTTTGGAAGCAGCTGGGCATCAGCTAGTAACAATTGATATCGAAGCAGGCAAGGAAGTTAAGGGTAAGCATGGAGAGTCCGTGAAAATTGATAAAGGCATTGATGAAGTAAAAGCTACAGATTACGATGCATTATTTATTCCTGGGGGTTTTTCTCCCGATATATTACGTGCGGATGATCGTATAGTAGCATTTGCAAAGTCCTTTATGGATGAAATGAAGCCTACCTTCGCCATTTGTCATGGACCACAACTTCTTATTACTGCAAAGACATTAAATGGGCGTGACGCCACAGGTTATAAATCCATCCAAGTGGATTTAGAAAATGCAGGGGCAATCTTCCATGATGAAGAAGTATTTGTCTGTCAAAAACAGCTTGTAACAAGTAGAACGCCAGATGATCTTCCTGCATTTAATAGAGAAATTGTTAAATTATTAGACAGTAAATAAAGGATAGGCACAAGCATTTTAAATGCTTGTGCCTAATTTCTATTACAATGCTTATCAAAGGTGCTTATGTATCGCTTTGTCTACATATTTGTCACGAAAAAGCTTTAGGACTAGGTGTTTTTTATAACGAAAATTTGACGGATAGCATATGATTGAGTATGATGGAGAAGTTGAAGATGAGGTCCGACCTTATCCTTTAACGAACGCCTAAGGAGGGAAGAAAGCGTAAAATCGGAAAACAATTATAGCGCCTGAGCTGAAGAAATCGGACGAAAAGATCTTCAGCAGACGAGGTGGAGGTTTATCGAAAATTCGGCGGATGCCTCCCAATCGACATACCCGATTGTCATTCTCCATTTTGAAAGCATTTGAGTGATTGAATGTACAGAAAGTGGAGAAGGTATTGTAAAAGCAATAGATAAATAGATGAAGCTTCACATATCGAAGATCTCTATTCAGTTGGCTGAGTAGCTTGTGTGTATTGGAGTGCTTTATTTTTATAAAAATAAAGCTTCGCTTATACATTCAAAAAAATCGATAGGATGAGGCCTAGTTTGTCATTGCATTAAATTGACATTATCGGAGGACGAGAATTATGTGTGGAATTGTAGGATATATTGGTGAATCAGATGCAAAGGAAATTCTATTAAAAGGCTTAGAAAAGCTAGAGTACCGTGGTTATGATTCAGCGGGTATTGCAGTACGTAACGAGGAAGGCGTAACGGTTTTCAAAGAAAAAGGGCGTATTGCAGATTTACGAGAAGCGGTAGATGAAGATGTTGCTGCGAAAATTGGAATTGGTCATACACGTTGGGCAACACATGGTGTGCCAAATCGTTTAAATGCTCACCCACATCAAAGTGCATCAGGACGCTTTACACTTGTGCATAATGGGGTTATTGAAAACTATCACTTATTGCAAAAAACATATTTAAAAGGCATTCCAATGAAATCTGATACAGATACAGAGGTTATTGTGCAATTAGTAGAGTTATTTGTGAAAGATGGTCTAAGCACTGCAGACGCCTTCCGTAAAACATTGTCTCTATTACATGGCTCCTATGCACTGGCATTATTAGATGCAGAGGCAGCAGATACAATCTTTGTAGCAAAAAATAAATCACCACTTCTAGTTGGAATTGGTGAAGGTTTCAATGTTGTTGCGTCAGATGCAATGGCGATGCTACAGGTAACAGATCAATACGTAGAGCTTCACGATAAAGAGGTAGTTATCGTACACAAAGCAAGTGTGGAAATTACAAAATTAGATGGTACTGTAGTAGAGCGTGCACCATATACTGCTGAGCTTGATATGAGTGATATTGAAAAAGGCACATATCCACACTATATGTTAAAAGAAATGGATGAGCAGCCTACAGTTATTCGTAAAATCATTCAGGCATATGAAGGTGACAATGGCGATTTAACGATTGATGCGGAGATTTTAGAAGCTTTACGAGCAGCAGATCGTTTATATATTATTGCAGCGGGCACTAGCTACCATGCTGGTCTTATTGGTAAACAATATTTCGAAAAAATGGCTGGTATCCCTGTAGAAGTGCATATTTCTAGTGAATTTGGCTATAACATGCCATTACTTTCAGAAAGACCATTATTTATCTTCATTACACAATCAGGAGAAACAGCAGATAGTCGTCAAGTACTTGTAAAAATTAAAGAGTTGGGCTATCCAACATTAACGATCACAAATGTACCAGGCTCTACGTTATCACGTGAAGCTGACCATACATTGTTATTACACGCAGGTCCAGAAATTGCTGTAGCTTCTACAAAAGCTTATGTGGCACAAGTAGCAGTACTTGCATTAGCAGCCTATGTGACAGCAAAGGCAAATGGCAAAGGCTTAGAATTTGATTTAAAACAAGAGCTTGCGATTGCCGCTAATGGCATCCAAACAATTATTGATTCAAAAGATGTGTTAGAAGACATTGCAGAAGATTACTTAAAAATCGCACGCAACGCATTCTTCATTGGCCGTAATATGGACTTCTATGTCAGCCTTGAAGGTGCCTTAAAACTAAAAGAAATTTCGTACATCCAAGCAGAAGGCTTTGCTGGTGGAGAACTGAAGCACGGAACAATTGCCTTAATCGAAGAAGGTACACCTGTGTTTGCGCTTGTCACACAAGCATCAGTAGGATTAAACATCCGTGGTAATGTTAAAGAAGTAGCGGCTCGTGGTGCATATCCATGTATTATCGCGATGGCAGGCATTGATGAAGATGGCGACCGTTTAGTCATTCCGCATGTTCATGAATTACTAACACCGCTTGTATCAGTAGTACCTTTACAATTAATTAGCTACTATGCTGCACTTCACCGCCGCTGTGATGTAGATAAACCACGTAACCTAGCTAAATCGGTAACTGTTGAGTAGGAACAAAAATTAGATTTAATGTGTTGTTGATTTGAAATAAAGTTGCGATGTTTATAAAAAAGATGCGACGTTTAAAATAAAGTCGCGACGATTGTAAAAAAGTTGCGATGAAATACCCCTTTAGATTGTTAATTACAAATAAAATTGTTTAATTACAAATAAAGTTTTGTTTTATTTACAATAAAGATGTTAAAAATAAAACACGTCCAATTACAATATATGTAATTGGACGTGTTTTTTGTATTCGAAGGAATATAAAAGTTAGACTTTAATATGAATGGTTCTTCAAAAGACTTCAATCTTATTATTCATTTGCTTTTAGAGAACGTTGGAGCTTTTTTTATGGAAATTGTTAGTAACCTTGATTATAAAGAAATATATGCAGATGTATTTCCATTGCATTTACAAAGCGACAAAGAATATGGAATGGCTTTATTGAAAAAACTTCAGGGAGACATAAGAGATAACTTTGTTCATAGCCCACCAAAATACATACTTGAAGTGTCGATTATTGATAACCATTCTATTTCTACTCCAATAGTAGCAGTGTAGGATCGTTAAATAAAGATGAAAAAATGATTATGGAATTACTGAATAGCCTCATTTATACAGGTGGTAGTTGGAGTAATAAGTTTCTTTACAAGTATTGTCAAAAGTCGGTTAAAACACCTTAAAGAATCGTGTAAGGAAGGGAAAAAATGCTGGAAAAAATACTGTAAATATAATATAAAGATTTAAAATATTGTATAATGGAAAATGGTGGTTACAAGTATCATCTATTATGATATCCTGGAACCAGGAAGTCAGAAAACAGGTGATAAATATGGATAAAAAATATAAAGTTTTAGATTTATTTTCTGGAGCAGGTGGAATGTCGGAGGGTTTTTTGCAGGCAGGTTTTCAAATTGTTTCTGCTACAGATTATAGTAAAGAAGCAACAGAAACTTACATAAATAGACATATACAGCTAGGTCATAATGTAAATTTTTATTCTGGTGATATTAGGGAGTTAACACGGAATAAGGAGAAATTAAAGGAATTTGTTGGGGACGATTCAATAGATGTTATAGTAGGTGGTCCACCGTGTCAGGGATTTAGCCTGTCGGGTAAACGATTAGCAGATGATATTAGAAATACATTATTCCTTGAATATCTTAAGATAGTTAATTTTGTTAAACCTGATTATTTTGTTATTGAGAATGTAGCAGGTCTTTTGTCGTATAAATTTGAGAGAATTATAGGGATAGATGGAGAGGTACATGAAGATATTTGTCCACAAGAAGTAATAAAACTAGAAGCTTTCAAATTGGGTTATTTCGTTAAGTGGGATATTCTAAATGCTAAAAATTTTGGTATTCCACAGAATAGACCTCGGGTAATTTTTTTTGGTCATAAAATAAGAATAGACCGTGATGGAAGCTATAAAGATTTAGTTATTCCTCCGAACTTTCCAACTGGTGAAAATAAAATTGTTACAGTTCAAGATGCTATTTCTGATTTAAACTTTATTGGAAATGGTGAAGTGAAAATGAAATATAATAATAATTATGGAAATAAATCAGCATATCAGAAAATGTTGAGAGAAGGATTGACACCAGGGATTGATGGCAGACCAATTAAAGAAAATAAACTATTTAATCATCAAACCTCAAAACATAATATTAAAACAATGGAAAGATTTAAACTTCTTAAACCAGGAGAAAGTATTGGTGATTTATTGCCTAGGTTATCCAATGAGTTACGAGAAGAGTATTTTACGAAGAAACTTAGATGTACTAAACTTAATAAAAATGATATTTCGCCTACAGTGCTTACGTTACCTGATGATATAGTGCATTATGATAATAAAAACCCGAGAATCTTAACAGTTAGAGAATTAGCAAGACTACAGTCTTTTGACGATAGTTTTGAATTTAAAGGTAAAAGGACTACCGGTGGTGACAGAAGGAAATATGAAACTCCTCAATATACACAAGTTGGGAACGCCGTCCCACCTTTATTCGCGAGAGCAATTGCTGAAGAAATAATAAGAGCTTTGGATAGTAAACAGTTTTGAAAGGAGTGAAAAGTTTATGAAAGAGCTTTTTTTTAGGACGAATTCTAAGGTGGAAAACTTAATCGGTAGGGAACTTATAACAAATAATACGATTGCTATATTTGAACTTGTAAAAAATTCATATGATGCAGGTTCTTCAAAAGTTGAAATAAAATTTGTAGATTTCCTAAAATCGAATAATAATTCAGTTATATCAACAGAAGATTCCTATATTGAAATAAGAGATAACGGGTGTGGTATGACTTTTCAAGAAATAAAAGATTATTGGATGGAATTGGGGACCCCACATAAAGAAGAAAAAAAAGAGGTACGGATTAGAGATAATCAAATTAAAACAGTAGTAAATCGAATAGTTAATGGCGAAAAAGGAATTGGAAGATTCGGTGTAGATAAAATAGGATCAAAGTTACTATTGGAGTCTACATCTTTAGCTGAGGAAAAAAAGACAGTAGTATATTTTGATTGGAATAGATTTAACGATAGAAGTAAGTTGCTTGAACAAATACCTTGTGAGTATGATTTAGTTGATAAAGATCCTAAAGATGTTACAGGATTAAATTTAAAAATAAGTAATCTAAGGGATGAGTGGGTTACTAAAGATATTGATGATTTAAAAAGGGATTTAAAAAAATTTTTATCTCCAATCGAAGAAGAGAACAATGACTTTAAAATATTTTTTGAATATATTTATACTGAAAATGGTGAAGTAATAAATGAAAAAGAGAGAATAGTTAACGATTCTTATGAATATCTTAAAACCAATATATTTGCCGAAATAGATACAAATGGACTAGTCAATTTTGAAATTGTTGATAATGGTATAGTTACTGAACGTCATGAATATCTACATAGTGATGGAGCTAAGTTTGGTGCTGCCAAGATACAAATTTATTATGTGGATACAGTAGACAAAAGTATATTTACTAAAAAAATGGGTCTTAGAACTAGCGATTATGGAAATGTAAAAATTTTTAAAGACAATTTTAGAATTATGCCTTACGGAGAACCCCATAATGATTGGTTAGAAATAGATAAGAGGCATGCACAAGGTTTGTTTAGGACTTTCGGAACCAGAGATCTAATTGGTCATATTTTACTGTCTAATGACCCTGGAAATGGGAACAACATCCTGAAAGAAGCGACTGATAGAGTAGGATTTATAGAAGATGTTCCAGAGTTCAGTAATTTGAAGTCTTTCGTATGGGAGATAATTAAACATTTAGAGAGTTACATTTTTAACCGAATTAAAGAACAGACAAAAGAGACAACTAAAATTTTACAAGAAGAATCAATTAGTATAAAAAATGAAGCCCACGACTTATTAACGACTTTTAACAATATTATAAGTTCAACGGATTTACCGAAAGACCAAAAGGATGTAATCTTTAAAGAAATTCAAAGTAAGAGTAAAGAATTTAATAAGAAAATTAAAAATATAGAAAATGCATCTAAGCAAATAGAAAGTCAAATAAAAATTTTTTCTCAGATTACCAGTAAAGAGGGTATTTTATTTGATATGTTGCACGCTATTAAAAATAAATTATCAGTTATAGATGCTCAAATCATGGGTTTTGAACTTGATATTAATGATGCGGGTTTAGACATTAAAACGGATACATTAAGAATTGCTTTTAGTGATATTTATAAATTTGTCGATGAATCTTTAAATAAGGTGAAATCTTCTAAGCTGATTAAAGAAAAGAATAACATTCAGGATGTTATTGATGAAGCAATTGATTTCCATAATATTAAATTGAAAAAAGAAAATATTACACTGATTACAAAACCTTTGAACGAAACTACATTTGTTAAGTGTAGCAAAGAGGCAATAAAGAATGTTTTCGATAATTTGTTTAGTAATTCGATAAAAGCTTTATCAAAAATTACAAACAAAACAATAACTATAGAGTCAATACTCCGTGATAATAATATTGAAATATACTTTTCTGACAATGGTTCAGGTATTCCAGAAGATAAAATTCCGTTCATTTTTTCTCTGTGGAGCTCTAATACAGGAGGTTCTGGAATAGGATTGGCTTCAGCAAGGGATATTATTGAGGATCATGGAGGTAAAATACTGGTAGCTGATTTGAAGAAAGAGAATATATCTACTACCTTTTTAATTAAAATTCCTATTGTGGGGTGAATAGATTGTATATTTACAATATATTAGTAATAGATGATGAAAAACAAATTAAGGATACTTGTGCCATATATAAGAAGTATCTAAAATCTAAATTTGATTTAGAAGTTAAATTTGACGTTATTAATAGTGAGGCTGAGTATAATGAGAGTGTACCATATGATGTACTCCTAGTTGATTATGATTTAAAAAAGGGGTTTTCATTAAATGATAAATTAATGGGCGATGAATTTATAAAGAAATTTAGAGAAAATAATAAAATTAGTAAAGTAATATTTTATTCAAGTGCGTTTAAATATAGACCAAATGAACCTAATTATGATTTTCCCTTCGAAAAAAGGGAGGCTTTTGATTTGATAAATAATTTACAGATAGATAGGATAGCTGACAAAAATAATTTTGAAATGATGTTAGAGGTAATAAAAAGTTGTTGTGAAAGAGTAGATGTCTTACCAATCCTTTTATCCAAAATAGTTGAAGAATATGAAAAAGAAGAAATTAAAGTTTCATACACTAATATTCAAGGGCAGGAAGTATTATTATCAGAATTACTTATAGATATAATTAATGATAATGAACAAGGAAAAGCCTTTAGGAAAAATATTATTGATACTGTATTAAGTGTAATTCTTAATTTTAAATACTAGCGGGTGACATAATGACAGTGGGGATATATAGAAATAGGTTAAATCAAGAAATGAAGAGGTTTGGTAAGTTTGGGAAAAAGATTGTAGAGAACTTAAATAATAAGGGTATAACAACAGAGCTTATTTTTAATCCACGGATTACTAAGTGTCTACTTGAATTAAAGAAGCACGATACAATTGTGATAATTTCACATGGGAGTGCCGATAGTATCTATCATAAATTTGACAGAAATAAAATGAATCATCAAGTGCTAATTAGTGAAAGCAATTTAAATTTACTAAATGAAAAAAAAGTAATTGCAATATCATGTGGAACTGCGAGAGAACTAGGAGAACTCGCATGTACTAACGCAGGTTGTAAAACATATCTTGGTTTTTATAACAAAATCCATTTTAACAAAAAGAATGGAAACGAACCATCTCTAAAGTATCATATGTTTATTTCAGAATGTTATAAGGATTCATTCAAAGAAGTTCTTGAAATGGCAATTGAAAATAACTGGACTTTTAACAAATTGAAATTAGTAATGGAAAGAGAATTAAAGAAAACCGTCGTAGAAAGAGCTACTAATGTAAGGGAAAAATACCCAAGGTATTATTTTGCACATGAATTTGATCAGAGTATCATAGCTGTTTCAGATGTTGCAAATAATATTCATCTATTTGGGGATAAAAATGAAAAAGTAAGCTAATTATATTGATATATTCAGAACTTTGCATTTATTTTCAAGAGCTTTATTAATCAACCTATTGACTGGGTAATAAAAAGGCGTATTACCTATTATTATAAAAGCATCAGAGTAATGTAAAGCATTAACCGCCATATTAAAGTTTTTCAAGGATTGTCCATGTAAAATAATAGAAGGTTGCAGCATATTATTGCATTTAGGACATAAATAATTCTTGTCGAAATACTGATTTGAGTTTAAAAATTCAGAAGTAGCTATTTCGAAGTTGCAAAAGTTACATAATATTTTATTTAGATTACCATAAAGCTCTATTACAGATTTATTACCTGCTTTCACATGAAGTGAGTCAAAGCATTCAGTAATAACTCTAGATTGTGTTTCACCTAATATCTGATGAATATAATTGGGTTCTAGTTCTACCCAGGAATATATTTTTTCTAAATAATCAAAAAAGTTTTCTGGGTTTTGTTTGAAGAACTTAGAATCTAAAATATGATCAATATAGTACCCATTTATTATGTTTTTAAAATCAGGTACACCAGAAATATATGAAGTGCTGTAGCTGGTAAAAAATAATGGAGAATTGTATTGATTGATACATTCGTGTATTTTATTAGAAATAAATTCCATCGAAATCAACCTCCTTAATAACATTGTAGTATTTATTCATTAAATTATTCATTGATGTTTAAAATAAAATTGCTACGAAACTCCCCTTTAGATTATATTGGTCTAAAGGGGTGTTTTTATGTCTAAAAGAGCAAGGACATCGCAAACTGAGAAATGGATTAAAGAAGGTCGAGGCACCGGTATTGGCTCGGAGTATAAACCTTGGCTAAAAATCCAAGATGTTTCATCGTTAGGTAGGTCCACACGTCTAAAAGGTATTAAAACGAATAGGCAGCATGAATTTCTATCAGATTTGGAACGAAACTACTTTTATTTAACTGAATATTCGGATTTTGTTGTCGATATTCGAGAGCAACTCCCTTTATTCCCTTTAGAGGAAACAATTGTAATTTCTGATGAATTAGGTCTTAAACATCCTACAGACCCTAAAACGAATGAGCCAGTTGTAATGACAACGGATTTTTTATTAACAGTAGATAAAGGAAACGGGTTAGTAGAGCTTGCTAGAACAATAAAAATGAAAGACGAGCTACTAAAACAACGAGTTATTGAAAAGTTTGAGATTGAACGAGTTTATTGGGAGCGAAGACAAATAGATTGGGGCATTGTAACGGAGCTAGAGATTCCTAAAGAAATGGCGCGGAATATTAGCTATATTCATGATTATTATGATATTCAACAATATGATGCATTTCAAAATATGAACCAACAGCATATTGAAGATTTGGCAATGGCACTGTTACAAAGTATATTAAGTGAAAGCAAAAGCATTAGAGAAGTTACAAATGTATTTGATAAAGAGACACATATGCCTTTAGGAAGTGGTATGACGCTATTCTATCATTTACTTGCGCAAAAAATTATTCAGGTAGATATGCTAGAGCCGTTAAACGTGGAACAAATAGTGGTTATTAAATCGATTGATGAAAGCAAGTTGAAGAAGGTGAAATACGGGTGATTTATATTAATCAAGTACTTCAATATACAGCAGATTCACAACGCATTCGTATTATTGAAATTGAAGAATCGTACGCCTATGTAGTTAATATCGACACAACGAGTGCAATGCCTAAAAGGGAGCTATATAGCCATTTAGAGATAGAGCTTGAGCAAGGTGAATTATTGAGAATAAGCGATCCTTTTGCAAAAGCAATTCCAGATGATGAATTAACATCTGTTCAAATTAGCAAACGAGATAAGGACTGGGCAACTGTAGAAAATTTTATCCTCCCTAATATGAAAGAGCTACTAAAGAAAAAGGGACGTGAAGTAAAAATAGTAGAGATTACCGCCGAGAGTGGACTAGGCAAAACAAAGGTGAAAAAACTGCTAAGTCGCTATTGGCAACGTGGCATGAACAAAAATGCTATGTTACCCGATTACGCAAACTCGGGTGGTCGAGGGAAGATTAAAAATCTTAGCAATAATAAGGTTGGTCGCCCACGTAGAGTAACTGTAAATGGTGAATATCGAAGTGGCATTAATATAACTGAGGAGATTAAGACGCAATTTGAACATGCCATTAATAAATACTACCGCAAAGCCAATAACTATTCGTTAAAAGATGTGTACCATTTTATTTTGCGTGATTTTTATGCAGACCGTTATAAAGAAGATGGAGAAATTCAATATCGTATTTGGGAAGCAAATCGTATTCCTTCATATCATCAATTTTACTACTGGTTTAAAAAGCTTGAAGACCCTAAAAAAGATATTGAATTTCGTAAAAGTGCTAAGGAATACGAGTTAAAACATCGTCCTATTTTAAGCAATTCTAAAATTGAAACAAACGGACCTGGCACACGCTTTCAAATCGATGCAACGATTGCGGATATTTATTTGGTCAGCTCTTTTGATATAAATCGAATTATAGGTAGGCCTGTTGTTTATGCAATTATTGACGTATATTCACGTATCGTTACAGGGATATATGTAGGATTGGAAGGCCCGTCTTGGCTAGGAGCAATGATGGCTTTAGATAATATGGTTGCTGATAAAGTTGAATTTTGTAAGCAATATGATATTGAGATTACTGATGAGCAATGGCCAACGTATCATTTACCCGAAATAATTATCGCTGACAGAGGCGAGTTTGAAGGCTATGCAGTAGCTGGACTTATTAATAATTTAAATATCAAGATCGAAAATACAACAGCGTATCGAGGGGATTTAAAAGGTATCGTTGAACGTAAATTCCGTACAATTAATGGCAAAGTAAAACAGAAAGCGCCTGGTGCTATTCAAAATGAATATCGAGAGCGTGGAGATAGAGATTATAGGCTCGATGCTACGCTGAATTTAAAGGAGTTTACGGCATTAATTATTACGATGATGCTTCAGCATAATCATAAAATCATTGATAAGTATCCGATGGAAAAAGCGATGATTACAGATGGCATTGTGCCAACTCCTATAAATTTATGGAACTGGGGTATCCAAAATCGGAAAGGTCGTCTTCGTACAGTAGATAGGGATATTTTACGTTTAAATGTGTTGCCACGTGGTAAAGCTACAATTTCACGAGCAGGTATCAAGTTCAAAAATTTATTATATGGATCAAAGCGAGCGATCGAAGAACAATGGTATGCAAAGCTGAAAAACAAAAGTATTGATATTGTGTATGATCCACGTCATTTAGACAAAATTTATATCCCGAATGATAACGGAATGGATTATGAAACGTGCATTTTATTAGAGCCTAGCCAGCAATATAAATTGGATTTTTTAGAAGAAGTTGTTTTCCAACAACAACTACGAAATGAATTAGAGGAAGAGGAACACTCTAAGCAAGTGCAACTGACAATTAATACAGATACGATGATGGATCAAATTATTAAGGCAGCAGAGCAAAAGAAAAAACAAGCACTACGTCAACCAACAAGTAAAAAAGAAAAACTAGCTGCGATTCGAGATAATAAAGCGAATGAAAAACAAGCTAATCGTGAGGAAGAAAAATTTGATTTGTCACCTACTGTAGCTGAACAACCAACAGAAATTATAGATTTTACATCAAGAATAAAGCTAGAAGAGCAACCGCAAAAGAAATCACCTTCACGTCTTATGGAAAAATTAAAGAGGAAGCGAGATGAGGGATTTGGAAAAGATGAATAATGTCGTCTTAAAAGGAGATATGGAAGAAGCAAGTTATAAGACTCAAATGCTTACTGAATATGCTCATAACCCTTTTATTGAAGCCTTACCGCCAATCTTTGATGAAGATGATGTGTTGGATCGTTTTATGGTGACGCCACGTATTAGTGAACAAGATAAGAAAAGTGCAGCGAATATTCGTTATCATGTTTTAAAACGTGTAAAAAACTTCATTCAGCCGTTGCCAATCCATTTTGAAGTAGAGCGTCGGTTATCGACTTTGATTCGTCGTGGTTATTTAGCCCGTAATCCGTTAGATAAATCATTCCTTGAACGGATTCGAATATTGCATCATCTACGTGAGGATGAAGAGCAGGCACATCAATATATTGATGAACGCTTAAACCATATTCGTTCAACAGCAGATAGTCTATCGATTATTGGCATCTCAGGTATCGGAAAAACAACCGCAATTGAACGCTTGTTGTTAATGTATCCGCAAGTCATTAAGCATGAATTGTATGAAGGACAGCCTTTTAATCGCACTCAAATCGTTTGGCTTAAAATAGATTGTCCTTATGACGGTAGTTTATCGACCTTATGTAAAAGTTTTTTCAAAGCAATTGATGATTTATTAGGTACACGTTATTTAGAGAAATTCGGTTATTTAAATCGTGTTACTTCAACAATGTTATTACACATGACATCACTAGCGAGTATGTACGGGATTGGCGTTCTTGTCATTGATGAAATTCAGCATTTACTTCATTCAAAAAATGATCAGGAAGAAATGCTAAATTTCTTTGTGACTTTATCAAACACAGTAGGCATACCAACAGTATTAATCGGTACCTCGAAAGCACAACAACTTTTTAAAGGGAACTTCCGACAAGCTCGTCGTGCAGCAAGTGATGGTTCAATTATATGGGATCGTATGGTAGAAGATAGTGAGGAGTGGGAATTCTTCTTAGAAACTCTATGGGCATTTCAATGTTTAAAGATTCATTCGGAACTAACAGAAGAGTTGAAAAAAACATTTTATGAGGAATGCCAAGGAATTACTTCGGTAGCAGTTAACTTGTTCATTTTAGCTCAAGAAAGAGCTTTATTTGATGAAGAAAATGGAGAAGAAAGAATTACACCTAAAGTAATAAAGAAAACAGCAAGAGAAGATCTGAAAATTATCCAACCAATGATGAATGCATTACGTAAAAATGACTTGAAGGCAATGTATAAGTATGAGGATATTATGATTAATCTAGATGATCTTATGATTAATCATAAGAAGAATACTGAATATGAGGGTAAAGTCAAGGAAGCTATGGCAGAGCGTCAAAATACTCTTCAGTACAGACGACTAGAGATAACTGAAAATCTTAGTTATGAGATTGCTTCATTAGGAATTTTCGATACCTTAAATCCTAACGATATAAGAAAGTTAGTTTCTAAAGTTGTAGATAACCAGCCAATTGAAAGTGAATATAACAATTTAAAGTTAGAAGCTATACAGAATGCAATGACTTTAAATCAAAAGAAAAAAGAACAGAAATTAAATCCTAATAAAGATGAATTGTTACCGTTAGTAAGGTTAAGAGTAAAAGCGTTAGAAAGAAAAAAGCATCCGTATGAATTATTAAAATTAAATGGATATATAAAACAGTTTTTTGAGGAATTTATTAATTGATTAATGATACTTTTCATAACTAATGGTAACATCTCATGTCTAAAAAACTAGTTATATCGGCATTATATAAATAAGTCGAATATACCTGGGGGGACATTATATGTTGCCGTTTTTTACAAATCCTTATCCAAATGAATTAATTTATTCAGCAATTGCCCGGTATCATTTCTATAGTGGCAATATTGATTGTAAAGATACGTTGGAAGAGTTGTTTGACAATCGTTCTGTGATACCGAGTGTAGGAATTGGTAGCTATTTTTCTGTTTTAGCAGAAAAACTAGGTGCTCATTATTCTGTAGAGTCGCTATTGGCTAACCACACAATTTATCCTTATTATGCTTCATTTTTGTCGAAGCAGCGTCAACAAGAAATATTAAACGATGTAAAAAAAGATGGTAGGGGACTTTATACAAGGCTAGGAATAGTCGCTGGAAGCATTTGTATTAAAAACGGTATCTATTATTGTGCTATTTGTGCAAAATCAAATACAGAGCAATATGGAGAACCGTATATTCATCGGGAGCATCAACTACAAGGAATAGATTATTGTCCTCACCATGAAGTTCTATTAAGAGAATACCCCGTAATCCAAGATAGTCGCATTGAGTATATTCGTTTCGAATTAAATCATATGAATTTATCAGAGTTATATGAGATTGATCCACATAAAGAAATATCAGTATATTTAGCAAAGCAGGCCTACAAATTGCTTCATTTACCGTTGCACTCACTTTCAAAGGAAGACATTAATTTTAAATATAAAGCATTGTTACGAGATCATAATTTAATAACAGCTTCGAATCGGGTTCGTCAGCATGAGTTGTATCAAATTTTTAAAATTATATTTTCAAGTGGCTTTTTAAAATGCTATCAAAGCGAGTTAAGTGAGGAAGATGAATATAATTGGCTAAAGGTATTAACTCGTAATATGAAGCGTCATGTACATCCATTTCGTCATTTGCTCTTTATTTATTTTTTAAAGCACGATATAGAGGATCTTGTTGTGCTTACGAAAGACATAGGTGCTTTTGGTAAAGGACCATTCCCCTGTTTAAATAAGGCTGCATCGCATTACCAGCAACTAATAATTCTGAAGATAGAAGTGACCAAAGACTATAAATCCAAAATTTTGATTGGTACATTTACATGTTCATGTGGTTTTATTTATGCAAGAAAGCAAACAACGGATATGTTTGAACTAGGTCGAGTAAAGGCATTTGGTGGTGTATGGATAGAAAAATTAAAAACTCTTGCACTAGAAAAATTGAGCATTCGAGCGATGGCAAAAAATTTAGGGGTAGATTCTAAAACAATCAAAAGGTATTTAAGTGGAAGTGTCGAATTAAAACAAACAGCAAGTGTTAATAAATTGAGTCAATACAAAAAAGAGTTGTTAAATGAAATTCGACAGAATCCAGGACTATCCCGTACTGAATTACGAGAAAAATTTCCAAAGCAATACATGTATTTATATCGTAATGAAAAAAGCTATTTAGAAAGCATGTTGCCTAAAGTACAAAGACAGAATAAACCAGCAACATCTGTGAACTGGTCGAAACGCGATCAGCAATATGTTCAGCGAATAAAAAGATTATATCTGAAACTAATACAAGAACCTAAGCCCATTAGAATAACAAAATCCGTTTTAGGCAGACGATTAGGTATATTAGCCAATTTAGAGCGTCATTTAGATAAGTTACCAAAAACAAATAAGTTATTGCACGATATTACCGAGTCTGTTCCAGAGTTTCAATTACGTCGGTGTTATAAGATTATTGATGAATTATTAAAGCAGAACAGCACAATTGATTTATGGCGAATCCAGAGAGTTGCAGCAATTAAATCACATCATTTTCATGAAATAAAACCTCGATTAAAACGTTATATTGAAATGAAGCAGGAAGTGAACCAAAAATGAGTGAACAACAAGTTAAACTAAAAAATTGGCCATTTAAAGAGGGAGAGCAAGCACAATTAATCTGGATTAGCTCTCCTTTCCACTATGAAAAGAAAGTAATGATGTATGCCTACTTTAGAGAAGGTGGAAAAACCGAAGAATTATTAGTTGATTGGGGAACACTTCCAGTACTGGCCATTCAACATTATTATATTGATGGTGATATTAGAAAAAGTACGCCCCCTGAAGAAACAGAGGAAGTAGAAATCACCATTTATCCAAACAATGTTGCTATTTATGAAAAGGAATGGCGTGTGCAAGGGACTAATGATAAAGATGTTTCAAGGAGCTTTATTGTAAAGCAAAGGAATCAGAGTTATATCTTGCCCTTAATTGAAGTGGTTCGTAGCATTTTAGCACCGAATCGTTTTTTATTATATAGGCTCTTTGAGGCGAATTCTTTTCCTCAATATTTTATAGAGAACTATGAGAGTAATAAAATTCATTTGCATTTTTCATCGCAATATCACCCAAAATATACTCAATCAAATTTTCTTTACCAACTTGTATGGCTGCTTACAAATCAAGATTTAAGAAATGTATTTGAAAATGTAGCATTTACATTTAACAACACTGGGATTTTAAAGTTTGATTGGTCATTTAAACAGCCAATTAGTATTAAAGCGATAGTGAAACCTAATATAAACGGTGGCACAATTTTACGTGTTGTAAGTGTGAAGAATAAACATATTCCTTATAATGAAATCTCATTTGAGCATCCTGAAGTAGTTCAATCTGAAAAATCAAGTGAGCCTAAGAAATATACATTACATAATAAGAAAAAGCTAAGTGGTTCACAAGATGAATTATTATTAGATGAAGAAATGCAAGGAACAAGCGATGACTTTGATGTTGTCGAAATGGATAATCAAAAGCATGAATATACTCAGATGCCTAAAATAACTAAGCTTCGTAGAAATTCCAATAAGAAACGTGATTTTGAGGATGAGCATACTAAGAAACGGTTTATTAATGACTCTTTAAAACGATCAACAGCTGATGTTGGTGGAAATCAAGTTACAAGAGGATTAGAGAAGCAAGTATTATCAGATGTAAAGATTGATGGTGAATTGGGTGAGTTTATTAAAGTAATGAGAGTGTTGCAGGATTTTCCTGAAGTACAGTCCATTAATATTATTCAAGGCAGCTTAAAGGAATTTTCGAGTACGAAACGTTTTGTATATTTGAGTGATGGTGTGAAAGAGAGAAAGTATGTGATTGCCGAAGTTAAATTACTTTTTGGAAGAGAAATTAGTGTGATTGAAATAGAAAGAGAAGATAAAGCGATATCAACGTGTATATATTTTTTACAAAATCAAAGAGATATTACATCGATGTATCGTAGGATTTTAAAAGGATTAATTAATACTGCTGGAATTTGGAGAGATGAAAGATTAAAAATTAATGAAGGAAGTTTTTTAACATTAAGACATGGTAAGAGAGAATACATGCATAGAGCCAAGCTAATAATGAGTAAAATCTAATAAGAACAGTTACTTAAAATTGAAAGGGATTGGATGTATTGACAATATCAAATCTGTTGATTTGGAAAAAATGGAATAATATATTAGTTGAAATATTAGATAATCTTTGGGAGAACTGCATTGAAAATGACAGCTATTTAAGCGGTGATTGCGCAGAAATAGAAAGGGTAGAAAACGTTGAAGAAAAATTGGGATATAAACTTCCAGATTCATTTCGTGAAACTATACTTAATTTTTCTTCAAAGCTACATATTTTTTGGGAAATTGAAGGTGATAATCCGCTTATTCTAATACCTGAAGAGTATATTGGCTTAAGTTGCGATTTTGGTTGGGATATAGATCTATTACTTGAACTTAATAATGGTGTAAATAAAGAATTTAATAATAATAAGATGATCTTTCATAGATTTGCTAATGGTGGAATTCTTGCTTTTGATTTGTCAAATAAAGATTCACCTGTAATCTACTCTGAAGAAACTAATAAAGAAGGGATTGAAAAAACGCTTCTTCTTGGTACGAATTTTATAGACTTTATGAACCGCTGGATTGTTTTAGGCTGTCTTGGTACGAATTTTAGTCAAATTAGTAAATTTGTATCTTCAAGTGGGATTGATTTTGATTGTGTATATGCAAAAAAATGGCGGGAGTGGGTGGTTGGATGAGCGAGGACAGTGTTTGGTTTAAATAAATTGTTAATACTCCTTCTTTAAAGAATTCTCTAATAAATAAACTCAAAAACAAAAATTTAAACAGAGTACTTAGTTAAGAATTAAAATAAGAGTAATCCATAGTCATTGATGGATTGTTCTTATTTTATTTTAAATTTTTTGCTAGGGGTGGTGGAACGGCATTTCCTATTTGAGTATAGGTTGCTGTTCTTGATGTTTCAAAATAAAAAGAGTTTGGAAAGGTTTGGGAACCATTTAGTTATGTCCTAAGTCTCTTTAGTATTATAGTTGTGATGATACTTGTGCAGATTTGAAATAAAGTTGTACAGTTTATAATAAAGGTAAGATGTATGATGAAATAAAATATTCAGAAACGCTAAAATAATTACCTATCAATGTTAGAGAAATATTTTGATCAATCTTTTTTATAAAAACTTTCATCACGTCAAAATAAAACCTACACATTTTGATCAATCTTTTTTCAAAATGCGTGGATTTCTTCCATTATAAAATCAACGTTTGTAGCATGCTTTTGATCAAACTTTATTTCAAAGCTACATGTGTTGGTGACTTTAAATAAAGTCATACCGTTTGTAAAAAAATTACACCATTTTACCCCTTTGGATACTATTAATCTAAAGGGGTGTTTTTATCCATAACGAAACACCCCTTGAAACCGAATAAGAGAGCAACATTTCAAATAATGTCCCTTGATATAATTCTCTATGTAATCTAACTATGTTTGAACAAGGAGATGGAAGCATGGGTAAGTTAACAGGCAAAATCGCTTTAGTTACAGGATCAAGTCGAGGAATTGGCCGCAGTATTGCATTGCGTCTGGCACAAGAGGGAGCCTTTGTCGTCGTTCATTATGGGAAAAGACGTAATGAGGCAGAAGCAGTTGTTCACCAGATCGAACAAAGCGGAGGAAATGCTTTGGCGATTGGTGCTGACCTTAGTACTCTAGATGGTATTCAAGATTTATTTATTACTTTGGATGATACTATTCGGGAATATATGGGCGGTTGCGGATTCGATATTCTTGTCAACAATGCTGGAATTGGTCAAATTATCAGTTTAGAAGAGACGACGGAAGAATCATTTGACGAGGTAATGAAGATAAATGTTAAAGCACCACTTTTTGTTACTCAGCAAGCTTTGCCACGTTTAAAAGATGGGGGGCGTATTATTAATATTTCATCTTTTGTGACACGTGCAGCTTCACCAAGCGTCTTCACGTACAGTATGTCCAAAGGTGCAATCGACACGTTTACGCGTCTTCTAGCCAAACAACTAGGGAGCCGGAATATTACGGTAAACGCCATCCAACCTGGGATTATTAATACAGAAATGAATGCTGAGACTTTGAAAAACCTTGATGGACAAAAATATGCGGCTGGTCTTTCAATTTTCAACAGATGGGGAGAGCCCGGGGATGTGGCAGATATTGCCGCCTTTCTTGCTTCATCAGACAGCCGTTGGGTAACTGGTCAATTGCTCGATGCAAGTGGAGGATCACATCTATAGAACATTAATTATCAAGCTTTGTATGGCATAATCCTCCTCAATCAGGCGCTATTGTTGTATAGGCTGTTCTGTTCTTCTTGAATTCACGAAGCTGAGGATTGTTAAGTTAATTAAAAACAAAGTAAAAGCGGTCCTCCACAGATATGATGTGGAAGGCCGCTTTTTTGTTATAAGCACAGTCACCATTTATTATTGGTTACATCTGATTCACTTAATCGTATAGTAATAGATTAAGAGATCTATTTAGCTTACGAAGCATTACGCAATGATTTCAGAATTAAACTCAAAATGAAAACTAGTATAATTGCTCCAATGAGGGCAGGGAAGATATAGAAATCAGAAATTTTAGGACCCCAACTTCCAAGAAGCATACCACCTATCCATGCTCCGATAATACCTGCAATAATATTACCAATAATTCCACCTGGGATATCTTTACCCAAAATTATACCTGCAAGCCAACCGATAAGCCCGCCAATTATTAAAAACCAAATGAAACTCATACTATCCATCTCCTATTTTGTATTTTAAATATTTTGTTATAGTGTTTTATAACCTTTTTTGAACTCTTTCAAACTATAAGGAGGGAAAAAATAAAAATTAGGGGAAGTTTCAATGGAGATATCAGACATTGGCGCATTTCTGTAATAAGAGGAGCATCTTTATTTTAATGATAGTAATAAATTCATGTTTATTCTATTTTCATCCTGAACGCCGAAATCCAATATCAAATCACAAGTTTATTTTGACCAAGAATACAAAATGGAGACTTAGCGTATAAGCATGGATTAACAACAGGACTTTCCTGATGTGTGTATAAGATTTTATTATTGATTTACATAAACCTTCCACCGATTTTGGTGGAAGAATTTTATGCATTCTAAAATTCCTTTGAAATATAGTATAATCTAGAAATTAAGCTGGATTCAAACTAGGTTTTCCTCTCATATTTAGTAAGTTCTTATGATTTTTCTAGTTGAAACAATCATAACAGTCATATTACCATGAGCTAAGTTATATTCTCTTAAATATGGCAACAAAGGGATTTAAATAAAAGAAGGATGAAAGTTATATGAATTATACTAGTTGAAAAGGGTGAAGGTTAAGTATATTGAACAAAAAAAAGATACCATTACAAACAAAAATATTGGGACTGATTAGCACGTTAATTCTTTTTATTGTTTTTCTGCTCGCCAGTATATTTGCTTATTTACAATATGTCGATGCAAGGACTCAAGTTAAACAATTGGCATTGCAAACGGCTATGACAATCTCTCTTATGCCAGAACTTAAAGAATCCATTGGGAAAAGTGATTTAGAGCTACGTTTTCGTCCAATTGCTGAGCAAGTAATAGATCAGGTAAATGCAGAAAATATTATTATTGAAGATCGGGAGAAGATTATTTATTCGCACAGAAGCCCAAGTCAGGTTGGTCAGAAGAGTTTTGACCATACAAATAATTATGGGTTAATATTTGGTGGTTCTAATAATTTTGAATTGGAACGAGAGAGTGGTTCTGTTTTAATAGGAAAGGTTCCTATCATAGCAGACAATGGAGAATATACTCGTGTAATTGGGACCGTAGCGGTTGAATACGCAGAAAAAGAAATCTTTCAAAATATTTATAAACGAATTAAGTCCATTCTCATTGCTTCTCTGATTGTTTTAATTTTAGGAATCATTGGTGGTATTTTTTTAACCAAAAGTATTAGAAAAGATACTATGGGATTGGAACCGCATGAAATCTCCTCACTATATAGAGAAAGAAGTGCCATTCTGTTATCAGTAAAGGAAGGAATCATTGCAATCGATCAAAAGGGTTTCTTAACCTTAATCAACAATTCTGCTAGTTCAATGTTGAACCTCAAGGATGAATCCTCTATTGGTGAACATATCCAATTTGTCTTACCAGCAATTAATATCGATCATGTATTACAGAAAGGTAAGCCCATTCATAATGTAGAGATATTAATTAATGATAAAGTATTTATTTTTAATTTTATTCCCATTATCGAAAATGAAAAGATTATGGGTGTGGTTTCTAGTTTTCGTGATAAAACGGAGCTTAAAAAGCTTATTGATACGATCACAGAGGTTCGCGCATATTCTGAGGGACTTCGTGCACAAACGCATGAGTACTCAAATAAACTTTACTTATTATCAGGATTAATCCAATTAGAGAGATATCAGGATGCGTTTGAATTTATACAAAAGGAGTCAGCCAATCACCAACACCAAAACCGAATTCTATTTAATCAAATTCAAGATATAAATGTTCAAGCTATATTATTAGGGAAACTGGGTAATGCATCGGAAAAGAAGATTGCCTTTGAAATTGATCCTGATAGTTATGTAGATGTCTTACCAAGTCACATTGAAATCACGGATATCATCACAATCATTGGAAATCTTATTGATAATGCATTTGATGCCGTAGCCGATCGAAAAGAGAGAAGGGTGTCTTTCTCAATTACAGGAATTGGGAGCGATATCATTATAGAAATAGCAGATAACGGAAAGGGAATTGCTGAAGATATGTTAGATTTTATATTTGATTTACGTAGTTCATCTAAAGGAAAAAATAGGGGGTACGGTTTATTTAATGTTAAACAAATTGTAGAATCTTTAGGTGGAACAGTAGAAGTAAAAAATGACAAAAACGGTGGGGCCATTTTCACGGTATTTCTACCGAAATAATGAAGCTTACTCAATGAGATAATCTATAGTACTACTGATGTTGGAGGTACTTCCCTTTAAGTCGGGTTTCTAAATGTCAGCACAGGGAGATAAAAGAAGGAGAGGGGAAAAATGATTAAGGTTGTCATTGCGGAAGATGATTTTCGTATTGCACAAGTGCAAGAACAGTTTTTGCATAAAGTACCAGATGTAAAGGTTGTTCAGAAGGCATTGAATGCAAAGGAAACGATGGACATACTAGAGAAATATGAAGTTGACTTGCTTTTTTTGGATATCTATATGCCCGATGATCTTGGAACAAATTTGTTAGCAAAAATTCGCGATCATTATCCAACAATCGATATTATTATAGTGACTGCTGCAACAGAAAAAACGATGTTGGAGACGGCAGTTAGATATGGTGTGAGTAACTATTTGTTGAAGCCTGTGACAATGGAGAAATTTGTTGAAGCGGTGGAAGAATATAAAAAAAAGAAAAAACTTCTAAGTCATCGTGATGAGGTCGACCAAACATTGATTGATCAATACTTTGGTGTTGCCAATCAATTGTCCTCATCTCAAAAAGACTTGCCTTCAGGTGTTGATCGTCATACTTTAGAAAAAGTGAAAGAGGTAATGAAGGAACTAAAAGGTGGTATTTCCATCGAGGAGATGGGTGAACAAATCGGTGCATCTCGAACAACTGCTAGAAGGTATTTAGAGTTTCTTGTTTCAATTGATGTCTGTACGGCAAAACATGAATATGGAGTTGTTGGAAGGCCTGAGAGGAAATATTACTATAAAGAATAACAACAAGGTTAACTTAAAAATAAGGACAAGGGATGAACAATGAGAAAAAAAATAATGTTTATTTTCGTGCTTGTTGTCATGCTTTGCTTTGGTTGTTCACAAGATGAGGGGCATGAAGCAATAACAGATACAGTAACATTCATTGCCCCAAGCTCTATTGGTGGAGGTTGGGACAAAACAGCAAGAGCCATACAGGATATTTTACTGAGTAACAATTTGATTGATGAGGATATTCATGTACTGAATAAAATAGGTGCTGGTGGAGAGCTAGGATGGAAATATACTAAACAACAAAAAAAACATGTGCTAGCAATGAATTCAAGCTTACTCATTACCAATCATTTGTTGGGGCAAAGTAAGCTAACCTACAAAGATTTTACACCCATTGCCACATTGGCTACAGAATGGAATGTCGTAATTGTCTCCAAGGATTCAGAAATAAAAAGTGCAAAAGGTTTAATGGAAGAGCTCAAAGAAACACCTCAAGCGTATAAAATAGGAGTTTCTCCGAGATTAGGCAATGATGATCAAATTTCTTTTGTATTAGCGAGTAAACAGGCAGGAGTGCATCCTGAAAAACTAGATTTTTTAGTTTATGAGAATAGTGATGAAGTTGTTGATGCATTATTAAAAAAGCAAATAGATGTGGCAACGATGACTTTGTCCGAGGCTAAAAAATATTATGATTTGAATCAGGTACAATTGCTTGTCATTTCCTCGGAGAAACGTTTAAAGGAGCTCCCAGAAATTCCTACATGGAAGGAAGAGGGAATAAATGTAGTTTTTAAACACTGGCGCGGTATTATGGGACCACCTAATATGTCAAAAAAGGAAATCGAATTCTGGGAGACGACATTTGCAAAAATGGTCAAAACTAAAGAATGGAAACAAACTTTGCAGACGTATATGTGGGAAGATTTTTATATGAACAGTAGAGATACATCTAGATTTCTTGATGATGAAAATAAGAAATATGAGAAATTATTGGAGATTTACTGAGTAAATTTATTCTTATTATGCATAGTAATATATTTGCTTTATTAGGTTGACTATTGAGATCTATGTGTTTTCCTTTCTATCGTCTTATACGATGTTGGAGAGAATACATAGTCCAAGGTTAGCCTCTTTTTTTGTTTATCAAAAATAGACAGGTATACAATGCTTTTCGTGAACAAAATGTACAAAATAGCTATAAAGAAATTAATAAACATTAATTTGTAAACGATTACATTTGGTCGATGTTAATTTATTATAAGGTGTAATATTCGGAAAATTAGTTATTTAACGAATTAATAAATAACTTCACGAAGCATTTGGGGGGAGTATTATGCTAGCAATTTTAGGTTTTTTAATGATAATAGTATTTATGATTTTGATTATGACGGGCCGTCTTACAGCAATGATTGCATTAATTGTAGTGCCAATTACGTTCGCAGTTATTGGTGGATTCGGAAGTGAAATGGGACCTATGATGTTGGATGGGATTAAAAGTGTCGCTCCAACAGGGATTATGATTTTATTTGCAATTCTTTTCTTTGGTATTTTGATCGATGCTGGCGTATTTGATCCAATCATTAAAACGATTCTTAGGCTAGTAAAAGGGGATCCTGTAAAAATTGCTATCGGAACAGCCGTATTAGCCCTTTTTATTTCTTTAGATGGTGATGGTACGACAACATACATGATTACTATTTCTGCCTTTCTACCGCTTTATAAAAGAATTGGCATGCGACCAATTGTATTAGCTGGTATTGCCGTTTCAGCTTCGGGTGTGATGAACCTTCTACCTTGGGGAGGACCAACAGCAAGGGTTATGACAGCCTTGAATCTGGAAATGTCTGAGGTTTTTACACCAGTGATTCCAGCGATGATTGGCGGGGCTATCTTTGTTCTGTTCATGGCATTTACGTTCGGAAGACAGGAAAGAAAGCGGATTGGTATTATAGAATATGATTATGAAGCGGCAGCTCAGTCTGCTGCTACAGTCGAAGATGACTATTTGAAACGTCCAAAACTAATTATCTTTAACTATACTTTGACAATTGTTCTTTTAGTAGCGTTAATTATGGAGTTATTACCACCTGTTGCATTATTCATGCTTGGTTTTGCGATTGCGATTACTGTAAACTATCCAAAATTGAAAGATCAGAAGGAACGTGTTGCGAATTATGCTGACAATGCATTATCTGTTGTTTCTATGGTTTTTGCAGCTGGGATATTTACAGGCATTCTTTCAGGTACATCAATGGTAGATGCAATGGCAAACTCAGTGATTCATTATATTCCAGATGCAATGGGTTCTCATTTTGCTGTTGTTACAGCCATTCTCAGCGCACCTTTTACATTTTTTATGTCTAATGATGCCTTTTACTATGGAGTACTGCCGTTACTTGCAAAGGCAGGAGCAGTATATGGCATTGATCCAGCCCTAATCGGTAGAGCTTCTCTTTTAGGTATGCCAGTACACCTTCTAAGTCCGCTTGTTCCCTCTACGTATTTATTAGTAGGAATGGTTGGAGAGGATTTCGGAACACTACAACGTATCTTCTTAAAGTGGGCATTCGGTTCTACAATTGTCATGATTATTGTCTGTGTAGTGTTGGGGATTTTCCCCCTTTAAAAGCTACGGTTCATGGGGTGAAAAAGATTACCTAGTAAAAATCCTTTATTTATAAGTGTAAGAGAAGCCTATTTTAATGGGCTTCTTTTTTTCTATTCTTATTCGAGTACCCGCCATAAATTAAAAATTGTTTAGAAGGATGTTTCAGATAGGGGTTTTAAAGCGTTTTTATTCGTAAAAAGGACAATCATCATATACGATAAAAATAATTAAGACTTAGGATTCTGCAATTAAAAAGAAATTATTCAAATAGGAGAAAGGTGGTTTGAAATATGAAAATCCGTAAGATTGACCATGTGGGGATAATCGTCAATGATCTTCCTGCAGCGAAAGCATTTTTTCTTGACTTTGGCCTTGAGGTGTTAGGGGAAGGAAAAGTGGAGGGTGAATGGGTGAAGAGGATGGAGCGGGTAATAGGGCTTCAAGATATAAAAGAGGACGTTGCAAAATTGCGAACGTCAGATAGTGACGCAAATATAGAAATAGTAATGCTGCGAACGCCAGACGGTGAGACGAATATTGAACTAGTAAAATTTAACGCGCCATCAAATGAAATAGGCATCCAGCATCCTTTAGCAAATACTTTGGGTATCCAGCATATTGCCTTCAATGTTGAAGATATTGAAGCCCTCGTTAACAAATTGACAAAGAAGGGCGCAGAACTTATTAGTGACATTTATAGGTACGAAAACGCCTATAAACTATGCTACGTTCGTGGGCCAGAAGGAATTATTTTAGAGCTCGCTGAAGAAATCAAATAGAATAGTAATTAACAGCTTGTTAATATGAAAAGAAACCACTGAAATGGTTTCTTTTTTTCTATAGGGAGCTAATACTTATGCTTACATTTCCCCATTTTCTCTCTTGAGATTCTAATTGATCATATAGTCGAAATAGAATAAACCCTAAAATGAATAATTCTTCACTAAAAAAACCAAAAGGCATTCATAATCCTGATTATTGACATTTATCCAAATAAATTATTGCGTTTTTTTCATTGTTTCGCCCTTTCATAAAATCTATAATAACTCTGTAAATGATAATCATTTTCAATTAAAGGTAAATCTGAAAGGGGCAACAAATATGAAGCAATATATAGGAAAGAGAATTATACTATGGGGGAGTTTCCTTCTGTTGCTAATGATATTAGCGGCATGTAGTTCTAATGGCAACACATCTGATGCGCAGAAAAAGGAAAACGAGAAAATAACTCAATCTGATGTGAAAGCAGAGGAAAGTGAGTCAACTGTTCAATATACAACGATTACAGGTGAACAGGTTGAAATACCTGCAAATCCAAAACGAGTCGTTTATATTGGTCAGACAATTGGTGATTTCTTGGCGATGGATATTCCCGTTGTTGGTAATAATCTTCCTAAAGATTCTCCTAGTTACTATGAAGGCAAACTTGAAGGGATCGTTGATATTGGTAATCCTGCTGACTTAGAGACGATTTTGACTTTAAAACCTGATTTGATTATTAATGGCTATTACAAGGCGGATCCAAATCTTAATGAAGAATTGTCAAAAATCGCTACTACGATTCCCTTTAATCCTGCTCTTCCTTATACAGAACGAGTAAAAGAGATGGGGAATATCCTAGATAAGCAGGAAGAAGTAGCTCAATTGCTTGCTAAGTTTGAAACAGAGTCTAAAGAAATGTTTGACAAGTTTCAATTAACAGAAGGGGAAACCGCAACAGTTTTCTATCAGCTAGGAAAGACGCTTTATGTTATGGGTGATCGTAGCCTAGGTGCTATTATTTATGGGAAAAATGGCTTTGCTGTCCCACCAGCAGTACAAAAGAATATTATTGATGTAGAAGGGGTATCTTTCCTAGAGGTTTCCGAAGAGGTGCTTCCTGAGTTTGCTGGTGATCATTTGTTTGTAATTGTACAAGAGGATAGTGAAAGTGAAGCAGAAGCTGATCGGCTGCTACAAAGCCCGATATGGGGAACTTTGCCTGCTGTCAAAAAGGGAAAAGTTTATGTTGTTCCTAATGAATGGAATACAGATAATTTATTAGCTTTGAAGCAATTGTTCCAAAAGCTACCAGAGTGGATGCGCAAACAGTAAAAATTGTATCCGTCCAATCAATTTTTAAACAGCTAGTATTCTAAATAGCACATACTCGAACAATCGTTGATAGTGGGTCATTATATGTTACAATGACGATAATGAGAATCATTTTCAATGTTTGGAGAGTTGCTTATGAATCTGACATCCTTATATATTAGACTACAACACTATGATCGATTTCAAGTTGATCGATTAATGTCAGCTACTAGCCATAATGAGGGAATAAATAATCATGAAACAAATTTATGCACATTATTGATAGCACTCAGTCCTGCCATACGACTGTATGTAGACAAAATGGCAATCGATCTACGACAAGGAAGCTGTACGCTCATTTTGCCTATACAAAGCTACACGGTAGAGTCAAGTAACAAAGAGGCACAGCTTGCTCGCTTTACCTTTGAAACCTTTGAAGTAGAAGGAATGACTTTGAACCGAATTGCTCATCCACCCCTGCTTCATGGTTATCCCTATCATCTGTTGTTTTCTCAAGTCAAGCAGGTATTAGGAAATGAAGCATCGAACAATAATCAATTTTGTTCCTCTCTATCCACATTAGAAATGGCCATGTTGCAAGGTAGACTTCAGCAAATACTAGCTATGATGGTTCAGTTAGATGAACAAGCTAACCAGTTACAGCACGAAGAAAAGACAAAATTGGTTCAACAAACTGTACAGTACATAGAACAGCACTATGATGAGGACTTGACAGTTGAACAATTAGCTAACATGGCTGGAATGGTAAGATGGCAATATAGTCAAAAATTTAAAATATTGACCGGTAAAAAGCCGACGGATTATTTGACTCATGTACGTATAAACCAGGCAAAAAAAATTCTAAGTAATTCAACTGAGCCATTGAGAAAAATAGCTCGACAAATTGGGTTTAAGGATGAATATTATTTTAGTCGATGCTTTCATAAATTAACCGGAAACACCCCACGTGAATATGCAAACATTCAACTTCATACTCCAGAAAGAACAGTTATCGATTCATTTGGTAGAAAGATTCATGTTCCTAAAGATGCAACACGTATTGTGACTGATGGCAAATTTACACTTGGGGAATTACTTGTTCTAGGCATACCTCCTATAGGGGCGGCCATCTCAATCATGAAAGATAACGTGGTTTATCACAATAAATTAAGGAACATTCATAGTATTGGGCATTGGGTAGATCCGGATAAAATCGCACAGCTGCAGCCAGAGTTATTATTGCTTAGCTATTTTCATCCTGAACATGATTTGCAGAAACTAGATGCGATTGCTCCTACTATTATACTGAATAGCAAGTTTAGTCTATTTGAGCGGTTACGATATATCGCTAAACTATTTGAACGGAGTAAAGCGGCAGAGAAGTGGATTTCTACATATGAGAACAAAGTAAGATTGGTACGTAGGCAATTAGCAGATGTTTATGTTGCTGGGGAGACGGCTACTGTTTATCTCAAGTTAGATACTAAATATTATGTTATGTGTCAGACCGGATTGGCTGCAAGCTTGTATGAATCTCTTGGCTTTCGTCCTATTCCTAAGGTAATGCAGCTAATCGAGCAAGGGCGAGCATGGATAGAAATTCAGCAGCATCAAATAAACCACTATGCTGGAGAGCGTAATTTTATTTTGGCTTCCCCCCAAGAATTACTAACGATTACTCATTGCCCACAAATCGCCACGTTAATTGAGCTAGCTCCTGGTAAGACTCATTTCATAGATTTTATATGGAATCATTGTGATCCCATTACACGTGAACGGTTATTAGAGGTTCTACCGTCTATTTTTAAGAAGAAAGTTATTCGATAATTAAAAAGTAAAACTCGATCCATTAATTGGATTGAGTTTTTGCCATTAATCGTATAATTGCTCACAAATAAATTTAAAAAATATCCTGATATAAAAATCTTTTAAAGGCTGTATGAAATTTCTGGTATAATTACATATATCTATGTTTATTTTAAGGAGTGATTTTATGAAAAAGCTATTTATAATAACTAGTTACTTAGGGTTTTTTATAGTAGGAGGTTTGACTTTTACCTACTTTTCAACAACGGAAGCAGCAAGTGACATGAAAAAGATTAGCGTGTTTCAGGATCCAATTAATTATTATGTAGATAAGGTTGAGAAAGTACCGCCAGAAGGTCAATCTGGATTTAATTATCAAGGCACGATATATGTCCCAATGCGATTTATTGCTGAATCTTTAGGTGAAAAAGTAACATGGGATGGGAAAACAAAATCCGTTTATATTGGGGATGTTCCAAAATTCATCGCTTTAAAAGATGTAAAACCTATTGGAAGTGATGAAGACCACTTCTTCCACAATCCAAGCTCTGTCATTATTAGTACAGGTGAAAAATTTGAGCGATCCTATCAGCTTGGTGGTTATCATGGGGGAGGCGCAGTTCAAGACCATATAGTGGAATACTTAGCCAATGGAAATTACAAGGGATTCGAAACCTATTTGGCACCAATTAAAAAATTAGCAGCTAATTCCTTCGGAATAGGTTTCCTGAAAATTTACGCAGATGGGAAATTAGTTTATGATAGTGGAGCAATCAAAGATAAGGTAAAGGTTCATGTTAATTTAGATGGAGTTTCAAAAGTGAAGTTTGAACTTGAAGGCAGTGGTTTAGGTATATTAGATCCTAAATTTATTCAATAAACCTTCTCTACTAATAAACGAAAAAGACGATGACATAATAATTTGTCATCGTCTTATTAAATTTGACCTCTTCATAACTATTTCAAAATAGAGAAATGTCAATACATATTTGTCAATATTTACACTTTTACTTATAAAATAGTTGGATAGTATATGGTATAATTTCATACGATACTTATACATAAAATAGGAAAAGGGAGAGAAAAGAATTTGATGAAAAAGATGATGAAACGAACGAGTGCAGCGTTGCTTGGTGCCTCATTAATGCTGACGATAGTTGTCCCTGTGATTCATGCTGAAGAGCAAACAACACCCCTAGTACCGTCGATAAGCGAATGGGCAATAGAAACATTAAATGAGGGCGAAAAATACGGGATTTACTCAACTGAATGGTACTTCGATGGTTTTCTTCAGGAAATTCCAGTGGACAAAGTAAATGAACTACTAGCTTTAACAGAAAAGAAGGTTGCCTCTCTAGGCTTAGCTGAAAATAAACAATACAAACCAGTAAGTGTGAAAAACGATAATACACGTGGTGATATTGTCAATCGCTTGTATAATATTGTAGCACGGTATGATTTACCTGTTGGTACAGATGCTGTTCAATTTATGAAAGAGCAAAATATATTACAAGGCTCTCCCAATGGACTTCAGTTAGAGAAAAAGGCAACCACTCAACAGGCTGTTTTGCTAGCTGTTCGTTTCATTCAGAGTACATATGCACTTGCAGAGCAAGGCTCTAAAGGGGTGGCCTGGGTAGTAGAGGACGAGGATACGCTTATCTACTTATTAGGCTCTATTCATTTAGGAACACCAGACTTATATCCATTCGATAAAAAATTAGTAACGGCATTTGATGAATCTGATGCACTGCTAGTAGAGGCGAATATCTTGGATACGGAAGCACTTGAATACTATTCAGAGAAAGCAATGTATACAGATGGCTCAACATTGAAAGATGCTGTTGCACCAGAAACATATGCGAAGCTTGAACAAGTGGCAAAGCTTTATGATCTGCCAATGGACCAGCTAACAGTTCAAAAGCCGTGGATGCTTTCGAGTGCATTATCGATGCTAGCTATGGACGATTCCTTTGGTATGACACCTCAAGAGATGGCTATGCACGGTATCGATGTCTACTTTTTATTAAATGCACAGTTGCAGCAAAAGCCAGTGATTGAATTAGAAGGTACAAGAGCACAGGTTGATATGTTTGAAGGATTATCACCAGAGGCACAGGAGCAGTCATTAGTCGCTGTACTGGATAGTATCATTCATCCAGCGGAAGAAAATCAATCTGAAGTACTTCAAGAGTGGTTTACAAGCTGGAAGCAAGGAAATGTTGAAGAGTTTGCAAAAAGCTTCCAAGCAATGGAAGGTACATCATCTGAATTTAATGAAATGCTATTTGGTCTACGTGATGAACAAATGGCCAAGAAAATCATGAATGTACTGGAAGAAAAAGAAGGTAAGTACTTTGTTGTTGTTGGTTCAGGTCACTTCCTAATCGATAAAAATATTCGCTATCATTTAGAGAAAAACGGCTACAAGGTAAAGCCATTTTATCAATAAAATAGATTGCCCTCGTAAAAGGATAGATTATTTTCTGTCTTTTACGAGGTTTTTTTATGCATGTAAGACAATAATGGTCATTTGACGCTAACAATCTAAATAATCGGATTATTGTTGCAACGTAAAAAAAATCGTGTTAGTATTAATAAAACGTTTTACTAAAACGTTTTACTTGTGAAGGGGATGAACATATTGAGAAATAAACGAATTGCAACGATTGGGGATGCAATGGTCGTTTTTAATCCATCTAAGACAGGTCCTCTACGTTTCGTTCCTTCCTTTGAGCGAGCTGTGGGTGGTGCAGAATTAAATTTTGCGATAGGTGTTACGCGTTTAGATATGGAAGCAAAATGGATTAGTTGTATTGGAGACGATGAATTTGGCAAATTAATTTATAACTTTGCGCGTGGTGAAGGGATTGATGTATCACATGTCTTACGAACACCACTTATTCCAACTTCTATCTACTTTAAGGAGATTCGGGAAGACGGTGCAGGTAAATCGTTTTACTACCGCAACCCATCACCTTTACTTGAGCTGACAGAAGATCGTATAGATGAGTCAGTACTGGATGATGTGGACCTATTACATATTAGCGGCGTGTATTTAGCGGTATGTGAACATAACATTGAAGTTGCATTGAAATTAATTACTTTAGCACAGGCGAAAAATATTCCAATATCTTTTGATCCAAATTTACGTTTAAAACTATGGACTATAGAAGATGCCCGAGCGGTATACGAAAAAGTGTATCCATCTATCAATCTTCTGTTAACAGGACAGGATGAATTTGAGCTTTTATTTGAAGGGCGTACAGTTAAAGACGTTCAAGAGAGTTATAAAATAGATGAAATTATTGTGAAAAAAGGTGAACAAGGCGCCACGGTTTATACAGCCACTGAACAGTATGATCGAGAAGCATTTTCCATTCGTGCCATTGATACAGTTGGAGCAGGGGATGCATTTGATGCTGCCTATGTCTTTAGCTATTTAAATGGTGATGATATCGTAGAACGCCTCCGTTTAGCTAATGGTGCAGGTGCATTGGTAGCAACAATTAAAGGCGATAATGAAGGGCTTCCATCCCTGCAAGAATTAAGGCAATTTATTGGTGATGAAAAACTAATTGAGCGTTAGGAGTTGTCAGGAATGCAAAAAATCGAAATTTTGAAAGCGTTGTCAGATGCGAAAATTGTAGCTGTTATTCGTGGGAATTCACCTGAAGAAGCGACGGAAATTTCAAAAGGTGCTATCTCAGGTGGTATTCGAGCAATTGAAATAACGTATACAACGCCTTTTGTTGAAGAAACTTTTAAAGCATTACGCAATAGCGATGCAATAATTGGAGCTGGCACAGTATTGGATGTTGAAACTGCACGCCACGCGATTTTAAACGGTGCTAAATTTGTTGTTAGTCCAAGCTACAACGCTGCAATTGCAAGGCTTTGCAATCGCTATAGCATTCCATATTTACCAGGCTGTATGACCATTACAGAAATGGTGACAGCACTTGAAGGTGGAAGTGACATTATTAAACTATTCCCGGGAAATCAATTTGAACCAAACTTTATTAAAGCCGTTAAAGGGCCTCTACCACATATCACAATTATGCCTACAGGTGGTGTTGGTTTGGCTAATATGAATGAATGGTTAGAAGCAGGCGCGGTTGCAGTTGGGATTGGAAGTGATTTAAATAAAGCATTTGTAAAAGGTGGCTATGCAGGTGTAGTGGAACGTGCCAAAGCATATATCGAAAATCTATCAAACTAGGAGGTAATGACGTATGAATATGACATTTAGATGGTATGGTCGTGGCAATGATACAGTGGAATTAGAAGATGTGAAGCAAATACCAAATGTAAAAGGTATTGTTTGGGCACTCCATCACCTACCAGCAGGAGAGGTGTGGACTAAAGATGCTATTCAAGATGAAGTTGACTATATTCAATCGTTCGGATTCCATACAGATGTCGTGGAAAGTGTCAATGTCCATGAAGATATTAAATTAGGATTGTCAACACGTGATCAATATATAGAAAACTATAAACAATCTATTCGCAACCTTGGTGAAGTGGGTGTCAAAGTTATTTGCTATAACTTCATGCCCGTATTTGATTGGACACGTACAGATTTATTCCATCCATTAGAAGATGGCTCAACGGCTCTCTATTTTGATAAGGAAAAGGTCATGAACTTAGATCCACAAGAACTAGTGAATGAAGTAAGCGCTTCTTCAGATTTAACCCTTCCAGGATGGGAACCAGAACGATTAGCTCGACTCTCAGATTTATTTGAACAGTACAAAGAAGTAGATGAAGCCAAACTTTGGGACAACTTAGCTTACTTTTTACAAGCCATTTTACCAGTTGCGGAAGAGGTAGGTATTCAAATGGCAATTCATCCAGATGATCCACCATATACCATCTTTGGCTTACCTCGCATTATTACAGGAGCAGAAAGCTATGAAAAATTAATTAAAATCTCTGATTCCATGGCAAATGGCTTTACGTTCTGCTCAGGTTCAATGGGAGCAGACCCACAAAATGATATGGTAGCCATCGCTGAAAAATATGCATATCGTGCTCCGTTTGCTCATATCCGCAATGTCAAGATTATGGAAAATGGTAGTTTCTTTGAAACATCGCATTTTACATCGGATGGCTCAATCGATATTAAAAATATTGTCCGTGCATTAAATGACCAAAACTATGAAGGTTATGTACGTCCAGATCATGGTCGTCATATTTGGGGAGAACAATGTCGTCCAGGCTACGGCTTATATGATCGAGCACTTGGCATTATGTATTTAAATGGACTTTGGGATGCTTATGAAAATCTGAAGAAATAGGTGACATGTATGAAAGCACTACAAGTAATCAAACCTTTTGAAATGGCTTTAATTGACGTAGCAGAACCAGTAATAACAAAGTCAACAGATGTCCTTGTTCAAACAGAATATGTTGGTATTTGTGGCTCAGACATGCATATTTATCATGGTTCGAATCCATTAGCGACATTGCCTCGTGTACCTGGGCATGAAGTTGCTGGCCGAGTGTTAGAGGTTGGTCAAGACGTACAAGGTTTAAAAGCTGGTGACAAGGTTGTTGTCGAACCAATTCGTTATTGTGGTGAGTGCTATGCTTGCCGTAAAGGACAACCAAATGTCTGCGAACAACTTTCTGTTTTTGGTGTTCATGAAGATGGAGGCATGCGTGAGCGTTTTGTTGTAGCTGAAAAGCAATTGCATAAAGTAGCAGACCACACCTCTTTAGAAGAGGCAGTCTTAATTGAACCTTATACAATTGGCGCGCAGGCAGTATATCGTGGTGAATTACAGGCTGGTGAAACACTATTGATTCAAGGGGCCGGACCGATTGGCATTTGTATTTTAAAGATGGCTAAATTAATAGATGCACGCGTGATGATTTCTGATCTGGATCCAGCAAAGCTCTCATTTGCAAAAGAACTTGGTGCAGATGTAGTTGTTAATGTAAACGAGCAAGATTTATTAGAGGCTGTTAACCAATGGACATATGGAGTAGGTGTCAATGTATCTATTGATGCAGTTTGTATTCCACTAACATTTAAGCAATCTATCGATGCTGTTTCAGTTGCTGGGAGAGTAGTAGTCCTTAGCTTTGGAGAGGAAGCCATTGAGCTTGCCCCACTACCAATTACGAAAAAGGAATTATCGATAAAAGGCTCACGTTTACAAACATTCCAATTTGAAAATGTAGTGAAGCTTGTTGATGCTGGAAAGCTACAGCATCAAGGTTTAATTACACATACTTTCTCATTACATGAAGCAAAAGAAGCATTTGAATATATAGAAAAAAAACAAAATGAAGTACGTAAAGTTATTTTAAAAGTAGGTGAGTAAGGTGCATGAAGCATTGCAAAATAAAGTGGCTGTTGTAACGGGTGGTAGTGGTGTTCTTTGCTCAGAGATGGCAATGGAATTGGCTAGGCAAGGTATGCGAGTTGCTATTTTAAATCGTACAGCGCAAAAAGGAGAAGCAGTCGTCCGATCGATTACAGAAAATGGCGGAGAAGCAATTAATTTTTCTGTGGATGTTTTAAACAAAGAGTCGTTAATAGCAGCGAGACAAGCAATTTTACAGCAATATGGTCAAATTGATGTACTGATTAATGGAGCGGGCGGCAATCATCCAGATGCCATTACTGCTGATGAAGTATATAAAGAACAATCGACTACACCAAATTTCTTTGAATTAACACCAAGTGGTTTTGAAAGCGTATTCTCGAATAATTTTACAGGAACATTTTTGGCTGCCCAAGTTTTTGGTGAAGCATTGCTGAGAACGAAGGGGACGATTATTAATATTTCATCCATGAGCTCCTATGCCCCTATGACAAAAGTACCTGCATATAGCGCGGCAAAGGCAGCGATTAATAACTTTACGCAATGGATGGCGGTGCATTTTGCAGAAGCAGGTTTACGTGTTAATGCCATTGCACCTGGATTTTTTATTACCGAACAAAACCGTAATTTATTGCTAACAGAAGATGGTTCATTAACTGCACGTTCAGAAAAAATCATTACAGCTACACCACAAAAGCGTTTTGGAAAACCACAAGATTTATTAGGAACTTTATTATTTTTAGCTGATGATACATACTCAGCATTTGTCACTGGCGTAACAATTCCTGTTGATGGTGGATTTATGGCTTATTCAGGCGTTTAACAAAGGGGATTTATTTCAAATTTAGGGGTGAATGATATGAAACAACAAGGTATTTTTGGAGACGGCAAAACGGTTGTAATTGTCATGCTATTTTTAGCGGGTGTCATTAACTATTTAGATCGTTCAGCACTATCAATTGCAGCACCATTTATTCAAGAAGATATTCATCTAACGTCAACCCAATTAGGGATTATCTTTAGTAGCTTCTCTGTTGGATATGCCATTTTTAACTTCTTAGGTGGAATGGCTTCCGATAAATTTGGTGCCAAGTTAACGCTATTTGTAGCGATGATTGTATGGTCTTTATTTAGTGGAGCAATGGTTTTAGTCGTTGGGTTCGCATCGTTGATTATTGTTCGTATTGTATTTGGTATGGCGGAAGGGCCATTGTCATCAACCATAAATAAAATGGTGAATAACTGGTTTCCTGCGGATAAACGTGCCTCTGTAGTAGGGCTAGCCAATAGTGGTACGCCACTTGGTGGTGCAATCGCAGGTCCAATCGTTGGTTATATTGCATTAGCATATGGATGGAAATATTCATTTATTGCGATCATGATCCTTGGATTTATTTGGGCAATCGTATGGTTTAAAGTGGTGAAAGAAAAGCCAAACAAAGAAGACAGTGTAGAATCAATGGCAAACTTAGAGATTGCAGCAGAAGATATCAATCATAGTCGTGGTCTATCTTATTATTTAAAACAACCAACAGTATTATTTACTGCTTTTTCGTTCTTTGCCTATAACTATATCCTATTCTTTTTCTTAACTTGGTTCCCAAGCTATCTAGTAGAAGCTCGTGGAATGGCTGTAAAAGATATGAGTATTGTAACGGTTATTCCGTGGATTTTAGGATTCCTAGGTTTAGCATTGAGTGGAATTGTCTCAGATTTCATTTACAAACGCTTTATGCGTAAGGGAGTTTTATTCTCTCGTAAAGTCGTTCTAGTGACATGTTTATTCTTAGCAGCTGTATCGATTGGCTGTGCAGGTATTGTAACAACAACAGTTAGTGCTGTTGCGCTTGTTGCTACCTCTGTTTTCTTCTTATATTTAACAGGGGCTATTTACTGGGCAATCATTAATGATGTGGTGGAATCTAAGTATGTTGGATCTGTTGGCGGCTTTATGCACTTCCTTGCAAACACAGCTGGTATTATTGGGCCAACTTTAACAGGTTTCCTAGTAGACAGAACAGGAACATTCTCCGCAGCTTTCCTACTTGCAGGTGGCTTAGCAGTCATCGCTTCATTAGCAGTTATTAAATTTGTTACACCAATTGTTCATAAAGAATTAGCTTAAAAATAGAAAGGATGGATTCAAATGAACAATCAATCAGTTATTAAAATTCATCCGATGGACAATGTTGCCATAGCCTTGAGTGATCTTCCTCAAGGCTTTTTACTTCCATTGGATGGAAAGGAAATAACGTTACAGCAACAAGTACTACGTGGGCATAAGATCGCCATCAAGACTCTTTCTAAAGATGCACACATCACGAAATATGGTTTTTCAATTGGTCATGCGACAGAAGAAATCCTAGCAGGTAGCTGGGTTCATTCCCATAACATGAAAACCAATTTATCGGGTGAATTAAGCTATGAATTTAATCCAAAAACACATCCCGTAGCCGAGTCTCGTCATGCACAGCGCACGTTCAAGGGGTATCGTAGAAAAGATGGTCAGGCTGGTGTACGAAATGAAATTTGGATTATTAATACGGTTGGATGTATTAACAAAGTAGCTGAAAACTTGGCGAAGTTAGGCAACCAATTATTGAAGGCTGACAATTTTGATGGTGTACAGCATTTCGCTCATCCATATGGTTGCTCACAACTTGGTGATGATTTAACGTATACACAAAAAATCTTAGCTAATTTAATTCATCACCCTAATGCAGGGGCAGTCATTGTATTAGGGCTAGGATGTGAGAACAATTATATTGAGCTCTTTAAGAAAACAATTGGTCATTATGATGAACAACGCGTTTCCTTTTTAAATGTTCAAGAATCAGCAGATGAAATGGAAGAGGGTCAACAACTGCTTGAAAAAGCCTTTGACTATGTGACGACATTTGACAGACAAACATTACCTATTTCAGAACTGAAAATTGGTTTGAAATGTGGTGGTAGTGATGGTTTCTCTGGCATTACCGCTAATCCGATGATTGGTGTATTTTCTGACCAGTTGATCTCAGCTGGAGGTGCAACGGTGTTAACGGAAGTTCCAGAGATGTTTGGTGCTGAACAAATTTTAATGGAACGTGCAAAAGATGCCTCTGTTTTTGAGGATATTGTGCATTTAGTAAATGACTTTAAACAGTATTTTATGAAATATAATCAACCTGTCTATGAAAATCCCTCTCCAGGAAATAAAGCGGGTGGAATAACAACATTGGAAGAAAAATCACTTGGCTGTATACAAAAAGGGGGCTTTCAAGAGGTAAAAGAAGTGCTTGATTATGGCGAACGTATGACAACAAAGGGGCTACATTTACTAAACGGTCCAGGAAATGATCTTGTTTCAACAACAGCACTGGCCTCAACAGGCTGCCAAATCGTCCTTTTCTCAACTGGTAGGGGAACACCCTTTGGAGGACCTACACCAACAGTCAAAATTTCAACAAACACACCACTTTATGAACGAAAAAAAAATTGGATTGACTTTAACGCAGGGCAGTTAGTGGATGGGAAGCCGATGGATGTATTAGTCGATGAATTTATGGATTATATAGTAGCGCTAGCTTCAGGTGAAGTGCAAACGAATAATGAGAAATATGGATTCAAAGAAATCGCCATTTTTAAAGATGGCGTGACGATGTAGGAGATAAATGAAATGAAACATCCTATTAAAATTATGCAAATAGGTGATGGGAATTTTATCAGAGGCTTTTTTGACCTAGCAGTTGAAAAACTACAAGTCCCTTGCAGTATTGTTTCTGTCGCAGCAACAGCAAGAGGAAAAACAGTTAAACTGCTAGAAGAACAACAGCTGCAATTCACTGTGATGGAACGTGGGCTAAAAAACGGTGAGGTCGTAGAAGAAGAAACCACTGTTAAGATTATTCAAGATACTATTCTTCCATATGAGAACTGGCCTACATTTTTACAATACGCACAGTCTGAGACATTAGAAATGATTGTGTCTAATACAACAGAGGCAGGGATTTATTATGAAAATATTCCTTATCCTACGGCTTGTCCAACAAGCTATGCAGCAAAGTTAACCGTCTTTCTAGAACAATATTACAAACATTTTCAAGGTGAAAAACAAGTGGCAATTGTGCCTTTGGAATTAATAGAACAGAATGGCTCTACATTAAAAACAATTTGTCTACAGCATGCTAAAGACTGGAAGTTGCCTACAGCATTTAATGATTGGCTTGCTACGTTAACTTTTTGTAATACACTTGTAGACCGTATTGTAACAGGTTATCCACAGGATTATCAGGGGGAGGATGCCCTTTACACAGTTTGTGAACCGTATTTCTTATTTATAATTGACCAAAAAGAGCCATTTAAATATTGGCCAACAAGTCATGATTTCCCTTTTGTCTTTGATGATTTAGACATGTATCGAAAACGCAAAGTTGCCATTTTAAATGGTAGTCATATTTTGCTTTCAGCATTCGGCAAGATTTTTAACTATAAAACTGTAAGAGAGGCATTTTCACATGCAGGTGTCCGAGCCTTTATTGAAAAAGTAACAAACGATTTTACCCAACGCTTCCAAGTGGATGAGCACTATCAGCAAGATGTCTTTGAACGTTTTTTAAACCCATTTATTGAGCATCAGCTATATGATATTCAATTAAATGAGTTATCCAAGTGGCAAACACGTATTGCCCCTTACGCTGAAACAGAAATATACTATCAAGCTTTAGCAATAGGGATATATGCAATGAATCCAACACGCTTTTCCGTGCGTGAATCTGATCAAATTATTGAAAAACTGACTGAAATCCATAACTATTTTGAACAAGGTCAGTCAGAGCCAATGCAACAATTTATCGAACAATATTTCCAGTGTGATGCAGCAGAGGTTATTCAGCAATTATCTACAATTACTAGTTTATTGGAGGCAATAGCATGCGACAATTAATCATTAATGAACCGTTTCAAATGGTGGAACGTGAAGTAGACAAGCCTAGTATTGAAGGAAGTCATGATGTTTTATTAAAAATCACGCATATTGGTGTATGTGGAACAGACACACATGCTTTTGCAGGTGAACAACCATTCTTTAGTTATCCACGAGTGTTAGGCCACGAACTAGCTGCTATCGTGGAAGAAGTCGGTGAAGCAGTTAAGGACATCCAAGTAGGAGATCGTGCAACAGTTATTCCATACATCCATTGTGGAGAGTGTGTTGCATGTCGTCGAGGTCAAACAAACTGCTGTAAATCTTTGAAAGTATTAGGTGTACATATGGATGGTGGTATGGGCGAATATATCGTAGTTGATGACAGTATTGTAATTACTGATAATGCTGTGTCAGGTGACCAATTAGCCATTGTGGAACCATTAGCTATTGGTGCCCATGCAGTACGTCGTTCGGAACTAATAGAAAATGATACAGTACTTGTTATCGGTGCAGGGCCAATTGGATTAGGAGCAGCACGTTTTGCTAAGTTACGCGGTGCAAAAACAGTATTAATGGATTTGAACGAAGAACGTTTAAAAGAAGGACAGGCATGGTCGGAAGCGGATGGTGTGATTGTTGGTAGCCATGACATAATGGCGCAGTTACATGAAAAATTTAATGGTGAACTTCCTACAGTTGTCTTTGATGCAACAGGCAATCAACAATCAATGGAATCCTCATTTCAATACGTAGAAAATAGTGGCACATTAGTGTTTATTGGTTTAATGAAGAAAACCATTACATTTAATGATCCTGAATTTCATTCAAAGGAATTAACATTGAAGAGCAGCCGTAATGCTACGTTAGAAGATTTTGAGACGGTTATGAACTACATGCAGTCAGGAGCTATAAAGAAAGGCTATGTTACGAAGCATATTGCATTCGATGAAGCTATTTCTTACTTTGAGGCAAAACAATACAACACAAATAAAGCACAAATCTATTTTAAATAATGGGGAGGATTTTCAATGATTATTTCTGTACCAGCATTAAAAAAAATAGTAGTTCAAAAATTCACAACTGAAGGTGTTGAAGCTGAAACAGCAGCGCAAGTAGCAGATGTTTTGATTTATGCCGATTTACGTGGTGTCAGTTCTCACGGTGTTATGCGCGTGGAGCATTATATAACACGTTTAAAGGCAGGTGGAATAACGAAAAACCCTCATTTTTCAGTAGAAAAAAGAGGCACAAATCACCTTCTTTTTAAGGGGGATAATGGCTTTGGGCATGTCATTTGTAAGGAAGCTATGGATGAAACCATTAAAGTGGCTAAGGAACATGGCTCATGTACAACGATTATTCAAGAGAGTAGCCATTGTGGGGCACTCGGCTATTTTCTTGAACAAGCCACGAGTGAAAATTTAATTGCTATTATGTGCTCTCAAACGGACTCCGCAGTTGTTCCTTTTGGCGGAAAAGAGCCTTACTTTGGTACGAATCCAATTGCTTATGGTTTTCCAACCAACGATAAACCGATTATTTTGGACATGGCAACAAGCAATGTAGCGCTAGGGAAAATTCTATATGCACGTGAAAAAGGGGAGACAATTCCAAATACATGGGGAGTTGATGCACAAGGAGCACCAACTACAGACCCACACCAAGTAAAATCTTTAACACCGTTTGCAGGGCCAAAAGGATATGGTATGGCACTTGTAGTAGATGTTCTTTCTGGAATTTTAGCAAGTGCAGCTTTTGGTCCTCACATTTCAAAAATGTATGGTGATTACGAACAGAAACGTAATCTAGGACAATATTTATATGTATTAGATCCAAATATTTTTGGAGATGTAAATCAATTCAAAGCAAATATCTCGAAAATGATAAATGAATTACATGATGCGCCAACAGCACCAAATTTTGATCAGGTACTAGTGCCTGGTGAAATTGAACAGATACGTAGTTTGGAAACAATGGATAAGGGCATTGACTTACCTGAACAAGTATATAACTATTTGACTAGTTAATTTAACCAGTAAAGTATGCTATGCTACATAATACCAAGGAGAGTTTTCATATTATAGGTAGGAGATTGATTTTAGTGAAAAAAACAACAATTGCCGATGTTGCACAATATGCAAATGTTTCGAATAGTACAGTATCGCAATATTTGAATAAGCGATATGAATATATGAGTACAGAGACTCGTAAGAAAATTGAAGAGGCTATTGAAGCATTGCAATATCGTCCAAATTTAATGGCTCGTAGCTTAAAACAGAAATCTACCTTTACAATTGGTATTATTGTGGCGAATATTATCCATGACTTTTCAACAAAAATAATAAATGCATTGGAAGCAGAGTTCGATAAAGAAGGCTTTCATATGATTGTGTGTAACTCAGCGGATAACCCTAAAAAAGAGAAAAAACATATCGAAACTTTACTAGAAAAACAGGTGGATGGCTTAATCGTTTTTCCAACAGGAGAAAACAAAAATCTCTACATAAGGCTTCATCAACAAGCAATGCCAATCGTTTTTATTGACCGTTTTATTGAGGGAGTAGATATTCCTGCTGTATTGCTTGATAATTTTTCTGCCATGGATACGGCAGTGGAGACATTTCGAAAGCAACCAATAGCCATTATCACTACTTCTTTAGCCTTACCGATTACTCCTCGTGTCGAACGTTTAGAAGGATTTCGTCAAGCGCTCAGAAATAGGAATCTGTTGATCGATGAGCGCTATATAAAAAATGGTGAGCCAGCTCAGATGACAGAGATTTTTAATCAATTATTTACGTTGGAGCAACCACCAAGAGGAATCATTGCGGCAAATGATCGTATTTTCCAAGAATTAATGCTTTATATTAAAAAAAGAAACTTACATGTGCCTAATGATGTACAAGTAATTGCTGTGGATGATGTACCATATGCCAATTTTTTAACACCTTCCATTACAACATTGCAACAGCCCATTTTACCAATGGCACAGAAAGCGGCATCATTGCTCTTAGCAAAAATTAAAAAAGAACATCTAGCTGATGACCACAAACTATATCGCTTCAAACCGATATTAATCGATCGAGATTCAACTAACTAAAAAGGCAACCCAAAGCTATGAACTTAGCTAAGGGTTGCTATTTTTAGTTGCACAGCTATTCATCGATAGATATGATTATCTAAAGGAATACTTTTATGTCAAAAAAGACCAATCATTCATTTTGGTGATAGAAAGGGGACTTATGAGCATTGCTAGGAAGTATTGGCTCATTCTATTTGGCTTTGGTTTCTCGTATTTAGGAAATTGGGTGAATCTAGTTGCGCTCAATTTATTAGTTTGGCATTTAACAGAATCGCCTACTGCTATGGCAAGTATATTTATTGTAGGACCGATTGCTCGAATTTTAACAAGCTTTTTTGCAGGCTCCATCATTGATCGATCGAATAAACAAAAATTAATGATCTATAGTGATATTATTCGTGGCATATTGATTTTATTGTTACCTTTTACGTCCTCTATTTGGCTCATCTATTGTGTTTTATTTTTATCTAATATAGCAAGTAGCTTTTTTGGGCCAAGTAGTACCTATTATATTTCGAAATATATACCAGATGAAGATAAACAATCCTTTAATGCAATATTAGGAATGTTTAGCTCAGGCTCATTTTTAATTGGGCCAGCATTGGCTGGGTTTATCATTGCCATTTCCAATATTTCTATAGCGTTTTGGTTTAATGCTTTGACGTTCTTTATCTGTGCACTCTCCATTTTTAAGCTTCCCGCAGTAGAAGATCATCAGGACATGCACCGAAAACCCATTACTTGGAGGATGCTAAAAGAGGATTATGGTATTGTCTACGCCTATATAAAAAAAGAGCAAGTCTTTGCCAAAGTATTTCTTTATTTTCAAGGTGCATTGATGATTGCCTTTGCATTAGATTCACAGGAAGCTACATTTATTAAACAAAACCTTCAAGCTTCAGATAGTCTATATGGTGTCATCGTTAGTATCGCTGGAATTGGAGCTATTATTGGTGGAGCAATGGCTGCTCGCTATGCTAAAAGATTTTCAACAAGACAATATATTGTCTATGGTCTGCTTTTGACCACACTTTGCTATACATTGTTTTACTCTTCACCGAATGTGGCAATGGCGATTATTAGCTTTATAGCATTAGGAGTATGTATGTCATTTTGTAATGCGGGCTACAGCACCTTTTATCAAATAAGTGTACCGACATCAATTATGGGCCGTTTTGGTAGTGTTTCAACGATGGTCATTAATGTGCTACAGATTGTCTTTACGTTAGCCTTAGGGTTGCTATCGGAATGGCTCTCCCTACAAATGGTCTGCATTGTCTTTGGAATTGTAGCTATTTTCCTCTCCCTAGTTTTATATGTATTTATGCATTCAAAATCTGCCTATGAAGGTTTGAAGGAAGAGATTGTCTAAAAATCCTGTCAGGTGGAAACTTAATTGCTTTTAATGAAGGTAGAATTATTGGATAGATAGCGTTTAAAGGATGTTATTTTAGTAAAAGTTAGCACTCATATAATGATAAAATCATTCCAAAATAACCTTATGTCATAATTTGAGGAGGTTAACATGGCTAATTCAAGACATCGAAAACCAGATGATCGCTCCAATAATGTTGAACGCATTCGTGATATTGTTAAAAATACTGAGGAGAAAGTGCAGGAAGCAGAAATTAGTATGGAATTTGCAGATCCTCTAGAAAGTAACAGGCTAAAGGAAAAAAATAAGCGACGTAAACAGTCAATTGAAGCTTTAAAAGATGAAATGAAAGATGAAATGACAGCACGAAAAAAAGGTGAAGTTTAAAATTAGTTTCTAGAAGAATCAAATGTGATTCATGATATTGCCTTCGCTCACCATTTCCCAATAGCCAAAAACAGATGGATTAGATGTTCCATAACGGACCTCTATTGCCATCTGTTTTTTTGTACATTAACTGGATCTTTTTACATAAACACTAAATTAAAAAAGTACGTATATGAATTTCTTAAAAAAATGAACCTTTTCAAGTAGTCATTTGTTTATAACGTAGAACCATCAGAAAGGAGTGCCTTGGATTGACAGAACGTGAATTATTCGATTCATACAACAAAGATGTTTACCGTACCTGTTATTATATGCTACGGAATGCCCAAGATGCGGAAGATCTCTGCCATGATGTATTTGTCACCGTCTTTCGTCAGGATTGGAGAAGTGTAGAGCATACACGTGCTTGGATTTTACGGATTGCGATGAATCAATGTTTAAATTTGCTTAAAAGAAAGCAGGCTCAGTTAAAAAAAGTGAGTCAGGTACAGTTGCTACAGGAGCAAACTACGGCATCAGTTAAATCTGTAGACACCATTGTACTGGAGAAGGCAGCTGAGGAGGAGTGGGAGGCACTACTCAGACAGTTACCAGAAAAGTTAATGGCTGTTGTCACCCTCCGCTACATTGGTGAGCTATCATTAGTGGAAATTGCGGAAACCCTAAAGATTCCAGTGGGAACAGTGAAATCGAGACTCCATAAGGCATTGAAAATCATGCGCAAAAAACTAGAAAAAAATCAAAATTTATGGTTGAAGGGAGAGAATCAATTTGGAACGCATTGAAAAGAAATTGAAAAAAGAGATGAACGCAGACCATAACATGAAGTATCCTGACTTTGAACAAATGTGGAATGGTATCCAGCAGGATGAATTAAAAATGGTAAATGAACCGATCGAACTTCTACCTCGAAAAAGGAAGAGATTTGTTTTGGTCGCAGGATTAGCTGTTGCTCTAATGGCTACACCTGTCTATGCAGCACTGAACTATGATTGGTCAACTATTCTATCTTATAGAGCTGGTATTCAGTCGGCATTAGACCAGGGCTTAGGGCAGACGATTGAGAAATCCGTTACGAAGGATGGGTTTACGTTGACCGTACATACGGCGTTTATCGATGATAACAGAACCTTTCTTTTGTATAGTTTGAAACCTGATGCCTCTTGGGATGGAGAGGATATAGGTTTTGAACATACCGGGCTTAAAGATTCAAAGGGTAACTTTATTGAAGGGAATTATACACATTCTTGGAATGAGGAGCTTGGTACCTTTCAGGGTTATTTTGAAACGGATTGGGTTGCTGAAGGACAGATGACAGACGTGGAGCTTATGATGGAGAATATTCAATTCATCAGCGATAAAAAATATTCTATCGACTATAATCCAAATGACTTAACTACGCAAGTGTTCCCTATTCAAAAGGACGGAGTTGACACAGTGTCTATTCAATCTTTTGCACAAGATGAGGGTAAAATATTGCTTAAAACGGCAGTTACACTTACAGATTTAAAAGTCCGAAATACAGGGATATTCATTGAGGCGATTAATAATACGAATCATTCAATTGAAACAGGGAAAAAATCTTTCATGGGAAGACAGGGAGCAAAAGGAGAATATTTTAGTCAGCAACTATTCGAGTCTGAAGCTTTACAAGAAGAGGGAACTAAATTCCAAATTTCTTATAACCGTATACTAGAAACAAAAGAAAGTACTTGGAATATGCAACTAAATCTCTCTAAAACACAACTGGAAAATACGTCATTTAAGCAAGTATTAGATATTCCAATTGATAATGTGCCTGGTGGCACTAAAATTCATGAAATGACGGTTACACCGACCCAAGTTCGATTAGTTCTTACTCAAGAAAAATACGAAACTTTCCCTTATATGGATTATCAACTGGATGTAGGTGGAACCTTATTGACTGGATATATTTCGGGTAAAGTTGGAAATCCTAATAAAACAGAGCTGCGCTTTGAAATAGCTGGACTAAATGCAGCTTCTTTGGAAAATCAACCTTTAACTTTCGTTGCTAAGAACCGTGTTGAAGGTTTATACGGAGACGATAATTCAATCCAATTAACGAACATATCAGCAAAGCCTCAAAGTGTAACATCTAATATAGCAGGGTACCCAATTTCATGGACGTATTATATGAAGGACAATAACCTTTATGTGGAATCATTAAGCCCTGATCCAGGGTTTGCTGGAGTCAATCAAACCTATTATTTAGAGGATAAAGAAAAAATCTATGGGACGCCTGAATTTATGGGCATTCTTGAAAATAATAAAAGAATGGATGTTTATGAGAATTTTGACAAGGAGGAGCTAGAAATTCTCATTTATAAATATTTAACTAACAAGCCAAATGATGAGCTACGTATACCCCTTACATTTGGAAAATAACTAAATTAGTAACCCCATCTATTTGACTCTCACTATTCAAATAGATGGGGATTTTTGTTCTAAAGATTAAAAAGCTTTACATAAAAAGAAATGTATCATATAGTTTAGTTAACTTAAATAAATTAATTATTGTACAGGAGAAGATACATGACCTCTAACGAAAAAACACAAAAATCTTTTGCTTATAAGCTTGGACTAGGCATTATTATCTTTTCACTTTCTTTATGGTTAATCCCAATTATTACACCTTTCACACCGATACCTACAAAAGTAAAGGCAGGGATTATACCAGGAAGTATTATTATGGCTGAAATCTTATTTTGGCTTGGTGCTTTACTTGTTGGAAAAGAAGTAGCCAACAAATTTAAAAGCTATCTAAATCCTAAAAAATGGCGAGAAAAAGGTGACACTCAAAAAAATGAAGAATAACCAGGTAGCAGAGCAAATAAATCAAACCATTGAAGATATTTGGATCATGCTTGAGAAAATGGAAAGGGCTTATACTAATTTCTCCTTAAATAATCAGCAATATGTTCTTTTAACATTAGTGATGCGTCATCCATCCTGCTCGCCTTCAGAACTAGCAGATAAAATGGCTATTACAAAAAGTGCAGTGAGTCAGCAATTAACCAAGCTTGAACAGGATGGCTATATAATGAAAAGGCAGCATGAGGAGGATAAGCGTGCCTTTTCTGTCGAATTAGGCGAGAAGGGTCTATTATATAAACAGGAAGTCGAAGCCTTTAATCAACAGATTACAGAAAAGTACCATGCTCACTTAACAACTGAAGAGTTAGCTGAAATGTTAGCTACTCTAGAAAAAATGAAAAAAATACTGTGTGAATTTTAGAAAAAATTTGACATTCTATTGGGTGTGTCTTATAGTAACCCTTAATATAAAAGGGGGAATAAACATGGTCATTACTCTTGTCCAATCATTCACAACAAAACATCATCATCATCACTAGTCTTGCTATCCTTATTAACTTATTAATATTGAATAGGAAGACTATTTCTCATGTAATCGTATAAATAAAGCTGATTTGAAGCTTTATCGCTATACGGTTTTTTTATTGCTCAAAAAATGAGGAGGAGATTATGATGAAAAAAATGGACTATCAGAATGTTCGAGGAACACAAGATTATTTACCAGAGCAAGAGGCTACTCGTCGTGTGATACGACGTACGTTAGAAGATACATTTATAGCCTATGGCTGCAAGCCGTTAGAAACACCTATTCTTAACTATACAGAGTTGATGGCTTCTAAATATGCTGGTGGTGCTGAGATTTTAGAGGAGATGTATACATTAACAGATCGAGGTGAGCGAGATTTAGCGTTACGCTATGATTTAACAATTCCATTTGCAAAAGTTGTAGCGATGAATCCAGCGATTGCTATGCCATTTAAACGATATGAGATTGGCAAAGTGTTTCGAGATGGCCCCATCAAGGCTGGTCGTTTTCGCGAATTTACACAATGTGATGTAGATATTGTTGGGGTAGAATCACAGGCTGCTGAGGCGGAGCTAATGATGATGGCGATAGATGCCTTTGATCAGCTTAAACTTAAAATTAATCTCCAATATAATAATCGCAAGCTTTTAGTTGGTTTACTGCAATTATTTGAGGTTGAACAGGAACAAATGAATCGAGTTATTTTAACATTAGATAAGATTGAAAAAATAGACGAGAAAACAATGCTCGCAGAATTGAAGGCATTGGGGTTATCAGATAATAGTATTCATAAAATAAAGCACTTTTTAGATGAACGTCCACAAATAAGTATGGCGTATTTTGAAGGATTCGCGACTGAGAATGTCTTTTTACAACAAGGTTTACAGGAATTAATGGAACTAACTTCTTATTTAGAGGCACTTGAAATAAGTGACCAATGTATTTTCAATCCATTTTTAGCGAGGGGACTTGAAATTTACACAGGAACAATTTATGAAATTTTTTTAGCAGATGGAACAATTCGCTCAAGTATTGGTAGTGGGGGACGCTATGACAATGCTATTGGTGGCCTTTTAGAGACAAATCAAACCTATGCTACTGTTGGTATTTCATTTGGTTTAGATGTCATCTATACAGCACTAGAGCTTTCGGGAAAAATAGAGCAAAACGCTCCTAGCGTGGATATTTATATTATTCCTCTGGGAACAGAAAAAGAGGCACTAAAGCTAGCAACTGCATTACGGCGAGAAAAATATAAGATAGAAGTTGAGCTAAGTGGGAAAAAAGTGAAAAAGGCGATGGAAAAAGCCAATCGTGAAAACACACCAAAGGTTATTGTATTAGGAGATAACGAGGTCAATCAAAATATGTATAAAATAAAAGATATGAAAAGCGGTGAGGAAGAAATCGTTGCATTTATCTTTTAAACACCATAGCATGAAAAAAACGGCTGATCCCACTCTATTATAGGATTTGAGCCGTTTTTTGGTTATTTTTTCGATTTAAAAACCAGTTTCCATATCAAGATGTTGATGAAGAAAAGCACAATGAAATATATAGTAGAGCCGTATGTTATCTGACTAGCTATTATATAGTGCAGCCCTACAAGTAAACCTAAAGGGAGCAATAACAAAAGAATCTTCCAGCCTTGCGCATCATTAACTTCATCATAGGGTTTGGTAAAGGGTAATTTGTTTGTCATCATGACGAAACAAAGGATGGTATATAACCAACTTGTTACCAAAACAGCTAGTAAATCAGGGATAATTCGAATACCATAAATATAGCTAAAGACTATACTTAGTACTAAAAATAACGGAGTATACAATTTAATTAAAAATGCCTTTAAGCTACCTTTTTGTAAATCTGTATAATCTTTAAGCGGTAGCGTTTTATAAATCCATGCAGCCTTATATTTAGCAGAGTGACCAAGCATAAGGACAGCGGATGGTATAATCATCATACTAAAATAGATATTTAAATAGCTCATACTACTAGCATAATCGACTTCTTCCCCTCTGCTAAAAGTAAACATGAAAATAAAGGGAATAATAAATGAAAAGCCTAAAGATGGGTAGACCTTTAGCTTAAACTCTCGCTCTTGCTTCATCATCAGAGCTGCGAAGCGATAGAAAGCTCGTTCCTCGTGTGTTCTACACACAATGGTTAATAAAAACGACTTTAGTCGATTGTTCTTTTCCTTTTTAGACTTACTTGTACTTAGCAGTTTTTGGAGATTGCGTTCAAAGGTTGGTATGAGTTTAATATAGATCCAAATCGAAATAATAGGTACAATCACTGCTAAGATGGTATAAATGACTGTCAATAAGGATGTATCACCATGCAGTATGAGTTCATAAGGGGCAGCGAACCACATCGGTATTAAGAAGAGGTTCCACCAATGAAACGATACTACCATATCTAAATTGACGAATTCAAAGGATCGAATAAGAACTTGGTAGCCAATCATCAGCATTAGAGATAAAGCGATTTGTACATAATTAATCATATCCTTCAGCTTTTCACCATCGAAGAAGCGTAAAATGGCAATATATAAAATGGCTGTGATGGCAACTATAAATAAATTCATTAATAGAATCTCAAGACCTGTTAAAATAAAAAACACAATACCTTGAGTAAAAAGGCTGACTATTAGAGGGATGGCTGTTAGGGCCAATGTTAAATAGGATAAATAAATAAAAATATGCATAAATTTTGCTGCATTAATTGTTTTAGCTGAAATAGGCTTAGTTGAAAGTATGCTTTTATCTCGTACATCTAAAAGCACAGAAGAAAAGTCAGAAATCAATGAAGTCATAATCAAAAAGATGATCATTGCAAAGGCGATACTCATCTGAAATAGAAAATTTTGACCAAATCCCATAAGCGGGATGAGTATAAGCCCGAATAACATATAAATCCATAGAGACTTAATGTAGCCATACTTTTGATTGTCTTTCTTTTTGTTTTGATTGAATAGGGTAGGTACTTTCCGTTCATCCATTGTTAATTTTATATGGAGGATTTTTCTCATCATGTCATAATCAATGCCCATTTTTATAAAAAGCCATCGGAACTTATCAAGCAATCGTAGCGTTTTGAAATCTGTCATAATTGTCCCCCACGAACGACGGACACAAATTTTTCTCCGATTTCCTGATGTTCATGAAATCCTGTTAACTGGTTAAAAATTCTTTCTAATGTTCCTTCAGTATTATCTGCTTGTAATTGGGCAAATGTTCCGTCCGCTGCAATTTTTCCATCATACAGCAAAATGATGCGGCTACTGATTTTTTCAACGACATCCATAATGTGTGATGAGTAAAATATAGTCTTTCCATTGGCAGCTAGTTGCGTTAAGATTTCTTTAAAAATCATGACACTGTTTGCGTCTAGGCCATTGATTGGTTCATCTAAAAATAGCAGGTCTGGATTATGTATAAGGCTTGCAATAATTAGTAGTTTTTGACGCATGCCTTTAGAATAGGAAGAAATTCTAGAATGGTATGCTTCACCAACTCCAAACAGTTCCATTAGTGATTTGGATTTGTCAGCCGCCTCCTCTAGCTCTAATCCATATAGCTGGCCGATGAAGGTTAAATACTCATAGCCTGTTAAGTTATCATAAACATCAGCGATTTCAGGGACGTAACCAATTCGCCGTTTATAATCAATTTGGTCTTGTCCTATGCTTTTCCCAAAGAGCTTAATTTCGCCACCAAAATCACCTTCTAGCCCTAGAATAAGTTTTACAGTTGTACTTTTACCCGCGCCATTGGGGCCGATATAACCGATGATTTCACCTCTAGCTGCGTGAAGGTCAATCCCTTTCAAAATTTCCTTGTTTCCATAACTCTTCGTTAAATTCGTAATTGTTAAAATCTCTTCCATTTTATAGCCCCTTTCAATTATTTTGGAAAATTAACCATAATTACACTATATCATATTAAAAGAGATAATATTCCTTATGCTAAAATGAAACCAGTTCAATCAAAAATAGAGAGATTTTCTTATATAAAGGGAAATTTAAAAACGAAATAGATTTATTATTTTAAGGTAAATACGCTTTATTTATAGTTGGCTTATTTCAAAAAAGTGAGGTGAATGACACATGAAAAAAATTGAAGTGGTATTGTCTGACTATAATCCAAATTGGGCTATCTTTTTCAATATAATTCGCCCAACATATACCCTGAAAAAAGAGCCTTTCATTCAAAAGGTGATTACTCAAGCTAAAAATGAAGGTTATGGAAAAAATTAAAAAAGCCATTCTAAAAAAAATTAGAGAATGGCTTTCTTCTATATAGTAGTCTATTTAGCAAGTTCAACAACTGTATCATAAAAAATATTAGTTGCTACAATAATATCCTCATCTGAACTGTATTCTAAAGGATTGTGACTAATACCATCCTTTGAACGGACGAATAGCATCCCAATCGGGGCAATTTCAGCTATATTCATTGCATCATGCCCAGCACCACTTATGAGAGAATAAGGACGTATACCTTGCTTTTCAATACTTGTAGTAAGTTGCTGTTGTAGTAAGGCATCGGTTTTTGCAGGCTTAATGCGCTGTAATACTTTAGAAGCCAATGAGACATGTCTTCGTTCAGCAATTTGTTGAAGCTGTTGCATTATTTCTTGCTCTAATGCACTTACTTTATTTTCGTCAATATCACGAAGATCAATCGAGAACGTAACTTTACCTGGTATAACGTTTGTCCCATTTGGGGAGACCGTTAGCTTACCAACCGTTGCAACGGAATCTGTTGTATTGGTTAATAGTTGCTCAATAGCTAAAATCATTTCACTTGCTGCAGTTAGAGCATCCTGACGAATCGGCATAGGGGTTGCACCAGCATGTTCACTGACACCCGTTACGGTTACCTCTAACCATAATGGGGCTGCAATACCTGTGACAACACCGACTGGTAGGTCTTCATTTTCTAACACTTTTCCTTGCTCGATATGCATTTCTAAATAAGCTTTTATGTCATTACGATGCACTTGTGTTAAAGGATAAGGTGATAAATGGAAATCTTTCATGGCTTCTTCGATGGAAATGCCAGCTTCATCTGTATGCTGTAATTGCTCCTCTGTTAAAAGACCAGCCATTGCACTACTGCCAAGGAGCCCAAAGCCAAATCTTGTTCCTTCCTCATCCTTAAAAGCGACAACTTGAATTTTTTTAGAGGGTATCAACTGTTGCTCATGCATAGTATGTACCACTTCAATAGCTGCTAGCACCCCTAATGCTCCATCATATTTGCCACCCTCTGGTACTGTATCGATGTGAGAACCTAGCATAATGGTTTCATTTCCTTCACCATATGTACCAATAAGGTTTCCAACTGCATCGATTGTGACATTCATACCTGCTTGTTCCATATAAGTTGTAACTAACTCAATTGCCTGCTTTTCTTCTGGTGTGAACGAGAAGCGGTTAATGCCACCTGTCTTTTCATTACGACCAATTTGACTTAAGTCTTGAAGATGCTGTACGAGCCTAACTCCGTTAATCATGACATCACTCTTTCATTTGGAATTGGAAGTGGCACTGTCCTTCACGTAAAACAAATTGATCATGTACCACCTCTAGGCTTTTATTGTACCCTTTAGCAATAGAGGGGTCGATGACTTTACAATACAAAATTCCATATTTACCCATATCATCATCTGCCCATTGTTGACCTAATGGGCAGTGAGTAAACGTTTGTTCAACCTCATTTTCCTTATAAACTGTATCGATTTCAAACAAATCACTGCGACCCATATCATAGTTAGTTAAATAATGCTCCACGGAATTTTCTAGACCGTTTGTGCGAGCACGTTGAGCAATACCTTGGCCTCGCTTATGACCAAAACGTTCTACTGCCCGCATAATCACTTGTTCACCAGCTTCTCCATATTCATCTACAACTGGCTTGGCAATCTGTGCAAACATTTTAGAAAATCGAGCAAACGGTGTTAAATCAGCAAACTTCTCTTCACCTACAACGATTTGGGGTAAGTATTCAAAGAAAGTATGATTTTCCCCTTCTGCTGTTGCTTTTTTCGCCATGGCTTCAGCATCCTTTAAACCAAACGCCTCTAAGCCTTTTTGTACTAATCTCCGACCATGCTCTCCGTACTGCTCTGTAATGGAGAGATGTAATTCTGTAAACATTTTTGCGGTAATTATGTCCATAGATAAAGCCTTCATCATTAATCTTTCCTCTGCCATTTTATAAGCCCCCTCATCAACAAATCATATTGATTTACTTGGATTTTATTTTTATTATAGAGGTGGCAAATAATTTAAATCAAATGAATATTTACACAATCAACTATGAAAAAAAATCATAAAAGGAGCAGAATAGCATGGCTACATTAGCACAATATATTGCTTTCCATACACTTATCGATACAGGAAATTTTACAGAAACAGGCTTAAAGCTCAATCTCACACAGTCTTCAATCAGTCATACGATTAGTAATTTAGAGGCAGAATTAGGGCTTTCTCTAATTATTCGAAACCGCAATAATATTGTTTTAACGAGTGAGGGGAAAATTGTTTACGAACACATCTCAAAAATATTGCAGCAACAACAGCAGCTTGAAACCTCTGTAGCAAATTTAAAAAATCTCATTGGGGGGACGTTATCGGTTGGTATTCTACCAAGTGTTTCTCTGGTCTTATTACCAAAGGTTTTAGCGTATTTCGAACAGCATCATCCAGACCTACAAATACGTTTGATGGAGGGAGATTATGATCAAATCGAAGAATGGCTTCATAATGGCGTTGTCGATATCGGTTTTTTAGTGCAACCAAATTCTAAACATCTTGTATTCGATGCGATTTTTAATGATGAGCTTGTTTGCATTATGGCACAGGAGCATCCATTGGCGAAGGAAGAGATGCTCTCTCTAGAGCAATTGCAGGATGAACGCTGGATTATGCCTAAACGTACGATTGATCGAGATGTATCAAGGATCTTAGCTAAACATAAAATCCATCCCAATGTAGTCTATGAATTATCAGTTGACCAAGTCATTTTGACAATGGTCAATGAAAATTTAGGCATTTCTGTTGTGCCGAATTCGCTTTTACTACATGCACCAAGTAACCTGATTAGAAAAAAATTTTATCAAGCATATATTAGACAGGTTGGAATTGCACACAAACACAGTATTCATCTTTCTCCAGGAGCTTTAAAGTTTGTAGAAATATCGAAATACTTTGCCTCCTTTTTACAAAATTAGTTATTGACAATTAAAAAAACCCGAACTATTATCTGATAAAACCAATTGGGATTGTTTAGATTAATCAGATGGAGGACTTTGGGTATATGCATACAATTGTTTATGTTGAAATATTTATCTATTTACTCGCTATGCTAGGAGTAGGGATATACTTCAGTAAAAAAGATTTATCACATAATGATTACTTTCTAGGGGGAAATAAACTACCGGGCTGGGCGTTAGCCTTTTCTGAACGTGCAACGGGTGAATCCGCCTATATGTTTTTAGGGGCAATTGGCTTTATTTATGTGGCTGGGCTGTCAGGCATTTGGATTTTATCTGGCATGCTTTTAGGGGTTGTTGCATCATGGCTATTTTTATCAAAGCGCTTTATGACAGAGCAACAAAAATATAAGGTGAATAGCCTAACAGATTATATTGCTGTTAAATTTCCAAAGCACGCAGATATAATTCGTTGGTTAGCTTCTGCAGTAATGGTGTTATTCTTTGTTTGCTATTTAGCAGCTCAATTTTCCGGGATGGGTAAAACGATTTATTCATTCTCAGGACTCAACATCACTTGGGGAACAATTATTATTGGAGCAATAATAGTTGCCTATTCATGTATGGGAGGATTTATGTCCGTTGTTTGGACAGATACAATCCAAAGTTTTTTAATGCTGATCTCGTTTGTTATTGTACCAATTGCAGCTTATATGGAAATTCAACATCAAGGTTTAAGCATTTCAACAGAGCTAGCTCAAATGGGCAATGGTGCGGATAGTTGGGTTGGAGGCTTAAATGGACTTGCCTTAGGGGCGATGCTATTTACAAATCTATCCTGGTTCTTTGGCTGGCTTGGGGGGCAACCTCAATTGAGCTCTCGCTTTATGGCTATTACGACTGAAAAAGAGCGAATTACTGGCCGTAATATGGCGATTATTTGGACATTAATTGTCTATGTGGGTGCCTTTTTATCTGCGATTTTCGCGTCCACTTTGTATAAGCAAGGTTCTATTGAAGATCCTGAAATGATATTGCCACATATGGTATTTGAAATTTTACCACCTTGGGTTGCAGGAATTATTGTGGCTGGTATTTTAGCAGCTATTATGTCAACGGCTTCGTCTCAATTGTTAGTCATCACAACATCGATAAGTGAGGATATAATTCATAAAACATTACGTTGGAATATTTCTAGCAAAAAATTAGTTCACCTTTCGCGTCTAGTGGCTGTTATTAGTGGGATTGTGGGTATTATCATTTCACTCAAATCAGGTTCTGTAATTTATAGCTTAGTATCCTTTGCATGGGCAGGGATTGGCAATACATTTTCGGTTGTGATCCTTTTAATCTTTTTCTGGAAACGTGTTTCAGGCATTGGGGTTATTGCTACAATTATTGTCGGTTTTATTAGTGCGATTGTATGGTCCCTGTCACCTATGGAGGCTGTAGTGTCAGCCAAGGCAGCGACATTCTTTATTTGCTTAATTGTTGGAGTTGTGGTGTCTTTAGTATGTCCTGATAAAAAGGAAAACGGTCTGAATGATATTTTAAAATAATAATAAAACTCCTTTTTTGCTGATATATTTCTCAAAAGAGGAGTTTTCTTTTTATGCTTATGACCATATTGAAATATGATAGAAAGAAGAGCAACCACTCTAACAGGAAATTACATAATGTGTGGACCTTTTTGGTTATCAGGGTTTATGCAAAAATGAAGCAAGGGGGTTAGGAAGTGTTTAGTGATTTTAAGCTTATGGATGAACGGCCAGTTTATGTACAATTGAAGGATTATGTTCAAGACATGATTGTCAAGGGGCATCTGTTGGAACATCAAAAGCTTCCATCTACCCGTGAACTTAGTAAGTTATTAGCGGTCAGTAGAAACACGGTGCTGAACGCATATGCCGAATTAGAGCTAGATGGCATCATCTATGCAGTGAAAGGAAAAGGGCATTTTATCGGAAAGGTTACTACATTGAAAACTTCTTCTATTGAAATAGATTGGAAACAAAGGCTGAATGAAACAACTTTGTTAGCTGATGAAATTGATTTAATACGACAAGATATACACTGGAAAAAAGGCATGATTTCATTTACTAGTATAGCTCCAGAAGAAAAGCTTTTTGATGTTGAAAATTTCAAAAGGGCATTTCTCATAAGGATGTCCATTGAAGGAGATATTGTCTTAAACTATGGCTATGCCAAGGGCTATAAGCCCTTAATTGACCACCTTCTTAGCTATATGGAGATGAAAGGTGTGGACATTTCTAATAAAGATATTTTAATTACAAATGGTTTTACAGAAGGTCTAGATATTTTATTGTCCTCTTTAGCTAAAAAATCAGGGCGTGTACTATGTGAAAATCCTACACATCATGCAGCATTGAAGCTTTTCCGTTTGCATGGGTTAGACGTACATGGCATCGATATGCAAGATGACGGGATTGACATGGAACAGGTGGAAAAAACATTAGCAGATAAGGACTTTGATTTTGCCTATCTTATCCCGTCCTATCATAATCCAACAGGAATTGTCACTTCCTCCGAGAAAAGGAGTGCTATTTTTCAGCTTTTTTCCAAATATCAAATACCCATTATAGAAGATGGTTTTAATGAGGAATTAAGGTATTCAAGCTCACATTTGGCACCACTAATCGCTTTTAGCGGTATAGGTAATAACATTGTCTATATTGGTAGCTTTTCTAAAATTCTTTTCCCAGGCTTACGTGTTGGCTGGATTTTAGCAGATAGGGAGTTAATTGATAGCTTGGAAAGTATGAAAAGAGCTCGAACAATTCATACATCAACACTGGATCAGGCAGTGTTATATCAATATTTACAGGATGGTTACTTTGAAAAATATTTAAAGAAAGCAAGATTTGTTTACAAGAAAAAATATGAGCTTGCCCGTCAAGCTTGTATCCAATACATTCCCTATAGCAGGATAACAGGGGATGGGGGGCTTCACCTTTTTATAGAACTAAAAGAGGACGTAGATGCACGATTGTTGCTTGAGAAATGCTATGACAAGGGCGTTGTATTTTATCCAGGTGATGTATTTTATACAAATGGAAGAGGTAGTAATACATTTCGTTTAGGTTTTTCCCGTTTAGCAGATGACGATATTGTTCGAGGTATTCAAATTATTGGTGATACATTGAAAACGTTATGAGGAGTTGAAAAAATGAAGGTTGGCGTAATTATGGGTGGTACTTCCTCTGAAAAGCAGGTTTCCATCATGACAGGTAAGGAAATGGTCACTCAATTAGATAAGCAAAAATACGAAGTTGTGGCAATCACATTAGATAACAACAAAGAGGTAATTGACAAGGTAGGTGATATTGATGTGGCTTTGTTAGCACTTCACGGTAAGTTCGGGGAAGATGGTACGATTCAGGGGGTACTAGAAACGTTGGGTATTCCTTATACAGGAAGCGGTCTTCTAGCAAGTAGTTTGTGCATGGATAAAAATATGGCAAAAAAAATCCTTCGATATGAAGGTGTCGCAACTCCAGATTGGGTGCATCTCATAAAGGAAGAGGAGTTGCCCTTGCAGGATATAGAGCTTATGGGTTATCCACTTGTAGTTAAACCAAATGCTGGCGGCTCTAGTGTGGGTGTTCAAATTGTCCATGATCGGAGTGCCTTATTGGCTGCGGTTGCAGAAGTATTTAAGTGGGATAACGAAATCATTATTGAGCAGTATTTGATTGGTGACGAAATTACATGCCCAATACTCAATGAACAGCTATTGCCAGTCCTGTCAATCAAACATACAGCAGTATTTTTTGACTATCAGGCAAAATATGACGATGCTTCTACCGTGGAGGAGCCTGTGGAACTACCACTTGCAATTCATGACCGAGTGGCAAAGGCTGCGATGATCAGTTACAAGGCTTTAAGATGCAGTGTCTACGCAAGAGTAGATATGTTAATGAAGGATGGCGTTCCTTATGTGTTGGAGGTTAATACGTTGCCTGGCATGACGCAAAATAGCCTACTACCAAAAAGTGCCCTTGCTGCGGGGATCAGCTATTCAGCACTATTAGACAGCATTATCCAAAGCTCTTTACAGATTGATAGAAATAGGTAAATCGAAAAACAAAACCACCAATAGAATTTTTGTGAAAGGAGAAAATGAACATCCGTTCCAAGCTACTTCTAATTGGTTATTCGATCTTTACTGTTAGGATGAAAGATAAGGAAAAGACACTTTTGCACATGGTGATTTGAGTGACGCTGGCGGAACGGAAATCAACCCTTCGCTTTGCCAAAAGTTCTTTTTCTGCTAGTGAAATCTTTTTCAACAACATAAAACACCTTTTGTTGTTACCTACAAAAGGTGTTTTGATTGTTTTATGATTTTGCTAATTCAATAAAGCCTTCTCCGAAAACGTCCCTTACATCATGAATGGCAATAAAGGCGTCCTTGTCGACTTCTTTGACAATTTTTTTGAGCTTTACAACTTCTTGCTTACTAATAACAATATACAGGATTTCCTTTTGTTCCTTTGTATAATAACCATGACCTGATAGCACAGTTACCCCACGATTCATATAAGCAGTTACCTGTCCAGCAATGTCTTCAGGTTTTTTAGAGATAATGGTAACTGCCTTTTTAGGGTTAACCCCTTCAATAACAAACTCCATTACCTTTGTACCAACATACAGCATAACAATTGTTAGCATTAATGCCTCCGCACCAATGATAAAATAAGATGAAAAAGCAACAATTAAATCGAAGAATAAAAGTCCATAGCTAATACTCCATCCAAGATATTTGTTAGTGATTCTCGCTAAAATTGTAGAACCTGCTGTTGTACCACCAACTCTTATAATTAAGCCAATACCGACTCCTGCAAATACGCCACCAAAAATTGTATTGACGATAATCTCATCTGAAGAAATAGACCACGTTTCTGTTAAATGTAAAAATAAAGAGTGGAATGAGACCGCAATGATTGTATAAATTGTTGTTTGTCTATTTAAAAATTTATAACCAACGATAAGTAAAGCTGCGTTCATAACAAAGCTGACAATACTTGGCGACCATCCGAACAGATAATAAGCAATAATCGTTAAGCCTGTTACGCCACCTTCACCTAAATCATTAGGAATAACAAATAAGTTAACTGCTAGGGCAAAAAGCAGTGATCCAAGCATAATCATTAAAATATCGATAACATATTTCTTCATTCACATAACACCACCAAATCAAATTTTATTTTTCTTAAATTCCATACTATATCAGGTTTTCAGCAAATGATATACTTTTTGGAATGTTCATTTGTGATATATCGACAGTAATTAGTGTGTCTTTAGAGAGAACTTTGGAAACTTGACATATTATAGCCAGAATTTATAATAGTCGTAACACTGCTAGGAGGGTTATTAAAAAATGACACATGCTATGAGACTACGTTTCCCAATATTGAACCAGTAACTGAATAGGGCCAAACGCTGTTTTGTGAAAACAGAGTAAATGGGATAGTCTGTCCTTTTTTAATCATCTTCATAATCATGAGAAAAAAGAGACGTTTGTCTTACAATAAATCTCTTTTACTTTACATCACAGGCAAAGTTGTCTGTGTTTTTTTATTGAATGTAGGGAGGAAAGTGAAATGTATAGTCTATTATTCTTTTAATACGAGCTTTGATTAAAAGCTCGTATCGATACCATCGCTATCGGTACGGAATGATCAATTTCGGGAGGTAGCAAAATGGAAAAGGTTTGCTTTGAGTTAGAGAATGTAGTCGTTACTTATTTAGATAAAGAACTATTAAATATTGAAAAATTAGCTGTGCATCAATTTGACCGAATAGGAATCGTTGGTAAAAATGGTGCAGGTAAAAGTACGTTGATGAAGTTACTTGCTGGCAAGATACAACCAATAAGTGGGAAATTGAAAAGGCATGTTCATTTCGGATACTTTGAACAGATGGAGGCACCAACGTTAATAGAGGCAGATCCACAGTTATTAGGGAAATTAGCAGTACCTACGTATTCTGAAGGATTAAGTGGTGGAGAGCAAACAAGATTAAAGCTAGCACAATTATTTACTTCTTATGAGGAAGCTTTGCTTATTGATGAGCCGACAACACATTTGGATCAACTCGGCATCTCATTTTTATTAGATGAATTACGTTATTATTATGGGGCCCTCATACTCATTAGCCATGATCGTGCTGTACTAGATGAGCTGGTTACAACGATATGGGAGGTAGATGGTGGTAAGGTAACGATCTACTCAGGGAATTACAGCGAGTATGCCATGCAAAAGCAATTAGAGCAAGATCAACAAAATCAGGCTCATGAACAATACTTGAAAGAAAAGAGCAGGCTTGAAAAAGCTGTAGATGAAAAAATGAAAAAAGCTGAAAAAATTGCTCAGGTAGGCAATATGTCTAAAAGAGAGGCTAACGCTAAACCTAATCGTATGTTTATGACAAAGTCCAAAGGCACAAGTCAAAAAGCCGTACAGCGTGCAGCAAAAGCTATCGAACATCGGATAGGGAAGCTTCATAAAGCAGAAGCGGTTCAGGAAGAAAGAAAAATTGTTTTTCGACAATCAAAAGCCTTGGCATTGCATAATAAGTACCCCATTATGGCAGATCGATTCACTTTACATGCTCAAGATAAGGTACTATTACACGAGGTGAGCTTCCAAATCCCGTTAGGTAAAAAAATTGCGCTTAAGGGTAACAATGGTAGTGGTAAAAGTACATTACTAAAACATATAGCCAATAATGGTGAGGGTATAACTATTTCTCCAAAGGCTAAAATAGGTTATTTTCATCAGATGAGCTACCAATTTGCTGGTGAGGAAACAGTGCTACAATTTTTAAAGAATCGCTCTGAATATGATGAAAGTTTATTACGAAGCGTACTTCATTCCATGCAGTTTGCTGGCACTGATTTACAAAAGAAAATTACCACACTTAGTGGTGGTGAGGCCATACGCCTTCAGCTTTGTCAGCTATTTTTAGGAAATTATAATATTTTGCTGTTGGATGAACCAACTAATTTCTTAGATATTCAAGCACTCGAAGCCCTTGAACAATTTATAGCTGCTTATGAGGGAACAATAATCTTTGTCACACATGATAAAAATTTTATCGACAATGTAGCAGATATTCAGTTTACTGTTCATAATAAAAAAATACTTTAAGTGAAAAGGTGCGATTCCATTAGGAGAATCGCACCTTTTTTAGTGAATTTTTATTAGTAAGGAAGGTTAATGGAAAATTTCGGCGAAGGTGTAGATAGACAATATGAAAAAGGATGATGAATGATGATAAATACGGATGTGACGACGAAACTAAAAATCAATCAACCAGCCCATAAAGTATTTGAAGCCATTATTTCCCCTACTGAAATCGGTCATTATTGGTTTTCTAGCAGTTCCGAAAGATGGGCAGAAGGTAAAAGAATCACGCTTAAATATGAGGAGTATGGTGCAGAGGGTGTGATCACTGTGCTTGAAATGGAGATGAATAAAAAAATTGTGTTTGTTTGGGGAGAAGAGCATGGTGAAGTGACAATGGTTACCGTCTCTTTTGAAGAATCACAAAGTGAAACAATTATTACTGTTGTAGAATCTGGGTTAAATGCACATGACCCAGAAATTGTGACAAAAATGATGGGCCAAAAAGAGGGTTGGGTCTATACATTAACATGCCTCAAAGGATATTTAGAAAATGGGGTTAGCAATTTACGAGCTTCTCTAATTCATTAAGGAGGAGAGGTATGTCAACGATCGATAACATCGAGCAATTGGAGCTGAAATAGTTTGTGCTAAGAAGGGTTATTCGAGGTGAATCAAGCAAGGGATTCTGTATGCATACTTGTTGAAGTGATGCCTCCAGAAATAAAAACAGAAATAGCATTACGATTAAATAACCAGTCGTCTAAAGTATTACAGCAATGGTTGTTAGAAGCAGCTGAATGATGGAGGGATGAATATGAAAAAGTTGTATTGGATGATTGGCGGTGTTTTGGTTTGTATAGGTTTTGTATGTAGCATTATTTTTTGGAAGTTTCAAAAAGAAATCAAGAAGAACGATCCTGAATATATCGTGCAATTTATCAAGGAACATAAAGAGGATAAAAATATTTCCGTAGCCATTCAATATAATCAACAACATTGGGTGGAGCTAAACACCAAGGAACAGCTACCGTTAGCAAGTACAGTTAAAATAATCGTAGCCATCGCCTATGCGCAACAAGCAGCGGATGGCCGTATTAATCCTAAAGAGCAAGTAAATCTAAAGGAGTTAGAGGCATTTTACATTCCTAAAACAGATGGTGGCGCACATAAAGCATGGTTGGCGCAGTTAAACCTTCAGGGTGCAGATAGTGTACCTTTAAGTGAAGTAGCAAATGGCATGATTGCCTATAGCTCTAATGCAAATACGGAATATTTAATGCATGTATTAGACTTTCAAATAATTAATGATGTGCTTACACAGTTAAATGTAGAGGATCATGAACCTTTGTATCCAATTGTAAGTGCACTTTATATTCCCATTCACTTGATGGAGGAAAAAAATTTAACGAAAAAAGCAACATTAACTGCTTTGCGAAAAATGGATATGGTTGAATATCGTGAGCGTGCATTGGCTATTCATTCGAATTGGATAGAACATCCTTTAACAATTGAGGAGAAAACAAAAGCTCAAAAAATGCTCAATATGGATTTTCAAAAGATATGGTCTGATCGTTTAATAAGGGCCACAACAAGTGATTACATCTCTATTTTAGAAAAATTGAATGGTAAAAATTTCTTTAGCGCAGAAGTACATAAATATTTAGATCCCGTGTTGGAGCAATTGATGCAGAATCCTAGAAATCAAGCATGGTTAAAACATGCTGGTCAAAAGGGAGGGTCGACGGCATTTGTGTTAACACTAGCAGCCTATGCGGAAGATAAAGATGGAAATCAAACAGAGATAGCCTTTTTTGCTAACAACTTAAATACAATGGAGCAGATTAAGCTCTCAAATAGTATGAATAGTTTTCAATTGAAATTTCTTACAGATGATAAATTTCGTAAGCGCTTGAAAGAGGAATTTTCCGAGTTGTGAGTTGCCCATAGATAAGGCAACTCATACTATTGACTACGCTCATCAATCAGTTTTTCAAGAAATTCTGAGAAAGAAGAGGCATATTCATAGATCATGTCATTCATTAAGTAGTTAAGAGGATGGATAGAGAGAATACCATGATCATTAATGGCTCTGTATGCTGGTTGACCGATCGAGAGAATAGATCCATCATTCAGCTGCCCATTATCATAATTTTTTAACCACCAGCAATAGGATGGTGGTAATTCGAATCCTAACTCTGCTTCAACTTCTACAATCCAATCATCTTCAACACCGTGTCCAGAAAACTATTTAATCGCAGGAGTGCCTGCAAGTTTTTCTGTTAATCTAGCATACACTGTATCTACCTCCAGTCTCTATATAAAGATTACTCAATTAAGTCACACTACATGTGAGTACCTTCTTTCATTCAGCTGCATACTATAGCGTTATCATGCATGAGAGGATTGAGATAAATGTACCACCCTTATTACGGTAATTATCAATCGTATCATTACGGTTATCAACCTGTTTATTGGGCCTATCCAAATCAGGCAGAACGAGCGCCAAGAAGTAATGTCCAGAATGATTTTGGACCAACACCATTTGTTATCGACATTGAAGAGGCTACAAAGCGCAATAAAAATTATCGTACAGCATTGTGGACAGGGTCAAACTTACAAGTAACGGTGATGAGTCTTAATGTCGGAGAAGATATTGGTTTAGAAGTACACCCACATGTGGACCAATTCATTTGTATTGAGGAGGGGCATGGATTAACTCAAATGGGGCCAACTAGAGATTATTTAAACTATCAGAGACATGTCGCAGAAGATACGGCTATTATGGTACCAGCAGGAACATGGCATAATGTTACGAATACAGGGGATAAACCACTAAAGCTTTACACGATTTATGCGCCACCAAATCATCCATTTGGGACTGTACAAGTAACAAAGGCTGATGCTCTTGCTGGAGAAGCGGGTTATGGACAGCATGACTAGGGATCATAAAAGCGTGTTTTCATACAAAACATGCTTTTTTCTTGAATTATGATAGAATGTGTTTTAATTGCAGATAATAAAGGTCCTGAATGAAGGGTGATGAATGATGAAGTATTCAAAAGCAACAAATTATGCTTTACATACAATGGTGTTTTTAACACTCAATCCTAAAGGGAAATCAATGAGTGTAGAGTCTTTAGCAGAAATGCAAAAATTATCTCCAACCTATCTTTCCAAAATATTAACTAAGCTTGTGAAGGCAGGCTTAATTGAGTCAAACCCAGGTGTCAACGGTGGTTATCGAATTTCTAAGCGCCCCCATGAAATATCGTTTTTAGATGTGATATATGCAATTGAAGGACAAACCTCATTATTTAGCTGTTCCTCTGAACACGATCATTCCTTCCATCATCAAGGCTGTCTCATTGAACAAGTGATGGTGGATGCTGAAAATAATATGAAAGAAGAGCTTAGTAAGAAATTTATTATAGATATAGCTAATAAAATGGAATTAAAAGGATAGCAGCTGGAATAGGAACTAGGGTTTCGCCCCCTAGCTCCTTATTATTTTAATTGCATGAGTGCGCCAAAATATTGCTGTGCTGTCGTGAAGCAAATAAATGCTAGTAGCTCGCTAATCTCGGCTTCTGTTAAATAGTCCTTTAATACAGCCGTGACGTTGGGGGCGGTGTGCCCCTTAGCAGCTAAGAATGCTTCCGCAAAACCTGTGCATACTGCCGTTTTCTCATCATAGTTCTGGGGATCAGGCTTGCCTTTTGCCTGACAATACTGACAGCCATTTTTTTGAGCTAAAGTTTTTCGAACCTCTTCTTTTAATGAAGCGGATAGATGCCCGTCTTTTTCGAGTACCTCCCCCAACTGCTGCCAGTGCAGCTGAATTCCCTTGTTGTAGCCTAATAATTGTTGAAAGGGTGTTAAGCCCTTGTCATATAATTGAATAAGTGTCATCAATCATTCCTCCTTCTATTAATTAGTGTAAAATGTTCATAACGAAGTTAACATATCAATTCGAAGGGAAATATGATTGTTTTCCTTCAAAAAGAAGGGGTATTTACAAAATGGATTTCATTAACGAAATGATACTTAAAGAATTAAAAGAAGATAGTCGAATTTCTATGAGCGAACTAGGGAGAAGGGTTCACTTATCTGCACCAGCAGTTCGCGAAAGAATACGGCAATTAGAGGAACAGAACGTTATTAAGAGGTATACATTGGATATTAATAAAAAAGCATTGGGTTATCCAATTGACGCTATTGTTGAAGCGACAATCAAAAATAACCGCTATGCAGACTTTAAAGAACATCTGAAGGTTTATACAAATATAGACTTCTGCTATCGCATTTCAGGTGAGTCATGTTTTTTATTAAAGGGGCATTTTCAATCTTTTCCTGATGTAGAGCAGTTTATTGATGCATTACAACCATATGCACATACGAAAACTAACTTTATTTTTTCAGATATATGTGAGGACGTATAGATGAAGGGAGATATGTATGGAAATCAAATTATTTGTAGAAGAAATTGATGATTTAGTTCATTTATTAGTGCAAAATAAATGCTTGGGAAAATAAGATGGTACTGTGACAGATAGTATTGTCTATGGTGCTATTAAATATGATTGGGTAGTAGGGAAGTCGACACCAATAAGAATGGATGAAGTTCCATTTAAAGTGTTTGAAAGGAGTTTTTGCATGGAAAAAGACGTATTAAAAGCCTTAAGAAAATCATGGTCCATTCAATCAAGTTCTAAATGGAGTGTGGACAACCCTGCAAAAGGACAATGTGGCGTCACTTCATTAGTTGTGCAGGATATTCTTGGCGGAGAAATTAGGAAGACATTTCTTGAGGAAGGCTGGCACTTTTATAATATTATTAATGGAGAAAGAAAGGATTTCTCCGAGGAACAATTTCCATATCTAATCGACTACCAAGATATTGATTCAAATAGGGTAGAGGCTTTTCAAGATACTAATGATAGTCAATATCGTTATCTAAAAACACAAGTTTATAAGCTTTTAGGGAAGGCAGAGAATTAATTATCTCTGCCTTTTTAATTTTCAAAACAAAGTTGTTGACGTTTATAAAAATATCGTGTTATTATTATCTCGAATTCAAGATATATAAATTCAAGATAAATGAATTCGAACCTTTAGCTTCGTTAGGAGGTATAATAATGGGGTTTTTTAATAAATTTTTTAGCTCAAAAAAAGAGGAGGAACAAACAATGGCAGAATTAAATATCGGTATTATTATTGGATCAACTCGTGAGGGGCGTGTAAGCCCTCAAGTAGCACAGTGGGTAAAGGAAATTGCAGATCAACGTGGAGATGCCAATTATACAGTGATTGATATTGCTGATTATAAATTACCATTATTAGGTGAGCCAGGACAGGATGCTTCAGGAGCACAAGGTTGGTCAGAAATTATTGCTAAACAAGATGGTTTTGTATTCATCGTACAAGAATACAATCACTCTATTACAGGGGCATTAAAAAATGCACTAGACTACTTACGTGTTGAATGGAATAACAAAGCAGCTGGAATCGTATCTTATGGTTCTGTTGGCGGTGCTCGTGCAGCAGAACATTTACGTGGGATTATGGGTGAGCTTTTAATCGCAGATGTGCGTGTTCATCCAGCACTATCATTATTCACAGATTTTGAAAATGGCACAGAATTTAAACCAAAAGAAGTACAAATAGATTCAGTAAACCAAATGTTAGATCAATTGATCCCATGGTCTAAAGCGTTGTATACAATTCGCTAAGCTTTTACAGATTGAGGTAGGTATAAATAGGGCATAGTATAGGTGAGAAATATAGTCATGAAAGGGCTTGTTAACATGAAAAAACATACAGCAGGTATACACCATATCACAGCGATCGTAGGACATCCGCAAGAGAATATTGATTTTTATGCGGGAGTATTAGGCTTACGTTTAGTAAAACAAACAGTAAACTTTGATGATCCGGGCACATATCATTTATATTTCGGTGACAAAGGTGGGAAACCAGGAACAATCATTACCTTCTTCCCTTGGCCTAATGCTTATCAAGGACGTATTGGTGATGGTCAGGTTGGGGTTACAACGTATGTTGTACCAGAAGGAGCACTGCCATTTTGGGTTAATCGCTTAGCGAAATACTCGATTCCTTTCCAAAAAGCTGAACGTTTTGGTGAGCAAGTCATTCAATTCGATGATCCACATGGTTTGCATATTGAACTCGTGGCACGTGCGAAAGGCGGGCACAACGAATGGTCATTTGGTGAAGTAACACCTGAGGTTGCTATCAAAGGATTTGGTGGAGCTACACTATTCTCAAGTCACCCTGAAGAAACTGCCAAAGTTTTAACAGAAGTAATGGGTCTTGAAAAGGTAGCGACGGAAGGTGACTATACGCGTTTTACTTCTAGTGCAGAGATCGGCAATACAGTGGATTTAAAAACAGTTGCAGGTCAACGTGGCCAAATGGGTGTAGGAACTGTGCATCATATTGCGTGGAGAGCCCAAGATAATACAGATCATTTAGAATGGCAAGAGTATGTGATGAATCATGGACAACATGTAACAGAAGTAAAAGATCGTAATTATTTTAATGCGATTTATTTCCGTGAACCTGGCGAAATCTTATTTGAAATCGCTACAGATCCTCCTGGATTTGCTCATGACGAGACACCAGAGACAATGGGTAGCCAATTAATGTTGCCACCTCAATACGAGCAACATCGTGAACAACTAGAAAGAACATTAATCCCGATTAAAGTGCGTGAGCTTGATTAAGCGGGTTTGCAGGATCAAGCTAAGCTAAAGTTGGCGGGATTTATGAGATAGAACGTCCACAATAGATTTTCAATTAATGCGAAAATGTTGATAGCCAACATTTTCGCATTTTTTATTATTAGAAGGCGAAGTGCTAATCAAAAATTGAGTGCACGTGCCATGGCATCTAAATAGTTCTGAATAGCCTGTTGACTTACTTTTACTTCAGGCACAAAGACCTCAAAGCAATGGTAACTGCCAGGGTAGAGGTGGAATTCAACGTCCACTCCTGCCTGCGCAAGACGTGTTACATAATCAATGGTTTCATCACGAAATAAATCAAGTTGGCCAATACATATATAGGCTGGCGGTAATCCTGTTAAATTTTCAGCTCTTGCAGGGACCGCATACGGAGAACGGGCATTGATGTCCTTCTCCTCTCCTAAGTACAAATGCCAAGCAGTTAAATTATTTGTTCTACTCCATGTTGCATGATCATCAATAATCTCATAGCTGGAAGGTGTTACATTTCGGTTATCAAGCATCGGATACAGTGGCATCTGGAATATAATTGATGGTCCTCCTTTATCACGAGCCATTAATGCAAGTGCTGCTGTTAATCCTCCTCCACCGCTTGCTCCAGCAATTGCCACCCGTTTGACATCGATACCAAGTGATTGGTGCTCATTAGTCATCCAAACTAATCCAGCATAACAATCTTCAATAGCCGCTGGGTAGGGATGTTCAGGCGCTAGTCGGTAATCAATGGATACGACAACGCAGTTAGCTGTCTCAACAAAGCGTTCACATAAAACATCATCCATATCAGGGTGCCCCATGACAAAGCCACCTCCGTGAATCCAAAGCATAGCTGGAAGTTTATCCTGTTCCCGTTTAGCTGGTTCATAGATTTTAACTAGCATTTCGTCCCCATCACCTCTAGGAATCATACAGTTGGTCGTAAGTACATCTTCTGATTTTTTTGAAGGTGGATTGGACAAGAGACCTCGACTCCAAGTTAAATCTTCCTCCAATCGAAAGCCAGGAAATTCTGAGTAAGCCTGCCTTAATTCTGGTAAAATTCGGTTAATGATGGTCATATATACTCCTCCTGTTGAATAATGAATCTTAAAGAAATGGCTTTCCTTCTAGAGCCATTTCAGCTTCCCATTTAGCGACTTCATCACGTACACGGGGAGCAACTTCTGTTCCAAGTAGTTCTATAGCTTGCATGACTTGATCATGCGGCATGGTACTTAAAGGAACGTATAGCATAAACCGTGTAATTCCTACATGCTTACGAAGATGAATAATTTTTTCAGCAACTGTATCTGGATCACCAACATATAATGCTCCTTCAAAGCTTCTTGCAGCATCATAACTAGAACGGTCATAATAAGGCCAGCCTCTTTCCTTGCCTAATTTATTCATACCAGTCATTGTTGATGGGAAAAATGTGTCTGCTGCCCATTCCGTATTCGGTCCAACGAAACCTATTGAATGAGAACCTACCTGAAGTTTTGATAAATCATGACCTGCATGAAGTGCTGCCTTTTTATATAGCTGTACAATCGGTGCAAATTGCATTGGGCTGCCACCAATTATTGCTAGCATAAGGGGTAATCCTAAAAGGCCCGCACGCATAGCAGATTGTTGATTTCCTCCACTAGCCACCCAGATTGGGAGAGATTTTTGAACAGGTCTAGGATACACACCTAAATGATTGATTGCTGGACGATGTCTACCTTCCCAAACTACTTTCTCAGACTGACGAATGCTAAGTAGTAAGTCTAAATGTTCCTCAAATAATTCATCATAATCATGTAAATCGTAGCCAAATAAGGGGAAGGATTCGATAAAAGAACCACGACCTGCCATGATCTCTGCACGTCCATTTGATAGTCCATCCAATGTGGCAAAATCCTGAAAAACACGCACAGGATCTGCCGAAGAAAGGACAGTTACAGCACTTGTGAGTCGAATGTTTTTCGTTTGAGAAGCAGCAGCAGATAGCACCATTGCTGGAGAAGAGGCGGCATAGTCTTCACGATGATGCTCACCAATGCCAAAGACATCCAATCCTACTTGATCTGCAAGAATGATTTCTTCTACTACTTCACGTAAACGCTGTGCATGACTAATTATTTCACCACTGTGAACATCTGGTTTTGTTTCTACGAAAGAAGTAATTCCTATTTCCATTTGTTATCTCTCCAAGTCTAATTTTATTTAGTAAATCGTTTAGTTATTGCCCAAAAAAGAAGAGCAATTGTACTAATAGAGGCTCCGAGTAAGCAAACCCCTCCCCAACCAAAATGTGCATACATCTGAGTCGATGCGATTGAACCGCTAGCACTACCAATAGAATAGAACACCATATAGCCTGCGGTCAGTCGACTTCGTGCTTCTATACGTAATGGGAGAATCATCGTCTGGTTTGTGACATGCACTGCCTGTACTGCCAAGTCAAGTAACACAATGCCAATAATTAATGCCAAGAATGACTTATCTAAATAATTAATAAATATCCAGGAGATAAGTAAAAGCGTTAAAGCAATAGCTGTCGTTCTTTGTCCATAGCCTTGGTCAGCAAGTTTACCCGCTTGTGCAGCAGCTAATGCCCCTGCCACACCTACAAGACCAAAAGCGCCAATTACAGTGTGTGATAGAGAAAATGGTGGTGAACTAAGTGGCAGAACAAGGGGCGTCCACAAAATACTAAAATCAGCGAAAATTAGCAGGGCTAGAATAGAGCGGATACGTAATGTTCGCTCTTGAATAAACAGCGTAAACACGGATTGAATTAGCTGAGAATAGGTGATTGATTTTACTTCACGTTCGCCCCTTGGTAAAACTTTTAAAAACATACCACTCATTAGAAGCATGAACGCGGCGGAGGCTAGATAGACAGAACGCCACCCTGCAAGATCTGTTACTAACCCAGCAAAGGTACGAGCAAGTAGTATGCCAATGACAATGCCACTTGTAACAATGCCTACGACACGACCACGTTCTGTAGAGGAAGCCATAGTTGCAGCGAACGCAACAAGGGTTTGAGTCACGACTGCAAGTAGACCAACTAAGGCCATACCCGCAAATAGCACTACAACATAGGAGGCAGTACCGACTAGAAGCAAAGCAACAGAGGACAATAGCATTTGTCCAATAATCAAGCGTCGTTGGTTTAGTAAATCTCCAAGTGGAACTAGAAGAAGTAAGCCTAGCCCATAGAAAATTTGTGTGACAGTAATAATCAAACCAATAATTGATTGATCAATAGCAAAATCATTCGATAATTCATCTAGCAGCGGCTGAGCAAAATAAATATTGGCGACAGACATTCCGCAGGCTGTAGCGAATAATAATGTTACAGCTTGGGATATAGAAGATGATTGATTTATATGAATTGCATCATCATTTGCATTGTTCACATTGTAACCTCCCTTTCTAATTGAATTGTAATTATAACATACCGTTCGGTACAAAATAATTATTGGTAAATATATCTTAACCACATTGGATTTGTCAATATTTATTTGGTATATATTTTCTTTTTATTTCGATTGATGAAATGAAATTGACAATAAAAAAAGCCAGATATAAAATAATTACATACTGTTTAGTATCGTAAAATTTAATGATTAACTTACTATTTTTTCCTAATGGGGGTGTATCTATAATGGCAAGAACTCGGGAATTTGATGAGGCAAAAGTGTTAGAGGCAGCAATGCAATTATTTTGGGAGAAGGGGTATGAAGCAACTTCTTTAAGTGATCTTACTACTAGAATGGGGATTCAGCGTCCTAGTATTTATTCAACGTTTGGGGATAAAAAGGAACTATTTGAAGCGGCACTTCGTAGATATACGACAACTCGCGCATCCGAAATACGGACTAAACTTCAAAGTTATGCCTCTGTAAAACAGGCGTTTTCTATATTTTTTGAAGATGTGATTACTGCTGAATATACAAAAGATCTTAGTAATGGCTGTTTTTGTATCAATACAATGGTTGAATTAGCTCCACATGATGAGAAGTTCGAGATTTTGACAAGAGAGCATCAACTCTATCTATCAGTAATTTTTCAGGAGACAATTGAACGGGGAATTCAATCAGGAGAACTAGAGGCGAACACGGATTCAAAGTCTTTAGCGCAAGCATTAATTGTTGCGTTAATAGGGTTAACAGTTATGCTGAAATCGCAGCCACAACGCTCGTTTGTTGATAATGCCATTGCAACGACGCTGACATTACTTAAATAATAAGGCAATACCCCTTTAGCGTTGCTAAAGGGGTATTGAAAAATTAAGAAAAAATGCACAAATTTAGTTTATAAAACATAGGATGAATTTATAATTCCTTACAAGCCCATGCGTCAATCTCAACCTTTAAAGCTGGCGTAGCGAGTGCAACGACATACATTAATGTTGTGCATGGAAGATGTTCCCCCAAGAAATCACTGATAATTTCCTTACGTTGAATAGCATCCATATCCCCCACTAAATAAAAGACGAGCTTTGTAATATCTTGAACCTCCATATCGGCACTATCTAGATTTCTTTTAATATTTTCAAGTGCTATCTTCAATTGAGCTATTGCATCTTCAGGTATAGATCCATCAGCTATCATGCCAATTTGTCCTGATAATGTTAACCATCTCTGAGGTCCCGTCACCTCAATTTGATGAACATAAGGAGCAACGGGTGGATGAATGTTCTGAGGGTTTCTCGCAATTTTCATAGAATCAGTCCTTGTCTCTGTTTAATTTATATCTCTAATCAAAATAGCATAAAGTAATAGTTGATAAAAGTTCTATACAAATACCATTATAAAAGAACATACAAATTGGATATGCTGGTTTAAAGGGTTATAATAGATTTATAGAATTTTGGCTAATACGCTGGTAAAGCTTTCACAAAGGATAAGAGTATCGACTTTTTAATTTGACAAGACATACAATTCACTTCAACCCCGCCTTAGGTTTTATACAGACACTTCTAAAAGAAACATACATTTCGTCTTATTTTGAAGGTAGATGGCTATACTCATTAAATGAGAGGGAAATTTTTACATAAGAATGATGCGTATTGTTATAAATCAATTTTATAGTGTAGCCCTAGGTAGCAGAGGCAGCGAGGCCGTTTTGTAGAAGGAGTGAATAAATGAATAATTTCTTTCGGAGTAATGGATTTAAGCGTTTTATTATTCTAGTCGGGATTGCTCTTGCATTATACTTAATGCGTAGTATGATCAATCTAATTTTACTTACGTTTATTATTACTTATTTGATGAACCAGCTTACTACGAAGACAACGAAAAGCATAAGAAAATATACGCCGATGAATGAAAAAGCTGTGACGGTAACATTATACCTTTTACTTGTTGCGGGTATTGTAGCTGTTATTTACAAATATTTACCAATTGTGACCCAGCAGATCACACAGCTTTTCGACCTCATTGCAAGTTTTAATCTTGATCCAGATGACAATGAGATTGCGAGATACTTAGCACCGACTTTTGAGAAAATAGAGCTCGGGAAATATTTAGAGCAAGGTGTGGATTTAACTCTTAAAAATATTACGAATATTGGTAAAATCATTATGCAAATATTGATTTCTCTAATTTTGAGTTTATTCATCTTGTTAGAAAAGAATCGTATTATTGAGTTTACAGCTAAGTTTAAGGATAGTAAAATTGGGCCGCTTTACGATGAGCTTCATTATTTCTCAAGAATATTCATCCGCTCATTTGGTAAAGTAATTGAAGCACAATTTATTATTGCTGCTGTTAACTGTGTGTTATCCGTCATTGCCCTTTCTATTATGGGCTTCCCACATTTGATTGCACTTGGGATTATGCTCTTTATTTTAGGCTTAGTTCCAGTCGCAGGAGTTATCATCTCATTAATACCATTAAGTATTATCGCATATAGCATTGGTGGCTTGATGTACATCGTCTATATTTTAGTTATTGTCATGGTTTTACATGCCATTGAAGCTTACTTCTTAAATCCAAAGCTTATGTCTGCCAAAACAGATTTACCGATTTTCTATACATTTATGGTCATTCTCTTTTCTGAGCATTTCCTTGGTGTATGGGGACTAATCATAGGTATTCCACTATTTATGTTCCTGCTTGATATTCTAGGTGTGACCTCCTCGGAAGACCCTGCGAAGAAATCGGTGAAGGTACACACTGAAAAACAAATGGAATAGTTCCAAACAAAGGAATCATCTACATGCATGATGATTCCTTATTTAATGCACAAGAGGTGTTTATATTGATAAAAGGTCAACAGGTCTATTTAAGAGAAATACGAGAAGATGACAGTGATAGTATTATAAGATGCTTTCAAAATGAAGAAATCATGTATATGACAGGAACGCGGAATATTTTAACAAAGGAACAAATCAAAGAGGCGATCAAACGCTTTAAAGCAGATTCTTCTCGCTATGATTTTGCTATTTGTTTAGTCGATAATGATCAGGTAATTGGTGATTTGGCGATTATGGAAGTTGATTTAGATAATAAAAAGGCAGTGTTCCGTATAGCTTTACATAATATAGAGAATTGTGGCAGAGGTATGGGTTCAGAAGCAGTTAGGCTTGCTCAAAGATTTACATTTGAGAAGCTAAATCTGAATCGCTTAGAATTACAGGTATATTCACACAATAGTAGAGCAATTAAATCCTATGAAAAGGTCGGCTTTAAAAAAGAAGGTGTTTTGAGGCAGGCCTTGTTTATGAATAATACATTTTCTGATGAAATCATTATGAGTCTGTTGCGTGATGAGTATATGAAAATTCAAAAGTAGAAATTTAACCAGCACAGATTTTTGTGTTGGTTTTTTTTCTGAACACAAGTATAATTGGTAAAAATTTCTGTGTGTGAAGGACAGAAATAGTGTTGAAACTTTCATAGCTGTATTTTTAGTTAAAATGCATTCTAAATCTGATATAGCAAAACTAATTAAGAGACCCAAAATCGTCTTGTTGTTGTAAAACAATTATTTTTTGCAGGCATAAAGGAGAGATGGTAAATGAAAATACAATATCCTACTTTAAAAACGCCTCTTACGATTGGCGTGACAGCACCCTCTAGTGGAGTCGAACAGCATCTTCATCTATTAATAACAGAAGCTGAAAAACAATCAATACAAAGAGGAATGAAAGTTATTATTGGAAATACTACCTGGACGCAGCTTAAAGGTAGAAGTACAACAAAAGAAAAGCGAGTCTCTGAACTTATGGACTATTTATTAGATGAGCGAATAGATGTCGTCATGCCACCGTGGGGAGGCAGTTTTCTAATGGAGTTATTACCTTTAATCGATTGGGACGAATTAAAAAAAGCGGGACCCAAATGGATATTAGGGTATTCAGATATTAGTACTTTATCTTTTGTATACACAACCATGACGGGGTACGCATCCGCACATGGGGTGAATTTTACTGAATTATCTGCACCTCAATGGGATGAACTTTCTTCTAAATGGATAGACGTAATTACATGTAAGACTGGTCATTCAATAACTCAAAGCTCTTCTCACTATTTTCAATCGAGCTGGGAGCAAGTTTATAAAAATCCTGCTACAGGATTTTATTTTGACAGTGAAACCGAATGGAAAGTTCTAAACCAAGAGCGTAGTAATCGTATGACAGGTAGGTTGATAGGTGGCTGTTTAAATACATTGCAAATTCTTATAGGTACGCCCTTCGATTACGTTCAATCATTTATTAACGAATATTGCTCTGAGGAAGGAACAATATGGTATTTAGAAAGTGTTGGTATGGATGCAGCAAAAATCTACCGAGCTTTGTGGCAATTAAAGTATAATGGTTGGTTCAATAAATGTAATGGTGTTCTAATCGGGCGAGCAGGACTATATGAAAATCTAGGGGACTTTACATTGGTGGATGCATTAAGGGATATTTTTGACGAGATGGGAATACCAGTTTTCTATGAAGTAGATATTGGACATGTCCCCCCTCAATTAATTCTAGTGAATGGAGCAGTTGGGGAAGTAATAGTAGAAGAAGGAAGAGGTACGCTAAAAATGCAATTTTGTTAGGCAAACATATTAAAAGGGGACCTTGATGAGGTCCCCTTTCATTTAAGCATGGTCAGGAGATGAAAGGGTTCTTGGATTTTTCCTAATGAACAAGTAAATAAGCAATGCTGTAATTCCTTCTGCTACTGGGAAGGTCCACCAAATAGCCTGCGAGCCAAGTATCTTGGGTAGTATGATGAGAGTAGGGATAAATAAGATAATACTACGTAGTAACATAATTGTTGTAGCAATACGAATTTTTTCAATGGATTGAAAGAATTCTGCGAACACCATGTTGATCCCTAAAAATACATAGCCAATGGCAAAATGTACAAAGCCCTGTGCTGCCATACTGCGAATTTCAAATGAGCTATCTCCAAATAACGCCATTAATTGAGAAGGGAAAAGAAGAGCTATAAGAGCAGTTGTTAATCCTAAAATAAATGCGGTAGCTAAACCGATTTTCAATAAAGCAGTTAATCTTTCAAGTAATCTTGCCCCGTGGTGATAGCTAACTAACGGTTGTAGAGCCATACCGACTCCAAGGAAAATAGTCAGCAAGACAGTATGGATATAATTGACCATTGCATAGGCAGTAACGCCATTCGCACCCAAATAATGTAAAAATGTAACGTTATACAAAATAACGATAACTGCAACGGAAGCTTCAACAATAAAGCTAGGTAAACCTATAGCAAAAATTTTTTTCAAATCTGATAGATTTAAAAATGAAGTGACAAATTTTAATTCAGATTGAGGACGGAAAAAATGAAGACATAGCACAGACGTACCTATAATTGTAGCTATTGCTGTCGCTAAGGCACAGCCAGTCACGCCATAATCTAGTACGAAGATGAAAACATAATTTAAGAGTATATTCAAAGCCGATGTTGTAATTAAGCCCAGCATAGCCAATTTTGGGTTGCCGTCATTCCGAATAAAAATACTTAATAAATTTTCAATTGTGTAAAATATCCCAAAGAGCAAAATTACATGTAAATACTCCTGCACATACGGATACGTATCATCGCTCGCTCCGAATATATAAGAAATGTCCTTTAGATTTAACGCGAGAAATCCAATAATCGTTATCACAACCACTAGCATTGTAGAAAACGCCAATGTAAATAGTTGATGGGCACGTTGCTTATTGCCCTCTCCTAGAGAAATCGAGAAAAGAGTAGCTCCTCCCATGCCAATCCATAGAGAAATAGAAAGCAAAATAGAGAAAATAGGAACAGCTATATTAACTCCAGCTAAAGCTGTAGGTCCCACGCCATGACTAACGAAAATGCCATCTACCAATATATTGACGGACATTAAAAGCATCCCGATCATTGCAGGGAATAAGTATGATAAAAATAATGGTTTCAGTGGCTTTGTTTCAATTGGATTAATGGTTGTCATAACCATGCACCTCCAAAACCATCACTTTTTCCCCTTTATCATCTAGCTCACCATTAAATATAAAACCAAATTGCTTATACAGCTGGATAGCTACAGCGTTATTGTCATAAACACTTAAATATATCTGAAGACAGTTGAACTTTACTGTTAAATATTGAATAAGTTGCTGTAAAAAATGTTTTCCCAAACCTTGTCCTTGGTATTGTTCTGCAATTAGATAGCGATCAAGCCATACTCGTTGACTGTAATCATCATGAGGGAATAAGCCGTACATAGCGAAGCCTATAGCGGTGTTATCTTTATACAGACCTAAAGGCGTAAAGCGTCGATCCATTTCCGCCTCTGCTAAGCATTGTTCTGTAGATTCAATAAAATGTTGCTGATTGTCAGCGATGCGTAATGCTAAAATTTCTTTCTTGTTAAAAGCTGTAATGTCACGAATCTCCGTGAACATAATGTCAAAACCTTTCTATTTTTATTTTGAATAGGTACAATCTAAAGTATATAGTAACTATATAGTCAAGGGAGGAAACTCAAAAAATGCTTAATAAAAATGTAAAGTATTTTACAACTGGTGAATTTGCTAAATTATGTAAGGTGAATAAACAGACACTTATTTATTATGATCAAATTGGTTTATTATCTCCCATCATGAAAGATAGTAAGGACTATAGGTATTATTCACTTGCTCAATATGATTTTTTCGGTGTTATTGAATTATTAAAGGCAGTGGGGATGTCCTTAAAGGATATTCAGCATTATATGGCAGAGAAATCACCTGAAAATTTTTTAGAATTGATGCACCAACAAAAAGAGCATGTTGCGAAAAAGCGTAGAGAACTAGAAATGATTGAGAATATTATTGATGTCAAAATCAAAATGACAGAGGAAGCACTGCATCTAAATTTTAAGGACATCACGATTGAGTATTTTCCTGAAGATACATTATATTTGAGTAAAAATATTGAGAATTCTACAGAAGAGCAGTTTGTGAAGGCTGTATCTGACTTTATTGAGGAATTGGATCGCTCTCAATTAGATACGGGGTATCCCATTGGAGGGATAACAAGAAGAGAGCAAGTGTTAGCTGGGAATTACGATAACTATAGTTATTTGTATATTGAGCAGCCTCATCCAAGAGAAGGGCATCCTTATTTTAAGGCGATAGAGGGTGAATTTGTGATTGGTTATCATGTAGGCCCCTCCTCAAAACTTGGTGAGACATACACACGGCTATTTAATGTCATGCATGAAAAGGGTTATGAGCTAGGTCAGTATGTATACGAGGAATACATTTATGATGCCGTAATGAAAAATCGAGAAGAAGAGTATGTAACCAAAATTATGATGGAAGTAAAGAAAGTAAAATAATTCATTAAGACGTAATAGAAAAGAATGAATATAGCTGAGTCATTTATCATATACGAAGGTTTAGATGGCAGTAAAATAATAGCATTTTGTCATTCTGTTTAAAGTTATCCTAATCAGTAAATGATTTCCTGACGATAAATAAGAAGTATGACATCACATAGCCTTATATGGAGGTTAGAGACAATGTGGATTGAGCGTTGGAATCATTTAGTAGAGCGATTGAAGCAGCAGGGAGCTTGTGTACATCCGATTGAAATGCGGCCAGTCGCTACCGAGCAAGAGTTACAGCAGGTTGAGGAAAGACTTGGTGTACAAATCCCTAATGGGTTTCGTCAACTGTTGCAAAATTGCTCAAAGCAAGTAAGTATTTATTGGTCATTACCAGATGAGGCGATACTTCCCACTGAATTGTTAGATACGCCTTCTGGTGAATTTGGCTGGAGCCTAAAAGCTCTAGACTTTCCTTACTTTGGAGAGAATGATGAATCGTATGAACAGCAATATTTACAATTTTTCACGGCCGGTAATGGAGATGCCCTTCTCCTTAAGCTTGACGACGAAACGGTTTGGTATTGGAGCCATGAAGAAGATGAGCTTGATTTGCTTGCTGCCAGCTTTCATTCGTACGTTGATAATATGACGGCTTTAGGCTGTATTGGCGTAGATTGCGGACAGCATCGTCAATTTTGTAGTGAAAATGGATTGGATATTGAATTGGCTAGCTCACAATTATGGCTAACTTGGCTAGAACAATATTTAAGCTCTAATTTACAGCAGGCTCAATCCAGCTTAGCATCTTTACTTCATTATGTTTCCATGCATGGGGTGAAAAAAACAAGCGTGCAGGAGGCATTTTTGCATTTTGATGGCGTACAGGTGTATCAGGCACTTCGACATAAGTTAGAGCGAGCTCAATCTCCATCAGAACAAAAGGCGTGGAGTGAAATTTTAGTCAAGATATGTCCGAGTGAGGCGGGAAATTGGGCGAGAGAACTTTGGCAAGGACAGAGTGACGTACCTGATTGGCTGCGTGATTATGTAACAGCACATTGTTTGCCAGTTGATGAAGGACAATCTTTCATCTTAATGGATATCGAAAAAGATAGAATTGATGCCTATACGGCTCTATATCGTCTACGCCAATTTCATCATCCGAATATTATAGACTGGATGAGATCCTATGTCACGTTTCCTATTGATGGGTGGGATACACTTTTGGCTGAGTCACAGCCAAGTGCAGAGACGTTATATGAGTGGTTAAATGGCAACGAAGTAGAGAGGCTAACATCCATCCGAGCTATTTGTCAGATGATGCAGCGAGGAATTACACCTACAACTATGATAGACGAAGAAAAATGGCGTCCTTTGCTGGCATATTGGGTTGAACATGAGGTGCTACAGAAAAACAAACAGCTGTTTAGCCAAGCGCTTAGTTGTTTGGAAAATTGGTTATTAAAATGCTATATGCGACTAAGGGGAGAGTAGATTGAACCATTTTACGATATTTGCTTCCAAAAATGATACAGATGATATTCAGGATAAACTATCCGATGTATTGGCAAAAAGATTCATTATTGAAAAAGATGATAACGAATATTTATTAAAATCAAGAGGTTTATTTAATAAATATAGATGCTCCATAAATATTTTAACTGAAGATACGCACCCTGATTATTTTGTAAAAAATATACCTGGGATGATGGGCTTTTACGATAAAATTCCATTTAAAGATGAACAGCTAAAAGAACGCATAATGATTCAAATATCAGTGCTCAATACTGTCGTTGCAATCGAAATGAACAAAGAGATGACAGAAGACCATATGCAGCAATTTATAAAATTACTAGCAAGCGTAGGAGGGATTGGTTTCCTATCAGATGGTACTTTGCTGGATCAGAACGGTATGGTTATTGTTTATCCTAATGGAGAATCAGGTCCATCTGATTTTCAACCACATGCTTGTACAAGAAAGATACATGCACTAGAGGTCACATCAGCACAGGGAGAGGCACGAAAAATTAGAACGATAGCCTTTTTAAAAGAGAAGAACATACCTTATGCGGCATCGCTTCCTCAGCTACCACCAGTAGAAAATCTTCAATTTAAAAGCCAAGAGGATATTGCAAGAAGAGCGGTTGCCCTGTTGATTGTTATTCAATTCGCTTGTGATGTAGCACAGAAGGGTGATATTGAGGAGTCTAGAGAGTTCTTTACCAATATGCTACACACATATGAGGTGCATGAATTTTTAACGGAGCATGAAAAATTCTTTCTTGAGGCTCAGCATCCTGGTGCTCAAGAAGCGGTCAATATATCATGGCAATATGAAGCCTATTGGACACTTATTTGGGCATTGGGACTTGTGGAAGAGCTAAATTTCCCTGACGATGTATGTGATTGTGAATATGCAATTCAAGTAGTTTCTCGTTGCGAGACATTTGAGCAATTTTATGGTCAAACGGTACTGCGCAGTAAGGAAGATATAGTGGATGAGGCGGATAAAATTTACAGATTACATTGGGCTTGTGTAGATAGCCGCATCAATGGACAAGAAGCTCCTTTAGCATTAAATGAAAGTGTTGTGATGGAAAGACGGAGAGGCTTATTTTGGATGATTGGATATCAAGACGAAGAATGGGATACTATATCGATGGATACTTAAAATAATAGCAAACTAGGAAATCTAGTTTGCTATTGTTTAATAAGAGAGATTATTTGATATAAGTTGGTTTATTCACCTGATCTATTAAAAGTATACCATCGTATTGGTCGCGCGGAACAAGACTTTCCTGTATCATTCCCCAACTATAGGATAAGCGTGGTTCAAACATCCATGAGTTGCCTCGTTCATTTTGTCGATTGCGTAAATCGATGAATGTGTAAGGTTTATTTGTTGAAGACAGAATATCTTCAATAGATCCTTTGACAGGAGGTAAAACAGGCATAGGTTCTCCCATATTATTAGCTGTCTCTCCACTAGTCATGTATAGACCTAATACATAGCTATATTTCTTATAGATATCAGGTAAACGTTCCCCCATTAATTTAACTGGGTAAGGAGATCCCATTACATCCGATTGTGCTTTACGAATATGATCGTTATGAGCCCATACAATAAACTTTTCTGTAGGGTACACCTCTTCAGCTAACCAAAGTAAGTTCTCCATCATCGCTTGATCTCGCCATTCCATAGTTTGCAAAAATGATTCTATATTATTTTGTTCAATGTCGATATTGGACTGAATTGTTAACTCTATATATTCGTCTGCTAGTCGAATACGATCTGCTAGAGTGCGATCCATTAGTTTTACAATATGAGGCTCTTTTGGATAAGCTGCCTGTAGCTCTTTTTCTTTGAATTGTATTTGTGATTTTACCTGTTTATATACATCAATTATAGTAGCTTTTACTTTTTGATAGCCCTTCAAATCTTTTCCCGAGCTCCATTCAGCAAGTTGCTTCTCAGCTTCATTGAATTGCTGAGCCAACTTAGGGTTTTGCAGCCAATCTCCGTTCGTAAATGCTCCTTGTTGTTGAATATCGAAGCCAGTAAGTACAAGAGGTTGCTCTGTTGCTTGAGTCGATTTTGCATAGTCAAACAGAGGCAAAGTTTCTTTTGTCCACCAAACGCCGAAAATGGCATCCTTCATTGTTTGTAGAGCTGCTTGTTTATCAATTTGTCCTTGAGCATTCATCACATTACCCATACCACTTTCAAAGGCAAGGACATTATAGCCCATATCTTGATGTAAAAATTGTATTAAACGTGTTTTCGCTAGATTGAATTGCGCCACTCCATGAGAGCTTTCCCCTAAAAAGACAATACGTTTATCATGTAATAAAGGTTTTAGCATCTCTAAATCGTCAAATTTGTTAGCGGGAATTTTTTGTCCGTCAAACGTTTCAGGCTGGATGGATGACAGGCTGTATGCATGGTCATTCGCCCATTTTTTCCAATCAAGTAATGTTTCATTAGAAGTCCTAGCTTGTTTGACAGCAGAATCGTTTTTAATAATCTGCTCATTTACAGGGACAGCAGCAGAGACATTTACTACTCCACTTACTGTCATTAAACTTGCCAGTGCAAAACTTAATAAAACCTTATGTTTCCTAGCTTTCCTCATTAATTATCAGCCCTTCACTTTATATTGATACTAATTATAGAAAGGCAAGTTTAAAGTTTAGGAAGAATTTGTTTAAAATTAGTTTAAATTTAGTATGTAAAAAAGAAAAACACCTCCAATTGATGGAGATGTTGGAATGCTATTTATAGTGATACGTACTTGCTCTTACATGGTTACGTTGAATTTGGTTAAACCATGCACGATCCTTTTCTTCTTGTTTTAATGTCCCAACAATGGAGGAAGAGCAGCTCACGCAAATTTTAGCTTGCGTAATCTGTCCACAACGTTCGCATGGAGCCCCTAAATTAGGGAAAATGGAGTTTTTTAATTTTCCTGCTTTTACCCATTTGTAAAGCAGCTCAGATGATACGCCTGTTAGAGCGACAACTTCTTCGTTTGTTAGGTAGCGATTATTTTTTCTTAATAAAAAATGATGTAGCTCTGAAAATATATCCTCTTCTCTCACATCAATTTTCTTTTGAAATAGCAACATAATTAATCATCTCCTCGTCCCATTAATTAATGATTTCATTAATTGTTATGGGTTGTTCGTCATATTTATAATTTTCCCAACGATTGCGTGCAAGCTTGCGATATTTTGGCGAAACATTTCGATCAGCGATTAAGCGTGAAAATCCTTTTTTTGCTTCAGGAATATCACCAAGTCGAAGGCTTAATTCAGCATGTAAAAACTGAATTCTCTCCCCACCTTCTTGATTAGAGGCAAAGGATTTACTATAAAAGTCTCTAGCTGCAAAAAGATAACGCTTTTCGGATTCTTCGTCCTTTTTTAATCGATAGAGCCACGCAATTTTTAAAGCGAAATTCGCCATTAAAAGAGATTCTTCCATTGATGCACGGGATACTAAATAGGCGAGCTTAAAACTGATAATGGCATCATCAATTGTACGTTCCTGACAGATATCCATAGGTTTCTGGAGCTCTTTAATGTATAGTTCATCAATGAGTAGCATGAAAGGTCCATATGTCCGTGTCATAGATTTATGGTAGGCATAACCACAATGTGGACATACGGCAACTTCATATAGCAAAGGGTTTAGGCCATCGTAAACAGGCATGAAATCCGTCTGTTCTTCGATAATTTTATATCGATTAGGGCGAACTTTATATGTTGTAAACTGCTTTTTGCAAAATTTACAATCCACACTACTTTCATAGTAGTAAATGTTAAATGCCATAAGAATCAACTCCTTTGCGTGCACTAAAATTTTATTTCTTTTGTTCTATTTATACGTAAAATTTTATCGTTCAATGTATTTAAGATATTATCTTTTATTTTAACAATTTTGTGTTCTTTGGTATACTCCTTTAGAATTATTAAATAAAAATATTCAAGGAATTTTTAGTTAAATATTATTATAAATACGCTTGTAATAGTTTTTATCGGTGGTGCAAAAGGAAGTTATATAGTTTGCTTAAAGTTTGTCAAAATACTTTCACATATTTCATGGGAGAAAAATTATAAATTGGTTCTAAATGACTATGAAGGAGTGCTCAAAATGAAGTATAATATCGTGTTTTTTGATGTAGACGGCACATTGATTAATTACGAGGATGGCTGTGTGGAAGAAAGTACAAAACAAGCTATTCAGCTATTGCAAGAAAAAGGAATCCATCTTGTAGCGGCTACTGGAAGACCCTTATCTATGTGCTATGAGTTAAAAGCGCTGGGGATTGAAACCTTTATTACTGCAAATGGGGCCTATGTGAAACATAAGGATCTTGTCATACATAAAACTCCGATTGCCAAAGAAATTGTCCACAATGTACAGGCGTTTGCACAGGAACAGCAGCATAGCCTAACATTTTTTACAGAGCAGCTATCCATGAATAGCATACAAAGTCCAGTAGCTTTAAGAGCGATGCAAGAAACTTTATCTTTACGGGATTTTCCACATATAAATGAAAAAATTGTAGATGAAGAGGTTTTTCTCATGTGTCTATATGCGGATGAGCTGGCTGAAAAAAGATATACTAGCCAAGTTTCGAATATATTTTTACAGCGTTGGCATCCTTATATTGTGAATGTATTACAGCAGGATGTTTCGAAGTCTATAGCTATTAAAGCGGTGCTTGATCATTTCAATATTGACCCTAAGAATGCGATTGCCTTTGGGGATGGGGATAATGATATTGACATGTTGGAATATGTAGGAGTAGGAATTGCCATGGGAAATGGTAGTAAAGCTCTAAAAAGTGTTGCGAATTTTGTTACAAAGACATCTACGGATGGCGGTATCAATTTTGCTTTACGTCAGCTTCAAGTCATTTAGAGCGCTGAGGCTACACTATATATAGCAGGTAGATTTTAATAAATTTTAGGTGGGATGATTTATGGCACATCACGTGCAGTCTCTAATTGAACATTACGGATACTTTGGAATTATCGTGATTCTAATTGGAGGTATTGTAGGGGTGCCACTTCCTGATGAGGTGTTTCTAACTTATGTAGGCTATAGTGTTTACCGAGAAAGTCTTGAACATATTCCTGCTTTAGTCAGTGCAATGATTGGTGCGGTTGGAGGCATTACCTTAAGTTACTATATTGGTTATCGTTTTGGCTTACCGTTATTGCAGAAATATGGGCCTAAAATTCATATTACAGAGCAAAAAATTGACTTTACGAAAAAGATGTTTACAAAAATAGGACCTACCCTATTATTAATTGGCTATTTTATCCCCGGGGTACGTCATTTGACAGCGTATATTGCGGCTATTAATAATTATCCTTATAGAAAGTTTGCGCTTTTTGCCTATACAGGGGCATTTATCTGGACGTTCACATTTATATCATTAGGAAAGATGCTTGGAGAGAAATGGCGATTTGTTGGATACTATCTGACTCATTATAGTATCTATCTTATCCTTTTATTTATTGTAGGGATGCTCATTGTTTACTTTCTATTCAAAAAAAGAAATGGACAAACATAAAAGTCGGTATACGCTATACCGACTTTTAAGTTATGGCAAAATAGCAAATGAGCGCACAGGGAAGCCAGATGCTTTTTCTGGCTTAGGTACGATATTGAAGATGATAGCGCCTTTCGCAGGTAGCTTGTCCAAATTCGTCATTAGCTCAATTTGATAGGTGTCTTGGTCAAGTACAAAATATTCGCCATCTAGCTTGCCATTTTTACGAAAATCAGCAGCAGAGTCCGTATCGAAAGTTTCATGACCAATTGCGCTTACCTTGCGTTCTTTTAGTAAAAACTGTAAAGCTTCTAAACCCCAGCCAGGGATATGGTTATGTCCATCTGCATCCTTATTACTGAAAGCCTCTTTATCTGGCCAGCGCTTACTCCAATCTGTGCGTAATGCTACAAATGTTCCTGCTTCAATTTCTCCATGCTTGTCCTCAAAATCAAGAATATCTTCAACACTTAATGAAAAATCATGGTTGCTCGCAGCCTCTTGTGATTTATCAATAACAACAAGGGGAAGAACAAGCTCTTTTAGTTCTAATTCTTCTAAGTAGCGAGTATCTCGCACAAAATGAATGGGTGGGTCGATATGTGTGCCATATTGACCAGGGAACGTGAATTGTTGAGCGAAGAAACCGTCCTTATGAGAAAATAACGTTTCAAATTTAGCGTCCTCAAACATAAAAAAATGTGGTGAATTAGGGCCGAATGTATGTGTTAAGTCAACCCACTGTTTCGATTTTAATAATTGCAATGCTTGTAAAAGTTCATTAGACATCGATTTCCCTGCTTTCTGTAAAAATAGTTGTAAATAAAAAGGAGTCCCCTAATAGAAGAGGACTCCTGCTGCAACAACGGTAGTTCTTCTTCTCATCTTCAAGGCTGATCATTTTGCCAATTGGAATTAGCACCATACTGTTAGCTGGTTGCTGAGACTTCATCGGGCCAATCCCTCCGTCTCTCTTGATAAGAAAAGTAATATAAGAATTTTCAGAAATAACAATACAAACACTTTAGCATAGTTTTTTATAGTTTACAAGTTCACTAGGAATTTTCACCAATTCAAATTTAAGGTGACTCCACAACAATCATTATCAATAAGACGTATTCTAAAACTGTCTGGTGTATAGTTTGTTTCAAATTTCATCGTAATGCCTGTTGATGTGATTAATTTTTCAACCTCTGTTTTATTTGAAAGTTGAGCAGCATTCATTAAATCATGTGCGAATTGTTGGGAGCTATCTATTTTATCCGTAAGTAATTGGGCTTGCTGCATCATTGCCTTTATCCGTGATGCTGAAGCTTTTAATTTGTGTGTATCGACAGGTGGAAAAGGATTATTGGTCGGCATTGCTAGATGTTGCGAAAAGGGTCTAATGGCAAAATGATTAGCGATAGGCGATGTTGGATAATGATAGGGATGCACAAAATACGGATAAGGATTGTAATACAAGGTCATTCCTCCTATCCTATAACTGATATCCTATCTTATGTAGCAAAACGGCTTTCGGTGTTATTAGCAGTGCAATGTTTGTCCTAATCATTGAAAAAGGAAGCTAAAGTAAGCTTCCTTTTAGCCAAGTACATTTAAGACATCATCAATTTTTTTACTATGTGATAAAATGCCATAATTCATCCATGTTAAAAAGTCTACTTCATAGACACAGTTGCTTTTAACGGCAGCTAGGTTTTTCCAAGTAGGAGTTTTTAAAATAGCACGTTCCTCATTTTCATAAATGGAATGTTGTTTATCAAAGGTAATAAATAAATGATCAGCATCTAATTGCAACAATTGAGCAAATGTCAGTTGTGCTTTACGTTGATTGTGCGGAATACTCCATACTAGTGAATGTGGCATTAAACCTAAGTCACGATATAAAATGGGGCCCGTATAGCCACATTCAGGACCCGCATATAGAGTAATGCCAATGGCTGAAATACGGAGAAATGCTACACTTTGCCCATAAACAGATTTGCTAAGAATTCCTTTTGCTTGTTGTACTTTATCTTCATATTGTAGGATTACGTCTTGCATCAAGGAGGTTTTTCCTGTTAGATCTGCAATTTTAAATAAAGTAGATTGCCAATTCTCTCCAGGGTGTGAAAGATGGCAGACGGGGGCTACTTCATCTAAGTGCTGAAAGGATTCCCAACGCTCTACACCAGAATCTAACATAATTAAAGTTGGCTTATAGTAAAAGAGTCGATCCATTTCTCTATTTTGTACATCGATATCTGGCACTTTCTGTAGACCTAAATAGTCTTGTTTCCCCCATTTTGAATGACTGAATTGAGCAATTGGCGTAATCCCAAGCGCAACAAAGAAATCTTCTAAGAATGGTGCAAATACACGTATATGGCTGCTTTGATTTCTTCGATATTGTCCTGGAGAGATGCCGACATGTTCCTTAAAGCGACGATTGAAATAATACTCATTATTAAATCCGACAGACTGGCTAATTTCAAATACTCGATCATTTGTTGTCATTAATAAATGCTTAGCTTTTTCAATACGAAGTTTAGTTAAATAGTGAAGAGGAATTTGTCCCGTAATATCTTTAAAAATGCGCGTGTAATTCCATCTTGGTACGTCAGCTAGCTGTGCTAGCTGCTCAACCGTCCACTCTTTTTCAAAATGTTTTTGTAAATGGTTAACGGACTGCTCAACAGATTGGCGATCATTTTTTTTCATCTGCTTGGGTATGGTTTGATGTAAGAGTAATAACATCAGCTCTTGAAAGTGCACATGCTGTTCAAAAATCGTGTGTTCATCCTCCGCTAACCGGTTTTGATAGATGACTTCTAGCAGTCTATGACATTGTGAAAAGGGGAGAAGATGTCGTTCGCTGATACTTGTAAAATGACTATATGAATTTTGACTATTGCTGAGATTGACAATGTTGAATTGTAACTGATAAAAACAAAGGTGTTCACTTTGAATGTGGATACTAACCGTGTTATTTGGCGGAATCAATATGCACTTTTCTTCACTAAAATGAATGGTGTCATGATCTATGGCTAGCTTTCCGCTACCATTCATTACGATAAAAAGTGTATAGAAATCACTACTAATCAATAACTTTTTTGACGGTTGAATTGAATAAGAGATATTTTGTAACGTATAAACATGTGTTAAGTTACCCATTAATAATTCACCCCTTTTTTTGAATTGGCAGAACAACACAAAGAAAGCCCTCATTAAGAGCTTTCTTTGGAAAATTATTTGACGAACCATTTCTCTAAATCATCATACTTTAGCAAGTTGGCTGTGATTGCGCCAGATTGCCAATATGTGCGATCAGCAATATAAACATGCCCATTTTTTACAGCAGGGAGTGTTTTCCATAGTGTACTATCTAACCATTTAATGGCTTCTTGGTTTTCTTTAGACTCCCATGTTCCGTTTGAAGGGAAAAGGATGATATGATCCGCATCTAATTCCGTGATAGCCTCTTCTGATAAAACCTCGTGAAACTCTGTCATATCACGGGCTAATGGATGTGGTGTTAAGCCTGTCTCTGTGTAAATATAGCCAGAGTAGCGATTTTTAATACCAAATAACGCTAATGTATTATCTGCTACATTTAGTCGTACAACAGCAACTGTTTCGTCTTCGATTGATTCATCTAGTTTTGCTTTTAAATCGGAAACACGTTGCTCATATTGATCAACCATTTCTTTTGCTTTATCGGAAATATTTAAAACATCAGCTATTGTTTTCGCAATTTCACGTGGATCTTGTAGAATATCTTCTTTCAAGCGGTAAGTAGGCGCTACCTTTGAGTATTCATCATACTTTGCCTTGTCCGCGGCACCATCTACAATGATTAAATCAGGCTTGGCTTGTAATAATGTTTCCATGCTACCAGTAATGTCGAACTCAGGAACATCTAATCCTAAATAGTCCTGTTTTCCCCAAGATGGGTGATACCATTGCACAACGGGTTTTACATCCAAAGCAGTTAAATAGTCTTCCAAATAGATAGCAGCTACACGCTGTGGATTTGTAGGAATTTCTACTTTTCCAAACTCGTCTTCTACAATTCTTGTATCTTTAGATGATTGTTCTTCTGTAGCTGTATCCTCTTTTACTTCATTTGAGCCACAGGCACCTAATACGAATATAAGTGCAAAGAAAACTACAAATGAAAAATATCGACCTCTACGCATTTTATTCACTCCTATAGATTTACTAAAACAGTAAGGGTATTCCCTTAAATTAGAATGATAATCATTCTCGTTTGGTTCAAGTAAATTATAGGATACTACATATCAACAAACAATACACATTCTCTACTACTTTTTTATACAAAATGAAATTCAGAGAGTTATTGTTTTTTGTTATCGAAAAGTAACCATAAAAGTGTAACAATTGCAGCTAGCATAACCATCAGGAATCCGTATATAGGCGTATGCGCCAACGATTGGTGGCGAATAATAAAGCCTCCGATATATGAGCCTAAAAATATGCCAATATTGAAAGCAGAAATATTCAATGCTGAGGCCATTGAAATTGCTGATGGTATATATTTTTCAGATAGTAGAACAGCATATAGCTGCAATCCTGGGACATTCATAAACATGAACAATCCCATTGTCAGCACCATTATTAATCCCATAATAGGTGATTCAAGAGTAAAGCCAATGCCAAGCAATGCCAATGCAAGTCCAACAAAAATAATAAAGATGGAACGTAGCGGATTATGATTAGCAAAATGACCTCCAAGAGTATTACCGATAGCTACACAAATACCATAGACAACTAGAATAATGACGACTGTATGTGGGGAATACCCCATATATTGCTCTAAAATAGGTGAAACATATGTGTAGACAACAAAAGCACCGCCGTATCCAATTGCGGTAATGAATAGTATTAAGATCATTCGAATATTGCCTAATACTTTGCCAATATCACGAATAGAGATGGGATTGCCTTTCGATAATTGGCTAGGTACTAAAAATGCATTACTAATTAAACCGACAATTCCAATGACAACAATAAAAATGAATGACATACGCCAATCTGTTACTTGTCCAATAAATGTACCGAGTGGGACACCTGTTACAGTAGCTAATGTTAAGCCAGTAAACATAAAGGCGATAGCACTTGCTCGTTTATTTGGTTCCACTACATCTGCTGCTATAACAGAAGCGATGGACATAAACACACCATGTGCTAATGCTGAAATAATACGTCCGATTAATAGTAATGCGAAATTAGGAGCTAAAGCGACTGCTAGGTTACCCACTATAAAAATGGACATGACAAGCAATAATACGGTTTTTCGACTAAGGCGGGATGTTAAAGCTGTTAGTAAGGGAGCCCCAACAGTTACCCCTAGTGCATATATAGAAACGGTTAAGCCAGCTGTGCTAAGAGAAATACCAAAGTCATCTGTAATTAATGGTAAAAGTCCCACACTGATAAATTCAGTGGACCCTATACCAAATGCACTGATAGCAAGTGCTAGTAAGGTAAGTTTAGCATTTGGCTTTTTTGATTTTGACATTTTACTACTATCTCCTTTGATTTTTTTTATTATGTGTAGTAATATTCATACATACCAAAAAGATATGTAGAGTACTTTTAGTTACTTTTGGATATTACAGGAGGTTTACGATGCAAAAAGTTTATAATATTGGTGTTGAAGCTACACTAGAAGTTATTGGTGGTAAATGGAAACCAGTTATTCTTTGTCATTTAAACCACCATGGTAAAATTCGAACAAACGAATTTCGACGATTGATCCCAGGTATTTCACAAAAAATGCTCACAAACCAATTAAGGGAACTGGAGCAGGCTGGGTTAATCAATCGAAAGGTCTTCAATCAAGTACCACCAAAAGTTGAATATTCATTAACAGCCTATGGACAAGGAATGGAACCAATTCTGAACATGCTTTGTACGTGGGGTGAAAAACATGTTGAATTATTACAGGATAAAGGTGAAGATGTACTGTTAAAACAACGTGATGATGATATTGCCATGCAGCAAACATCATAATGAGGGGAGAAAGAGACTGTCATATACAAGACAGTCTCTTTCCTCTTTTTAATGCTTATAGAGCAAAGTCAAATTCATCTGGATTTGGTCCAACACGTTGTTCACGATTCATCTCATTGATTAATGCCATTTCTTCGTCTGTTAAAGTAAAGTCAAAGATATCAGCGTTTTGCATCATACGCTCTCTACGTACTGATTTTGGAATTGTAATCACTCCATTTTGTACATCCCAGCGTAAAATAACCTGAGCATTTGATTTTCCGTATTTTGTTGCGATTTTTGAAATTGTTTCATCTTCAAGAAGTCCACCTTGCATTAAAGGTGCCCATGCTTCAAGTTGAATTTGGTGCTTGTCACAGAATGAACGAAGCTCCACTTGTTGTAAGCGTGGGTGGAATTCCACTTGGTTCACAACAGGTTTAATATGAGCAAATGATAATAAGTTATCCAAGTGTGCCACAGTAAAGTTACATACACCGATTGCTTTGATCTTGCCTTGTTCATATAAGTCTTCAAGTGCTTTCCACGATTCAGCATATTTATCTTTACCAGGCCAATGAATTAGATAAAGGTCTAAATAATCTAATCCTAAATTTTTTAGGCTCTCTTCATAAGCTGCAATTGTTTCATCATAGCTTAAACCATCGTTCCATACTTTAGATGTGATAAATAAATCTTCACGACGTAAGCCAGTAGATGCTAGAGCTTGTTTAATACCTTCTCCTACACCTGCTTCATTGCCATAAATAGCAGCAGTATCGATGCTTCGATAGCCAACCTCGATAGCATTTTTAACCATTTCTGCAGTAGCGTCATTTTCTACTTGAAAAACCCCTAAACCCATACCAGGCATTTGTAGGCCATTATTTAAAGTGATTGTATCTTGTAAATGAGTAATCATTTTTAGTCCTCCATGTTTTGTGATTATTGGATTGCTTACTCATTATGCTGCTAATAAACTCTCAAAAAAAGTACGTACTTTTTTGTGTCATAGAAACGTAGAGGTAACTTTTGTGAGCTGGCAATGATTAGAGGAATAAAAATATTTACTGATGATGAACGATTAAATAAAAAAGTCACACCTGATGGGTCTTAACTACTAGTAAAAAATATCGAGTAGTCTACAAAAGGCTTTGGAGACAATTAAACAAATATTTTTCTTGCGGTAATAAAAGGAAATATACGTTCGGTAGAGAATTAAAGTAGTAATACTTTAAAAAGGGGATTTTGAAGATGAATCGTTTAAATTTAATTACATTAGGTGTTAAAGATATGGTGGAATCTCTAAATTTTTATCGAGAGGGACTGGGTTTTGAAGTGGTGGTATACGGAGAGGAGACGAATCCCGATGTCATGTTCTTTAATAATGGAGGAACAAAAATATCGTTATTTCCAATTGAACGTTTAGTCAAAGATATTAATGAATCTAATCCACCAGAAATTAGCCAAGGCTTTGGTGGAATCACGCTTGCCTATAATGGTAAATCAAAAGAAGAAGTAGATCGAGTCTTTGCATTAGCAAAAAAGGCGGGTGCAGAAATTATTAAGGAGCCCGTAACTGTATTTTGGGGTGGCTATAGTGGATATTTTCAAGATCCAAATGGCTACTATTGGGAAGTTGCCTATGGCGACATGTGGCAGTTTGATGAGAATGATATGCTGATTATTCAATAACTGTTCAAAAAGAGAGCAAACTAACGTTTCTAATTTGTTCTCTTTTTTATTAATCGTTAACAATAATACTTCCTCATTAAATCCACAAAGTTTTGAGCGGCTTTAGATAAATAATGATTCTTCAGCCATACGAGTCCGACTGAGGTGGATAATTCTGCTGATGGAATTTTGTATGTATGAAGTGGTAAATCTCCATATTGCTTTAAAATAGTTTCAGGTACGATAGAGGAGCTAAAGCCAGCAGCAATCAAGTTCATTAACAGTGCCGTATCTGAGCATTCTCCAACAATGTGGGACTGCAACTGGAAGCGAGAAAATGCTTCTAATATCGAATAATGTACGCCTAAGCCTTCAGTGCTTGGTAAAAGGATTGGCCAATTTTGTATGTCAACTAAAGATACATCGTGTTCTAAGAAGTCGAATTTTTTGGATTGTATAAAGTAAAATGGTTCAGTGTACATATGAAGAACAGAGAAATCATCTAATTCTAAAGGTAAGCGAATGATGGCAAGTTCTACAATACGGTCTCTTACTAATTTACATAGATAAGAAGATTCGTTTTGTTGAATTTTATAAGTCACCTTTGGATAATATTGTTGAAATTGTTGTAGTAATTGAGGTAGCTCAATTACTGAAAATGTATTAATGCCCAATGTCAATCGACCATGAAGGCCTAATCCAATATCCTTAACCTCTGCTTCTGCCTCTTCCATTAATTGTGCAACCTGCAACGCATATTTGTATAATGTCTTTCCCGCTTCAGTTACTTCAAAATACTTGCCGCTCCTTTCTACCAACTTTGAACCGAGTTCTTCCTCCATCGTTTTTAAATGCTGACTTAACGGTGGTTGAGAAATATGTAACCTTTCAGCCGCAGCAGAAATCTTTTTTTCCTCCACAATTGCTATAAAATAGCGTAGTTGTCTTATATCCAAACATAAACACCCCTCTATTATAGGTAAAACCTAAGTAAATTATATTTCTCTAATATTTTTAATATAGTTAGGGCCATGTTAGCATATTTATCAAAGAAAAAAGAAGTAAAGTTTCTTTTTTCAAGCACCTAAATGTGAAGCGAGCAACGTCGATGAAAAAATAATTCAACTTAGGAGTATATGATTCTTGCATGCTTTGGGGCTTGCCTTGTAATACCGATTCCCTACACCTTTCTAAATGAATTTGAAGCAGTTGATAAAGTAGCAACGTATACTATAAAAGAGCAACTTTTATTAGTTGCTTTTTTCAATAAATCAACGTTTTTGAATTTCCTAAGAAAATAAATAACAGTTCCCCTATAATAACCATGTATGGAAATTATAAATTTCTAATTTTAGTTAAATGTATCAAGGAGGTTGAACATTGATTCGTATATTGTACATAGAAGATGAAAAAGAAATCGGACAATGGGTAAGCAAGGAATTAACTGAACGAGGTTATGACGTGACATGGCTGGAATCAGGGGAGGGGCTTGAGCAACATATTAACTCAAAAGATATTGCTATATTGGATGTGATGCTACCTGGATTGGACGGTTTCTCCTTAGGTAAAAGAATTAAACGGGAAAATAAAGACCTGCCAATTCTAATGTTATCAGCACGAACAGCTGTTGAAGATAAAATTGAAGGGCTGCATTTTGCTGATGATTACCTAACAAAGCCATTTCACCCTGATGAGCTCGTAGCAAGACTGGAAGTATTATTAAGAAGATATCAAAAAAGTGATGATGTACTGACATTGCAGCACCTTAAAATTGATACGAAAGATATGCAAATAATCAATACGATTGATGAAGAAGAAATTCTTTTGACAGGAAAACAATTTTATTTATTACAGTATTTTATTCGTCATTTAAATCAAATTTTAACGAAGGAACAACTCTATGAGGGTGTTTGGGGTGAGAGCTATATAGAAGGTGATAAAACACTCATGGTGCATATTCGTTACTTAAGAGAAAAAATAGAAATCAATCCTGCAAAGCCTATGATTATTGAAACAATCAGAGGCATTGGCTATAGGGTGAAACAATGAAATTTTTTCGATCATTATTAGCGAAATATATGCTCATTATTATATTAGCCATATCTATTGTGCAAATCTCCTATCTGGGTGTTGCTATTTTCGTATTAGGCATTACAAAGACAGGGACAGGAGATTTTTCAAGTGGAGTACTTGTAGAAAGTGATATTGAAGAGCAATGGCATGCACAGGCTAAAAATATGACCAATGCAACAGATGATGCGATTACGCAGTTATTTCAAAAGTGGCAAGAGCAATTTCCTACGGCTTCTATGTTTTGGGTAAGTGAAGAGGGGAACTTACTGACTACATGGAATGTGAAGGATCAGTTACCAGCAAAGTGGACACCAGCCTATACAACTCAATTTATAAAAGAACGTTATGGAGATGATCCATTTACTGTTATTGCCTTCTTAGGTGATGATATATCAAATGGCTTTATTGTATTAGAGATTCCAAGGGTAGCATTTAATCCTCCACTTATAAAGGTCTATGATAACTATGGTAACTTTTTATTTTTTGGTGTTATTGCAGTTATTTTATTTTTTATTGTAGTTTCGCTTCTATTTTTCAAGGGAATTCGAAAAAGACTATTACATCTGCAAGAGGCGATGGAAATACGTGATGTAGATGGTCTACCTATTGAAATTCAGGTGAAAAAACGAGATGAGATTGGGCAATTGGAGCATAGTTTTAACAGAATGGTTTGTGAACTGCGAGACAGTAAACAACGTCAACAGAAGGAAGAACAGCTAAGACGTGAACTGATTGCTAATTTATCACATGATTTACGGACACCTTTAACGAAGGTAAGAGCTCAATCCTATACAATTAGCAAAGAAGCGTTATCTGAGGAAGGGAAGCAAGCATTAAAGGCTATGGACACATCCATAGTGAATATTGATGCTTTAATTGAAAATTTGATGTCCTACACATTGCTTATGGCAAGTAAATATAAGTTTGAACCGAAAGACATCAATGTTATCCGATTTGTAAGGGAACATCTAACGACATGGTATCCAGTTTTCGAGCGAGAAGGTTTTACAATCGATATTGAGCTACAGTCATTTGAACCTGTTGAATGGCGTGTTGATCCATTATGGTTAGGGAGAGTATTTGATAATATTTTCCAAAACGTACTGCGCCACGCGAATAGTGGTAAATATATAAGTGTGAAAACCGAATCGACGGCGTGTTATACAGCATTTATTGTTGAGGATCATGGTCAAGGGATGAAAAATGAGTCGAATGCAAAGGGAGCCGGAATCGGCTTGTCAATTGTTGATGTCATGATAAAGGGCATGCATCTTGAATGGGATATCCATTCCGATCACTCTGGTACTAAAATTATCATAAAAAAATCTGCGAAGCTTGAGAAATAAATGCTTCGCAGATTTTTTTTATGATAGAAATGATTTTTTAAACAAAATTTAAACTTAGCCCATACCTTTTTTTAAACTTCCCTTTTTAAGATAGTTAAAGAGGTGAGGACATTGGAATATATCGTACAAACACAAAACTTATCAAAACGCTTTGGAAAAGAGCAAGCTGTATCAAATTTGAACTTGCAAATACGCAAAGGTGAAATATATGGATTTTTAGGTCCGAATGGGGCAGGTAAAACGACTACAATTCGAATGCTTCTAGGTTTAATGAAGCCATCTTCTGGAACAATTAAAGTCTTTGAAAAGAATATTACGAAGGAACGTATCCAAATTTTAGCTAAGATTGGTTCGTTGGTGGAAAACCCTTCTTATTATCCACATTTAACAGCATATGAGAATCTAGAGGCACTAAGAAAAATACTAGGTGTACCGAAAACTCGAATCGATGAAGTTTTGGAAATTGTCCGTTTGAAGGAAGCTGCCCATAAAAAGGTCAAAGGTTTCTCTTTAGGAATGAAGCAACGTCTTGGTATTGCTGCTTCTTTACTACATAGTCCTGAATTACTTATTTTAGATGAACCAACGAATGGCCTAGATCCTTCAGGCATTATAGAGATTCGTAATTTAATTAAAAGATTACCAGAGGAATATGGCATGACCATTATAATCTCCAGCCATTTATTATCAGAGATTGATCAAATGGCAACACAAGTTGGGATTGTTTCGAAAGGGAAATTAATTTTCCAAGATTCTATTGAGGCTATGCGTCGATTTGCCCAACCAAAGGTTACCTTTAAAGTAAACAATGGTGAAAAAGGATGGCGCTTCTTATTAGCAAATGGTATTAAGGCAGATTATCAGGGTGGTGTGATTTTCTTAGAAGAGTGCTCGGATGAAAAGGTTGCTCATATTGTCCAAGTTCTTGTTCAGGAAGGTATATCGGTATTCCGAGTCGAGGAAGAGAAACGTTCATTGGAGGATATATTCCTCCAAATGACGATGGGAGAACAGGAGATATGATGGGAAAGCTATTAACTGCTGACTTCTTAAAAATCAAACGTAAAGGATTATGGCTTCTAACGCTTATTGGCCCTTTAGGGGTGGTTGCTCTGCAAATGGTCAATTATGGAGTAAGAAAGGATTATCTCTTACAGCAAAGTGAGGATGATTGGGGCTATTTCTTATTAAATGTGCATTCATTTACACCGCTTGCCATAGTCTTGGGTATTGCCATTCTTACGTCATTCATAGCAAGCATTGAAAATGAGACCAATGCTTGGAAGCAGCTCATTGCATTACCTGTTTCGAAATTAACCGTGTATTTGTCTAAATTTACGTTGTTAGCTATCTTACTATTCTTCGCCTCAACGTTATTAATGTTTTTTACGCTGAGCTACGGGCTGTTTTTAGAATTAGGTGACACGGTACCTTACATGGAGCTAGCCAAATATAGTTATTTCCCTGCTTTTGCAGCATTACCTATCTTGGCACTTCAATTGTGGATAGCGAGTGTAAGTCATAATCAAGGGATTCCTATAACTGTAGGCATTTTTGGGGTGATTTTTTCCTATTCTTCCTATGTTCTTCCAGATTGGATGATATGGAAATGGCCATCATTGATGAACCAATGGAATGAGCCGGTGATCAATGTCTTATTAGGCGTAGGAATTGGTATCTTACTCTATATTATCGGCATGGTTGATTTTGCAAGAAGGGACGTGAAATAATGATTACTTTACTTCAAGCTGAGTGGTTTAAGTTACGTAAATCAAAAATGGTACCAATTATTTTAGCAGGACCCATTATTGGACTTTTTATAGGACTATCCGCTAATTTAGAGGACAACATGCAGGGGATTGAAATCAATGAGTGGTATATATCGTTATTTTCGATGAATTTAACATATGCTCTATTATTTTTACCTCTTATTTCTGGTGTTTTTACCAGTCTTATTTGTAGGTATGAACATCAGTCTGGTGGATGGAAGCAACTTTTAGCATTACCAGTAACAAGAGGGAAAGTATTTGTAGCTAAATACATATTGATTATGCTGCTTGTTTTAGCAATGCAGATATGTATTTAGGCTCGGTCTTTGCTGTTGGGATGGTAAAAGGCTATACAGATTCTTTTCCTATGGAGATTGTTTGGAAAAGCATAGTAGGAGGCTGGGTAGCGACACTGCCATTAGTAGCCTTGCAATTGTGGATGTCCATTATGTTTAAAAGCTTTGCTGCTCCATTTGCTGTTAATGTCATATTTACTTTACCATCAATTTTAGCAGTGAATTCTGAAAGAATTGGTCCGTATTATCCTTGGGCACAACCCTTTTCGATGATGTATATAGGGGGCAATACAGACGATGTATTCTTTGTACCGTGGGAGCAATTGTTAACCGTAGTAGGTGGCGGATTCATCGTATTTTTCCTCGGAGGATATTACTATTTCCAGCGAAAATCTATTTAAGCTAAAAGGAGAATGAGAATGCTGAAACGTAGCTTACGTTTTTTAACTGCATCGATGCTATTAGTAGCTTTAGTAGGATGTGGACAGAGAGAGGCCGTAAAAGATGCCGCACAATATACGAATGAAATTAAAGATATCAACATTCCTGATGATGTAAAAATTATTGGTTTTGGGGAAGCAACACATGGCAATATCGAATTTCAAACATTAAAAAAAGATGTATTTGAAGCGATGATAAAAAATGAAAATGTCCATGTTTTCGTTTTAGAAGGAGATTTTGGTGGGGCCCAACAGATAAATCAATTTATCGAAAACGGTGTCGGAACGGCGGAGGAAGCTATAAAAGCGTTAGACTATGGCATCTACAAAACTGAACAAATGGTAGAGTTTGTGCAGTGGATGCATGACTATAATCAGACAGTTGATGATCAAGAGAAAATTTATTTTTATGGAAATGATATGCAACGCTATGATTACAGCAAAAAGGGGTTACTTGATTTTTACGCCAAGGTACATGCTGACAATGCACGAAAATTCACGACTAAGCTAGAGCATGTTTCCAACAAAACGATGAGAGATTTATCGGATAGTCAGCTACTTGAGCTTGATAAAACGATTGATACAATAATCAACGATTTACAATCAAACAAAGCGATGTATGAGCAAAAATCTTCAAAGGATGAATTCGCATTTGCTGTTCAATATGCGCAAATTATGAAGCAGCGTACGCAATTATTTTTAAATGATGGTAATTATATGAATTTACGGGACGAATATTTAGCTGAAAATTTACAATGGATTGTTGAATATGAAGCAACACAAGGTCATGATAAAGTATTAATGTCTGCTCATAATGGTCATATTGAGAAAACTTCTGCTACGATGGCAGGCTATCAATCGATGGGGCATTATTTAAGTGAGATATATAAAGATCAATATTTTGCGATTGGCACAGACTTTGTGAAAAATACATTCCAGGCACAAAATGGGTCTGGAGCACGAAAGGAATATACGATTAAGCATCACAATGCTTTAGTGGATGCCTTTAGTGACATTGATAATAACATCTTTTATGTGGATTTTGAAGCTGCCAAACAATCGAAGGAGCTGGCGAATATTCTTTCCAAAAAGCAAAGAATGGGCAATATCGGCGATGATTTTCGTCCGTGGTATAAGCTGACACAAATGCTGTACACCATTAAAATGACACCTAAGGAAGCTTATGATGGTCTCATCGTTGTGCAAGAAGCAACACCAACAAAAATAATTGATTAAGCTAAATTTAGCAACCTCCATCAAAAAATCTGTTTCCTTCTCCATTATGATAAAGATGAGGTGAGTAACATGGAGTATAGTCAAGCGACACAAAGAACTATTGCCTATATCGAGGAGCAATTGATGGAGGAAATTTCTTTTGAATGTCTTCCTAATACTGCTGGCTATTCGAAGTACCATCTAAGCCGAATTTTTAAGCAAGAAACGGGAATTACGATTGGTGAATATATTCGTATACGTCGGCTAGCTATGGCAGCGAGTTATTTGATGTACTCTAATGTATCGATATTAACGATTGCTGTTACACTTCAGTTTCAATCACAAGAGGCTTTTACAAGAGCCTTTAAAGAAGTTTATGCTTTACCACCAGGGAAGTATCGAAAAGTAATGCAATCATTAAATATGATGGAGGAGGAACATTACATGGAAACAGTTGAACAGGTTAAAGGTTGGGTGTTGAGTGGTGCTAATCCTGAATTGTATAAATTTCATACAGATGACAAGGTATTTCATTCAGGGAAGCGTTCAGGAGTATTGTATTCCACAACTGCCTCAGCAAATCATGGTCAATTTGCTACAATGATGCAGGGTTTTCAGGCAGCTGACTATAAAGGGAAACGCTTGAAAATGTCATGCTACTTAAAGACGGCAGATGCAACAAAGTGTGGTGCATGGATGAGTATTGACAATGGTACAGGAGATACGATTCAATTTGATAATATGGATCAACGCCCTGTGACAGGTTCTACTGAATGGAATCATTATTCTATTGTCTTAGACGTACCTGAAGAAGGTAATTCCATTTATTTTGGTGTGTTACTAATTGGTTCGGGTAAAGTCTGGGCAGATGGCTTCCGTTTTGAAGAAGTTGACAACAAGGTACCCTCAACAAATATGCTTACGCAGGAACATTTATCAAATCATCCTACTAATCTAGACTTCAGTATGGAGTGAATCAGACAGCACTGACAAAAGTGCGAGATGACTTTTTTGAATAACGTATTGATTACCTCTAATTTGTTAAAGATAACAAGGAGGAGGTGTGAGACGATGGCACAAGAAATTCTTTGTGAAGTCAATAACTGCACATTTTGGGATTCTGGTAACAAATGCACAGCTGAAAAAATTTATGTTGTCAGCCAAAAGGGACAACATGCTTCCAACAGCGAGGAAACAGACTGTAAAACATTCGAACCTGAAACGCATTAATGCCAAAAGGGTAGCCATGTATATGGTTACCCTTTTTCCCTGTCTTTATTAATAAATATCTACCTTTTCTTTGTTAAATAAAAGAGCATGGGCATTTTTTACTTTTTCTTCTACATAATCCAGTGAGTATTTACCAACAGAATCTGTTAAATCCCCAATTGCCCGCGACAAGTTATCAATAATCGGAATTAATTTGTGCATCTCTGTGCGATGCTTTTCTTTGTGCATCTCATCCATAATTTCATATGCAAGACGTTGAATCTTCCTTAGTCGCAATTTCTCAGATTGCATTGAATCCTCCTTGTTGAACCAATTTATGATGTCTAATTATATGAGCTACAATAAGGTTTCATGAATAATGTGCTTTAGAAATAATTGCTTGTGTTATGAAGGGCTAGCGCAATTTCCCTTATGCCAACATCAATCTTGGATTCGTCTATATTCGATACATTTAGTTTGATAATACGTTCCCGATAAAATGCATCTAAATAATTGCGTTTAATAGGATCTAACAAAATATTTTGTTGTGCCAAATGATCAATAATCTTAGAAGTATTCACCTGTCTCGGTAGAATGATATGGCTATGCATACAGATTTCCTTAGAGGATTGATAGTCTGCCAGATGAGTTGCTATAGATTGTTGAAGTTGATTTGCTCGGCTTGCATAAGCTTCACTGACTTTCTTCTGATAACGTTCAAACATACCACTTTTCAAGTAGAGCTCTAATGCAGCTTGGGAGATCATGGAGCTATCAATATCAGTGGTATTTTTATACTGTTGAAAGGTATTAATCAAAACATTTGGTAATACGGCAAGTCCGATACGTAAGCCAGGAAACATAATTTTAGAAAAGCTTTTTAAATAAATAACCCGATCCTGTGTATCCTCCGTAAATAGGGGATCTATTTTTGTATTTTGCTCAAAATCCGCTAAATAATCATCTTCAACTATATACACATTATATTTATAGGCAAGTTTTCGTATTGAATCCTTTTCTTTTTTACTATAGGAAGTTCCTAGAGGGTTGTGCAGACGTGGCATCGTATAAAAAAACTTTATGTCGTGTTTACTAAAAATGTTTTCTAGTTCATCTAAATCAATGCCATCCGTTGTTCTTTTGATGCCCATTGCCGGAAGTTCATAGGTTTTTAAATAATCCATATACAAATGATAGCTAGGTTGTTCCACTAAGATCGTTGAGCGACCATTTGGAAAGGGCATTATACTTAGCAAGGATAGAGATTGTTGGACACCTGAAGTAATGAAAATATTTTCTTCCTTTGTAAACAGTTGATAGCTTGTTAATAGTTTTTTTGCTTCCGCTATTAATGACGGTAGGCCTTTTGGTGTCCCATATCTAAATAAATCTGCTTGGTATGTGTCGATGGCCTTATTAATACAATGCTGAAAATCTTGATAAGGGAATGCATGCCAATTGGGCGAAGATGTAGCAAAATCTATGTAATTTTTCATTTTTGGTTGTATGGGCAGTTGATGATCAACAACATAGTAGCCACTTTTAAGCATTGAATAGATAAGATGCTGATCCTCCAGTTTTTTTAAAGATGCTAAAATCGTACTCTTACTACAGGAAAATTGCTGTGATAACTGGCGAATCGAGGGGAGTTTTGCCCCTGCTTGAAGTGAGCCTGTTTGGATCTGAGTCAGGAGCTGAGAATAAATCCATTCGTATTTAAGCATACATAACCTCCAGCACATCTGTATCGGTACAGATGTGTTTTTTTTATATCGTCAATAAGTTCTCTATTTAATACGATAACTATACCGGCCGGAATGTTTAAAGAAGGAGTACGATCCTATGTCAGAAAATAGAAATGCCTATATAGCAGCAATAATTTATGCATTTGTCATTGGGCTCTCATTTATGTTTGTGAAAGTTACGTTGACTGTAGCAAGTCCTATTGATATACTTGCACATCGTTTTACTTTTGCATTCATCGGTATTGTTATAATCATGGTAATGACAAAAAATAAGCTAATAATGAACATGCAGGACCTACTAAAAATATTACCGTTAGCCATCTTGTATCCAATTGCTTTTTTTACGTTTCAAGTGCTTGGACTTGCTAAAATTTCCTCATCAGAGGCGGGAATTATTCAAGCGACAATTCCTATTTTTACATTAGCATTGGCAGGTTTATTGTTAAAGGAAAAAGCTACTCGGGGTCAACTTGTATCAGTAAGTTTGTCCGTACTTGGTGTCATCTATCTGTTAATGATGAATGGAGCAAATACTACTACAGGAAATGTCATAGGAAGTGGATTTATTTTACTATCAGCAATTGCGACATCACTTTATAATATTTTTGCTAGAGGGCTTACCAAGAAATATTCTTTACTAGCATTAACATATGTCATGACATTGTGTGGATTTGTTATTTTTAATGGAATGGCTCTTGGAAGTCATATGATGAATGGAACACTCAATGAATTTTTTAAGCCATTAACACATGCTCATTTTGTCTTCGCTATTTTATATTTAGGTATACTATCTTCACTTGGTACATCCTATTTATCTAATTATGCTTTATCTAAATTGGAAGCATCTAAAATGAGTGTCTTTAGCAATTTTGCAACACTTATTACTATTTTGGCAGGGGTCTTATTTTTACAGGAAGATTTCCATCTATATCATCTTATTGGTGGCATCATGATTATTATTGGTGTGATAGGGACGAATTATTTTGGGCGGAAAAATGTAGAACAAGTGAGATAATGAATAGGAACATTTAAATCTGAGCTATTTAGTAAACGGGGTATAATAATCGTTTATAAATGACTTTCTAAATTAGGAGGTTTTTATGGGGAAAATTTATGTTATTAGACATTGTCTAGCACAAGGACAATCACTAGATGCACCCTTAACACAGAAGGGAATAGAGCAAGCAAATAGTTTAGCTGAATTTTTCAAGAATCTAAAAATTGATCGAATTGTATCTAGCCCTTTCTTAAGAGCAATCCAATCCATTGAACCATTAAGTAGCAGAGAAAGTATGAAGATTGAAATTGATGAACGTCTTTCGGAGCGGCTTTTAAGTACTAGAGATTTTCCAGATTGGTACGAAAAATTACAGGCGACATTTGTTGATATGGATTTAAAATATGATGGTGGAGAATCCAGTAATGAAGCGATGCATCGAATTGTAGACCTTGTAAAAGATGCATTTGCTCAGGATGTTGATAATACATTAATTGTGAGTCATGGCAATATCATCTCTTTGCTATTGAAGTATTATGATAAGGATGTTGATTTTCACTGTTGGAAAAATTTAAGCAACCCAGATGTTTTTCTACTAAGCCCTAAGCATAATGGAGTAATGATAGAGCGAATATGGGATTCCCCGTATAATGAAGGCTAATATTAAGTGGTATGGTAGGAATTGTTTCTTGCCATACCTTTTATAGTGAAGGAGAGTATGATGGAGACGATATTAAAAGAAATTTTAAGATGGGTTAAACAAGCTGATAAAAAAATCATAATCGGCATTTCTGGTCATGGAGCTGCTGGAAAAACGACATTTGCCAAAAAACTTATACATGCTTTAGATCAAGATGAAGTGAATTATTTAAATACTGATCCGTATATTGTGGATTCGGATATTCGCAAACAATCAATACTTGAATATACATATCAAAATGAGCATCATCGTTTTAAAATGACGGCTTGTCATCCCGCTGCTCATCATCTACCATCATTGGAGCGAGATGTTCAGATGATAAGAGAAGGACTCGATTTAATGACAATCGATACACATTATATGAAAAGTGCATTAATTTCTTCAAAAAAACAGATCACGATAGTAGAAGGAATGTGTGTAGCATTTATAGATCCGCAGTTATTCGATTTAAAGATTTATTTTTATACGGATGGGGCTACAGAACTTAAAAGAAGATCAGATCGTGATGTGCTTGAAAGAGGGACAGATATAAATTATTTAAAACAATCACATGATGAGCGACGTATTCAATATGAATTATTTATGCATCCACATTGCCAACATTTTGATATGGTTATTAAAACTCAGGATGATGAAATCCTTATTGAAAAAAATACACTTGTAAAATAAATGAGGGCCTTCTGCACTTTGAGTAGCGGAAGGCTCCTAACTTTAGTATTGAAATTTCACACGAACAGTAGCATCAATAGCAATTTGTCCCTGTTCTATAGGCGTGATTCCCGAGGATACAGCCATAGAGCGATAAAGGATAGGTGTGTTAGCCTGCTCTTCCACAATCTCTACAGGGAGTGGCTGCAAAGGCAGGTGCATAGTTTCTGCTATTGTTTTCGCCTTCAATTGAGCATTCTGTAGCGCTAAACTTAATGCTTGCTGATAGTAAGCATCGGTATGGTCCATTTTGAACTGAATATTGGTTATTCGATTTGCCCCATTTTCTACAGCCGTATCAATGATTAAGCCCAAATCATTGGTATCCGAAACGTTGACGGAAATGGCGTTGACTACTTCATAGCCATTAAAAATTTGTTTGCCATCTTCGAAATTATATAGTGGTGTGATTGTATAACTAGCAGTTTGAATTTGTTCTCTTGGAATACCAAGTGCGATAAGTGATTGCATAACTTCATTCATGATTGCCGCATTTTCCTGTTGAGGACCTTGTACATGGTTGCCCTGTGTTTGGACTTCAATTTGTAATTGTACAGAGCTTGGTGTAGCCATTACCTGTCCATAGCCGATTACAATCATAGTACGTGATGGATGATGTGTTTGTTGATTGACCTGTGCATAGTACATCTAATACCACCTTTCATAGGTTATATAATCATGCTATGCAAAAATATTTATGATTTGTTTATTCTTTTTAAAAATTTGTCATGGAGCTTTGTGAATAGAAGTAAAGCTAAAATAGCTCCCAGCAAGGCTAAAAACATGTCCCATTGTGCATCCCATTTATCTCCCTGCATGCCTAAAAAATCCTTTGCTCCTTTACTTCCCTTCGAGATTCTTGTGCTTAACCATTCAATGATTTCATAAAAAGCAGCAATTGCGAGCAGAATACTGATCGTAATACCTGTAAGCCAAGCTCCTTTTGTAAGTGGTGTTTTCCTGATTAGTATTTCCCTTATTACGATGGCTAATAAACCTTTTAAAAAATGACCAAACCTATCATAGTGATTACGTTGTAAATGAAATTCATCTTTTATCCAATTAAAAAAAGGGACTTCCGAATAGGTATAATGCCCACCTATAAATGTCAGGATCGACAAGAGAGCGATAATAAAATAAGAAAATGTGGTAAAGCGAAATTTATGATAAATGCAAACAACGACTGTTATTGCCACAATTCCAGGACTAACTTCAGCTAGCCAATCTAAATAGGAGGACGGCTTTATAACAGACCAGATGAAAACAATTAAAACAATAATAAGTAATGTGGCGTGTATTTTAACATGTTGCCTACTATTCATACTAACAACTCCCTTTGTCCAACAGTATGGGAAATGGGGAAATTGCTTATTCAAATAGTTAGCAAACAAAAAAGAAAAGCGTCTAGTTGACGCTTTTTTAGCCAATTAGATCATTTTTAAAAGTGCCTCTACACCAGTCATTCCTTCTGTAATACCAAGCTGTTCTGCTTCATATGTTACAGATTCTAATGGAGCTGTTAATAGCTCGTCAATTGTTTTCACGCCTACTGCACGACCAGCAATAATTTTTCGATCAACTAAGCGACTATTTAATAGGCCGACATCTAAAGCACCACACATAATGTAGCCTGTATCATTAGAAATCGTTAGTAATGTTGTTTTAGGTAATTGAACAACTACTGCAGTGAAGAAATGCCCTTTAATCATAATAGGTTCAATTGTCACCATTGAAATCACTCCTTTTCTCTATATACATATGGTGAAGGCTAGCAAGGTGTTCGACATTTTCATGAAAAAAAAACTAAATATGTTGCTAGATGTATAAGGATGAAAGGAATTAGAGGGGAAGCATCGGAGGTACTTTATAACAAAAAGGAATCTACTCAAATGAATAGATTCCTTTTATCCTTTATTATCTTGTATAAGAAAGCAAAGCAGTTTCTTTAAATTTATGTAATGCATTTGTTGCCTCACGTTTAGAACTATACTCAAACATGCGATAAGTGTTTTCTTCAAATACTGTAATAATCCACATATATGTCATCCCCTTTATTGTGTTGCATAACATTTATATATTTATAATAACTGTTATATATCAGATTTGATTTAATTTTACATCAATAAATAAAAAAATAAAGTACTATTCAAAGATTTTCACATATTGTTCAAAATTATAAAGAACGTTTAAAATTTTTTTGAAATAATTAAAAGGAGAAAACAGACAATCCTTCACAAGTATATTTCCGGGTAATTCGTAAATAGTAAGTTGACGGAGTTCTGTGATTTCGGACTTGGGAGGTGATGCTATGACACGTAATTACGTATTCATTTTTATGGTTTTCTTTTTAATCATCTCGGGATTTTTAGTGCAGGAAGGCTACGCAGATAGAGGTCGTCCTTATTATGAGGAGACAGGTGAAGTTGTTTGGGATATCAAAACAGAGGATAAAATTGTTGCACTCACCTTTGATGATGGTCCACATCCTAAATACACAGCTGCTGTGCTAGATTTATTAGCAAAATATGATGCAAAAGCCACCTTTTTTATTATTGGAAAAAATGCAGAAAAATATCCAGAGCTTGTTTTACGTTCTTATACAGAAGGCCATGAATTAGCAAATCATACGTATACACATCCATTTAAAGTTTCCATCAAAAAATTGCAAGAGGAGCTTCAAAAGACAAATGACACGATTTATAGTATTACTGGTTTTTCCCCAGTTTTATTCCGTCCCGTTGGTGGAAATTACACGGATGCTATGATTAATGCTGCTGTTAAGGACGGCTATAAGGTAGTAATGTGGTCCTGGCATCAGGATACGCAAGATTGGAAAGAGCCTGGTGTAAGAAAAATTGTGCAAAAGGTAATGAAGGGAACAAGGCCTGGAGATGTCATTTTATTTCATGATGGTGGCGGGAACCGTACACAAACAATTCAAGCACTAGAAGAAATACTACCTGCATTAAAAAAGCAAGGCTACACATTTGTTACAATATCCGAGCTGATTGAAAGCAAACAGCAACAAGAGCAAGTTCAATAATGAAAAATGAGCCATCTCAACAATGTTTGAAATGGCTTCTTTTTCACTTAAATAAAAGGTTTGAATTAGAAGAAAATAATTGGAGCTAGCGCAATACCTAAAATTGTTCCTAGAGCAATTCCATAGCCAAAACCTTCTCCTCCATACCCTCCAAATCCCCAAAACCCTAAACCATAACCACTATATCTTCTATCAGGTAGAATCCATACCTGTCTTCTATCTACCCTTGTGATTTCTCCAACATGTACTTTACCAGATGAATCCGAGATTCGAACACGTTTACCATGATATTTACAGCAAAGACTATAAGCATCAGCTGGATTCACACATATCCCTCCTTTCATTGTCATTACAAGCTAATATATGCGATTTGATGCATTTATCACTAGCCGATTGTCTATTCAAGACATATGCTGTGAAGAGGTGATAATATGGCAGTTGTGTCAACGGATAAGTGGTTAGATGAATTTGTAAGTGCTAGAAAATCAACTAGAAAGGATGAGCGAACAAGCTTACAATGCTCGATTCTTTGCGGTCGATTAGTCAAACTATTTCGAGATGGGCTTCCAGAAGAAATTCACTATACATTACAGCAACAGGGTCTTTTTTTACCTCATGAGGAAGTCGATGTTGAAAAATTAAAGAAGCAAAAAGTATGGGCCAGTGTACAGCAGGAGTTCCTATACTTACAGAGGAAATGGAAAGGCCCATCAATACCAATTTATATTTTCCCCATTACTCAGCAGCAAACGATAACCAATAAAAATGGTGTCGCTTATCCTCATTCGCTTTTTTTATTTGTGGGTGATTTAGAAAAGCAGGAGCTTCAAGCATTATTTGCTCATGAATATAACCATGTTTGTCGTATACACATATTAAAAAAAAATTTAGATGATATGACTTTATTGGATTCTCTCATTTTAGAAGGCTTAGCAGAAGATGCGGTGAAAGATTTATACGGAGAAAGGTGGATTGCTCCCTGGTTACAATCCTACTCAGAAAAAGAACTTTTAGCTTTATGGGAGCATCATTTTTTACCGAATTTACAACTCCAAGGAATCAAACAACATCATCCATTTCTATACGGGGGGGCCCTTCCACCTTGGATAGGCTACTGTATAGGCTACAAAATTGTGCAGTCGTATAAAATGAACCATTCATGCCAACATCCCTTGTTCATTTCAAGCCAAGATTTACTTACTGGTTCAAATTTTCCGTTACAATAGAGAAAAGGAGTGATTGTTGTGTCCAATGATTTAAAAAATATATTATTACCAATTGTAGACTCATCAACAAGGGTGCTCATTGTTGGATCCATGCCAGGAAAACAATCGTTAGAGAAACAGCAGTACTATGGCAATCCACGCAATCACTTTTGGCCTATTATGGGTGAGTTATTACAGATAGCGATTCCAAATGATTATACAGAGAGAATAGCCTTATTAAAAAACAATGCAATCGGTCTTTGGGACACGATTGCAACTTGTGAACGTGAAGGAAGTTTAGATGCAGCGATACGCAATGAAAAGCCCAATGATTTTCAAACCCTTTTTGAACAATACCCTAATATTCAATTAGTGCTTTTTAATGGAGCGAAAGCATTTGAGGTTTTTAAAAAGCATATTGGCTTAGGGCTTCTAGAAGGACGAGCCTATAAAAAAATGCCATCAACAAGTCCAATACCAGGGAAAAATATTAAAACGTTCACTGAAAAGCTAGAGGACTGGCAGATTATCCAATCCTATTTAACCTAATCAACAGGGCGAGATTAGCGTGATGAAGTAGCTGCTTTGGGGTGAATACTATTCCTTGTGCTTTTAAACCATTGATAAAAGAGAATATACACAAGAAGGATTTCAATAGCATCTCCACCGTAGTACATGATCTTAGCACCTAGTTCTGCCTCAGTGGATGGTACATGATGAGGCGGATTTGCAAAAATAAATTTTGCCAATATGGCATGGGCAGCCAATGCTACTACTAATGTAAGGGATCGAAAAACATAAGAGTATGAATGTGGAGTAGGATCAATATAAATAAAGGCAATAGTAAACAAATAACCCGCTAGAAAAATATGGAGATGAATGAATACATACAATAGTATATGTTCATGCATCAAATTGAAAAGTGAGGTTGTATAGAGTAACCATAGGCCTCCTACATTTAGAATAGATGCAATAATTGGATGACGAATAAAACGAACATACGGATTTTTTAGTAGTCGAGAGAGAATACGTGCCCTGTTTACTGGTAAGGTTCTTAACAGCAGAGTCATTGGTGCTGCTAAAGCCATAAGTAATGGTGCCAGCATGCCAAGCAATAAATGTCCTATCATATGTGCGTCAAAATGAATATGACTAAGAGCAGCCAATGGGCCGATTAATGTAATCAGAGCACAGACATTTCCAACAATCCAACAGATAGTACGGAAATGAGGCCATTGTTTTTTATGTTGATTCGAAATAATAACAGCGAGGATATAGCCTATAAGAGCTAGAACAAATGGCAAGGCCAGTAGAAGCTGAACCATAATAGGAAAGTTTTGAGCATGAACATCGTGAGAATGCAAGATGCGCCACCTCCTATTGATCTTTTTGATTTGTTTGGAGCAGTAAGACAATACCGATAATTATTAATAGCGCCGCCAATATGTTCCAAACGATATCATAGGGAAGTATTTCAACATTGTAACGAATTTGGTGAAGTTTCATGAATTTATGTTGTATAATTCCATCGTAAAGCTGAAATGAGCCTGCTCCAAGAAAAATACCGCCTAGCCATCTTTTTAGCCAAAACCCATGTTTTCTATGTAGATCAGCCAATAAAAAAGCAGATCCAATCGTAGCAAAAAAGCTGAATGCATGAAATAAACCATCTGAAACTAGTCCAATAGCTGCTGTAGACTTATCATAGAAATGATGCCAGTGTAATAATTGGTGAAAAATCACCTCATCTATAAATGCCACAACCCCAAGCCCAAATAAAATCCCAGTCCACATGTTACGCTGCTTATATTGAAAGCGATTTTCATGCTTATGTTTTTGTTCTTCATACATATTGGTCATATCCAATCCTATCACCTCAAGCTGATTTTCTTTTAGTCTACCCCTGAGATGAGCTCTTAAACAAATATCCCTCAAAACAGTCGTTTGTCAGAGGGAAGTAAGGATGATTGCCAGCTATTATAGTAAGAACCAGCAGGACTGTAAAAGAATTTGAAATGATGCTTCTCAGCTAATGCACGGCTTTTTGATTCTTCTTCAAAACCAATTGCCATCACCTGTGTACCAAATTTATTGCGTATGTGGACAAGCTGTTGCATCATATCGAGTGACCATTTATCTTTTCCTACCACAGGATACGAAAAATCCTCCCACATAATAAAATCAATATACGGTGCTGTATAATCGGCGAGTGTTTGAAATCCCCAATTTTGAGCAACAGATATATTTGGATGTCGTTTTTTGATTTGTTGGATAAAAGATAACATGGCTTCATTTTGCCACTTTTGTTCATCTTCAGGTAAATAGGAATTGATATTACCAACCGTATCTAAAAACACACCGTCTAAGCCTTTCTGAACAATTTGTTGCTCTATTTCTGCTAGCAAAATGTCTTGATAGTGCGTAGAAGTCAAATCCATTAAAAAAGAATCCCATTTGGCAAAATATATTCTTTCACCCTGTTTGTCTCGATAAAAATCTTCTTCCTTCAATTGTTGATAGAGTGCTGTATTCCATTTGTCTGCTTCCATCACATTAATATAGCCGTACACTAAAGTACCGCTTTTTTGAGCATTGACGATATACTTTTGCTGCATTTCAAGAGGTTCTACAATCACTAAATCTAACTTCGTCATGCTCTTGCCAATGGCATCGTTGCCTTTATCTAAGTAGTATGTGTAATCTTTCACATCAGCAAGCTTTGATTGGATATTTATGGAATAAGAGACTGAATTTTTAGCAAGCAGCATCCACATACTACCTGCGATAAGCAGGGCTAATAAGAGTATCAATAATTTTTTCATAAGTACTCCTTTTTGAAGGATTTTCCTTCCATTATACAATAATAGGAACTAGGTTACCTTTGGTAAATGGGCAATGGCTCAACGGTGAATCGCCCTTTTACATATATTGAATAATGTAAAAGGAGGGTTTGTGTGTATAATAATCCATTTAGAGAAGATAATTTTAGAAGACCTGGTGGTTGGGGAGGTTATAATGATTTTGAAACAACGTCATTTGGGCCAACTCATTTCGGCCCCCCTCCCGCAGGACAAATGCCAATGAGCACACCACCAGGTTTTTCACCACCAATTCCTGCTTGGCGAGAAGGTTCTAGTGGTATACGCTCCTGTTTATTTAGAAATACGTATATTTGGATGAATAGTGGTAGAAGTTTTTGGTTTTTCCCAACAGCTGTAGGAAGGGAAATCATTGCTGGCTTTAGATGGAGTCGAAGATATGGCTGGTATTTCCGTACCATTTCTAGAAACCAAATTCGTTCCTATGAATGTTTTAGATAGACTTAGCTCAAGGTATGGAGTTTTATTTTTAAAAAAATGATGTTACAATGACGATAACGATGAATGAAGGGAAGATGGGTGGCTAATGAATAACTAATCTTAATTTTTGTATAGGAAATTTTATATTTCACGAACAACAAAAATAGGATTAGTCTGCCCATTTTTCATAATAATTGCTTTATATTCGCAAACCACTGCCGATATTTAGCTACTCCAAAGCTTGTTTTCACAATAATTTTGGAGCTTATTTGTGTATGATATTGTAGCGACTAATCCTTCCAAATGAATTGGAGGGATTTTTTTGTCCCTCCAACTGAGAGGATGGATAGTATGAAGGAACTTTTAAAATTACAGGATGTACGTTATGAAATAAAGGATATGTTGTTATTTGAGCATGTGACAGGCACAGTAAAAAAAGGCGAAGTCATCGGCATTATAGGGAGGAATGGTGCTGGGAAATCGACATTATTACAATTGATTCAAGGTACATTATCACCAACTATGGGAGTAATTCAGGGAGCACAGGCTTTAAAAATTACATTTGTTGAACAGGAGCTAGCTCATTTTGACAAACTAGAAGTATCCGCAAGAGAAGCTGATCTGCTGGCTAAGTGGCAGGTACCTAATGTGTCATTTGCAGCGTTAAGTGGGGGTGAAAAGCTGAAAATGCGTCTTGCAGAAGGTTTTTCCCAGAATGCTCAAATTTTATTACTTGATGAACCAACGAATCATTTAGATGAACGAAGTACCGCATTCCTCATCAGACAAGTACAAAACTATAAGGGGACAATCATCGTGGTATCACATGATCGCTATTTTTTAGATAAGGTTGCCACAAAAATCTGGTCTATTGAGGAAAAAAGCCTGATTGAACATGATGGCAATTATACAAGCTACATGGCTGATAGGGAACACCGACGATTAACACAACAACGTGCCTACGAGAAGCAGCAAAAAAACATTGAACGAATTGAGGCTCAAATGTCGGAACTGACGTGTTGGTCACAAAAGGGCCACGCCCAGTCAACAAAACTGGAAGGTTTTAAGGAGTACCATCGTGTGAAAGCAAAGCGTTTAGATTCTCAGGTGAAATCTAAGAAAAAGCGATTAGAGGCTGAACTTGCGAAGTCAAGAGTGGAAGCAGTGGAGCCAGAAGCAGAGATTCGTTTTTCTTTAGGCACGAATCAACGAGTTGGCAAGCGCTTACTGGAAATCAAACATTTATCTTTAAAATTTGGTGAACGCATACTATTTAACGATGTGAATATTACGGCTCAATTTGGAGATAAGATAGCTATCACAGGAAAGAATGGAAGTGGGAAAACAAGCTTTTTAAAAGTTCTTTTAGGCAAGCTAGAAGCTGAGGGTGAAGTATGGGTATCACCAGCTGCAAACATTGGTTATCTGACACAGGAAGTATTTGATTTACCACTTGATCAGACACCAGAGCAATATTTTTATCAAGAGACATTTGAAGAGCGTGCTAAAGTGCGCAACTTGATGAAGAATTTAGGGTTTACACTGACACATTGGACATCTCCCATAGGCAAAATGAGTATGGGAGAACGCGTAAAGTGTAAGCTGATGGCTTATATTTTAGAGGATAAAAATGTTCTTATTTTAGATGAGCCGACAAACCATCTTGATCTACCTTCTCGTGAGCAGTTAGAGCATACTCTTACTCAATATAATGGAACATTGCTTGTCGTTTCACATGATCGATACTTTCTAGAAAAAGTCACGAACAGTGTTTGGGAGCTTCACGGTCAGCACATCAAGAAAAAGTGGACAGAAGTCACACCGAATAAAGTGGATGATACAGCGGCTCACCGTTTAAAGCTTGAAACGGAAAGGCAAGAGATTTTAGGCAAACTGAGCTTTCTAACAGTAAAAGATAAGGACTACACAATGCTTGATCAGAAGTTTAATGAGCTGACGAAGCGCATCAATGAACTTCAATAGCTGAAGCGTTTAAGTTAACCTTTTTCAGGGGAAAATATGGAGAGAAGGCATTTCTTAAATGGGGGTTAACATGTTGAAAAAGGTAGTATTTCTCTTTTTATTGTTAAGCATTTGTAGCTTAAGTGCTTGTGCTGAACGAAATAAGAATGCACAAGAACATGAGATTGAAACAAGTACATCTGTAGCACTGTCTAATAATGATCAAATTGATGCGGTTCAAGCAACTGAAGCTCTTCAACAAATAAAGGAGCAGATACATTTCAATGTTCCAATAAAAATGCCAACAACGTTACCTATTGCAGAGGGTGCATTTTTATCAGCTACAGCAAGAACACAGGGCGACCAGGTTGAAGTTATTTTTTATGAGAGCAAAGAGAATATGCCAATTAACGATATTCGATTAAAGAAATCAGCGACTGTTATTGGAAGATTGCTGGTCAAGAAATATAAAAGTGTGGAAGGTGCAAGCACACAGATAGCATTTGATAATTTTAATCAAAATGGCGGGCAAGAGGTTGATCTTGGTTACAATATAAAAGGTTATCAAGATGCAGGCGCTGGTTCATTATGGACTGGTTGGAACGAAGGGCGATGGGCAATTGCCACTCATACACGAACTGATAATCCTGATGCAGGTGTCAAACTTGCTAAGCAGGCAGTAGCGTATTTAGAAAACCACATGCTACCTATTCCAAGGCAATATGGCATGGCTCAGCTAGATGTATATCAATCAGGTAATTTAATTGTGTGGCAGGATGAAAAGCTTGTTTACACACTGGATTCAATCAAAGATCCTTTAAAAGCACTAGCAATTGCTACAGCCTTTTATCAATAATAGAAATCCTAGAGTAATGATGCTCTAGGATTTTTTGTATTATTTTACTTTATACTATTCAGCATTTTTTGGTATTCGCTGAATCTTTGCTGCCATTCATCCATTGGGAAATATTGATGGTCAACGCCATTTAGTAGATCTTTTAACATATCAAGACAAATATGCCATCCTGCTAAATCCTTCGGTGTATGCTCTGTCAGATTTTGAAGTGTCTCCACTAATACCAATAAAGAACCCTTTTCAGTAGAAAATAATTCAAATCTCACCGTATCTGTTCCCCAACCAAATTCTAATACTTCTTTCTCAACATAATCTGTGATGGTTATTTCCTCAAAATTACCTGTTCCATCATTCATATTAAAATGTATTTTCCCGTTCTTACGTAGCTCAATGATTTCTAAATTACTCATCCATTTTTGTAGGTTTTCATTGTTAGTCATAGCGGCCCAAACGGCATCTATTGAATATAGTAATGGCCGTTTGAATGTAGCAATATGGTAATTTGATTGTTTTTCAATAGTAGCTAGCACAGACATCCTCCTAATGATAAATTGCTTGAAAAAGTCTAGTGATGCCTAGTTCAATTTCATGCTTTTGTAAATGACCATAGCCAATAATCAATCTGTTATTATATTTTCCCTTTTGAATTGTATGATCCTCTACTGGGTAAACCTTTACACCAAATTGTTCTATTTTCACTAATAAGTTTCGTGTAAAATCAATCTTCTCAAATTCTGCAACTAAGTGCATACCTGTAGAATAGCCAAATATTTTTATGTTATGTGAAAAAGTGGATTGTAAACATTGAATCAGAAAATCACGTTGGCTTTTATAGAACTTCTTCATTTTTGTGATATGTCTTTCCATATAGCCCTCCTGTATAAAGCGAGAAAGGATAAGCTGGTCTAAGGAAGGTGTATGTAAGTCCGTAAACCATTTTAATTGACGACATTTTTCAGTAAGCTGTGTTGGAAGGATAATGTATCCTATTCTTAATGCGGGAGAGAGAATTTTACTAAAAGAACCGATGTAGAGAACTAGCTCTGGATCTAGGCCCTGTAAAGAGCTAACAGGTGGCCCTTCGTAGCGAAACTCACTATCATAATCATCTTCTATTAAAAAGCAATGTTTCTTTCTAGCATACTCAATTAATTGAATTCTACGCTGAATAGGTAAGGTACTTCCTAAAGGAAATTGATGAGAGGGAGTTAGAAAGACAAGTTTAGGATCTATATTATCTGGTAATAGGCTTGTTTTCATCCCGAATTCATCTACTGGTACCGGATAAATGGTAGCACCAGAAGCTTTAAAGATAGTTTGAATATCATTAGTTATAGGATCTTCCATAATAGCAATATCATTAGATGACAGCAATAATCTCGACACAAGCATCATTGCCTGTGTCGCACCAGATGTAATAATAATTTGCTCTGGATGACATTCAACGCCCCTTGTCCTTAATAAGTAGTGGGCAAGAGTATGCCTTAATTCTATGCGCCCCTCTGGAACCCCGTATCCTAATATGGAGGACTCACTATCGTGCCATAGCTGGTGACTTATCCTCGCCCAAGTTTTACGAGGAAACAAGTCGAGTGCTGGAATACCCGAGCGTAAGTTTACAACCTCTTTCCCTACTATTGGATCTCCTGCTTTATTTGTAATAAGAGGTTTGGTCTGTTGTGGTAACAATGTGCCTTCTGCAACAAATGTACCAGCTCCTCTTCGTGCAATTAAAAATCCTTCGGCAAGTAACTGATCATAAGCTTCTAATATGACATTTCTTGATACTTTTAATTCTACTGAAAGCTCTCGTGTTGATACTAATTTTTCACCTGCCTGAAGTTGTCCACTTAAAATTTTTTCCCGTATTTGCTGATAGATTTGACGATTTAAAGGAATATCTAATGCTCGATCTATAGGTATCCATAACATTTTACATACCTCCGATTTGAAAGTGGTACCTTTAAAATCACTTTAAAGTGGTTCTACAGTTACCAATTTTATCATGATAAAGTACTTACCAATACCGAAGAGGGGGAATAAATATGAAGAAAACAGAAGAATTAGTGATTCAGGCCTTAAAAGCCGCGGCACGAGACGAGCGCTTGAAATATGCGGTGCAGCAATCAATAGAGCTCTACCCATTATTATGGAAAGCAGCAAAAAGGTATGTAACAGGAGAAAAAAGAGAGGATGCCATCGCTGCTGCACGTAATTATCTTAATGACAATTATAATATCTCCATTGAATATATTGGGGAAAATACAACCAATTTAAGGGATTGTCAAAGAGCAAAGGATGAGCTTTTACAAGTAATTGAGGAAATGGGGATTTTATCTTTAAAGCAAACAGTATCTTTCGATTTATCTCATATAGGTCTTTCTATTAATGCTGAGATAGCTTATAAGCATCTTGAAGAGCTTACACAAAAAGCTCAGCAGTATGGAATAACTTTGATGATAAGTATGGAAGAATCCTCTAAGACTAATGATATTATTACTCTTTACAAAAAAATAGCAACGGAGTATACAAATGTTGGAATTACATTGCAAGTGCATCTTTATCGTACAAAGTTAGATTTACAAGAACTTATGCAATATCCAGGGAAAATAAGACTTGTTAAAGGGGCTTTTCAAGAGTCTGTCGATATAGCCATGATCAGATCAGAAGAACTGAATAAGCATTATCTTGATTATGTTGATCAGTTAGTAAATGCAAATCATCCGTTATCAATCGCTACACATGATGAAATGCTTATTCAAGAGATAGAGCGACGTCAATATCTTGAGAACCCAAATGTTGAAGTTGAGATGCTTTATGGTGTACGCCCTACATTACTCAATGAATTAAGAAGGAAAGATTATCGTTGTAGAGTATATTTAACGTATGGAAATGAGTGGTACTTATATCTTTGCCACCGAATTGCTGAACACCCTGAAAACCTATATTTAGCAGTAACCGATATTATTAATGAATCCATGGAACGAGTAGTATAGAAAAATGAATAGGTGGATCTGGAGTAGTGGGAAAGTTATTGTGGCGATGAGTATCGTTGGTAGTTCAGTTGTTGCGGGCAAATTGGTTGTTCAAAGTTTTCCAATTTTCTTAGCTAATGAACTAAGATTTCTTGTGGCTGCAATTATTTTGATTCCTTTGTGGATAAAGATAGAGGGATTTTCAACATTAAACAGAAAAGAGTTAGTAGCGATTTTTTTACAAGCGTTATTAGGGGTGTTTTTATTTAATCTATTAATGCTCCATGGTCTTTCAAAAACGACTGCTATGGAAGCTGGTATTATTACTGGTACTCTGCCAGTCTGCACGGCATTCCTATCCTATTTTATTTTGAAGGAGAAATTAACGAGGAATATGGGTATTAGCATACTTCTTGCCGTAGTGGGAGCTATCCTTATGAACATTGCTAACCATTCTTCTACTAACCATTATTCAACTTCATTATTAGGCAATCTATTCATTTTAGGTGCAGTATTCTGTGAATCTTTATTTATCATCATTGGTAAGTTAATTTCTTATCGTATGAGTGCTCTTACAGTCTCAACTATGGTTAGCTTATTTGGCGTCATATTATTTTTCCCATTTGCTGTAGCTGAAAGCAGATATTTTGAATTTAAAGAAATATCAGCTGCAGAGTGGGGATTAGTATTGTATTTCGGCATTGTTGTAACCGTCATAGCGTTTCTTTTGATGCAACAGGGTCTTGCAGTAATTTCAGCATCTTGGGCAGGTGTACTTACTAGCTTATTGCCAATTAGTAGTATGATTTTATCTTCTATTCTATTGGATGAAAAAATAACTAATCTTCAGGTCTGTGGTTTTTTCTTAATTATAGCTGCCATCTATTTACTGTCAAAGCAGAAAGGGATAGAGAACTAGTGATTTATAAAAAGTTAATTATCGGATAATTTTGTGAAAAAAGGAGGGGTGAAGATGACACATCAACAAGCATTGGAACATTATATCCAAGCAACAAATACCCATGATTTTAATCAAGTAAAGGCTATTTTGCATCCACAAGCAATTTATTGGTTCTCTGATAAAACATGCACAACAACAGAGGAGATTGAGGCTTATTTCAAGCATGCATGGAATGTCATTAAAGAAGAGGTTTATTCAGCTACTGATGTAAAATGGTTAACCGTTGATGAAACGACGGCTACCTGTCTTTATACATATCACTATGAAGGCTATCATAACGAAAAATTTGTATCAGGTAGCGGTAGAGCAACTAATATTTTTACATTAGTTAACGATCAATGGAAGGTAATTCATGAGCATTTGAGTAGTGGTCATTAAATTATTTTCAATGTAACTTGAACAAGCAACAATATAATAATCAATGTTAGTAGTGTTTTGGCTATTTTTAATGGAATGTATGGGAGCACTATAAGACCTAATTGGGAGCCTATAATGGAGCCAAATGCCATAGCAATTGCATAGTGCCATTGAATAAAGCCAGTGTGATAAAACACAATAAATGCTCCTGTACAGCTCCCGAAGAGGAGTACTCGAGTGAGCTGTACAGCCTTTATGTAAGTATGATGAGTACGTAGATAGTGTAAGATGCTAAATGTCGAAGAGCCAGGGCCGAAACCACCATCATACATAGCGATGAAAAATGGTTGCCAAAAATGAGGTGCTTGATGTTCTAGCGAATCAGGAACTTCCGTCAACGCCTTATTTTTCAAAGTTACGACTAAAGCCAAAAGAAGTAGTACACAGGCCATATAGTTCATAGTTTGCTCAGACAGCGAAACCGCTAAAAGTGAGCCGCAAATCCCCCCAACAATAGCAAGAGCTATATATTTGATGATAGATGTGAGATGTAGCTCCTTCTGATAGAGTAGATAAAAAATACTGGATAAAGACGAAATGCCTGTCGAAAATTTGTTTGTGGCAATACTTGTTTGAATAGGGATACCGACAAGCATCATGGCAGGAAGTGTAATTAGTCCACCACCTCCCGCAAGTGTACCAATAAAAGCAGCTACCATTCCGATACATATGAGTGTTAAAGAAATGTTTGTATAGAAAAGTCCAACTAAGCTAAGTAGTACAAATAATAACAGCATGATCATTTTATTCATAAGCTTCTCCCTTTCTTTTATTAGCTTTAGGGTAAATGGTGTTAATGTATAAATCTAATATATAATTTTTAGTGATTTATAAATTTAATTTATATTAATGGAGGCTGACAGAATGAGGTTGCTTCAATCGGAGGAAGAGCTGAAGAACTTAATTGCATCTGATGACTGGGTGATGAGCATTTTATCCACAGTAGAAAACTTGCAACTACCAGATTGGTGGATATGCGCAGGAATTATTCGCTCAAAGGTATGGGATTACCTTCATAATAAAAAAGAAAGAACACCAATTGCTGATATTGATGTGATATATTTTGATAAAGAAAATTTAGCAGAAGAAGTAGAGAAGCAGTATGAGCGAGAACTGAGAAAGTTATCTCCAAACGAGCCTTGGTCCGTGAAAAATCAAGCACGAATGCATGTCCTAAATGGTAGTAAACCATATCAGTCTGCTGTTGATGGAATCTCTCATTTCCCAGAAATCCCAACGGCAATTGGAGTAAAATTATCAGATGGGGTACTAGAGATTGCAGCACCGTACGGTATTCATCTTTTAGGAGCAGGCATAGTAGAGCCAACATCGTTTTACCTAGAAAATAAGTATGCCTATGCGATTTATCGTCAAAGAATTCAGCAAAAACAATGGCATTTATGTTGGCCAGAATTGAAAATTCATCTTCAATAAAAAAAGAAAGAGGGGGAACAATTGCAACAAGATATAACCTATGTCATTAAACACTATATAAAATCTTTAGATTGGATAGATAATTTACGAGGGTTATCTGAGGCACAATGGCGTATGCCCATTGAACCTGGGAAATGGTCGGTTGCAGAGGTAATTGGGCATCTTCCTCCATGGGACAAGTTTGTGCAAAATTACCGAATTCCTTTTCTCTTTACAGATGAGCGTCTGCCGAAAGGGCCAGATGTAGCACATTTGAATACGATGGCAGCTAAGAAAAGCCGTGAACAAACAATGGAGGAAACATTGAATGATTTTATTTCCACAAGGCGTCAATTATTGCAGGACATTCAGCAATGGACAGATGAGCAATGGCAACAGTCATTTAAAATTGGGCAGTCAGAAATGACTATAATCGACTATTTTGTAGGATTAATCAATCATGATTTACATCATTTTTCACAGATTCAGAATGTTATACATGTATAGGAGTTAGCATATGGATATCAAGTATTTAATTGATTACTTTGCACATGCTTCTGTAAAATTTACAGATGTTTTTACTAAAAAAATGGAGCCAAGTGAAGTAGATGCTGGTAGAACAACAGCTCCAGAAAAGTGTGGTTTAGTAGTGCCACTTGCAGGGAGTGCGATCTTTAGCTTTAATGGAACCCCCTATATGATGGAGCCGGGAATGATTGCCCATGCTGGCCCCCAGATGCCGATAGAAGTGAGAGCGACTGGCTATAAAGGTTGGGAGTATGCAGTTGTTCATTACAGCCTACCTACAGAAGAAATAAATCTATATCCACTAGCCGAGCAACATTTTCTAATCAATACAGGCTTTAACACACAAATTATTAGCCATGTTCAGCAATTAGTAGAAAGCTATTCCTTTCCTGGTAATATGGCTTTATTCAAGTCTAAGACATTATTTATGAATTTGTTGGAAGATATCCTTGTAGCGGCAAAAATGCAGGTTTTAGATAGTGCCAGCGAATTAATGGAACAGGCATTACAGTATATACATGAAAATTATGCACAGCAAATCTCAGTATCAAATATCTCGATGGAATTGGGCATTGAGCGTCGTCGTTTTGCTTATTTATTTGAGCAGCATACAGGTATGAATCCAAGTACATATATAACAGAATACCGTATACGACGTGCGAAAGACTTACTAGAATATGGTGGAATACCTGTAGCTGAAATTGCGGAATGTGTTGGATATGTAGATTGTTTTTATTTTAGCAGAGTATTTAAAAAGTGTACGGGTTTATCTCCCTCAGCCTATCGCAAGTTAAAAATAGAGGAAGCCAGATATGTATAATTGACTGTTTCTTATAAAAAAGAAGCAGTTTTTTTATTGCTTAAATCGGCAAAAATCCATGTCATTTTCGAAATCGTCCATTCACAATCTTTTTTCACTTTGTTAGGATAGTATCCGTAAATGATAATGAGTATCAATTATATATTGACTTATATATGAAAACGATTATCATTATCAATATGAGCTCGTTAGGGGAGAATATCTATGAATAAATATTTTAAAATGTGTGCACCAGCACTATTAGCATTATCACTGGCTGCATGTGGAACAGACAAAGCAGAGGAAGCAACATCAACAGCTAATACAGCAGAGACAAGTGCAACAGAATCACAGACAGAGCAAGCTAAATCAACGCAGACCATCACGTACTTAGGCGAGCAATATGAGCTACCAGCCGAAGTAAAGAACATTGTCGCTGCCAGTCTTGAATCAATGGAAGATGCGGCAATGCTTGGTATTAAGCCAGTAGGTGTTCTAGAAGTAGGTGGAAAAGTTCCTGCCTATCTAGCAACAGATTTTGAAGGAGCTACACTTGTAGGAAATAAAATGGAGCCAAATGCAGAAGCCATTCTTAATCTGGATCCTGATGTAATTGTGGGTACTTCGAAATTCCCTGAAGAAACGGCTGAAAAGCTCAACAAAATTCAAACAATGATTCCATACTCACATATTTCAACAAATTGGAAAGAAAATTTAACATTGCTTGCACATTTAGCTGGGAAGGAAGAGGATGCAAAGAAAATCATCTCTGACTATGAAGCCAAAGTTGCTGATGCCCAAGTAAAATCCAAGGAGCAATTAGCAGATAAGCAAGTATTAATCATCCGTGTTCGTGGTGGAGTGATGTACATCTATCCAGCAGGCGTTTATTTAAACCCTGTTCTATATGAAGATTTAGGAGCACCTGTACCAGAAGTTGTTACAACAGCTAAGGCGCAAGCGGAACTATCACTTGAAACATTAGCACAAGTAAATCCAGATGTGATTTTCCTGCAATTCGAGGATTCCGAGAATAAGGATACGCCAAAAGCTTTAGAGGAGCTACAAAAGAATCCAATTTTCACTAGCTTAAAGGCAACACAAAATAATCAAGTTTTCGTCAACACAATTGAGCCATTAGCACAAGGTGGTACTGCTTGGTCTAAGGTGAAATTCTTAGATGCTGCGGCTGAAAAATTATTTAAATAGTATAAACAGGCTGGTAGTAGATTTGGTGATATCACCGGGCTATTACCAGCCTTTTGTAAGATGTGGCATTTTTCATTGCAGGCGTTGTTAAGGGTATACACTTAAGTGATTGATATTGTGTACCGCAAAATGGATAAAGAAAAAGGTGTGAAAGTTGAAAAAAACAAACATAGTGTCGTTTTCAATATTAGCGATATCTCCTTTCCTTATTGCCCTTGTGGCACTTATTTCTGTTATGTATGGGACAAAAGATATTAGTGCCATTACAGTATGGCAGTCGATGACAGCATTTGATCCATCGGATGTCGATCATCAAATTATAAGAACAGGCCGTATTCCAAGAGTTGCCGCGGTATTACTAGTTGGAGCATTTTTAGCAGTTGCCGGTGCAGTCATGCAGGGGATTACACGAAACTATTTAGCCTCGCCTTCATTAATGGGTGTCAATGATGGCTCTGCATTTGTCATTACATTAGCCATTGTTTTTTTTCCAGGGCTACCAAACTATCAAATGATTTTATTATCGATGCTTGGTTCTGCATTGGGAGCTGGTATTGTCTTTGGTTTTGGCTCGTTAATCCGCAATGGCTTATCTCCAGTAAGGCTAGCCATAATTGGAACGGTCATTGGCACATTTTTAAGTAGTATTGCTACTGCTATTGCGATTTATTTCCAAGTATCACAAACAGTAAGTGCTTGGTATAACACAAAGGTACATATGGTAAATATGGATATGCTGATTCTTTCTATTCCATTTGGTTTAACTGGGTTGATCTTGGCTTTATTATCGGCAAAAGCGATTACCATTACTTCATTAGGTGAAGATATTGCCATGGGGCTAGGACAGAAAACAAAAGCAGTACGTATTATTAGCATGCTAGCTGTCGTATGTTTGACAGGGACAGCGGTTGCACTTGTAGGGAAAATCGCCTTTGTAGGGTTAGTCATACCACATATTACACGCTTCCTTGTTGGTGTTGATTATCGCTATATTATTCCTTGTGCAGCTGTCATTGGAGCCTTTTTCTTAGCGCTTTGTGATGTCTTGAGCCGCGTTGTCAATTATCCATTTGAAACGCCAATTGGTGTCTTAACCGCATTGGTCGGTGTACCATTCTTCTTATATTTAGTTCGTAAGCACGGAGGTGAAAAACGTGCATAAAAAAACCTCAAGTGTATTCTTTTTAACCATGCTGATGCTTGTTTTAATGATTTTAGTTGCGAGCTATTTACATATTACAAATGGTGTTTTTGATATGTCTGTAATGGATGTCATCAAAACATTGCTACGGATCGAGTCAAATTCAAAATTTGATCTTGTTATATTTGAGTTCCGTTTACCTCGGATTGTCATTGCTGGACTTGTCGGTATTGGCTTAGGTATGGCAGGAGTTGTATTACAGGGGATTACACGCAATGGACTAGCAGATCCAGGAATATTAGGGATTAATGCTGGAGCTGGTGCAGCAGTCGTACTATTCATGTACTTCTTTCAAGTAAAGCTAGTGAGTGCAGATATGAACAGCTGGATGTCAATTTTAATGATGCCACTATTCGGTTTTATCGGTGGAACAATTGCAGCTATCCTGATTTTTTCATTTGCTTTAAAAAATGGTCATCTGGATATGCAGCGATTAATCTTAACTGGTATAGCTATTAATAGTGGATTTGGAGCTTTGTCCTTGTTCCTATCCTTAAAAATGAGTGCACAAGATTTTGAATCAGCGGCTATTTGGATGGCAGGTTCAATTTATAATGCGAATTGGATCTTTGCGCTTACGATGCTACCTTGGCTTTTGATTTTAGGAATATATGTGCATAGAAAATCATATTTACTCGATTATTTTCAGCTTGAAGAGGATAGCATCACAAGTTTAGGAATAGCTGTTGAAAAGGAGAAAATGAAGCTGTTACTAGCCAGTGTAGGTCTTGTCAGTGCTTGTGTGTCCGTATCAGGGAGTATTGGATTCATAGGTTTAATGGCCCCACACATTGCCAAGCAGCTTGTTGGTATTCAGCACCGTTATGTTATGCCAGTGAGTGCTTTAATTGGTGCAGGTCTGTTAATCCTCGCTGATTTTATTGGTAAAACCGTTTTTGCACCATCGGAACTGGCTGTAGGTATTGTTGTTTCAATTATTGGGATTCCGTATTTCTTGTATTTACTGGTGAAATCTAAGGCATAGGAGGAAATGGCGTGCAAACTGCATTTAGAATGGAAAATTTGGCTTCAGGTTATGAGCAGGTACGTGTCTTTGAAGGGTTAAATTTAACGATAGAAGAGGGCAAAGTGACTACAATCATCGGTCCAAATGGTTGTGGTAAATCTACACTCCTTAAAACAATAGGACGTATTTTAAAAAAACAACAAGGTACGGTATATTTGCAGGAGCAAAATATGCAAAATTTATCGACCAAAGATATTGCCAAGAAACTAGCAATATTATCTCAAACACCGATAGCTCCTGGTCAATTGAAAGTGGAGGAGTTAATTGCGTATGGTCGCTATCCACATCGCAACAATGTCAATCGTTTAACGAATAAGGATGAGGAAATGATTGAATGGGCTTTAACAGTTACTAATACGATGGAATATCGAAATAGGGAGCTTGCCCAGCTTTCAGGAGGTCAGCGTCAGCGTGTTTGGCTAGCTATGGCCTTAGCACAAGAAACAAATATCTTGCTATTGGATGAACCTACTACTTATTTAGATATGGCGCATCAGCTAGAGGTATTGGACATTGTTAAAAGTTTAAATGAGCACCACAGCTGTACAGTAGTGATGGTTCTACATGATATTAACCACGCGGCCAGATATTCAGATCATCTTATTGCAATGCGTAAGGGTACTATTATGCAAACTGGCACGCCACAGGAAATTTTAAGTGCTGAGGTAATGCGTAAAGTATTTAATATTGATGCACGCATTATGGAAGATCCTGTAACCAACACACCTGTATGTTATGGCTATGAAATTTTGAAGGAGGATATCTAATGAATACAACTAAAGTAGACTACATTACACAACATATGACTTCAAAATTGACAAATTATTTGTACACGATTAATATCTATGTGCCAGAGGAGGAAGCGCCACAAGATGGCTTTCCAGTTTTGTATGTACTTGATGGCTCATCCTATTTTAACCTTGTAAAGGAAGCGGTGCGTCTACAAAGTCGTAATGCACCAAAAACAGGTATCCTTCCAGCTATTGTTATTGGAATTGGTCATGGCGACGATATGCGTGAAAGAAGATTTTATGATTTTACAGCACCTGCGGAGTCTTATATTTATCCAGCAAGATTTAAAGGAAAAGGTCATGAGAAGCTTGGAGGAGCAGTGGATTTTAGTCGCTTTATAGAAGAAGAGCTAAAGCCGACGATTGAGGCACAATATCCAGTAAATCAAGCACAGCAAGCTTTATTTGGTCATTCCCTAGGAGGTTACTTTGCACTGTGGCAACTATTTCACCACCAATCCAGCTTCCAGCGCTATCTAGCTATTAGCCCCTCCATTTGGTGGAATGAGCATGAATTAGTGCAGTGTGCTTCAGTATTTCTGAACGAGCATCAAGATATGAACGAAACTTTGTTTTTGAGCGCTGGTGAACTTGAAACCTTTATGGTGGATGATGCGCGCCAAATGGCGACAGTATTAGAAAAAATAATGAATGTTGAATTTTATGAGGCTTTAAACGAAAATCATGCTTCGATCGTACCAACTGTTATGAGTAGAGCCATACGTTTTATGCATAAATCACATTAATAGTAGACCGCATTGTCTTTTGATAATGCGGTTTCTTTTTTATTTATTAATAAAATTAACGAATGATACGCATAATAAAGGAAATTTGGTCATCTGTCTGGGATAAATGGAGGCGCTGTATGCAAAATAAAATTTTAAGAAACCCAGTATTTCTTATTTCAAGTGGAGCAATTTTTCTTTTGGTCATTATCGGAGCAACGATACCAGAAAAATTTAAGAACGTAGCAAACAGCGTATTTCATATGACAACGGATTATTTCGGCTGGTTTTATTTAATGTCAGTCTTTATTATCGTTCTTTTTTTATTCGGACTGGCAATTAGCAAATATGGCACTATTCGTTTAGGATCAGAAGATGGTCGTCCTGAGTTTAGTTTTCTAACATGGATTTCCATGCTCTTTTCAGCTGGACTTGGTGTCGGTCTGGTCTTTTGGGGTGTAGCTGAGCCAATGAGTCATTATTTTTCACCCCCATTCAGTGACACAAAGCCTCTATCAACGGATGCAGCCCGACTTGCGATGGGATATTCATTCTTTCATTGGGGATTAAGCCAGTGGTCTGTTTATGCCATATTGGGCCTTGTTATGGCCTTTGTACAATTCAATAAAAAAAGAAATATGCTCATCTCCACTGCTTTAGAGCCTGTCACTGGAACAAATCGAGTCGTTAAAGGAACGATCGATATTCTCGCAGTAATTGCTACCGTCATGGGGGTAGCAACGTCTATAGGGCTAGGCGTATTACAAACAAATGGAGGTTTGACATTTGTCTTTGGTTTGCCAGATACATTTATCTTGCAAGTGGCCATTATTCTTATCATGTTTATTGGCTATATGTTATCAGCCACAACAGGTCTACAAAAAGGGATGAAGATTCTGAGTAATGTCAATATGACTTTAGCAATTGTCTTACTCTTATTTGTTTTTATTACAGGCCCAACAATCTTTATACTTGAAACCTTTACATTAGCTATTGGTGATTATATTTCAAATTTTATTCAATATAGTTTAAGGATGCAGCCATATGTTGGTGGAACTTGGGTGAAGGATTGGACAATCTTTTACTGGGCATGGGCGATTGCTTGGTCACCATTTGTAGGCTCCTTTATAGCTCGTGTATCCAAAGGCAGGACTATACGAGAATTTATTATAGGTGTATTAATTATTCCGCCCCTCATTGCCTGCTTTTGGATCGCGACCTTTGGAGGAACTGCGATGTGGTTTGATTTACATCAAGATGCACAAATCGCTCAATCTGTTCATAATGATGTAACGGTTGCTCTTTTCCAGCTTTTTGAACACTTACCACTTTCAATGATTGCATCCACAATTGGAATACTTTTAATCATAATATTTTTAATTACCTCTGCTGATTCCGCCACCTTTATTATGGCAAGTATGACGACAAAAGGATCTTTAAATCCCACCATTTTATCAAAGTTTGTATGGGGTGTTTTGATGGCAGCTATTTCAGGTGTTTTATTGTATACAGGAGGTCTTGAAGCATTACAAACGGCCTCGTTAATTGCTGCATTACCCTTTACAGTGGTGTTACTTTTATTAATGATTTCTTATATTAAGATGATGAAGGAAGAGATTATTCCTCTTAAGAAAAAGGATATCCAACGTTTGAAAATAGCGAGAAAGCATATTGAAAAGGAAGCAAAAGTGAAAGATAAACATACTAAGTAGTAGGCCGTATTCGAAATAATACGGTTTCTTTTTGTTTTAACATGCACTATTATGAATAAAAAACGATAAGAGGTGCTTTAGGATGGAAATTGTTTTAGCACAGAGCAAGGATGCCCCAGTTATACATCAGGTGATGCTACAGGCGTTTCAAGAATATGAAAAAGCCACTCCACCATCCAGTGCACTAAGTGAAACGGTGGATTTTATTGAGCAGGCAATGCAGCAAAGTGAACAAGCGTTTATTGGCTATATCAATAAACAGCCAGTTGCCATGGTAAGGTTTACCCTCAGTACAAAGGGAATTTATTTTTTTAGACTTTCAGTTATCCCAGAAAGACAGGGACAAGGTTTAGCTAAAACACTAATTTCTTGGCTTGAACAATATGCACTATCGAAGGGAATAACAATTAGTCAGTGCAAAGTACGTATGAGTGTCCCACGTAATATTGAGTTATATCGTTCATTAGGTTATGTTGTAACGAAAGAGGAAATGGTGAAGAATCGTAATGGTAACTCTCTAGTAATAGCAACAATGGAAAAGAGACTTTCCAATGAGGAGGAGTTTAATTGAGAAAAAAGGTCGGCTGCTTGCATGCTCATTATTCCAATATACAATACATTGAGCAGGCTTTTCAAAGCGCTGAAGACATAGAGATACTCCATTTTGTAGACCCTGGCGTAATACAGCACGTGTCTAAAGGTAGTGATGGTTTAGCACGTAAAGTTAAGGAGCAAATTGAATGGATAATTAGTTGTGATGTGGATGCCATTTTAATAACGTGTACAAATTATATTGCTTTATTAGAGGATGAAACTTTGCTCGATTCCTCGATCCCTATCATAAAGATAGATGAGCCCTATTTTGAAAGTATATGTAAGCAACAGCCTCAATTTATTCTTTTTACAAATCCTGCAACTGTCGAAGGAACGATGGCAAGACTTCACCAATATGCTAAGCATCAAGGAGTATCAGTAGATGTAGAGGGAAAAATTATTGAGCATACATTTAATCTCATTATGCAGGGGAAAAAGGAAGCATATGATGATGCTATTTTAAGGGCTTTACATACTTTGTCAGCTGAAGAAAAATCCATATCAGTTGCCCAGCTATCGATGGTGGATGCAGCGCAACGATTTCAAGATCACACGGCAATTACAATTCTCCATCCATTAAAGTCATTAGTTGATATTGTAAAGAGTAAGATAAAATGATAGTTTCATAATTTACAGAATTATCTGTAACAATCTGGTTAAAACAAACGTTTCATAAGAAAGGGGGATGTTATGAAACGAGTTGTATTTGTATGTATATTGCTATTATTTTTAGTGGGTTGTACAGACAAAGCAAATGTTACAATGCCAGAGGATCTACCTGATTTTGTGCAAGAAAGTGATATTGCATCAGTTGATTGGAATCAAAAGGCAGTGGAATTTGGTGATAGAGGCATTATTGGTAATGCTGATAAGTCGGGTGTCATTGGTGCAGATATGCCAAGTTTAAGCACACAAAAATGGATGTGGCATCTATGGGGAATAGATGAAGTACGAGATACAGAATTAACGGTTATTGGATACCATAGAGACTCTAAAGTCATACAACCGATTTTAGTGAATGGTTGGAGCATAGGACTCGGAGGACCTGTTAATGGAGCAGATGCCCATACACCTTCTCATGTGAAAGTTCCTAAGCCTGGTGAATGGGCTATTCTACTGTATACAAATGAAAAATACTTTGATACGTTGATATACGATATCCAGGAATAATAGTAAACCCTTATTTTATAATTATTTATACTTATAAAATAAGGGTTTTTGATGTTTGTATATGTATTGGGAAAGGAGGTGTATGGTGTGCGCATGTAAGCTTGCATTGTGTATTGCTTTCATATTTCTGAAATGCACAAGATGCTGAAGACGCCATTCAGAAAGAATATGTAAATACGAAAAGCTATTGAACATAGATAATTACAGTGCAAGGTTGTAGCAAGAAAAATATTAAATTGGTAAGATAAAAAGTAAAATGGAGGTCAGCAATATGAAAGATTTACGTTATCCTATTGGACAATTCCAATTTCCCAAAGAAATGAATTCACAGCAAGTACTAGAGTGGATTAATGAAATTCGTTTGTTACCAAAACAACTTGCAGAGGCATTAAGTGGTGCAAGCGAGCAAGACTTAGTAAAATCTTATCGTGAAAATGGCTGGACAGTGACACAGCTAGTCCATCATATTGCTGATAGTCATATGAATAGCTATATTCGTTTTAAGCTAGCTTTAACAGAGGATGTACCAACCATTAAGCCATACAATGAGGCAGAATGGGCACAGCTACCAGATTCTGAAATGCCAGTAGCAATTTCTTTTAATTTAATTGAAAGCTTACATGAACGTTGGGTTTATTTACTGTCAAGCTTATCGGATGAACAATTACAAAGAGCCTTTAATCATCCTGATTCAGGCCTGACGACTCTTGAGCATGCAATTGGCCTTTATGCATGGCATGGTAAGCATCATTTGGCACATATTCAGAATGCTTTGGTTAAATAAATATGGATGTTTTATGAAAAAACAAGTGATTTCTGCTAATAAGGAAATCACTTGTTTTCATTTTTTATTTAAGTTTATTTTATACGATAGTAATACCAGCACTTGCGTTACCAGCAAGTGTAGCAGCAACTCCTGTAGTAGTCATAGAGAATACCATTAGTAAACGATCACCAGTACTTACAGGTACTGAAACGTTTGCATTACCACTTGCAATCGTACCTACTGCTAATGCTATTAGTGGTAAAGCTGGTAATAAATCAACAAATGCTGCAGTAGGGCTGAATACATTGCTTCCTTGAACTGCGCGGTAAATCTGTGCTCTGACAGTCGCTGTTCCAGTTAGAGTTAAAGCAGCAGTTGCTGAGATTGTAGCAGAAATAGATGTAATTGTACCTGGACGTGGAACCGTAAATGCTTCAGTAGCAAGACTAGATGTTAAATCGATATTAACGCCAGCAAGAGCAACTCCTGGAACAGATGTACCAAATCCAACAAGACTTACAGTACCAACTAAACCAGTAGCAAGAGACACTAAAGCAACAGGAGTTATTCCTGATGAGAATGGGATAATAGAACCAGTAGCTACTGGTGGAGTAATACATGCAGCGTCAATTGCAACAAAAGGTCCCAGTGCAGTACACTCCCCGTTACCATGACCGTTACCTGAACAGCCACACATTGAGTTATTCAAACACATTTTTACACCCCCTTTCTTCATTATTCTATTCATTTCAGATTAGGGGTTAAGGGCAATTATCTATTTCACCTATAAATTCAATGATTTCTTAATGACTGCTTTTATTTGACACATAAAGACATCCACTATGTATGTTTTGACATAGTGGATGTTTAAGATAATGTTAACTCCATCTTTTAAAGAAATCGAAAAATGAGTTTTTTCCCTTTTTATGGTCTTCCTCAATCGGCTTGTTTACAGATTCAAGTTGCATGATCTCTTCTTCAAAGGACAGATGAACCTCATAGGTTGCATCAGCATGATACACTTCAACATATTCTTCTGTTTCCAATGAAGGAGAATGATCTATAGCTGAAGGTTCTGCTACTGTTTCTGCAATGATTTGGTTGAGAGGCTCACTAGCTATTGCTTCAATGTCTTGACTAACAGGTTCGCTAAGTTGCTCCAAGATAACTTGTTCTATCGATTCATTCGTTACAATGGGATTCTCAAGATTGTTATGTTCATTCTCAATTTTCACAGCCTCCATAGGATTATTTAATGTTTCAGTTTTAGTGCTATCTGATTCATTAACTATAGAAGATTGTAAAGTATCATTCTCGATGTTTTCTTCTCTTGAAGCAGGCTGTACGGCAGATGGATCATATACACTTACTGGAACTTCCTTTGCATCCATGGCATTTTTAAAATGGAAGGTGGATTCAACTGTCGTGTTTCTGTATAAACCATTGTATATTTGGCTGGGGTGCGTATTGATTGATTGGAAATATTGCTGATTAAAATGCCGTTCTTCAGGTTTAGTTTCCGGTAGACCATTCTGAGGAGAGGGACCCCCGATATTTACATTTGGTTGGTGGTTTTTGGCTTTACCTGCCACACTTTGTAGTAGTCTATAAGAAGGTTGTGCTGATGTAATTGTAGTTTGATCTGCTGTCTGTGTCATTCTAGGTTGTCTAGGTAAAAGATTAGAATAGGTTTGAGCAGGCATGTCAATGGAGGGCATTATGGTTTTTGCATCATTTCCTTTAACTGGTAACAGTTTATTTAAAATTGATAAAATCTCTTGGTTCATTCCTTCAATGGTTTGATTCAAAGACTCAAGCTGTGTTGAAAGAACCCTAATTTGATCGTCGTATCCTTTTATATATGAATTTTGTTTAGTATCCAATGTCTCTGTAATCCCTTCTAAATGGGCCATCTGTGTTTTTAGTCCATCAAACTCCTGCTTCATATAAAGGAAATCTTCAATTGACTTCCCCATTTTTAACGAGGTTAACGATTCTCTATAAGATTCAATTTTTTCCTTTAAATTTTCAATTTCTTGAGTGGTATACAATTTTGACTCTTCCATTGTAGTTCACCCCTTTCAGTCCATTATTAGTTTATTAAAAATATTGACTTTCTGTTACAAATATAACGGTTCTTTCAACATTTTGATTCGTCTCGTTAATGAGGGAGGAGTATGAAAACAAATCTTGATTGATTTTAATAAATATCCAATGTAACTATTTGTTAGCCCATGCACTTATAGCTGAAAAACATATGCTACAAACGAAAGATAAAAATTTTATGGAGGTGTCAAAAGGATGCAAGAGCATATGCCATCCCAGGCGCAGGAACTAATCTGTATAAATGTTGATAAGGTATACGACTGGATTGTAAAAGAAATGTCGTTTGATATTTCACCTACTGGACCAATTACATTCCCAGGTGTTACAGCAACTACTGACTTAACAGGTGCTATTGTTACTTGTCGAGTAATTCCAGCAACTACAAATCCAATTGTGATTCTGAACCGTGAGAATCGCCAATTCTCTATTGATGGATCAACTGTTTGTCTGCAACATCTAAATGTTCAAAAGAACTTCATTCTAACAATTGTCGTTACTTTACCTAATGGTACTGTTTTCACAAGCAATAATATTCCAGTTTCTCGCTGTGAGCAAGTGACATTATGTGCACCTAAGGGAACAGACGTTGAAATTTTATACACAGATTTAGATTGCTTCGTTTGTACAACTGGAACACTTAGTGTTGGAACAGGTGCTGCAGCAGGTACAATCACGTTCTCTGCGTTGACAATTACTGTTGCTGTTTGTCAAAGTATTCAATCTACATTCCCAGTTACTGTGGAATTTTTAGCAACTTTCTGCGAACCAAGAGCAGACTTACCATTCTCATGTCCAACTGCGGTTCGTCCACAACAATGCCCAGTTATTTTCCCAACTGTTGGTTAATTGTGATAACAAAAAGAAGAAAGTCATACTATGAAGAGAGGGTAATCCTCTCTTTTTTTAATGGAAATAACAAGGAGGTTTAAAGTGGCAGATCGTATTGAAGACAAGATACAGGCACTAAAAGAACAAACAAATGCCTATGTTCATGATATTAAAAGGTTGGTTGAGGAATTAGCAATTCCGAATAGGATTAACCTCATTAGTTATTTTACAACTGCACTTAATATTTCTTATGATCCTGAGCAAGAGAGTTTATGTTTAGGCTCCTATCATATTCGTAATATTGGTAGTGCAGCCGTCACGAACCCATCTTTGTGTATAACAATACCCAAGGAGTCACCGTTTTATTTTTCAGGGAGATATGTTCATGAAAATTTCACTCCGAATTTTAAAACTCAGGGGCAGAGTCAGTGGGAGCGTTTTAATGACAAATCAAGCAAAGAGGAGTATTGGCTGAGACCAGTTGGTAAATCAACAATCGAACCGAATGAAACCATTTCATTTACCAATTTTCAAATAAAATGGTCCCATAATTTATCATATTCAGGCACGATTATGGGTTTTACATATTGCGATCAGCTCACAGAAGGTGTTGTTGTTTTAAATCCAATTAATCTAAATGGAATGGGCCAAACACAGGAGGAAGACAATGGGTGACAACGAAAAACAAGAGTTTGGTAGTGTAATTCAACAATTAGTAAAGGAACAGCTAAGTCGTCGTAATGAACAAGATAATAGCTTTGCCTTTCTTGAAAAAAGTACATTACAGCTATTAATAGCCTATCTTGTTTCAGACGAAAAGAGTCATGTTGAACAAATAGAGAATTCAAAGTTAGAAGAAAAATGGATGAAGCAGCTGGATGATTTACTAGAGGAAAGTAGAGAGCAGCTTGAAGAGGTGGTCGATTTACTAAAAAGATATTCAGGCTAGGGGGTGTGATGATGGACAATGATATTGTGAAAAACAATGATCCAATACAGCTCCAACAAATGATTATTTTTTTAAGGGCCGAGTTAGCCAAGTACAAAAATGAAGTAAAAAGACTTAGAGATAGTGATTATTATGCTTTGGTTCTTCGACTTGAACGAGAAAATGTTCAATTAACAAGGCATAAAAAAGAACTTTCGATGGAACTCCTAAAGTTGAAAAGAGACTTTGATAAAGAATTGCAAGCTTACGATGAAGAAATTCAGAAGAGAGAAGCGCAAAGAAAAAAGCAAATTGCATCCATTGAGGCATTATTAAAGGAATTGGCAGAATTGCGGGCTGAAAAAAAGTCATTGATGGACAAATTTCAAGCATCAAAGGAGGCTTCGATCGATTCAAATGAAAGGTCTATTGTGGAAGGCATAGATAAAAAGTTAAGTGACTATACAACCATAGCAAGTAAACAAATGGAGAATATTTTAGAGACACTAGAAAAATACCATAGAGAGAAAGTAGAATCAGACAACCTTCATCGACATTTACTAAGTGAGTTAGAGACGAAAAATCTAGATATTGAGAGATTATCCAATGAAATCGTTGCATTAAAGAAACAATCTAAGGATGGTAGCACATCAATGAAACAAGGAGTTAATATTGACGAACAAATAGATTTTAGATTACGCATGCTCGATGAATTAGAAGCGAAATTGAATGAACTAGCGTTAGAAATCAATAGTGAGCAGCTTTAGCTATAAAATTTCATCATGACTGTTTCAAAGATATGCCTTTGAAACAGTCATTTTTTGATTTGCATAAAAAGCTTATAAGAAGGTTCAACCGCTCACAAAGAAGAGGAAGGCGCTCCAAAGCAGGTTAACCCCGCTCACAAAGTAGAAGACACCGCTCTAAAACAGGTCAGACCCGCTCATGAGGATCTCATCATGACCCCCCATTCCAATATTATTTTGTTTCTCTATGCAGGGTTACACGCTTCAGGCGAGGGGAGTACTTTTTAAGCTCCAATCTTTCGGGATTATTGCGTTTATTTTTAGTAGTAATATAGTTTTTATCACCTGTTTCAGTACAGGCTAGTGTTACTTGTACACGCATTGAAGGACCTCCTTTTAAATAGTAATTATTACGATTTAAACAATATATTTCTCACTGGAGATTGTCAAGTTTAATTTCACTAGTAATAAAAAGCTTTGCATTTTCCAAAGTAATATGATTTAATTACAAATTGTAAATAGTAATGATTACGATTTAAGGAGTTGTAAGAATGACAAAGAAAATTCCTGTTACAGTATTGAGTGGATATTTAGGTTCTGGTAAGACAACAATGATGAATCATGTATTGCAAAACAAAAAAGATTTACGTGTCGCTGTTATTGTGAATGATATGAGTGAAATTAATATTGATGCGGAGCTTATCGCAAATGGTAGCGGTATATCACGTACAGAAGAGAAATTTGTGGAGCTATCGAATGGTTGTATTTGCTGTACATTACGAGAGGATCTATTGCAGGAGGTGGAACGTCTTTCGAAGCTAGGCAATATTGATTACATTTTGATTGAATCGACAGGGATTAGTGAGCCGATTCCAGTTGCACAAACATTTAGTTATTTAGACGAGGAGCTTGGCATTGATTTAACGAAGTTTTGTCGATTAGATACAATGGTTACTGTCGTAGATGCCCATCGTTTTTGGCATGATTTTCAGTCTGGGGAAAGCTTATTGGAGCGGAAGGAAGCTGTTGGTGAATTAGATGAGCGTGATGTTGCAGACCTTCTCATTGATCAAATTGAATTTTGTGATGTCCTTATTTTAAATAAGTGCGATTTAGTATCCTCAGAGGAGCTTGAGCGATTAGAACGTATTTTACGTGCATTACAGCCTGAGGCAAAACTTATACGTACAACAAATGGTGTTATTGATCCAGTTGAAATTTTAAATACGGGGCGCTTTGACTTTGAACGTGTCTCTGAATCGGCTGGTTGGTTAAAGGAGTTGGAGCTTGGTCATGAAAACCATACACCAGAGACTGAGGAGTACGGGATCTCTTCTTTTACCTATAAACGCAAAAGACCGTTTCATCCGATGCGCTTTGTTGAGTGGTGTGATCACATGCCAGATTCAATAGTACGAGCGAAGGGTATTATTTGGAGTGCAAGACATCAGGAAGTTGCGCTATTATTATCGCAAGCGGGGTCATCTGCAAAAATTGAACCAGTCTCTTATTGGGTAGCGGCACTTTCTCAAGCCCAGCAGCAGGATGTATTCCAGCAAAGCCCTGAAGTATTGGAAGATTGGGATGAAGAGTTCGGAGATCGAATGACACAACTTGTGATTATTGGCATTGATCTAGATCGAGAAGACATCACTAAACAGTTGGACAACTGTTTGTTAACAAATGAAGAGTTTCGGAACCCTTGGGAACGTCTACAAGATCCCTTTAACTGGGAATGGCAATAAAGAAGAAAAGAAGATTTCGGCTAAGACTCCGAAATCTTCTTTTGAAATACACGATTATAATTAGTAGCATCTCGTAATGCTTTTTCTTCTATAGGTATTCGGACAGAAAGCATTGTAATATTGAGTAATGTAAAACAAAATGCTGTAAAGTAAGCCTGAAACATGAGTGGTAGCAAAAGGATTTCTAAACAAACTACCGCATAATTGGGGTGGCGCATATATTCATATGGCCCTTTACGAACAACTTGTGCGTCAGGTAAAATGAGGATTTTTGTATTCCAAAAAGTGCCTAAAGAGCGAATACACCAGATCCGCAAAGCCTGCACTGCTAAAAATAATATAAAAAATAACGGAAATAAGGGCGAGATACCATTGTTGTTTGTGACGATTTCCACTATTAAAAACAGAAAAAAGCTAATATGCATGGCTACCATATAGGGGTAGTGTGAAGCACCTACTTCATAGGCTCCTTGTGAAAGCATCCATTTCTCATTGCGCTTGGCAATCACAACTTCTGTCAATCTTTGTAGAACGACAAGGATAAAAATAAAATAGAAGATCATGTTACTCCCTCCAGTTTAATAATACAGCTTCTGCACAAAAACCAGGGCCAAGAGCTACGAGCAAGCCTGTATCCTCCACTTGTCCTTCATTTAACATAAACTGCTCTAATACGTATAGCACTGTCGGTGATGACATATTACCATGTCGTCTCAATATTTCCCGAGAAATGTCGGTTTTTTGGGGAGATAGATAAAGTGTATCTTCGTAAGCTTTTAATACCTTTTTTCCTCCAGGATGCGCAATAAAATGAGTCAATTGTTCGCTGTACAGTCCTTGTTTCATTAAAAATTGCTCAATGAAAGGTCCAAGCCAATTGGTAATAATAGAAGGAATACTTTTTTGGAAAACGACATGAAGCCCGTTGTTTTTCACATCCCAACCCATTACATTTTCCGAATCTGGCATCCATTTAGAACCTGTAGCTAGAATATTAGGGGTTGGCCTTTTTGTTGCGATAGCTACTTCATCCCCACAAACAAGTATGCATGCTGCACCATCGGCAAAAAGAGAAGCACCAATTAAATTACTTTTAGAAAAATCATTTGGCTGAAAAGTGAGGCTACATAACTCGACACAAACGACAAGTACCTTTGCATGTGGATGGGCTTTACAAAAATCATAGGCTCTGCTTATACCAGCGGCTCCTCCTGCACAACCAAGACCCCATAGAGGAATGCGTTTAAGTCGATCTGAAAAGGGAAGCTTGTTCATAACACGTGCGTCAATGCTAGGTGTTGAAATTCCTGTACTGCTAACAAAAATGATGGCATCGATGTCCTCAGTAGGAATAGGTGAGGATAAAAAAGCTGTATTAGCTAAACATGCTTGAATGACACTTACACTGTATTGTGTAGCTAACTCAATATATAAATTATTACGTTCTTCAAAGGAGTGATTCGTACGATGCCATTCAGCTGGCACACAAAAATGGCGTGTGTTGATGCCACCATTTTCAAAAACCTTTAAGTAGCGCTCTAGTTTTGGAATTTTTGCATAAAAAAGCTCTTTCGTTAGTTCCTCTGCGTTATCTTGCTGTAATGTGTAAGGTGGTTGATATGTGCTAATTGAAATGATTTTAGGCAATCCAACATCTCCTCGCATTTAATGGTTTTGTTCATTGTATGCGTGGATGATTGGAATAAATGCTTATAATATTGTAATTGACAATTTCTGAAAATTTAGCTATATTGATAACAACTAAATGGAAAGTAGGTGATGTGACATGATGAATAGATCTGTAATTAGCGAACTGCAATCCGGTTTGTTCAATTTCACACGCCTAAAATATACAAAGTGACGCCGTGCCATAACTCGGGGTATTTGTGTATCTTTTAAACGTGCCTGTGAAACCTTGTAACTGCCGAATTGCAGCTACAAGGTTTTTTATTGTAGTTCCAAAAGGTGAATTGCGATAGGGCCTCTTGCGGATGACAACTATTTTCGCTGAGGCATCATACGTTTAGGAGGAAAATAAATTGAATTTAACAACATTAGGTTTTACAACATATTTTGAAGAGCAAATGATAGAAATGAAAAAACAGGCTAAATTAAAAAATTGTGTGCCTGCAAGGGTTACTTTAGAGCATAAGCATTCTTATCGGGTGTTAGCTGAAGAGGGAGAATGGCTTGCGACAATTGCTGGTCATTATGCGTATACATCTTTAGCGAGGGAGGACTATCCAGCAGTTGGTGATTGGGTGCTAGTGGAGAAAATGCCCGGAGAGGCACGAGCAATTATTCATCAGCTATTCCAACGAAAATCTGTATTTTCACGTAAAGTTGCAGGAACGGAAATTCAAGAACAGATTGTCGCATCAAATGTCGATATTGTGTTACTTGTTATGAGCTTGAACGCAGATTTTAATATTCGACGTTTGGAGAGATATTTAGTGGCTGCTTGGGATTCAGGGGCAAAGCCCATTATTGTCCTGACAAAAGCTGATTTATGCGAAGATGTTTCGAGCTTAGTACAAGAAGTGGAGTCTGTAGCCTTTGGTGTGGATATCTTTGTAACGAGTGCTCTATCGGGCGAAGGTCTAATGGAAATTCAGACGCTATTCACAGAGGGGGTCACGGGGGCACTATTGGGGTCTTCTGGAGCAGGGAAATCCACATTAACAAATGCTTTATGTGGTGAGATACTGATGAAAGTAGCGGGTATACGTGAGGATGATGCCAAGGGACGACATACAACAACCCATCGAGAGCTAGTAGTATTGCCTGCTGGTGGCTGTCTAATTGATACGCCAGGGATGCGTGAGCTTCAATTGTGGGATCAAGGGGATAGTTTAGCTTCTAGCTTTCAAGATATTGAGGAACTAGCAACAGCTTGTCGTTATCGTGATTGTACACATCAAAAAGAGCCTTATTGTGCTGTCCAGCAAGCTATAGTAGATGGGGACTTGGACCAATATCGCCTACAAAGCTATTTTAAGCTGCAAAGAGAATTGGCTTATATGGAGCGCAAAACAAATACGCAAGCAAAACTTGAGGAGCAGCGCAAGTGGAAGCAAATAGCCAAGGGAATGAAAAAGGGGAAGAAATAATCAATAGGAGCACAACCATGACAATTCAAAACATCAATCATTTATTGTTTTCAGTTTCTAATTTAGAGGAATCCATCACTTTTTATGAAAAAGTATTCGATGCCAAGTTGCTAGTAAAGGGGAACAGCACAGCCTATTTTGATGTAAATGGACTGTGGCTAGCTCTGAATGTAGAAAAGGATATACCCCGTAATGACATCCATCATTCCTATACACACATTGCCTTCACAATCGCTGAGGATGACTTTGATAAGGTGTATGACAGATTGGTGCAGCTAAAGGTCAATATTTTAGCAGGTCGGCAAAGAGATGAAAAGGATAAAAAATCAATTTACTTTACAGATCCTGATGGTCATAAATTTGAATTTCATACAGGAACTTTGCAGGATCGTTTGGATTATTATAAGCAAGAAAAGCAGCATATGGCGTTTTTTGATAACTAATTAAGGAGAGATTTTATGAATAAAGCGTTTATTTTTGATATGGATGGAACATTATTTCAAACCAATCTTATTTTAGAGCCTGCTCTCGATGCAACATTTGATGTGCTGCGGACAAACGGCTTGTGGCAGGGGGAAACACCTATAGAAAAATATAGAGAAATAATGGGGGTTCCTTTACCTGTTGTGTGGGAAACATTATGTCCTATGCATGCTTTAGAGATACGAGAAGAGAGCAATGTATTATTCCATGTAAAGCTGATTGAGCAAATACGTGGACATAAAGGTGCTTTGTATCCAAACGCTGAACAAACCCTTGCAACATTGTCAGAGAATTATCCGTTATACATAGCGAGTAATGGACAGGTTGACTATTTACAAGCAATCGTCGAAACCTATCAGTTGGAGCGTTTTATAAAGGGAATCTATAGCATTCAAGCAATTGCAAGTGGGCATAAATCGGATCTGGTCAAAAGAGTTGTAGATGAAAATAAAATTGATTATGGAGCAGTGGTAGGAGATCGTTCTTCGGATATCCAAGCTGCACAGGACAATCAATTACTATCAATAGGTGTTCGCTTTGACTTTGCACAAGACAAGGAGTTAGAAAAAGCAGATATAGTAATTGATGATTTAACTGCATTGGTAAAGGTTACATTAGATTAACTTAAGAAAGTGTATCAAAATAAGGGATGATTTAGAGACAAACATTGCATTTCCTCACAAGAAGGCGTAAAATAATGCCAATCCTATAGAAAAAGCATTGAGAAGGAAAAGTAAATTGGATTAGCATTTTGTAGAGAGCCTCTGTTGGTGGAAATGAGGTAAGTGAACCCTTTTGAAAATGACCTTTGAGCTTCGTACCGAAAGCTTTTTAGCCAGTAGATTACGACGAGATGGGCACTCGTTACAACAGCGGCAGTATCTCTCTTTTTGAATGAAGACGTACTGATAGAGGCAAATAGTGTGAGCTATTTGTAAATATAGGTGGTAACACGGGTATACTCGTCCTAATCAGATTTGATTAGGGCGATTTTTTTTTACCATTTTTTCTGTGAGGGGAGCAATTTAGAATGACGATTGTTATTGGAGGCGCTTGGCCGTATGCAAATGGCTCTTTGCATTTAGGGCATGTTGCCGCATTATTACCAGGTGATATTTTGGCTAGATATTACCGACAAAAAGGCGAGCAGGTTTTATATGTATCAGGCAGTGATTGTAATGGTACACCCATTTCTATACGGGCCGCACAAGAGAATACAACGACAGAGGCTATAGCTAATCACTATCATGATGAGTTTACAAGATGCTTTCATGATTTAGGATTTACCTATGATTTGTACACAAGAACGGATGCGGAGCACCACCATGAATCCGTTAAGGCCCTTTTCTTACAGCTACTGGCTAATAATTTCTTATACAAAAAGAAAATTGAACAGGCTTACTGTGAGACGGATAATCAATTTCTACCAGATCGATTTGTCGAAGGTCTTTGTCCAAATTGTGGAGCGAAAGCAAGGGGAGATCAATGTGATAACTGCTCAGAAATTTTAGACCCATTGGACTTAATTGATAAGCGCTGCAAAATTTGTGGGAACGAACCTGTTATTCGGGAAACTGAGCACTTTTATTTTACCTTTAGTCAATTTCAAGGAAGGTTGGAGTCTTATTTAGCACAAGCAAAAGTCGAGAAACGTTGGCGTGACAATGCTTTAGGGTTAACGGAGCGATACTTGGCAGAGGGAGTTCCCGACCGAGCAGTAACAAGAGATTTACCGAATGGCATAGATGTTCCAGTGCCAGGTTTTGAAGGGAAAAAAATATATGTATGGATTGAAGCTGTAGCAGGGTACTTAACAGCAAGCTTAGAATGGGCAAAAGAACATCAAATAGCTATTGAAGATTTATGGAATGAAGAGACCATTTCATACTATGTACATGGGAAGGATAATATTCCATTCCATACAGTTATTTGGCCAGCCATTTTAATGGGAATTGGATCCAAGGCATTACCTACCCATATCGTATCTAATGAGTATTTAACATTAGAAAAACGCAAATTATCTACTAGTCAGAATTGGGCTGTATGGGTTCCTTATATTTTAAGCCGTTATGATGCGGACTCTATTCGTTACTTCTTAACGATGAATGCGCCAGAAAATCGTGATACTGATTTTTCATGGCGGGAATTTATTTATAGCCATAATGGCGAACTACTCGGAGCCTATGGCAATTTTGTAAACCGTACATTGAAGTTTATTGAGAAATCATTTGCTTGTCAGGTGCCACAAGCGGAGGTGGATAGCGACATTCGAAAACAAACCGTACAATTGTTTAATGAAGCGGGTGTTCTTATAGAAGGTGGTCATTTCAAGCAGGCGTTAGAATCCATTTTTGAGTATATTCGCGGTGCTAATCGTTATTTTGATGAACAACAGCCATGGCTACAGGTAAAAGAAAACGTAGAGGCAGGTAATCGTACATTAGCAACTTGCGTCTATATCATTGCGAATTTAGGACAGCTGCTGCATCCTTTCTTACCGTTTTCAGCAAAGAAAGTAAGAAATATGTTAGGTATAAATGAAATGATGTGGCATGAACAGGTAGATCTCCCTAAAGTCATTCGAGAGGTGACACCATTATTTGAACGTCTTGATATCGAACGAATCGATGAGGAATATCAAAAACTAGTTAGGGATAGTCGCTAGGATTGAAAAAGCAGTATGGCGCAAGAGCCATACTGCTTTGCTATTTTCATTTAATTCATAACAGGTGTTAATTTTGTCACTACAATGCTATTAATCGCATTAATATAGGCTAATGCACTTGCCTTAAGAATATCTGTATCTGCTGCTTTTGCAATATACTTTTCGCCTTCATGCTCAATCGTAATTTTTACTTTACCTAAAGCCTCTTTGCCTCGTGAAACACTATTGATATTATATTCCACTAGTTTTACATCCATATTTGTAATTTCTGCAATGGCTGAATAGAGGGCATCAATTGGACCAGAGCCTACTGCACTAGCTTTAAATACTTCGCCGCCTTTTCGAACCTTAACACTTGCTGAAGGGAAGCTTGTATTGCTGACGACTTGGAGATCATCAAAATCAAAGAATTGCTCACTATAATGTGTAGCATTTTTATTATTGGCATCATGTTTTTCATAATAGCTTTCAACAATAACATATAAATCGTGATCATATACTTCTTTCTTCGCATCGGCTAGCTTTAAGAATCCTTCGAAAATACCTTCAAATTCCTCTGTTGAAAGATTAGTAAAACCTAATTTTTCAAGAGCATTTTTCACTGCATGGCGACCAGATCGAGCTGTTAGTACTAGCTCCATATCATCAAGACCTACATCCTCAGGATGGACGATTTCATAAGCATCACGCGATTTTAACAAACCATCTTGGTGAATACCAGAAGAATGGGCAAATGCATTATCTCCTGTAATGGCTTTATTGACCTGTACATCTAAGCCCATAAAGCTAGAAACAAGACGTGAAGTATTCATAATTTCTTTTGTATTAATACGTGTTTCTGCATTGTAGACGGAGCTACGAGTTTTAAGTGCCATGACAACTTCTTCTAATGCAGCATTACCTGCGCGTTCACCGATACCATTGATTGTACACTCTACCTTATCTGCACCATTTTTAATTGCAGCTAGCGTATTAGCCGTTGCCATTCCAAGATCATTGTGACAATGAACGCTTAAAAGAACACTATCATCTAAGTTTTTCATACGGTCATTTAATTTAAAAATCATTTCTCCAAATTCCTCTGGCTCTGCAAAGCCAACCGTATCAGGAACGTTAATCATCGTTGCGCCAGCTCTCATAACAGCTTCAATTGTTTTCCAAAGATATTCAAAGTCAGAACGAGAGGCATCCTCTGTGGAATATTGAACTTGCGGCAATAATGTTTTAGCGTATTTCACAGCATCCACGCCAATTTGTAAAATTTGATCTTTTGACTTGCTGAATTTTTTCTCCACATGAATATCAGAGGTTCCTAGTACCATGTGAATCATCGGGTTTTGAGCATACTTCACAGCATTATAGACAGCATCAATGTCAGCCTTTACAGCACGTGCTAATGCTGTAATCATAATGTCGTTTGTATTGCCAACCTTTTCAGCTACAGCTTTGACGGCATCAAAATCACCTTGAGAGGAAGCGGGGAATCCAGCCTCAATAATATCGACACCTAATTTTTTCAGCTGCTGAGCGATCTCTACTTTTTCATAAAGATTTAGCTTTGCTCCAGGCACCTGTTCGCCATCACGTAAAGTTGTATCAAACACCCAAATTTTTCTTCCCATTTTCAAACACTCCTTTTTAGTGATTAGTATCTAAAATCTACACTTAGGCCAATAAGTCATTAAAAAAATAAAAAACCCGTCTCTATTTAAAAATAGAGACGAGTTTATGCTCGCGGTACCACTCTAATTGACCTTCTCTTTATAGAAAAAGTCCCCTTATCGACAGCTATCACTGTCTATCCTGTTAACGGAGGAAACCGACATCCCTTACTAAAAAGTTCAGGGAGTAGCTCATGGACGAGTTCAAAATGTGTGCCTACCGATTTACACCAACCATCGGCTCTCTACAAGTACACAAACACTTTTACTATTTCCAATCTTGGCCTGCAATGTGTTGTTGAAAGCAATATTACTTGGATATTAACTGCCTGTCAATAATATTCTAAAAATTTATTTAATTCTGTCTTAAGTAATGTCTATTTTATTAAAAATTTGATATTTGGTGAAGTGTAAAATAAAGTAGTGAAGAATGTATTTACTAGGAGAAAATGGTGAGTAGGGTTAGCATACGATAGGTAGAAAAATCATGATATTTTTCTTTGTATGAAGAAACTGCTCGTTTTCTATAAACCTAAAGAAAACGAGCAGTTTTTTATTCTACCTTAAAACGAGAGACTTGCGTGTGAAGTTCTTCTGCCATATTTGAAAGTGTTGCTGCTGAAGCAGCTACTTCTTCGATAGTAGCTAATTGTTCCTCGGAAGCAGAAGCAACATTTTGTAAATTAGATGAGGACATCTGTGCAATAGTTGCAATTTCATCAAAGGAAGCATAGATTTGCTCTGCACTAGAGGACATCTCCTCTGACACTGTCGTTGCTTCTTGGATTTGCATGGATACTTGCTCAATCAGCTCAACAATCTTAGAGAAACCTTCTTCTGCTACCTTCACTACTTGCATACCAATTTGAACCTCTTGAGTTCCAGTATCCATCACCGTTACAGCACGGTTTGTATCCTGCTGTATTTCAGAAATCAAGGTAGCGATTTGCTCAGCGGATTTTTTTGATTGCTCTGCTAGCTTTTTCACTTCATCTGCTACGACTGCAAATCCGCGTCCATGATCGCCTGCACGAGCCGCTTCAATGGCAGCATTAAGTGCTAATAAGTTTGTTTGTTCTGCAATATCAGTAATAATGCCAATGATATTACCAATTTCAATGGAATGCCCGTCTAGATTTTTAACAACACTTGCTGACTCTAAAACAGCCGTGTTGATTGTTGTCATCTGAGAGATAACACGATGTAAAGAATCATTCCCTTTCTTAGCCTCTGAATTTGTTTCGATTGCCAGTTCAGAAACAGCCGCAGTAGTAGAAGCTAATTGTTGTATACCCTTTGTCATGTTTTTCATTGCTTCTGAGCTTTCAGTTGCGTTTTTCCCTTGAGCCTCTGAGCCACTAGCAACCTCTTGAATAGAAGAAGTGATTTGTTCTGTAGCCTGTATAGTTTGCTCTGCACTAGCTGTTAACTCAGCAGCAGAGCCACTTACTTGTACAGTGTTTTGGCGCACATTCGTAATTAAATCCTTTAAATTTGTAGCCATTTGATTAAACGCAAGCGCTAGATCACCTACTTCATCACGATTCTTTATACGAATTTGTTCAGCTGTTAAGTCACCCTCAGCTATTTTTTTCGCAGCTTTAGCCATACCGTTAATTGGACGAGACATTAGACTACCAACAACCATAGCAATTATCAGACTTATGGCAACAGCAAAGACTCCAAGAAGCATCATTTGGAGCTTGATGTCTTGAATTTGATTGGATGTAGCAGCCATTTTACCTTCTACATATTCATTTTGATAATTAGAAAGGTTTTCAACACGTTCATCGAATTGTTTAATAATTAAGCGTCCTTGAGTACTATCCAATTTTTCGTACTTCTCTGTTTCTCCAGCAGCTTTTAACTCAAACATACGATCTGCAAATTCTTGCACATTTTGCTCACTTTTATTAATAGCTTCAAGCATCTTAATTGATTTTTCTGAATCTAAAGTAGCCATTAATTCTTCTGATTTTTGTTTGAATTCCTCGCGTGAGGCTTGATTACTTTGAAAGTTTTGTTTGTCTCCAAGTAGTAAGTAGCCTCGCATGCTGACAATTTCCTGTTTTGCAATCACCCGTAATTCCTGAATACTTATAGATTTAGTAGTTTGTTCCTCCAATAATGTACGATAGGTCTTATTTACAGAATCAAGCTGTTTTATATTTAAGCCGATTGTTGTAACGAGTACCAAAATAACTATAAAAAAACCGAGTAATAATTTCTTGTAGATAGTAAATCGCATAGTTGAAATATCCTTTCTCAGTAATTAGTAGAAATGTTACAAAATAATGAAATATGTATATATATCATTTATATCAGATTATATGAATTTTACAAAGTATTATGAGTATTTCTACAGTAATTAGTAGTTTGAAAATGGGTATAAATTATATATGAAGTAATAAAAAAAGTAGATTTTATCGCTATAATGCTACTAATAATAGGGATAATTAATGGTGCATGTTGAATATTAAGTCAATTTTCATAAATTTTGAAACTTTAATAGTAGTCATAACGTAGATGTAGTAAAGGAAAAGAACAGGGGTGGAGAAAATGTATAGGCCAATTTTAAAGTTACCTAAAACAAGATCAGAAAAGATATGGGACTATATTGGTGGTAGTATATTTATTTTATCCATCTTTTATATTATATTGGCATGGGGTAAGTTGCCTGATGAAATACCTGGTCATTTTAATGGATTAGGTGAGGTGGATCGATGGGGATCAAAAATAGAATTATTCATTCTTCCGTTCATCGGTTTATTTTTATGGATTGTTATGTGGCTGCTAGAAAAAGCACCTCATATGCATAATTATCCGTCACGTTTGGATGAAAGTAATGTAAAAGCATTTTATTTGAATAGCAGAAAAATACTAAATCAAGTAAAAAATATCTGTCTCATTTTATTTGCTTTTATATCGATTCAGATGGTTCGTATTGGTCTTGGTGAGGTAAATTCATTAGGATGGTGGTTCCTACCCATTGTATTGATAGGAGTATTTATCCCAATTATTAAAGGGTTTATAACAAGCTACAAAATAAAATAGTGAGACTCAAACGCTTAGGTTACCCTTAAGCGTTTTATTTTTGTGAAAAATTTTTATAGTGTGTCACAAATGGCTGTTGATTTCAGTTATATAGGCGAAGAAGGGAAGATATAAAAGATTTCTCCAAGTAACTCGATGACATTCAATAATATTTTTAAGATTTTTTATCTAGTGTCACAAACTTCTAATAATTTCAGTTATATAGATTGGAGAGGGGGGACAACATTGACTACACGAGAACCATCAAAAGAGCGAGCTGATATAGATATTCAATCAATCGTGGAGCAAGTTCAATCAGGGGACACGCATGACTATGCAGAAATTATTCGTTGTTTTCAAAAGCAAATTTATATTTATTGTTACTATATGCTAGGAACCAAAGAGGAGGCGGAGGATGCTTCGCAAGATATTTTTATTAAAGGACTAGAGAATATTCATAAATTTTCTTATACGGTTTCCTTATCGGCGTGGCTTTATAAAATCGCTCACCACCATTGTATTGATGTCATAAAAGCAAAAAATAGGGGCTATAAATTTTGGCTAAGTGTGAAGCGAGAACAGGTGAAGCAGACGCAAGCACCGATACCTGATTATGATGAGATGGTGCATAGGCTATTGGAAAACTTACATGTAGATGAAAAAAGGATTTTACTGCTTCGTTCTATTGAAGAATATAGCTTTGAAGAAATTTCTGAAATTATGGATATGAAACCAGCTACAATAAGAAAAAAATATGAACGATTACGCAAAAAATTAATAAAGGAAAATAAGTTAGGAGGTGGATTTTATGAGCATTCATTCAAAGCAGAAGGATAAAGAAATGGCACGAATAGAGCTGCTAATTCGAGAAACACCTGTAGAAATTGATTTGGTTGATCGTGTAATTAGTAAATATGAACGTAACGAGCAGCCACAAGTAGTAAAGCACCAGAAGAAATGGCACTATAAAGTTGCTTTTGCAACAGCCATGCTAGTTAGCTTACTATTTATTACATCATTTATTTCACCAACAATGGCTGCAACGCTTAAACAAGTGCCTGTACTATCCTCAATTTTCCGTCTCGCTGGTGATTTGGGGTTGCAGATGGCTGATGAAAAAGGACTTTCTACAAAACCACAGGTAAGTGTGACACAGGAGGGGTTTACATTAAGTGTATCGGAAGTAGCGTATGACGGTACACGTGTTTCAATTGCTATTGAACGCCTCTATAAAGAAGATCAGAAAGAAGCTTTAATGGATTGTATCAGTAATTATAATTTGTTTATAAATGATGAGCCTATTAATTCTTTTGCTCCGAGTGAGTCCAATTCTATTAGTGGTTTTATGTACCCTGGTAAAGATAATGCTTCTGTCATTATTGAATTTTCAGATCTGAGAAATCAGGGAGGGAAGCCTTTCCCAGAGCAATTTGATTTAACCATTCAAGCTTTTGTCAAAGGTATAGAAAACCCCATTGAAATTGATATTCCTGTGAAAAATAAAGTGAAAGACTATGTAGCTTTAGCACCAAATATAAGTCGACAATATGACAATATTCATTTGACTCTTGAAAAGGTCAAGCTAACACCAGTTACAACAAGTATCACAACACGGATGGTTTTAACTGATAATTCAACGTTCACTGATAATTTAACACTACTAACAATGGGGATAGTTATTATTGATGAGCATGGTCGTGAAATTGAATTAATTGGAGGAAACGGTTGGAACGCTACCAATGGAAACATTCATCTTGATGATCTTCGGTACACTCCTTTTGAATCTGTTCCAAAAACAATAACCTTAAAACCCTATATCCATCTTTTCAAGGAAAACGAAAAAGGTATGTTTCAATTGGATAAAAACGGTTATCCGAAAATTCAATATATACCTGAACTAGAGATCACTATACCAGTTCAACCATAAAAATAATTGAGAAAGTGTAGTAAAAGCTCACTTTCTCAATTTTTATTTTTCTATATTTATATAAAGTAGATGGATATTCAGTTATACTAGCAAAACAAGGCTTTTGAATAATCTATAGTATATGGAGTATATATAAAGAATAAGTTTTCAATCCTAAGAAATAAAGGGGAATAGAAGATGGCAGTAACGTTAGTAAGGCATGATGTGAAGTATGCTGAGGCTATGCATGCGTTGTCTTCTATGCCACAGGTTCGAGATGCCCTAGGCTTACCTGCTGGCAAGGTAGAAGACACAATTCATTTTATTAAGCGTGAACGTATAGATGAAGAAGAAGGTAAGACCGTCCCTCGTGTGATTTTAGATGAGGAGGGGCAAGTCATTGGTGTGACATCATTAATGTTTATCGATCGTCATAAAAAGAGCTGTCATATCGGCTCTTGGCTTGGCTATCAATTTTGGGGGAAGGGCTATAATCTTGAAGCAAAAACGGCTATTTTAGATATTGCGTTTTTTGAGCTGGGATTATCACGTGTTTTTGCAGGAGCCCGAAAGGTTAATATCCGTTCACAAAAAGCACAAGAAAAGCTACCTTTTGTTCGATTAGGGGTGGAAAAAGATTATCCTGAGGAGCATTCGTGGTTAGAAGTGAAGGAAAAGCAACCATGTGTGTTAAATGTTTTTGAACGAGAAGATTATGTCCGTTATCGAACATCCCTAGAAAAGGTAGAAGGAAACCGAGAAGCCTTTTTACCTCAGCTTTTATTAGCTGATGAGAGTGAAGTGGCAGTTCGGAAATATTTAGATAAGGGTACATTATATAAAATTAATTGTGGAGAACTGTTGGTGGGAGTGGCATTAGTCATTCCTCAAACTAATACTACAATTGAATTGAAGAATATTGCTATTGTACCAAAGTATCAAGGGAAGGGAATAGGCAAAGAGATATTGCGACAGCTCACTGAAGAATGTCAAAAGGATGGTTATCAAACGGTATTAGTTGGAACGGCGAACTCAAGTATTGATAATATCGCTTTTTATCAAAAAGCAGGCTTTCGCATGGAGGCTATTGAAAAGGACTTCTTCAGTCATTACCCAGAACCAATTTATGAAAATGGTATTCGTGCATTGGATATGATTTTCTTTTCAAAGCAATTATAAGCAAACTTCTAAAAAAAATACCCGTTCAACAAATGTTGAGCGGGTATTTTTATTTACCGAGCAGTAGAGCCATTAATTTTTCCTTAGAATGAAGGAAATCGTCCAAGGTGTATTGATCTAATACTTTCAAATAGGCTTGCAAAGCTTCATACAGTACACCCTTTAATTGACATTCTGGAGCTATTTTACATAGGTTATTTTCTTTATCGAAACATTCTACAAGATGAAAATCCTCTTCTGTATGACGAACAATTTCACCGATGGTAATGGTTTTTGGATCGATAGCAAGGCGAATTCCACCGCCACGTCCACGGATTGTTTCAATGTAACCTAATAACCCGAGCTGGTGTGTCACCTTCATTAAATGGTTTTTCGATATATTATAAGCATCTGAGATCTCTTGAATAGTCGATAATTGACCATCTTCCTTTGCGCCTAAATAAATAAGTGTGCGCAAAGAGTAGTCTGTGTATAAAGTTAAGCGCATCTAAACACCCTACTTTCTATAATTCAAAATAATTATAGCATTTTTACATTGAAGTATAATATCTACAACCTATTTTTAAAGATGTATTTAAAATACATTAATTATGTCTATTTTGTTAAAGATGTATTTTATATATTGCTTTAAGAGAATGAAAGCGTTATATTGTAATCACGAAAGGATGGTAAGCGATATGTTAAAACAAGAAACAATTCAAATTATTAAAGCGACAGTACCTGTATTAGAAGTTCATGGTGTTGAAATCACAAAGACGTTTTACAAAAATATGTTTCAAGCTCATCCAGAATTACTAAATATTTTTAATCACACGAACCAAGAACAAGGCCGTCAGCAAACAGCATTAGCAAATACTGTTTACGCTGCAGCAGTTCATATTGAAAACTTAGAAGCAATTTTACCAGCCGTAATGCTTATTGCACATAAACACCGTAGTTTAGGAATTTTACCTGAACATTACCCAATTGTGGGTGAAAACTTATTAAAAGCGATTAAAGAAGTACTTGGTGATGCAGCAACTGATGACATTATTGGTGCATGGGCCGAGGCTTATGGCGTTATCGCAGATATTTTCATTCAAGTAGAAGAAGAGTTATACCAAAAAACTGAGAACAATGGTGGTTGGCGTCTATTTAAACCATTGAAAGTGGCAAAAAAAGTTGTAGAAAGTGACTTAGTAACTTCTATTTATTTTGTAAATGAAGATGGATCACCACTACCAACTTATGAACCAGGTCAATACATCTCTATTCGAGTGAAAGTGCCAGGAGAAGAGTATTTAATGAACCGTCAATATACACTTTCACAAGCGAGTGCAGAAGATGGCTATCGTATTTCGGTGAAACGTGAAAGTGATCATACGCCAAATGGTAAAGTGTCAAATTATATTCATGATCAATTACAAGTTGGAGATTTGGTAGATGTAAGTGCTCCAGCCGGATTATTTGTGTTAGAAGAAACGGCTGCACCAATTACATTTGTAAGTGGCGGTATCGGTGTAACACCTTTAAACAGTATGCTGCAATCTCTAAATGATAATGCAGTGAATGAAGTGAACTTTATCCAATGTGCTCGTAATGAGAAGGTTGTAGCGTTCAGTGATGACATTCAAAAGAAAGTAAACGTCTTACCGAATGCATCCTATACAGCTTTATACTCTGATGAAGACAAGCTTATTACAAAAGAATTGCTGGCTGAAAAAGTAGCTGATAATGCAGATGTATATGTATGTGGCCCTGTAGGCTTTATGGAAGCGGTTATTAAAAATTTACAGGAAATTGGCGTGAAAGATGAAAAAATTCACTATGAATTCTTTGGGCCAGCCATGCAATTAGCTAAATAAAAAATAAACTCCCTGCTATGAGTAATAACTCGTAGTAGGGTTTTTTGTTGAAATAATAAGGAAGCAGATAGATGAGGTTAAAGCGATAGGGAGAACATTGTAACTCGCAATTGCAGCATTTTAAAAAAGATAGAAGCTTTATGTTGACAACATACCTATAGGGGTATAATATAAATCTCGTAAGGAAGTTCAATCTATCGTTTGAAAGGGGGCATAACAGAATGGCGTATGGCTCAAACACTGCAAATCGTGTGAAACGTATGGAAGGTCAAATGCGGGGTATTTTACGCATGATGGAAGAAGGTCAAAGTTGTAAAGATGTGATTACACAGCTATCTGCCGTGCGTTCTGCTGTTGACCGGACGATTGGTGTCATTGTAAGTGAAAATTTATTAGATTGTGTATCGACTGCTGAAGGCAACGCTGAAAAAATGAATGCTGCTATCCTAGAGGCGATGGACTTGGTCGTGAAAAGTCGATAACTTGATATACCCATAATCGTATAAAAAGGAGGACTGGTCATATGGAAATATGGATTATTATCGCGCTTGCGGCAGCCTTTTTCGTTTGGCGAATGAAGCCGGCGAAGGGCGTTCAATCAATTTCTACAGCCCAATTAAAAGATATGCTGAATGATAAGGATAAGATATTTATCGATGTACGCACGCCTGCTGAGTATAAAGGTCGGCATATCTCGCAATTTAAAAATGTTCCGCTTGGGTCGAGCTTTAAAAACCTTCCGAAGGATAAAGAGATCATAGTTATTTGTCAGAGTGGTATGCGAAGTAGTCAGGCTTGTAAGCAACTTAAAAAGCAAGGTTTTGAGCGTGTTTCTAATGTTCGTGGTGGAATGAGTGCATACTAGGAGGAGAAAAAAGTGAAAGAAATTACAGCAAAAGAAGTTCAACAAACGATGGAGCAAGGAGGGAAGCTGAATCTTATTGATGTGCGAGAGGTAGATGAAGTAGAGGCTGGCCACATCCCAGGCATTATTCATATCCCGCTAGGTTTATTAGAGTTTCGACTACCTGAATTAAATAAGAGGGAGTCGTATATTATGGTTTGTCGATCAGGTGGACGAAGTGCTCGGGCTACTCAACTATTAGAAAGTAATGGCTTTAATGTAACTAACATGATTGGTGGTATGTTAGCTTGGGAGGGAAAAGTACAGTAATAGGTTAAATCTATATTTTTTTGATTAAAATAATACCCTTATAGGTATATGGAGGTTGTGAAAAGTATGAAGGCGGATTTTCAGCTAGATGCCAAGGGTCTTTCTTGCCCGATGCCGATTGTGAAAACAAAAAAAGCGATGGCTGATTTAGTAGATGGTCAAATTTTAGAAGTAGCTGCGACTGACAAAGGATCTAAAGCTGATATTGCGGCATGGGCTGAAACTGTAGGTCATCAGTATATTGGTACTTTAGAAGATGATGGTGTACTGAAACACTATATTCGTAAATGTACAAACGACCAAATAGAAGAAATGACGTTTGATCAAACAATTGATTTAGAGCAAATCACAAGTCGTAAAGGATTAATTCTAGATGTACGTGAGGAAGCGGAATTCGCTTTTGGGCATATTGCGGGAGCAAAATCGATTCCAATGGGCGAACTGGAGACACGACTTTCTGAGCTTGATAAAGAGCAGGAGATATATGTTATTTGTCGTACTGGAAAACGCAGTGACATGGCTGCGCAAAAGCTGGCTTCACATGGTTTTACGAAAGTATTTAACGTCTTACCAGGTATGACATCCTGGTCAGGCGATTTAACAAAAAACATTTAAATTGGAGGAATTTTATTATGTCGAACAAAGTAGCAATCATTGCAAGTAACGGTGGTTTATTTGATGCGTATAAGGTATTTAATATCGCAACAGCTGCGGCAGCTTCTGAGAAAGAGGTAGCTATCTTCTTTACATTTGAAGGTTTGAATTTAATTCATAAGCAAGGTATGCATGCATTACCAATGCCAGCTGGAGCAGAACACTATGCTGAAGGGTTTACAAAAGCAAATGTGCCAGCTATACCTCAACTAGTGGAAATGGCACAAGAATTAGGTGTGAAATTTATTGCTTGTCAGATGACGATGGATGTTATGGGTTTAACTACTGAAGATTTCATTGAGGGTATTGAAGTGGGAGGAGCCGTAACGTTCCTAGAATTCGCGAAAGACGCAGCACCGTCACTTACATTCTAGTGACCTACCTATAAAAGCGGAGAGGGCACCCCTCTCCGCTATAAAAAACATAAAAACAATACCGATGGGGGTAAAAGAGATGTCAATTCAAAAATGGAGCGCGTCACAAGTAGCTAAAAAGGTTATTCACAATGAAGAGTTGTTTATTTTAGATGTTCGTAATGCGGATGCATTCGAAGATTGGAAAATCGATGGACATCGTTTTGAGTACTTAAATATACCGTATTTTGAACTGTTAGATGGTATTGATAATATTTTACCGAATATCCCAACTGATAAAGATGTATTAGTCGTTTGTGCTAAAGAAGGATCGTCTTTAATGGTTGCTGAAATGTTAGCTGAGGCAGGTATTGAGGTTGCCTATTTAGCTGGAGGTATGAAATCCTGGAGTGAATATTTAGAGCCAATTAAAGTAGGTGATTTAACAGGCGGTGGTGAGCTTTATCAGTTTGTTCGCTTAGGAAAGGGCTGTCTGTCTTATATGGTCCTTTCTGAAGGTGAAGCAGCTATTATTGATGCTGTACGTTTTACAGATGTGTTTATAAATTTTGCAGAACATAAAAATGTCCAAATTAAACATGTTTTTGATACACACTTACATGCTGATCACATTTCAGGTGGGCGCCATATTGCAGAGATGACAGGCGCAACCTATTATTTGCCACCTAAGGACGCTGAGGAAGTTGTGTTCCACTATACACCATTGGTTGATGGAACGACTGTTCAAATCGGTGCATCAAAAATAGATGTAGGAGCTATCTATTCTCCTGGTCATACGATAGGCTCTACTTCATTTGTTGTTGACAGCAAATATTTATTAACAGGAGATATTTTATTTATCGATTCAATCGGACGTCCTGATTTAGCTGGCCTTGCTGATGACTGGGTTGGAGATTTACGAGACACGCTTTACAAGCGTTATCGAGAATTGTCTGATGAACTTATTGTCTTACCAGCACATTTTATGATTATTGATGAGCTGAGTGAAGATGGGACGGTTGCTAGACGACTAGGGGATTTATTTGTACAAAACCATGGATTAAATATTCAAGATGAAGAAGAATTTAGACGTGTGGTAACAGATGAATTACCTCCACAACCAAATGCTTATCAGGAAATTCGTCAGGTGAATATGGGGAAAATCACACCTGCGTTAGATGAGCAAACAGAAATGGAAATTGGACCAAATCGCTGTGCAGTACGATAAAACATGCTAAAGTGCAATGAGTATGCATGTATGCTTATTATATGTAAATTTCAAATTGAAGGCGCTCATCCTTCATGAAGATATAAAACAAGAAGAACCGGCAAAATCGCTTACAACCTTTGTCGAGTTGAAGGAGAATATGATGAAATCAAGTTTACAACTAGATGCAAAAGGCCTTTCTTGTCCAATGCCTATTGTGAAGACAAAAAAAGCAATAGATTCCCTAAAGTCTGGGGAAGTTTTAGAAGTTCAGGTGACAGATAAAGGAGCTTTAGCGGATATTCCTGCTTGGGCAAAAGCAGGAGGTCATATCATTTTAGATCAATCTGAAGAGGCTGGCGTTATTACATTTTTCATTCAGAAAGCATAGGGCTGATTGAGGGTTGTCTATTACAGTAGAACAACCCTTCTTTCCTTTTGTTGAATACAGCCAGAAAGAAGGAAAACTAAATGGATATTGCATGGATCTTAACCATTTTACTTATTGGTTTTCTCGGTTCATTTGTATCAGGGATGTTAGGTATTGGCGGTGCCATCATTAATTTCCCGATGCTACTATATATACCGCCATTACTAGGATTTGCGGCCTTTTCTGCACATGAGGTGTCAGGAATAAGTGCGATTCAGGTACTTTTTGCTGCTCTTTCAGGTGTTTGGGTCTATCGTAAAGGTGGGTATTTAAATAAATCACTCATTATCTATATGGGGAGCGCCATATTAGCAGGAAGCTTTGTGGGTAGCTTCGGTTCAAAATTTTTATCTGAGTCTGGTATTAACATGGTCTATGGAATCCTTGCATTGATTGCAGCTGTGATGATGTTCATACCGAAAAAGCAAATTGATGATAAACCGATGCAGGCTGTTACATTTAATAAACCATTGTCGGCCCTATTAGCTTTCGTTGTTGGTATCGGTTCCGGGATAGTAGGGGCAGCTGGTGGATTTTTATTAGTACCAATCATGCTTGTGGTCTTAGGAATCCCTACTCGTATGACCATTGCGTCAAGCCTTGCTATTACGTTTATCTCCTCAATAGGAGGAACTATTGGTAAATTAATGACTGGGCAAGTGGAATATTATCCAGCGCTCATCTTGATTGTAGCTAGTCTAATAGCTGCTCCTCTAGGTGCGAGAATAGGGGGCAAGTTAAATACTAAATTCCTACAAATTATTTTAGCGGTTCTTATATTAGCAACAGCTATTAAAATTTGGATGGATATATTATAAGGGGGTATGGTAATGAAAATTGAAGTTTTCTCTGATTTTACATGTCCATTTTGTTATATTGGCAAGCGAGAACTGGAACGGGCGATTGGCATCGCAGGCTATACAGGATTAGTGGAAATAGAATATAAAGCATTTCAAATAGGCCCAGATATCCCGAAAGTGAATGCACCCTCTTTTTATGAGGCGCTGGCTAAAAAGTATGATGTCACGCTAGATGAAGTGAAAGATATGGTCGAGGGTATAGCTACGAGAGCAACGGAAGTTGGTTTGCATTATGATTTTGCTAAGATGAAAACAGCGCATACAGAAAAGGCTCATCGTTTAGCTAAATGGACGCAGCAATTTGGTAAAGCGACAGCTTATACGGAAGCACTAATGGCTGGTTATTTTAAAGATGGTGAAGATTTGAATAAAGATGAGTTCTTATTAAAAGTTATTGCGCAATTAGATTTGGATAGAGAAGTTGCAGCGGGAATATTAGCTTCAACTGATTTTAGTGAAGAGCTAGACAAGGATCGCTATGAAGCACAGCAACTTGGCGTACAAAGTGTACCGTTCTTTGTATTTGAAAATCGTTATGGTATTAAAGGGGCTGAGCCGAATGAAGTGTTTGTGCGAACTTTGCATCAAGCTGCAGAAATAGCTGGTATTCAGCCAACGATAATGATAAATGGTAATGGAGAATCGGTATGTGCTGATGGACAGTGTAAACTATAAAAGACTTTAAAGGTGTCGAGTGCGTATGTGTACTTGACGCTTTTTTTTCGAACAAATGAATACTGCAAGAGGTATTAAGTCTTGTTTTCTGTGTTATAGAACAAAATAAAATGTATAATTTATCCTTTTTTATCATCTGAATGGTTCTATTTTATGGTAGTGTGAGAAAAATCACATCCAATAAATTGTTATGTTGCTAAAATATAAGTGAGAATACAAAGGGGGGTATTATAGATGAAACCTATAGTAGCAGGAGTAGCAGGAACAGTACTGTTAGCAGGCGCCATTTTTGTTGGGACGTTTGTCAGTGACAAAATTACAGTTGATTCGAATGTGAGTGAGAAAGAAGCGACAGTGCAAACACAAATACCAACAACAGCAGCTGCTCAGTCAATGGTCTATGCTCCGCCAAGTATTGAAGAAGTACCAGATGGTCCAATGAAAGAAGCAATATTAACGGGCTATGAACTTGTTAATAACACACATGTTGCGGCAGATGAATATGTGGGCAACCAATTATCTTGCACAAGCTGTCATGCCGGTGCTGGCTATGACGAGCAAGCCTCATCATTAGTAGGTGTAATGGCAAATTATCCACAGTATATTGGACGCTCAGGTGGTGTAGTTACAATAGAAGAACGGATTAATGGCTGTATGGTTCGGAGTATGAATGGTAAAAAATTCGAAATGAATAGTGATGAACTAGAGGCTATGGTGGCGTATTTCGCTTATATTTCTGAAGGTGTTCCAATTGGAGCAAAACGTGAATGGGCGGGCACAAGTGATATGAAGAATGTGCCAATTCCAAATGTTGCAGATGGTGAGGAGCTTTATGCACAGTCCTGTATAGCCTGTCATGCAGCTGATGGCGCAGGAACTGGTGCTAATACTGGCCCAGCTTTATGGGGAGATAATTCATTTAATGATGGCGCAGGTATGGCACGTATGTCAAAAATGGCTGGCTATATTCAAAATAATATGCCGATAGGTGCAGCGGGAACATTAACAGATCAAGAAGCTGCAGATTTAGCTGCCTTTATTTTATCGCAAGATCGTCCAGAGTGGGCAAACCATGAAAAAGATTGGCCAAAAGGCGGGCGTCCAAATGACATCATGACTAAGGAAAAACGTGAACAAGTTAAAAATGGTACGATTGACTGGGAAAAAGTTTTGTCTACAAATTAACGAAGAAAAGGGATGCTGATAATTGGCATCCCTTTAACTTATTTAAAATTATAAGCAGTTACTATTTTATCTCTGTTCGTTGTGATATCTGTAAAATATTCGTATAAGCAAATCCCTAGGAATGACCCACTTACATTAAAGACGTTAGAAAAACCGCTATTTTGAAGGGCCATAACAGCATTATAGCTACGTTGACCAGATCGGCAATGCACATACACTGCTTGATCCTTCGGAATTTCATCCATTCTTTCCCGAAGTTCACTTAGAGGAATATTGTGTGCATTGATAAGGTGACCGGATTCAAATTCATTTTTTTCACGAACGTCTAAGAAAAAGGCTTGATTTTCAATGAGTTCCCTTACTTCATCAACTTTTACCTGCTTAAAGTGTCCGTGTAATAGATTTTGAGCTACAAGAGCTGCCAAATTAACAATATCACGGGCAGTGTTAAACATTGGAGAATAGGATAACTCTAGCTCCTTTAAATCTTCTAATGTACCGCCCATTGTGATGAGGGTAGCTATAACATCAATCCTCTTATCTGCATTACCTTTACCTATTGCTTGAGCCCCTAGTATTTTACCCGTCGGTGTTTCATAAACGAGCTTAAAGTGAAGTGGATTACTATTTGGCATTAGTCCTACTTTGTCTGGAGCTATCAAATAAACACTTTTTGCTTGAAAGCCATTTGCTAGGGCTGTTTTTTTGTTCAAACCTGTTGACGCGCATACGAGATCGAAAATTTGTACGCTTGAAGATCCAATGACTCCTTTGTTGTGATGAGGGATGTTATACATATGATTAGCTGCTGCACGTGCTTGTCGTTGAGCGGGACCGGCTAAAGCAAGGCGCGTCTGTTTATGGGTAAGCTGATGGAATACTTCAATCGCATCTCCCACAGCATATATGGAAGGATCAGACGTCACGTAATTTGCATCAACTTGAATACCTCCGAGTTCACCAATTGTTAGCCCGGCCTCTTTGGCTAAGCGGATTTCAGGTCGAACGCCAATTGCTAATACTACTGCTTGGGCTTTCAATTGTTTGCCTGAGTTCAACGTCACATTATTTGGTGTAACCTTTGCAAGACCGTCATTGACAATAACTTGAACCCCTTTATCAGTCATTTCCTTGTGTAAGATTTGAGCCATATCATAATCAAAAGGGGCCATAATTTGTTGGCCAAATTCAACTAGAGATACATTAAAGCCTGCTAGCTTCAAATTTTCTGCTACCTCTACACCAATGAAGCCTCCGCCGACCACGGCAATATCCTGTACATTATCTGTTTGTAGATACCAATTTAAACGGTCAATATCAGCTACGTTTCTAATGGTAAAGACGTGCTTAGAATGAATGCCCTCTAAGTCAGGGACGATAGGACTTGCTCCTGGGGATAAAATTAACGTATCGTAACTTTCCTCATAATCTCTATTCGTTTTTAAATCCTTAATGGTGATGGTTTTTTGCTCTCTGTTAATACGTACAACTTCTTGCTGAACACGAGCCTCTATATTGTATTTTGTTTGGAAGCCTTGAGGCGTCATTAAAATTAATTTGTCGCTATTTTCAACAATCCCGCTTAAATGGAAGGGGAGAGAACAATTAGAGAATGAAACATTCGGCCCCTTTTCAAATATAATAATTTCTGCCTTTTCATCTAGACGACGAAGACGAGCCGCTGTGGATGCACCACCTGCAACGCCGCCGACTATTAAAAATTTTTTACTCAATGTAAACACTCCTTTTCATAGTAAATACATAATGGGGTATTTAGAGTATCTTAAATAAAGGTTTTGTTTCTAAAAGTAGGAGAATTATGTAGTTTGAATACTACAAATAAATAATATACCCTAAAGGGTATTTTATCAAGGTACCAAATTAATAAATTTTCTGTGGTGTTCCTCGTTCAAGAAAGTTGATGCACAAATTTGCTATACTAACGGTAGTAGGAAATGGAAATGGCACAGGGGGTGACATATTGATCTTTTTGAAATTTTTAACCCAAATCCTCATAGTATCGGGTTTGATTTATATTGTGAGTGGACGATTAATTGGCTCGAATATTAATTTTGTGCGAAGAGTGCTGTCAGTCGTTATTAGTGTGACATTAACCTCTTTTGTGTACTGGTATTCTTATCTACGCCATACAGATTTTTTATCAGAAACGATGATGCAAACAGTAACTGAGGTAAGCACACTGATTTGGATCGGTAGTATGCTACTAATTTCGATGTTGCTTTATTTGGTATTTGAGCTTTTTGACCCTAGTGGCATTACGAATGGAGATCGCCGTCACGGCCAAAAATCTTTACTATTGCGATTGCGTAGCTATTGGCGACAGCAGAAACGCCTGCGTCAGGTATTAAAAATTGCTGTTACAAACGGTGTCGTACAAACGATTAAATATGCGAGGCAACGAGAAAATGAAAAAGAACTTGCAATTGCTTTGCGCGCAACGTTAGAACAATGTGGTGGGATTTTCATCAAATTTGGCCAGGTACTTTCCACACGAAAAGAGCTTTTTTCACCTATTTTTATTGATGAATTAGAAAGGCTTCAACACCGAGTAAGGCCTTTATCAGAGGAGCAAGTGAAACAAATTTTAGAGAGATCTCTTCCGCAATCAATGGACGAAATATTTAGCCAATTTCAAATGGAACCCATTGCAGCAGCCTCTATTGGCCAAGTGCATAAAGCAAGGCTTAAAAATTATGAAGAGGTGGTAGTCAAGCTATTGCGTCCAGAAGTAAAGGGAATTATGCGCGATGACCTTGAAATTTTAGAGGAATTTGCTAATTGGCTATCCACAAAATCAACCTGGGCAGAATCATTAGGCTTTCGAGAGTTGGCTGGGGGATTTGCAGAGGGGCTACGTGAGGAGATTCATTTAGATATTGAAGTACGTAATACGCTACAGGTGAAGAATGCACTGGCGAAAAGCGATTACAAGGTTCGAATTCCTAAAATATTTACGCCTTACAGTAATGAAAATGTTATTGTGATGGAGTATATTCGTGGACAAAGTGTGGCAGAGGGGGCATCTGAATTTAATCGTTTGTCGATTGATCGTAGGCAATTTGCAAGAACCGTACTCTACTCATTTTTTGAGCAGATGCTATTCGCTGGTATTTTTCATGCAGACCCACATCCGGGAAATATCCATATCGATGAAACAGATGGAACACCAGTCTTGCTTGACTTTGGCGCAGTAGGACGTTTAGGTGCAACACAGCAAGAAGGCTTAAAGTTATTTTTGATGGGCATTCAACTAAATGATTCAAGCGTTTTATATGATGGTTTAACATTATTAGTGGAAAATGCTGATCATGCAGAACGTGGGAGAATGGAGCAGGCAATCGACCAAATTTTACTGAAAATTTCCTATGTTGACCGTATACCTACTGAAGAATTAATTCACGCGCTATTTACAGTGGTAAGAGATTTTGGACTTGCATTCTATCCAGCAGTGGGATTAGCTCTCCGTTCCTTAGTGACGTTAGATGGCACATTACGGGTAATAGATCCACGTTTTGATATCTTTACTGAGGCAAAGGATTTTTCTGCTACATATATGCGTGCCTCTTTCCTTAAGCCTTTTAAAGAACCGATGGCAACTAAGGAGCGGCTGCAAGAAGAATTATCTATGCTAATACCGACTTTGCGTAAAATGCCTAGAAGAGTCGATCAGCTCATTCAGCGAGTTGAGAGCGGAAAAATCATTTTACATCATGATGTCTTTTCGGATGAACATAATTCACGTTTTATTACACATTTGTTTTCTCAATTTGTTTTGCTGCTGGTGGGTATAACTTTTGGTATTATATCTGTCGCTCTTTTAGCTATTTCACAATTTATCCACGATTCTTATGCGGTCTATTTGAACACAGCGGCATATTTAGGTTTATTTTTATGTGCTATTTTGTTAGTGAGATTATCTATACAAGCATTAAGGTCGATGAAGCAATAGGTAGGGAATTTTTTCCCTACCTTTTTCTTTGGCACCCTCAAATATTACAAAAACATTACAAAATATCTGTTAGGTCTAATGTCGAATTAGCTAATAGTTTCTCTGTGTAGAAGAAAAATGTATTATGTAGAATAATGTAGTTTAAGTGCGAATGTTACAGAAATATTTCGAGTTTTACTAATGTATTAAATAGACATGAAATAGTATAAAAGTTATGTAGAAAATGCTAAACTTTAAAAGGCTAAAATAAATATAAGAACATTTAATTAAAATAGAAATCGTTCAAGTGATTACATAGAATATCGAGAGCGAAATTGATAGATGAAGGGAAATGAAGGTAACGTGGCTAAGCGTAACAAATGGCGTAAGTCGATGGTGCTAGCATTAGCACTAGCTGGCGGCTTATTATTTAATACAATTCAACCAACAGAAGTACATGCCGAAGAAACTTCTCAACAAATGATTGAGAAAAAGGCTGAAATAGATGCACAAATTAAAAAATTACAAGAAGAACTAACGAAACTACAACAAGAGATCGACGCAAAAGTAAAGGTATTTAAACAAGTACAAGCAGATATTAAAGAAGTGGATGCTAGTATTGTTGAAACACAAAAACGTATCGAGCAACGTTCAAAAATTTTAAGTGAGCGTATGGCTGCATATCAAGCGCAAGACAACACTGTAGGTGTTTATTTAAATGTAGTGCTTGAGGCAAAAAGCTTTGCAGATTTAATGGATCGTGTCGTAGCGGTAAAAACATTAATGGATGCTGACCAAGAATTAGTGGATCAACAGGAAGCAGATAAAGCAAGCTTAGAGCAACAAAAAGCTACATTAGATGAAAAACAAAAGGAACTTCAAAAACAATTCCAAGAGCTTCAGCAAAAAGAAAGCGAAATGGAAGTGAAGAAAGCTGAGAACGAAGCGAAATCACTTGCATTAAAAGCTGAAATTGCAACGAAACAAGAAGAAGAACGTTTAGAAGCAGAGCGTAAAGCAGCTGAAGAAGAGGCAGCTCGTTTACGTGCACTTCAAGCAGCTACACCAGTTATACAAGCAACTCAGAATAATGGTGGAGGCGAACCACAAAAAATTATTGTTGGGTCAGGAGCTGGCACTGTTTCTTCAGGAGATGCCATTTCAACAGCTAAACAATTCCTAGGACGTCCTTATGTTTGGGGTGGTAGCAACCCATCGACAGGTTTTGACTGTTCAGGTCTTGTACAATGGTCATATAAGCAAGCGGGTGTTTCTTTACCTCGTACAGCATCACAACAATATTTAGCAACACAACGCATTTCAGCAGGTGAAGCACGCGTTGGGGACTTAGTGTTCTTCAGCTATGGTTCAGGTGTAGCTCACGTAGGTATTTATTTAGGTAATAACACAATGATCGACGCTCAAAACAATGGTGTCGTAATTGAATCACTTGATTGGTGGAATCAATACTTAGTAGGCTTTGGACGTATTCAATAGGCCTCACTAATATATAGACGGTTGAGATAAGAAAAAGGTCATCTTTGTAGAGAAAAATATACAAAGATGACCTTTTTTGTTTTTGGAATGCTATTCTTTCAAAAGAAACAAGACGACTACTTCTATTCTTGAAAAGAGACTTTCCTGCATATTAAATTGATATTAAATTTTAAAATTTACTTTGATGACACCTGTCTCTTTCAAGGCAATAAAGAAAATAATAACGAATGGGCCGACAAGTAAACCGATAATACCAAATAACTGTAGACCTATGAACATGGAAATTAATGTTGGTAAAGTGGATAAACCGATATGGTCTCCCATTAATTTAGGCTCGACTACTCGACGAATAATAAGTAAAATAGCAGCTAAGATGAATAATTTTACAGCTATAGAGGTGTTTCCCATCAACAGGTGGTAAAGTCCCCATGGCGCTAGAATAATGATAGAGCCTAGGAATGGTACAATATCTATTAACCAGATAATAATCGTCATTGTTACTGCATATTTCGGTTGGATTAATAGCAGTCCAATGAGTGTGACGCCTCCAATAATAAAGCTTACAAATAAGTGAGCCTTCATATAGCCAAATGTTGCATCTTTTAAGCGATTTAAAATAATTTTTATCTTCTTTGCTGTATTGGGCTTTAAATATTTATAAGTGATTTGCTTTAACTTAGGCAAATCAAGCATAAATAGGAATAGCGCAATCATATAAACGAGAAGACTGATAAATAGGCTGGGTATCTCTGAAAAGAAGGCAGAAACTTTGCTATAATTAAAGAAGCTTAAAAAGGATTCTTCGACTTTCTTTATGAAATCCATAGTGGTTTTTTGAAGCGAAGCACTTACTTCAGGTGGAAAGTCTTCTGTGTATTTAGAAATATTTTCTTGCATATGAAGCCACATATCTGATAGCTTGGAAATATAATAGGGAGCTTGCTTAGATAGTAAAATTATTTGTGTCATTATTTGTGTAATAGAAAGATAACAAATAATAGATATAACAATAACACTCACTATGTAAATAAAAGCAACTGCTATTTTCCGTGACATTTTCCATTTCCGTTTAAAGAACATGACAATTGGTTCTAAGAAAAATGCACTAATCCCAGCAAGTATTAAAGGCATGGACACTGGGATAACAAAATAGGCAGCTAGAAGTAGTGATATTATCACAATCAACCGAAAAATCAATTTCCTAGCATTAAATTTATTCATAAACTCACCTTCTTTGCGAAAAAAATTAAGTTAAGTGTACCATAAATCAAATTTTATTACGTTCTGAAACAATAAAGGTAGGGATGAATTATGGAAAAAGAGATTTTGCAACTTTTTAGTAATCTAACAGAGCATGATCGCGATATTCAATATGAATCTTACGAGGAATTAATAAAAATTATGCAAGAACCCGTAGATTGGACATATGCAGTTTGGGAACAGCTAATAAAAGCTCTTACATACAATAATGGTTATTCTCGTGCACGTGCTGCACAAATTTTATGCGCTTTAGCTGCAAAAAGTGATCCAGAAGAAAGGGTCTTGGAGGATTTTTTAAAGATTTGGGCTGTGACTTACGATGAACAATCTGCTACGGCAAGGCATGCATTACAAGCAATTTGGAAAATTGGACAGGCGGGTCCAGTACAAAGAGATTTGGTTGTATCGTATCTAGCTAAAAGATTTCAAACATGTATAGATGAAAAACAGCCATCTCTTATTCGTCAGGATATTATAATGTCATTTAAAAAGTTATATGATCAAACAAATGACTCGAAATTATTAGATATTGCCCATCGTTTAATTAATGAAGAACAAGATGCTAAATATAAAAAGAAGTATAAGTCAGCCATCCGTTCAAAGTAGCGAGGTGGTGTTTTTTTGTGCAAATTCTTTGATGAACGATAGAATAGTCAACTATAATGAATGAAAAAAGGGGATTATGCATGAGCATTTATAATTATCTAGTTCGGAAGCCTAATGGCGAAATTTTATCGATGGAAACATATCGTGGAAAAACAATGTTAATTGTTAACACGGCAAACCAATGCCGATTTACATATCAATTTGAAGACTTACAGAAAATGTATGATAGATATGGAAAAGAGAATTTTGTAGTTCTTGGATTCCCTTGTGATCAATTTGGCCATCAAAATCCTGAAGATGGGGAGGAAACTAAGCATCTATGCAAGGTAAACTATGGGGTCACATTCCCGATTTTTGAGCTTGTACAGGTAAATGGAGAGGCTACCCATCCACTCTTTAATTATTTAAAGCATGAAGTGGATTACCGAGAGTTTGGGAAGGCAAGTATGCAGGAGAAAATGTTGGCAGAAGCAATTGTTCAACTTGCCCCAAGCTTTTTAGATGGTCGTAATATTCGCTGGAACTTTACAAAATTTCTAGTAGATGCTAATGGTAAGACCGTCGCACGCTTTGAACCAACAGATTCACAGCTCGATATTGAAAAAGCAATTGAAACACTATTATAGTAAATTTCTTAATAATGTAAAAATTTGTTAGGGTTTTCTCTTCAAGTAGAAATAATGCTATATTTTAAAACTGTGTACAGCTATTTTTTCTGAAGCATATATGATAAACTGCTTTACAAATGAAATATTCTTGCAGAATAAAGGTGCTAATTAGCATAATCGGGAATCCGGTGAAAAACCGGAGCTGTTTCCGCAACTGTAAGTGCAGCCATTATAAAGATTTACCACTGTCTCAAAGAAGATGGGAAGGTCCTTTATAACACATTCGTTTCATGTGACGAACTGTACAAGCCAGGAGACCGACCTTTATTTGAACGTATAAAAACTTCTCGGAAGCTAGGAGGATATACGGCAAATACATAGGCTTTGTCCAGTTTGATGGCTCATTATGTTATTTTTGTCGTTCCTTTGCAAAAAGGAGCGACTTTTTTATGCCTTTCAAATAAGAATTTTTCATTATAGAAAATAGGGGGGAAGCAAGTGAAAAAAGATGCCCGTTATTCTTGTTATCCATTTATGCGTGAGAAAGCTTCAACGGTCGATTTTGAAATTCGAACAGATAGCCTGACAACACATCTAGGAGTTGCATTAGCTGCGGTAAAAAAAGAGGATGTTCAAGTTGTTGCTGAGGATTTATTGCTTATGTTACCTATGGCTTATCATGTGAATGGCTCAGTACGTGGGAAATTAGCAGTAACTGAAGAGGATTTATCTTGGTTAAGTGAACGTTATGATTTTTACGTTCGCCATGTGAAGGAAGAGATTCAAAGTTTTGTTTTACCTCAAGGAACAGAGGCTGCTGCAGCCTTACATCTTTGTCGCAGTGAGGCAAAAAAATCATATCGTACTTTACACAAAGTATCAGAAGAACGAGAGGTTCCAGCTATTCTTTTCGATTACCTTGGTTTATTAGCTAATGTATGTTTTGTCATGGCTGTTTTTATGAATCAGCAAGCTGGAATAGCGGAAATACCGTTTATTAGTAAATCCTACCCAATGAAAAAGAAAAAGGAGAATAACAATGAAAAAAGTATTTAATTTCCAATGGCTATCAGTGCTCTTACTTGCACTGGTATTAGCAGGCTGTGGCACTGCTGAAGATACAAAAAATAAAGATGCTTCGCAAGATACACAACAAGCAGAGAAAACAAGCTATAAAGTGACAGATGACCGTGGAGTGGAAATAGAGTTTAAAGAAGTACCAAAAACAGTTGTATCTTTACAACCAAGTAATACTGAAATTTTGTTTGCTTTAGGTGTTGGCGATAAAATTGTAGGAGCAACTGAGTACGATACTTACCCAGAGGAAGCACAAAAAATTGAACGTGTCTCTGATACTACGAACTTTAACAGTGAAAGAATTATAGCGTTAAAGCCAGATGTTGTCATTGCTTATACAATCGGTGATAAGGATGCCCTAAAGCCGCTTGAGGACGCAGGAATTAAAGTGTTTGTTATTCAATCTGCGACTACTTTCGACGATGTTTATGGAGATATCGAACAAATTGCTGCTGTGATGGATGTTCCTGATAAAGGAAATAAATTAAACGAAGAGATTAAAGCGAAAATTGCTGAAGTACAAACGAAGGTGAAGGATGTAAAAACGCCGAAAAATGTTTATTTAGAGGTTAGCCCTAAGCCAGATATATATACAGCAGGCTCTAGCACTTTCCAGCAAGAAATATTAGATGCAGCTAATGTTAATAATGTTTTTTCTGACTTGAATAGCTGGGCAAAAGTGAATGAGGAAGATGTTATTGCGAAAAATCCAGATGTTATTTTAACAACAGTAAACTATACAGAAGATCCAATAGGAGAAATTCTTGGACGAGATGGTTGGAATACTGTGAAAGCTATTCAAAACAAAGCGGTATTGTCCATTGATACAGATATCTCTAATCGACCTGGTCCGCGTATTGGTGAAGCTGTAGAATTAGTAGCGAAGGCTGTGTACCCAGAGTTATTTAAATAAGAAATGTTTCCATGCTAGCTGTCAGCCATTCAGCTAGCATTTTTTATGTGGTTTAAATTATTACCTAGCGTGAAAATTGGAATTAATGTAGTTTGTTCTTTAAAATAAAAGTAAGTATGCTTGATAATCTTAGGAGGTGTAGTGATTGGAGCAATTAGAGACAAAGGTAATTCCATTTGAAGCAGTCTATAATTTCCGAGACATGGGTGGATATAAAACAAAAGATGGGCGTAGGGTAAAGAACGGTTTATTTTACCGCTCAGCTGCCCTTGGAAAAATGACACTGTCGGATAAAGAGCTATTTGAAACGTTAGGGATTAAGACCATTTTTGATTATCGCGATAACAATGAGGCGTATCATAATCCTAACCCAGTGTTCTCGCATGCTCAATATATACAAATCCCAGCGAAGGGTAATCATGCTTTTGAAATGCCAACCAATGCTGGTGGTAGAGATTTCTATAAAGTGGTAAGCCCTGAGATGTTTCGGGATTTTTATGCACAAATGCCTTTTAACAATCTTTCATTTAAAGAGTTAATGCAAACGATTCAAAATCCTAATAATCTAGGTCTTGTACATCATTGCGCAGTTGGTAAGGACCGAACGGGTATTGGAGGAGCACTTATTTTACTAGCTTTAGATGTACCCGTGGAGACTATCATGGAGGATTATTTAGATACTAATATACATTTACGTCCAATGGTAGAACGAATGGCTCAGGCTATTCAGCATCAGTATAATGAGCAAGAACTACAGCAATTTTATGCATTAATGTCCGCCCGTGAAGACTATTTACAAGCAGCATTGGATGCGATGGATCGTCGCTATGGTTCTAAGACTGGGTTTTTAGAGCAGGAATTTGGCCTAACAATTGAAAAACGAGAGCAATTACAATCTTATTGCTTAATTTAAAAATGAGCCCTTTCACACGATGTGAAAGGGATTTTTTATGTGGAAGCACTGTCTTCCTATAAATCTCTTTACAGTCTGAATATTTGTGATAAGATACAATAGATTTTTAAGAAAAAATAGGAGAAGTGAAAGTATTGGCAGACACAATTAAAGAGACAAATAAGTTAAGTCTATTCCATTTAACATGGCCAATCTTCTTAGAAGTTTTTCTATTTATGTTGATGGGACTAGCCGATACTTTTATGCTCAGTGCTTTATCAGATAATGCTGTATCAGGAGTAGGTGCAGCCAATCAATATATCCATATTGCCATCTTGATTCTGGAGGTAGTGGGCAATGGTGCATCTATTGTTGTTTCTCAGTATTTAGGCTCCAAACGCTTTTTTGAAGCGGCCAAGATCTCGGCGTTAGCGGTCACGATGAATTTGGTCGTTGGGCTTTTAATGAGTATTTTATTTTTCTTCTTTGCGAGACATTTAATGACAATGATGAACTTGCAGGGAGAAGTACTCCACTATGCACAAAGTTACTTAGCCATCATTGGGAGTTTTATTTTCCTACAGGCTATTATTAATGCACTCGCTGCAATTATTCGTGTACATGGTTGGACAAAACAAACTATGTACGTTTCGCTTGGCATGAACGTCTTACATGTTGTGCTAAACTACGGTCTTATTTTTGGGAATTTAGGTTTACCAGAGCTTGGTGTGAAAGGAGCGGCTATTTCCTCTGTCATTAGTCGCGGATTAGCCGTCCTAGTATTTTTCTGGTTGCTGTATCAGGTAATGGAAGTGCGCGTAAAGTTACAATATTTTTTTGAGTATTCAAAGGAATATGTGAGAAAAATATTAAACATTGGTTTACCATCTGCGTTTGAACAGGTACTTTATCAATTTTGCCAAATCATCTTTTTATATTATGCGACTTACTTAGGAGCAGAAACACTAGCAGCACGACAATATGCTATGAATATTTCGATGTTTACGTATTTATTTGCAATTGCCATTGGTACAGGAACAGCCATTATTATTGGTCGTCATGTAGGTGCAGGAGAAAAAGATGAGGCGTATCATCAGCTATGGAAAAGTGTTCGTGCAGCATTTGCTTTTACGATTATTATGGTCGCAGTCGTTACGCTATTCCGTAAGCCACTTATGCAGGTATTTACTGATAATCCAGAAGTCATTAAGATTGGGGCATCCGTGTTAGCATTAAGTATTTTGCTAGAGACTGGTCGCACAATGAATATCGTTGTCATTAACTCTTTACGCGCTTCTGGGGATGCTAGATTCCCTGTGAAAATTGGTTTTCTATCAATGGTTTGCATGAGCCTGCCGCTTGGCTATTTATTTGTCTTTGTATTGGATTGGGGCTTGGTCGGAATTTGGCTAGCCATTTCAGCAGATGAATGGGTGCGGGCAATTATCGTATACTTTAGATGGAAAAGTCGTAAATGGGAGCGTTATGCTCTTGTATCACCGAACGACAAAAAGGAGGCATAGAAATGGGCGCATTATCGAAACGTGCTATCGGGGCGGCATTAATGGATCAACATATCACCCTTTTTGCTTGTCCAATCTGTCAGCAATCAATGCATGTATATGAGCAGGGGAGATTGGTTTGTACTTCTAACCATTCCTTTGATATTGCGAAACAAGGCTATGTCAATATGCTGACACATAACGCCGCTTCTAAATATAGTAAGAGCCTTTTTGAATCCCGCAAGGCTGTTATTGATAGTGGGATTTATGATGCTGTAGAAGCCCGAATCGGTGAGCTTATAAGCTCTGCAAAAACGGTGCTCGATACTGGTTGTGGAGAGGGCTCACATTTAGCTCGCATTATGAATGATAGAGATCATGGTATTGGCGTTGGAATTGACATAGCGAAGGAGGGCATTTTGGCTGCAGCACGTCATTATCCTCAACAAATTTGGTGTGTAGGGGATTTAGCTAAAAGTCCATTTGCTCAAGCGAGTTTCGATGCCATTTTAAATATACTATCACCAGCAAATTATGAGGAGTTTAAACGACTTCTTACACCGAATGGCTGTCTTGTGAAGGTTGTACCGCAAAGTGGTTATTTGCGGGAACTGCGTGCTCAATTATATGCAGATTCAAACAAGGAAACTTATTCTAATGAACAAATTGTAGCTCGTTTTCAAGAAAGTTTTTGTGAGGTAAACGTAGAACGTGTAACTTATACTTTACCGCTTTCAGAAGAGCTAGTACCCGCTCTATTAGAGATGACACCAATGGGTTGGCATAAAGCAGAACAAACAGCCGTTGAACTAAATGAAATCACGATTGATGTGGATCTATTAGTAGGGAAGGTTTAAGTTGGTCACCTGCAATTGCAGTATACTGGTATTTTCGATTACAATGGGAATAACTATTGAATAAGGTAGGAATGTAACAGTGTATAAACTAGCAGCAAATGTTGTCAAAGTAATATTAAAATTAATGGGTTCAAAGGCTCGTGTATACGGAGAAGAAAACTTGCCGAAAGAGGGTGGGTTTATTATAGCTTGTACACATACTGGCTATGTGGATATTTTAAACCTTGGTGTAGCCATGTACCCTCGTGAAATTCACTTTATGGCGAAGAAGCAATTATTTGAAATGAAAGGGCTTGGCTGGCTTGTTAAGCATTTAAATGCTTTTCCGGTAGACCGTGATAATCCTGGACCAAGCGTGATTAAAATTCCTTCGCAGTTATTGAAGGAAGGTAAAATTGTAGGGATTTTCCCCTCTGGGACACGTAGTGCAGAAGGAACAGATTTAAAACAAGGGGCTATTACCATTGCACAGTTGGCAAAGGCGCAAATTGTTCCAGCTGCTTATGTTGGTGCACGTAATGTGGGTGATGTAATGAAGCGAGGCAAAGGCTATTTAATTTATGGTGAGCCTTTTTATGTAACAGGCAAGGGTAAAGAAGGTCGTGAGCAGTTTACTCAACACCTTGAGCATGAATTAGTTGCTCTAACAGAAGAACTACAGAAACGTATTCCCGTAAAATAAAAGCAAACGGCACTCAGAATCAAATTGATTTTGAGTGCTTTGTTGTAGGAGGAAAATAAAATGATTCGAGTACTTTTCGTATGTTTAGGTAATATCTGTCGCTCACCCATGGCTGAGGCGGTCATGCGCGACATGGTGAAGAAAGAGCATTTAGAAGATAAAATTGAAGTGGATTCCGCTGCTACTAGCTCATGGCATATTGGCGAACCTCCACATAGAGGTACACAGGATAAGCTTAGGGAATATGGTATTTCTACAATAGATATGCAAGGTCGACAATTACAAAAGTCTGATTTTGAAAAGTTTGCTTATATTATTGGAATGGATGAAAGCAATATTCGTAATATCCGCACAATACTAGGCAATCCAAACTCGCCAAAGATTTTTCGTTTTTTAGATTTAACAGCGCATCGTAAGGATGTCCCGGATCCTTATTATACAGGTGATTTTCAGGAAACCTATGAATTGGTGCAAGAAGGCTGTCGGGCATTGCTAGCAAAAATTAAACAAGAGCTGTTGTAAGATGGCGCTAAAATCGTAAATTTTAACAGCCATTTTTTTAGAAAAATGCTACCTTAAACATTGGTATATCTAGCTTTGTAAGCATCATTGTGTTATTATTTGCAGAGTAAAGATACGATAAGTATTTAATTACCATTTACAGATATACAACTGTGTATCTATTATTTTTATAAATTTATCTTTTGAAAGAGAGTGGAAACAATGGGTCGTAAGTGGAACAATATTAAAGAAAAGAAAGCGTCTAAAGATCAAAGCACAAGCCGTATTAATGCAAAATTTGGGCGAGAAATTTATGTGGCAGCTAAATCAGGCGAACCAGATCCAGAGTCAAACCGTGCACTTAAAGTAGTGCTTGAACGCGCAAAAACATACAGTGTTCCAAAACATATTATAGAAAAAGCCATTGATAAAGCAAAAGGTGGCGGTGATGAAAGCTTTGATGAATTACGTTATGAAGGCTTTGGACCAGCCGGCACAATGATTATCGTGGATGCTTTAACAAACAATGTAAATCGTACAGCATCAGATGTACGTGCAGCATTTGGTAAAAATAACGGCAATATGGGTGTCAGTGGATCTGTAGCTTATATGTTCGATTCAACAGCAGTTATTGGCTTAGAAGGTAAAACCGCTGATGAAGTACTAGAGATTTTAATGGAAGCTGATATTGATGCTCGCGATATTCTAGAAGAGGAAGAAGCGGTAATTATTTATGCAGAGCCAGACCAATTCTTTGCGACACAAGAAGCATTAAAGGCTGCGGGCGTAGAAGAATTTACAGTAGCAGAGCTTTCTATGTTGCCTCAAACAGAAGTGACTTTAACTGGCGACGATGTAGCGAAGTTTGAAAAACTAATTGATGCATTAGAAGATTTAGAAGATGTACAAAATGTTTTCCACAATGCAGATTTAGGCGAATAAATATTAACAAAATGAGTAAACCAGTAGCATTTAAGCTACTGGTTTTTAATTAGGGAGGAAAACGATGCAGACTGCTTTAGCCATTATTTTATTTTTAGTCACATTATTTTTTGTCATAGTGCAACCACGAAAACTATCAATTGGCTGGTCAGCCTGTATAGGAGCAGCTATTGCGCTATTAATAGGTGTAGTAACCTGGCAGGATGTGTTAGAGGTAACGGGGATTGTTTGGAATGCAACGCTATCATTTATTGGTATTATTTTAATTTCACTCATCTTAGATGAAATTGGCTTTTTCGAATGGGCTGCTCTACATATGGCACGACTTGCAAAGGGAAGTGGAATTCGCTTATTTGTTTATATTAGTTGCCTTGGAGCTGTTGTATCGGCTTTGTTTGCGAACGATGGGGGTGCTTTAATTCTAACGCCGATCGTTTTAGCGATGGTGAGAAAACTGAACTTGAGTGAAAAAATGATCTTTCCATTTATTATTGCAAGTGGATTTATAGCAGATACAACCTCGTTACCGTTCGTTATTAGCAATTTAACGAATATCGTATCCGCTGACTTTTTCGATATAGGCTTTATAGATTATGCAGTTCATATGCTTGTACCGAATTTCTTTTCGTTAGTGGCAAGTATAGTAGTACTTTACATTGTTTTTCGCCGTTCCATACCACAACATTATTCTCTTGAGGCCGTTGAGCAACCAAGTCAGGCAATCCGAGATCCCAAATTATTTTCGATCGCTTGGTATGTAATTGGGATTCTATTAGTGGGCTTCGTAGCTGGTGAGGTTTTACACATCCCTGTATCTTTTATTTTATGTGGGGTCGCTGCAATATTCTTATGGCTAGCACAGCGTAGCTCTGTGGTAGATACAAAAAGAGTTGTAAAAGGAGCGCCATGGAGTATTGTGTTCTTCTCAATTGGCATGTATGTGGTTGTCTATGGGTTAAAAAATGTAGGGATGACAGGAATGTTAGCAAATTTATTTGAACTAGCTATACAACAGGGCTTCGTAGTAGCAACGATGACAATGGGATTTGTCGCTGCCATTTTGTCTGCTGTCATGAACAATTTACCTACTGTTATGATAGATGCTTTGGCGATTTCAGAAACAAGTGCATCGGGCATGATGAAAGAAGGACTGATTTATGCAAATATAATTGGTACGAATTTAGGTCCAAAAATGACACCGATTGGTTCACTGGCAACATTGCTATGGCTTCATATATTAGCCCAGAAAGGCATTAAAATTAGCTGGGGACAATATTTTAAAATCGGTGTTATTCTTACCATTCCGACACTGTTCGCCACTTTAATTGCATTAATTATTTGGATATGCTTAATATCATAGATTTATTGTCGAAATAGTTGAAAAAATAGTACAATAGGAACTATTAAGATATTAGTATATCAGTATATTAAAGGAGGAAAGTATGCGAGCGACAGGCAAATTAAGCAATAAAATAGTGTTAATGTTATTGGTAATGTTAGTGGCTTTGTTATCTTTTTTCGTTATAACAACTATCTACACAGCAAAATCATCTGTTAATAAAACCATGGGAACACAGGCAGTTGCAGTTGCTGAGAATATTGCAAAACATCTAAATGCTGCTGAATATGAACAACTCTCAAAGGAACCAAAAGAATCTGAGTTATATTGGCGACTTCGAGAAGAGCTCAACGAATTACGTGAAATAAATGGTGTTCTCTATGCCTATACTTTCGCAGTACCACAGGAAGATAAAAAGGTACGTTTTTTAGTGGACGGTATGCCAGCAGATGATCAAGAAAATGCTGGAGCTATAGGAGATGAGTCCTCCACCACATACTACAAGGATATTGAAAAGGTAAAGAATACAGGAAGTTATTATTCCGCTATTTTACATAGTGATTTTGGAGATTATTTATCTGGTACTGTTCCATTAAAGGATGAGGCAGGGAATACTGTTGCCTTTGTTGGGGTCGATATAGAAGCAACAGAGGTAAGCAATGTTGCGAATGCCGTATTAACGGCTATTTTACCTGCATTAATTATTGTCATATTAGCTTTAACAGGTATTGTTATGTTCATCCTATATCGTTATATTAATGGAGCGTTAAAACCTCTTGCACATTTAGGTGATGCAGCACAAAGTTTTGCTCAAGGTGATATTGCTAAGGCAACGATAGCAGTGGAGAAAATCCAGCTAAAAGGAGCAAATGAAATTACAATATTTGCACAATCCTTCAGAGAATCACTACAAAAATTAAAAGAAACTTTCCATACGATTCAACAACGCACATTTGCTTTACAAAATGTTGTTCAAAAAATTGATGAGACTTCTCAGCATGTGGAAGAATCAAACGCTCAAATTGCAGATCGAATTATTGAAATTGCTGCTGGTAGTGAGCAACAGCAGCAAAATAATCAAGAGGTTGTATTAACTATGAATGAGATGTCGATTGGTATTCAACGACTGGCTGATACAACTTCAGAAATTGCAGAGTCATCATCAGCAATGACGGGACTTGTGGAAACAAGTGTTAGTCATTCTCAAGAAGTTGTATCACAAATTCAAAACGTAGAATCTTCTGTTTTACGTACGGCTAATCATGTCGAGGAAATGGGTGATAAGTTCCGATCAATTGAAGAGATGGTGACCATCATTACGAGTATTGCGGATCAAACCAACCTACTAGCTTTAAACGCGGCAATAGAAGCAGCTAGAGCAGGAGAAGCTGGTAAAGGATTTGCGGTCGTGGCAGATGAAGTTCGTAAACTTGCAGAGATGTCTAAAGCATCTGCTGACGAAATACACATGCATTTAGAAAGCTTTAAGAAAATTACTGATCGAGCGTTACAAGAGATGGCTAGTAGTACCATAGATGTACAAGCAGGCAATAAAGCAGTGCAACACATAGGTGAAAGTCTAGAGAAAATATTGCAATCTGTCCTTGAGGTGAATAATAAAATTCAAGATGACTCTGCTGTCATTGAAGAAATGTCAGCAGGCTCTGAGGAAGTATTAGCTACTACCGAACAGATGAATGCTATTGCGAAGCATAGTGTCCTAGGAACAAAGGAAGTAGCAACTGCCTCAGATTTACAAGTAACGATGGTTTCTGAATTAAATGAAGTTGTAACAATATTAGATCAAACATCGAAAGAGGTTATAGAAACGATTAATACATTTAAATTATGATTAGTTTAGAACTATTTCTCTATAAGCTTATGTCTTGTGGAGAAATAGTTCTTTTTATTTTTGGCATTTAAAAATTTAACTGGAGATTAGCATAAAACAAACCATATTAAGGGAAATAAGAAAATAATTTGTGCTTTACCCATTGTGAAAACTTTCAAACCATAACATAATATAAAGTAATATATTGTTGAACGAAGAAAATAGGGGGGGCTAAAGTATGAAGTTTTTACGTTCAATACAGGGGAAATTGATTATTATTTCATTGGCACTACTAATTATTCCAAGTTTAATAATTGGTATAGTTAGTTATGGTAAGGCTAAGAATGGGATGGAGGATATAGGAGAACAGGTACTTTACAATAGTGTTGAATCTGCTTTGCAATTAATCGAGCTCGCAAACGAGAGTGTTGAAAAGGGTGACATACCCTTAGAGGTTGCACAGGAACGAGTACGTGAAGCATTTCTTGGTCCGAAAGATAGCGAAGGAAAACGGCCTATTAATTATCCGGGTGATTTAGGGGAATATGGCTATATCTATGTGTTGGATGATAAGGGAACATTAACAACACATCCAACACGAGAAGGAGATAATCTTTGGAATGACCAAGATAGCAGTGGCAATTACTTTATTCGAGAAGTAACTGAAAAGGCACTTGATGGTGGTGGTTTTACACAATATGAATTTGAACTACCAGGTCAGGATGTCTTAGCGGATAAAATTATTTATTCTGAGAAAGATCCACATTGGGGATGGATTATTGCATCAGGTACATATATGCAGGATTTTAATGCAGAGGCGAATTCTTTATTGCTAGTAATTGGTTTGACATTAGTAGGTGCCATAATTATTGGGACAATCGTTGTCATTCTTGTATCAAGACATCTGGCATTACCAGTTCAAAAATTATCTAAACGTGTACGTGAAGTAGCAAAAGGGAATTTAACGGTTGAAATTGAGCATTTACAGCGCTCGGATGAAATAGGACAGTTAAATGATGGCTTTAATGAAATGGTACAACAACTTAAAACACTTATTTCAGATGTGGAGGAAGCGATTGTAGAAATACAATCAACTTCAGCAAATTTAACCGCAGTAGCTGAAGAGACAAATGCCTATGGTGATGAAATCGTCAAAGCAATCAATGAAGTATCCAAGGGTGCAGTCAAGCAAGCATCTGATGCAGAGGATACAAACCGAACGGCTATCGAGTTTGCGCAGCAAATAGAAGGATTGCATGATAAAAATGAATTAATGTTAGATGCCTCACAGCATATGAAAAAATCAAATGAAGAAGGCCTAGTTAATCTAGAAAGCTTAAAGGATAAGTCGCGGGAGTCTTCAACTCTCGTTCAGAATATTCAGTCTGTATTTGGTAGCTTAATTGTCAAGGTACGTGAAATTGAAGGCATCGTGGGGACGATTACGGAGATTTCAGATCAAACGAATTTACTTGCACTTAACGCCTCTATTGAAGCAGCAAGAGCGGGTGAACAAGGTAAAGGATTCGCAGTTGTCGCGGAAGAGGTACGTAAACTTGCTGATCAAACCTCTGTAGCAACTGAGCTAGTACGCACGACGCTAAAAGGCATTGAAAGTGAAACAAACTTAGTCAATGGTGAAATGCAGAAAACCCATATCATTGTAAGTCAACAAAATGATTCTGTCATGGTAACAGAATCATCCTTTAAAGAAATTAAATTAGCTGTTGAAAAAATCATAGCCATTATAGGCGATACAACAGATAGCGTAGAATATTTAAATAGCTCTAAGAATACGATTATGCAATCGATTGAAAGCATTGCGATGATTAGTGAAAAGAATGCTGCTGCGTCTGAAGAGGTAACAGCATCTGTAGATGAGCAACAACGCGCAATACAACTCGTTAGCGAATCTTCCAATGATTTAACTGATGAAATATCTGCCTTACAGGAGTCTATTAAACGATTTATATTGAGATAATATCTTTCAGGGTGCTTGCTTAACAAGCATCCTTTTCTTTTTATCATCGTTAATAAAAGGTAAAGGAGGAATGATTTGTGAGAAGGTGGCTGATGACAATTGGTGTTATTTTAATCGGTATTGGAATCGTTCTTTATATTTGGCTGGGAAAAGAAATTGATCAGGGTATGGAACCGAATGCCAATGGTTCAGCTGATTATATGATTATATTGGGAGCAAAAGTAAGGCCAGGTGGTGTACCATCGCTTTCATTAAAAAGTAGATTAGAGGTGGCTGTTCCATACTTAACAAAATACCCACATGTTAAGGTCATTGTGTCAGGTGGACAAGGACCTGATGAAGATCGTACAGAGGCATCTGTAATGCAAGACTATTTGGAACAGCATGGCATCGATGTCGCGAGAATTATCATAGAAGATCAATCTACATCTACTTATGAAAATTTAGTATTCTCTAAAGAATTATTACCAAAAGAGACAAAGAAAATTACCATCGTTTCAAATGACTTCCATTTGAAACGTGCAAAATATCTTGCTGAATCGTTAGATTTTGAAGTAGATGTTCTATCAGCAAGAACACCAAAATCAGTAGAAGCAAAATTAAGAATAAGAGAAAGAGCGGCGTTATTAAAAACATATATTGTGGGCTATTAAAACAACAACGCCATTATATTTAGGAACTGCTTCTTTCTCAAAAAATCATGGAACAGAAAAGAGATAATTGTTTCTTAATAGATTCTATTTGGCATATAATAGAAATATTACGGGGTATAGGACAGAAAGAGGGGACTTTTATGACAACGTTTAAAGAATATCAATACAGCCGTCCAAATGTGGCATCAATGAAAGAGCAGCAGTTAGCACTCATTGAGCAATTTAAACAAGCACAATCGATGGACGAGCAAAGTAATATCATTGAAAAGCACAATGCAATTAGTAATGACTTTGCGACAATGGCTAATTTAGTATATATTCGTGCTTCAATCGATACGAACGATGAATTTTATCAAGCAGAACGTGACTATTTCGATGAAGTAGGTCCTGAGCTAGAAGAAGTAACGACGGAATACTATAAAGCTCTAATTGATTCACCATTTCGTGAGCAATTAGAAGAAAAATGGGGACAACAATTATTTGATCTAGCAACTTATCAAATTAAAGGCTTCTCACCAGAAGTTATTGATTTGATGCAAAAAGAAAACAAACTTGTTTCTGAGTACAATAAGCTTGTTGCATCTGCACAAATTGACTTTAATGGGGAAACATTAACACTCGCTCAACTTGGTCCGTTTGCAGAGTCAACGGATCGAGAAACACGTAAGGCGGCAACGGATGCTCGCTTTGGCTTCTTTGAACAGCATGAAGATGAATTCGATCGTTTATATGATGAACTTGTCAAGGTACGCCATGAAATTGCAATTAAACTTGGCTATAACAACTATGTTGAACTAGGCTATATTCGTATGAATCGGATTGATTACAATGCTGATATGGTTAAAAAATTCCGTGATCAGGTACGTGATTTAATTGTGCCTGTTGCAACGAAGCTTTACGAGCGTCAGGCAAAGCGAATTGGCATTGAAGATTTTAAATTTTATGATGAAGCACTTAACTTCTTATCAGGTAATGCTACACCAAAAGGGAATCCTGAGTGGATTGTAGCAAACGGTAAAAAAATGTATGAGGAACTTTCACCTGAAACAGGAGAGTTCTTTAATTTCATGATTGACCATGACTTAATGGATCTTGTAGCGAAGAAAGGGAAAGAAAGTGGTGGTTATTGTACGTTTATTGAAAACTATCATTCCCCATTCATTTTCTCAAATTTTAACGGTACTTCAGGTGACATCGATGTATTAACACATGAAGCTGGACATGCTTTCCAAGTTTATTCAAGTCGTAACATTGGCATTCCTGAGTATTTATGGCCTACCTACGAATCTTGTGAAATTCACTCGATGAGTATGGAATTCTTTACTTGGCCTTGGATGGAGCTGTTCTTTGAAGGTGATACAGAGAAATATAAATTTACACATTTAAGTAGTGGTCTTTTATTCTTACCATATGGTGTGGCAGTAGATGAGTTCCAGCATGTTATTTATGAAAATCCAACAATGACTCCTGCTGAACGTAAAGCTGCATGGAAAAAAATTGAGGAAACGTATTTACCACACCGTGACTATGATCATAACAGCTACCTAGAGGCTGGGGGCATTTGGCAACGTCAGGCTCACATCTATGCAAGTCCGTTCTACTACATTGATTACACGTTAGCACAAATTTGTGCCTTCCAATTCTGGAAACGCTCACGTGAAGAATTTGAAGCGGCTTGGAAAGACTATATTCATCTTTGTGGTTTAGGTGGCTCTATGTCCTTTACAAAGCTTGTAAAAGAGGCAGGTTTAATCTCGCCATTTGAGGATGGCTGTGTTGAATCGGTTATTGGAGAAATTGAGACATTCTTAAATTCCATAGATGATTCTTCTCTATAATTGATGACTTAAATTCGTTTCACTTCCACGATAACTATTATTGGGGAAGTGAGCGAATTTTTTAGTTTGTCAGAGGAGTTCTGTAAAAAAATACTAGGATACTTGCGAAATGGTTAATATATCAGTAGTATTTTCAGTAACTGCTATTAAAGGAAGTGAAAGAAAGTGACAAGGAAAGTTTGGTTTCAAGTAGGGGTAGGGATACTACTTACACTATTAATCATTAAATATTTTATAGAAATTCATTGGATTTTTTCACCGCTTGTCATCATATTAAAAGCCATTTTTGTGCCTTTACTACTTGGTGGTGTTCTCTATTATGTGACGGAACCAATTCAGAGATTTTTAGAAAAACGTAGATTTCCTCGATGGGGAAGTATATTGACGATTGTGTTCGGACTAATAGCAATGGTAGGTATTTTTGGCTGGATTATTGGTAACCCGATTGCCGAGCAGGTCAATAAATTAGTGAAAAATGCCCCTATGATTAGTACGAGTATTAGTACGAGCATCCAGCAATTAACAGACTATGTAACGCAAAATAAGGATAACTTCCCTGAGCAATTAAATGATGTTATCGAAAAAATGGCGAATTCGGTTCAAGATATTGCAGTAGTGGCGAGTAAAGGTTTTGTGTCCTTTTTACAATCCATTGTATCTGTGTCGTTATTAGCCATTTTAATTCCGTTCTTCTTTATTTTTATGCTGAAGGATCATGAGAAGTTTGCTCCATCCATCTATAAATATTTCAGTGGTGAACGTCAGCAATGGGTAAAGAAAACGTTAAGTGAAATTGATGATGTATTACGTACCTACATTCAGGGCCAACTGCAAATTAGTTTTTTATTAGCACTAATAATGTATGTAGGCTATTTAATTATCGGATTAGACTATTCGTTATTACTAGTGATTTTTGCATTCTTTATGAATATGATTCCATTTATCGGGCCTTGGATTGCCTTTGCGCCAGCCCTGATTGTGGCAGTTATTCAAGATCCAATTTTAGTGGTGTGGGTTTCGGTTGTGACGCTGGTTGCTCAGCAAATAGACAGCAACTTTATTACACCTAATGTCATGGGGAAATCACTTGATATCCACCCCCTTACCGTTATTACAATTATTTTAGCGGCAGGTAATATAGCAGGTTTTATTGGTATTATTATCGCTGTACCATTTTATGCAGTCTTAAAGGTTATCGTATCCAATATTTATGATCAACGTAATGCAATTAAGAAAAAAGCGACGAAGTCAGTATAGGAGTCGAAACAATGGAACAAGAAATTGTAAAGGTATTTAATGAACAGCATGAGCAAATTGGGACAGCTACGAGAGCGGAAGTGCATGAAAAGGGGCTTTGGCATGAGACTTTTCATTGCTGGCTTGTAAATGAAGACTATATTTATTTTCAAGTACGTAGTTCACAGAAAAAGGATTATCCAGGGTTACTCGATATTACAGCAGCAGGACATCTTTTAGCGATTGAGACAGTAGAGTCAGGCATTCGAGAAGTAAAAGAAGAATTGGGACTTAATATTGATGTCCATGAAGTTGTCAAAATGGGCATGACATCTTGTAGTATCGTTTCTGAAAATATGATCGACAATGAATTTTGCCATGTCTACATATATCCTTTCAAGCATGATTGGGATTCCTTTGCTTTGCAGTATGAAGAAGTATCGGGTGTAGTTAGAGCGAGGCTAAATGAGGCGGAGGCTTTCTTCTTGGGAGAAACGACGACACTTAATATTGAAGGGTATGAATATTTCCCTGATGGTCAACGTGTGAGAATTGTCAGACCAGTAGGTACTGCACAATTTGTTCCTTATCGGGAATTGTATGTTGCACAGGTGATAAAATTCACACGTGAAAAAATATTTAATCAAACCTCATAAGTTTAAATAGGATAAGCTAATATTAGCTTGTCCTATTTTCTTGCGCAAAAATGATTTAGAAACGACACGATACAATAGGAAAAAATGAGTTATACTGATAGATAGATTGTAAAGAAAAGGAGCATTTTTTATATGCTAACATTTGAACAAAAACAAGCGATTATTGAATCGTTTTCTGAGCTAACAAAAAAAGAAATTTCTTTAAAGCGCCTAAATTATCATTACATGGACAGTCTTTACGAAAAGACGATTGTAGTTGAGAAATTACATCCAAACGGCAATGGCTTTGTCTTTGTAGGAGATTTATTACGCTATGAGAATGAGGCTAATGATAAAGGATTAGTAAATATCCGTGATTACGATGAACAACAACTTCGTGAAATTATTGAAGACGCAATCCAATATTTATCTGAAGAAGTAGAAGAGCAGGAGCCAATTGTAGAGATTTGGCATAGTCGCGATGGTAGTCAGTTACAGCTAGCTTTTGAGCAACGTTCGTGGAACGTGTATCATGGAGACAATCTGGAAGAGGCATTTGGTACGTATGAGGCAGCAAAGGAATATTTACTAGAAGAAGGCTTTCGTACAAAGAAATAAGAAATACGGGGGATCATGATAGATGAACGGAAAAAAATTAGTGGGAATTGTTATTGTTGTTGTGATTGCGGCATGTTTATTTTCAGTTTATACCATTACTAATTTTTATAAAAATCACGAAGAACAGCCAAATCGTGAAAATCGTGAAATTAATAAGTCAAAGAGCTTGAATTTAATTTTGCCACAGGCTACAATTATCTCGAATTCAAGATAATTGAGAGGTGACTGTCAGTGCAACATATTTTTTATAAAGGTACAGACGAAACAAAGCCGACATTATTATTGCTACATGGTACAGGTGGTAATGAGGAAAGTCTTATTGGGCTGGCAAAAGAAATAGATGAAACAGCCAATATTTTAAGTGTTCGCGGAAATGTACTTGAGCATGGAATGCCACGATTTTTCCGCCGATTAGCCGAAGGTGTCTTTGATATTGAGGATTTAATCTTTCGTACAAAGGAGCTTCATGAATTTTTAAAGACGTCAGCACAGCAATATGGCTTTGATCGCCAACGAATTGTAGCAATAGGGTATTCGAATGGTGCTAATATTGCAGCAAGCTTATTATTCCACTACGATGATGCGTTAGCAGGAGCTATTTTGCATCACCCAATGGTACCAAGACGTGGTATTGAATTACCGCAACTTTCTCCAACACCTGTGTTTATCGGTGCTGGTACGAATGATCCGATGTGTACAGCACAGGAGTCTGAGGATTTAGAAACTCTTTTAAGTGCTGCAGGTGCCAAAGTAACGACGAAATGGTTTAATTTTGGTCATCAACTAACAATGCCTGAAGTACAAGCTGCAAAAGAATGGTATAAAAGCATCTACGCTTAATTGAAAAATCCACCTCCTTTTATAAGGGAGGCGGATTTTCTTTATGTTATTTACTTTTCTTTGAGAAAGGAAGCCACCAGTTCCAATCACCAAACAGCTTCATGAGACTAGGCACAAGCATAAGACGAATAATTGTTGCATCAATGGCAACAGCAATAGCGATACCCACACCAATTTGCTTCACAGGCATTACATCTGTGAAGGCAAATGCACCTGTAATAACAATCATGATAAGCGCTGCAGATGTAATTATTCGGCTAGTGGATGTTAAGCCATCAATTGTTGCACGCGTATTATCGGAGCCCTTTAAATATTCCTCTTGGATACGAGAAATTAAAAAGACTTCATAGTCCATACTTAAGCCAAATACAAGACAAAAAACAATAACTGGAATGATTAGCACGATGGAGCTTGCTTCAATACCAAAATGACCATATTGGAAAATATAAACGAGTATCCCGAATGCAGATGAAAGCCCAATAATGTTCATGATTATTGCCTTTAACGGAATTAAGATAGAACGGAATGCCAACATTAAAATAAAGAATGTAGAAACGATAATAATTGCTATAGCTAAAACAATTTTATTAGCAATTTCATCAAAGATTTCTTGGTTGAATTTAGCTGGTCCACCAAGTGCAAAATCCACGCCCAGGTCTTTGTCCATCCATGTTCGGGCAAATTTTTGAGCTTTAGAGGAAGAACCTGCTGCATCAATTGTAATAGGAACAAATAGCTGTGTATCCTTTGAAAATGAATTAATAACAGGTTTTAATTGTTCAGCAACCTGTGGAATAGCTAAAGAAGCAGAAAGCTCCTCTGGTGTTTGAATGTTAGCAGCTGTATAAATAGTTGAAACATTAGTCACTAATGGGTCCTTTAATAGCTTTTCTTGAATAGTATAAATTAGCTCTCTACCCTCAGTATCCTCCCAGCCATCTTTTCGTTCAGCCAACAAATATAATGTAGAAGATTCACCTAGTCCAAACGTTTCATCTAATTTATCGTATGCTGCACGAGCATCATATTTCGTAGGTAAGGAGTCCACCTGTGGAATGGTTAATTGGATATCCTTTAAAGGGATCATGCCGATGCCTAGTAATAATAATGCTGAAATCACTATAGCTACTGGATGCTTCATGACAAAACCTGCAAAGCCACGCCAACGATTTGCCCCACCTGGTTTAACGCGTATTAAGCGCCATTTATTAAGTCTATCTCCTAATAGCATCATAGTGGCAGGAAGTAATGTTAAGCCAGAAAGAACGGCTAACAGGACGACTATAGTGCCTCCTAGGGCGATATTATGAAAAATTTCTACATCAATGACAATCATCGCACCTAAGCCAATCATGACACAGACTGCGGAGAAAATGATAGAACGACCTGCTGTCTGAATAGCAGTTTGAATGGCTTGAGCAATAGAAGTATGTGTGCGTTCTTCTCTGTAACGATTAATAAACAGCAACGCAAAATCAATACTTAAAGCCAGCCCAAGCATTGGAACAATATTTAAGACGAAAATAGATAGATTTACATTAGCACTGAGCAGTGTCATCATACCAAAGGCGGTAACCACTGTCACAACACCAATGACGATTGGCAAAATAGAAGCAACAACTGTACCAAACGCTAATAAGAGAACCACGATGGCAATTGGCAATCCAATGGCCTCAGCTGATGCCAAATCCTTTTGACTAGCAGTATTTATGTCAGCAGAAATAACAGGCCCTCCAGTGATACTAATTCCGTCTTTTTCAATTAATGAACGGAATTCCTCAACAATGTCAGGAAGGTTTTCTACATCGTTCTTTATGTGAACCATAGCATAGGCAATACCATCTTTCCGTAAAGAGGAGTCTTCTAAAGGTGATTGAATAGAATGAATCTCTTTTATGCTATCTAATTTTTTTAAAGTGTCTTCAATTTTCTGATCTTCAGCTGGATCAAAGACAACCAAAATCGTATTAGATGGTAAATCAAATTTTTCTGCTAGCTCGTTGGTAACATAGGTATGATCTGCTTCGACAAAGAAACCATCACCTTGAAGTTTGCCTGGAAGCTGTAAAGCAAAGTACGCCATTGCTAGAAAAATAATAAGCCATATGACTACGATTGCTTTCGCATGTGCTGTAATAAAAGCTGAAAATGTTTTCATAGTTGTTTATACATCCCCCTTTTCAATTAGTGTAAAGGATGTGTCACATTTTGTCGTGTGACAAAGTAAAGACTCCCATCCACTTTTTGGACAGGAGTCTTACTATTAAAAGAATAATGATAATATGAAATAAATAACAGATGCCATAACGGCAGAAATTGGCATTGTAATCACCCAAGTAGTAACAATCTTTCGAGCCATACCCCAGTTTACACCACGCACACGCTGTGCTGAACCGACACCCATAATGGAGGAAGAAATGACATGTGTTGTTGAAACTGGTAAGTGGATTAGCGTAGCGCCAAAAATAACAGTAGCAGATGCTAAATCTGCCGCAACACCATTAACAGGGCGGATTTTCATAATCTTACCACCAACCGTTTTAATGATTTTATAACCACCAATTGACGTACCTAGCCCCATTGCTGTAGCTGCAGCAGCACGCACCCAGAAAGGTATTTCATCTCCAGTGTGCAAGCCACCAGCGATTAACGCCATCGTCATAATCCCCATCGCTTTTTGCGCATCATTTGTACCATGGGTGAACGATTGGATGGCAGCAGTAAAAATTTGCATTGTACGGAAACCTTTATTCGTCCTATATAAATTTAAATTTTTAAACCATAGTTTAAAAAGAGTCATCATAATAAAGCCTGCACAAATAGCAAGTAAAGGTGAAAACACTAAAGCCATGATGATTTTAGTAAAGCCGCCATAGTTTAACACATTAAAACCAGCGGATGCGATTGCAGCACCGGCAATAGACCCAATCAATGTGTGTGAAGAACTTGACGGAATACCGAAATACCATGTCAATAAATTCCAAATTATAGCTGAAATTAATGCAGCTAAAATAACGACTGAGCCAGTTGTGTCTCCTTCAAAAGCATTTAATGCAAAAGGATCTACAATATCTTTTGTTAGAGCTTTTGCAACCCCTACAAAGGTGATAGCACCAATAAAGTTCATAGTTGCCGCCATAATGATTGCCGTGCGTGGCGGCAATGCTCTAGTAGAAACCGAAGTTGCAATAGCATTTGCTGTATCATGGAAGCCATTGATAAAGTCAAATGTTAGGGCAAAGATGACGACCAGTACGGTTAATATAATGATTGTGTTCATTGTAAAGTGCCCATCTCCTAATTATGCGTTACGCATGATAATTGTTTCCATAGTATTTGCTACGTTTTGACAATGATCAGCGATATCTTCAAGTTGTTCATAAATATCCTTAAATTTAATGAGGCGGATTGGATCTTTTTCATTTAAAAATAACTTCTTAATAGAAGTACGTTGTACCTCATCACATTCACGTTCATAGTCTTTAATAAGAATTGCGTGTGGACGCATGCCAATTAGATTCTTTTTCTTTAACTCTTCTGTCGCTTTGACTATTTCATCAGCACTTTTTGAAATAAACCCTAAGAAAATGCGCATAGATTCATCAATCTCAGTGAGCGAAAACATTTCAAAGTGTGCAATACAGTGTTCTGTTCCATCTAAAACATCATCCATACGAATGGCGAGCTCTAAAATATCCTCACGTTCAATAGGTGTCATGAATGATTTGTTTAACATGACAATCAGTTCATGAATAAGCTTATCACCAGCAGTTTCATAATTTTTCATTGTAATGCTAATCTCTTTTAGGTCAGCTACACTGTTAATACGAAAATCATTTGCGTAATGTACAGCCTCTCTCATATTTTCAGCAATTTTATGCAATGCAATAAAGAAAGGGTCTTGTTTTTTTGAGTTAAGCATGTGAATCGAATCCTCCTGGATATAAATAAATTAATCGACCTCTAAACTTTACTATCATAACAAAATCTTTAATTTATCTACATAAAAATTTACTAATCGACATGAAAATTTACATTGCTGTAATATACAATTCGTTCACAAAATATAAGGTAATCCAGCTGTATTTATTTTTATGAGTACAGATAAAACCTTGATATAAATGGCTATTCTTCTGTAATGGTGACTTATTAGTACAGATTAAGACACGAAAGATAATAGAAGGTAATAAAAATAGCGCATTCGAATTGTAAAGGTATTGTAAATTCATTTGATAACCAGAAGAGTACCTTCTTATTCTTAAGAATATCTTCATTTTTATCCTCCCTCTTTATTAAGAATTGTTTACTACAATGGAAAATGAATAGGAAAGGAGCGTTTATTAACTAATGATTCAGGTTGAAAACTTACAACATACATTTTTAATTGGAAAACGAGGGAAGGAAAAGCAAGTGCCGGTATTGAAAGGTGTGAACTTCGAGGTCCATAAAGGAGAAATTGTGGCCATTGTAGGTAAAAGTGGCTCAGGAAAATCGACCTTATTACAAGTTCTAGCTGGTTTTATGAAGGCTGAACAGGGCTCTATTAAAGTAAATGGAAAGGAAACAGCCCATCTAACTGAAACAGAAAGTGCTGCCTTCCGTTTACGTCAATTCGGTTTTATTTTTCAAAACTTTCAATTGATGCCTGGTTTAACTGCTTTTGAAAATATCGAATTACCTTTAAAGCTACAGGGTTTGCGTAAGGCTATGCGCAAAGAAAAAGTGAAGAAATTAATGGACAAGGTTGGTTTGACAGAAGTAGCAGACCATTATCCCAATGAATTGTCAGGCGGACAGCAACAGCGTGTCAGCATTGCACGAGCCCTTATTACGAATCCTCCTATATTACTTGCTGATGAGCCAACAGGGAGTCTCGATTCAGAAACCGAGCAGGATATCTTATTGCTTATTCAAAGTTTAAATCGGGAATTAGGGCTAACTTTTGTCATTATCACGCACGATGAAGAAGTAGCTACTATCGCACATAGACGCTTCCGCATGTACGATGGAGAACTTGTAAAGGAGGAAGCTTAACATGTTATTTAAGGATCAATTAGATTTTGTAACACAGCATATCAAGAAAAATAAGCTGCGTGTGTTTATGACGATACTAGCTGCAACGATGGGCTGTGCCTTTTTAATCGTGCTAGCATCCGTTGGTTTTGGTTTACAGGAATCTTTACGTAATGAAATTCTTTCAAACGAAACAGTTACAAAAATTCAAGTATATGGCGATAAGCAATTAACTGAAGAACAAGTACAAGAAATTAAAAAAATGGAACATGTAGAAACGGTGCTTGAAACAATTAGTGTCAATGCTACCGCACAATCATTTTTTGAAGATCGTGATACTACTTCTAATTTAATATTGTCAGATATGCAGGACTTTGAACAGGTAAATGGAAAGCTTGCAAAAGGGCGTTATCCAACGGAATCTAATGAAATTGTTGTAGGGTATCATTTTGCTCAAACATTATTGAATGAAAGAGAACGTGATGTCATTGCGGAAAAAAGTAAAAAGGCTGAAGCAGAGGGTACGTATTATGATGGTAGTGAAGAGGGCTATAAAGAATCATTGATTGGAAAGAACATAGATCTGTCCTTAGTTCCTCACACGGGTACAAATGATGAAACGCAAAAAATGAGCTATACAATTGTTGGCGTAATGGAGAAACCTTCTTATGATTGGATGGTTGATAACGCTATTCATATGGACAAAGAGCAAAAAGCAGTATGGGTTGAAAATTTATCTACAGATAGTAACATGGCAGAGGATGAGCTGTTTTACTCTGAATTTAATATTTATGCGGATACATTAGAAAACGTAAAGTCGATTTTAGAGAAGTTAAAAGATAAGGGCTATAGCGTATATTCAGTAACAGAGCAACTAGATCAAATGAATGTATTTTTCCTTGTCTTAAAAATTGGCTTAATCTTTGTTGGTACAATTGCTGTGTTGATTGCTTCCATTGGTATTTTTAATACAATGACAATGGCTGTGACAGAGCGAACACGTGAAATTGGTGTATTAAAGGCAATTGGGGCAAGTCCGAAGCTTATACAACGGTTATTTTTAATGGAAAGCACATTTATCGGTATTTTTGGTACGCTAATTGCTGTTGTCATCTCGTATGCTATTAGCTTTGCGGCTAATGCAGCATTACCATTAATTCTTAAGGCGGCAACAGGGGAGGAAGCTTTTGCAACAAATGATATAACATTTTCTCTTATTCCATGGCAACTAGTCATTATTGCAGCAGCCATTAGTGTTGGTGTAGCGATGATTTCAGGTTATCGCCCAGCACGTAAAGCAACAAAAATCGACGTTATTCAAGCTTTACGACAAGAGTTATAATAAAAAAGGCGGTCCAATCAACATTGGATCGCCTTTTA
>NZ_JBXAJI010000008.1:0-108617 GCF_058797135.1 Lysinibacillus sp. GW823-FHT02G10
AAAAACACCTATTAGTTAAACTAATAGGTGTCATGATTGATCATCTGACTGCATATCAAGCTGGAACTTGTAACGATTTGTCCAGACATCGATGAAATCGGGTGCAAATGGTCCTCTTTTTTGTTGAATCCAGCTTATTAATTTATCGACATTGCGCTTTAAAATCTTATCTATGACATCAGGATAAGACATTTCCTTACGATGGAGCTCATATTCATCCTCGTCTAAAAGGGTATAAGACATGTCAGGAAAAACTTTAATATCTAAATCATAGTCGATATATTTAATGGCATTATTATCGAAAACAAATGGTGAGCTTAGATTGCAATAATAATACACACCGTCTTCACGTAGCATACAGATGATGTTAAACCAGTGTTCCGCATGGAAGTAGCAAATAGAGGGCTCTCTCGTTAGCCATGTACGACCATCGGATTCTGTCACAAGTGTCCGTTCATTCGCACCGATTACGATATTTTTCGTTCCTTTTAAAACCATCGTTTCTTGCCAAACACGGTGGATACGGCCATTGTGCTTATAACTATGTATTTGTATCGTTTCTCCTTCTACCGGTAATGCCATTTTGTTAGCCCACCTTTTCGTCTATGCTACCTAAATCTAGCAGTCTCTAGTATATTATAGCAATGTGTACGCGAAAGGTGTAGTTAGAAAACCACAAATTTCACTACGCTATTTTGAATTTGTATAAAATTTAGTCAATTATAAGCGAATTTTATTATAATGTCAGCTTTGATGGGATTTTTTAGTTAATGCCATAGAGAATTTCCTTTTAAGCGGACGATTTACTTACCTAAACAATTTGAAAGGGGCTGTCTTTTTAATCTTTTCGGATTTAAGACAGCCCCTTAGAGGTAAATGCAATTATGCAGTTACAAAGTGTTACTCACCTAGATCTTGGTTAGTTTTTGAGAAACGGCCAGAAGCTGGAGCTTTCTTTTGCTCTGCTTTCGCATTTTGCTTTTGCACTTCATTTACGTCCGTTTCATAACCAAACTCTTCACTTTGACGTTGCATGTTTTTATTCGGTTGGAAATTTTGGTTGTTTTGTTTTTTCATCATTCATTCACCTCCACGCTAGTTATTGTGTACGGAGGTGATGACTTTTATGCTCATGAATCAATGATTTTAAGAAGGATTTATTTTCCTGCTGTTTGCTTTTTTACTTCATCCCAAATTTTTAGCATAGGCACAGGCATCGGTAAAAGTTCTATTTGCTCACGATTTAGCCAATCACCTAGCTCAGTCGATTCGCATTTTATATAATAGCTATTTAAATGCCAAGTTAAATGTGAAAAAACATGTTTAAATGTAAGTAATTCATGTTTGGCTTGGACAATTACTTTATATTCCATTGTAAAGTTTTCTACCGAAGATTGGCTTGTATCAATCATTGGAAATTGCCATAGATTAGCTAGCAGGCCTTGCTCAGGACGTTGTTGCATTAAAAATTGTCCTTTGTCATTTTCATATACGAGAACATCATATGTGAGATGCTTCATTTTTATCTTTTTTGATTTGACAGGTAATTTTTCTGGTTCTCCCTCATTAAAAGCTGTGCAATACTCTCTGACTGGGCATAATAAACATTTTGGAGAGGTAGGTGTACAAATAAGTGCACCCAGCTCCATTAAGCCCTGGTTAAACGATGAAGCATGATCAGGATCAATTAGTTCCTCAACCGCACTTTCGAAAATTTTCTTCGTTTTGGGAATAGCTATATCTTCATGTATATCAAGCACTCTACTTAGAACCCGCATAACATTACCGTCAACTGCATGTTCAGGCTTATTATAGGCAATACTTAAAATAGCACCTGCAGTATAGGGACCAACACCTTTTAATTTAGATATTTCATGGCGATTGTCAGGTACTATACCACCGTAATTTTCTATAACCTCACGAGCACCTGCTTGTAAATTGCGAGCACGAGAATAATAGCCAAGACCTTCCCAATGCTTTAATAAGTATTCTTGGGGTGCTTCTGCAAGCAAATCTAATGTTGGAAAACTTTCCATAAAGCGATTGTAATAAGGAATAACTGTGTCGACACGTGTCTGTTGTAGCATCACTTCAGATACCCAAATTTTATAAGGATCTGTTGTGTGTCTCCACGGTAAATCACGCTTCTCTGTGTTAAACCAGTCAACTAATGATTGTCGAAATTCTGTTACATATGGGTAATTCACAGTGACCTCCGTTGTTTTTACGATTTAATTTATGATGAAAAGGGTATACAATGAAGAAAAGAATATTCGTGGAAGATCGACAATAATCGTCGCTTTCGCACGAGTGTCAGAATATTTCAATATACCTTTTATTATGTTCGAAATAAAGTTGTATGCACATTGTACTCGATTTTAATGCATACTAGGAGTGGATATTTTTGGATTCAGGTACACATTTCGTTATGGGTATTGCCCTTGGCGGTCTTGCATTAGCTGACCCTGTAGTAGCCAATCATTCAATGACTTTTACAGCAGTAATGGCAGGTACAATTATTGGCTCACAAGCTCCAGATGTCGACACTGTGTTAAAACTACGTAATAACGCCATCTATATCAGACATCATCGAGGAATTACACACTCACTACCAGCTGTAGCTATATGGCCTATTTTAATTACAATTGTTTTATCACTGATTTTGCAAGATGTGAATGTGTTACATTTATGGCTTTGGACATTTTTAGCTGTTGCACTTCATGTTTTTGTCGATATTTTTAACGCGTATGGTACACAAGCAATTCGACCTTTCTCTCGAAAATGGGTTGCGTTAGGTGTCATTAATACCTTCGATCCCATCATTTTTACCTTACATTGTGTAGGTATTGTGTTATGGGCATTTGGCACTAATCCAGTATGGACATTCAGTATCATGTACGTGGTTATCGTGATTTACTATATTTTACGATTTGCTGTGCAAAAAGCAGTAAAAAACGCGGTGCATCATACTATTCAAGATGAAGAATATGTCATTGTAGCACCTACTATGCGCTTCTTCCACTGGCGAATCGCAGCAAAGTCCAAAACTCATTATTATGTTGGCCGTGCTTATGGAAGGACTGTTAATATTTACGATAAATTCGAAATTAAGCCTTTGCCTAAAACTGCGCTTGTAGATGCTGCAATGAAAGATCCTAACTTAGCTGCATTTGTGTCTTTCTCTCCTATGTATCGATGGGAGATTTCCGAGCTTGAAAACGGCCTAATAGAAGTAAGGTTAATCGACTTGCGTTACCGTAGTGACAATCGCTATCCTTTCGTTGCCGTAGCACATTTAAACGATGCGAATGACATTATTACGTCTTACACAGGCTGGATCTTTACAGAAGATAAGCTACAGAAAAAACTACAAATTGGTGCGAGTAATTAAGCAGTAAACCCTGACCAATATTGGTCAGGGTTTTTATTATTGTACCATATCATCACTAGCATCTAGTAAATGTATATACTTCGGATTGCGCCCTGCAAAAGCATGTAGTTTATCACCATAGCTAGCAATTAATTGACGAACAAGATTTTCTGTATACTCTGCCCCACGATAATCATACCCTGCTTTCGCGGCAGTTGATTCAAAGTCACTCCATAACAACTCCACCCAAACCTGTGCCCGTCCAACAGACATCTGAGGATTCTTTGCAAGTAACTCTTGTGTTAGTTTCTCAATTTTTTCATCCATTTATTTGCCCACCTTTACTGGTGAAAGGATAGATACTGGTAGTGCCTCTTGGTACTTGTCTCCGCCTAAACGATGACCCCAAGCAAAGCGTCCCTTCAAATAATCTACTTGGAAAAACTCATTATCTGAACCATCAATACGATACATTTCTCCTGGAACGATTGTATCAAGATCCACTAAATAAGCCGCAGCCATTAAAGCTTTGCGTTCATAAACAGCAAACTCATTGATGATCCCTAGCTGTTCTGCCTTTCGAGCTTTCTCTTTTAGAAAAGCAATTTCCTCTCGCAATTCATGTTCAGACATAGCTGCATAATTTTTTTCACTCATTCTTCATTCTCCTTCTCTTCTATAAAACGATCTATTACTTCTATAGGAAAACCCTTTTGATAGAGCGCCTGTTTAACCTTCATTTTTAGCTCATAACCAGTATACTTCGATACGTACTTTTTCCAAACTTTTTCGCCTTGAGCATCAAGTAGCTGCTGCCAGTTGTCATCATCCTGCCCTATCTCAACTTGGCTAAGCACCTCTTCTACAATCGAGAAAGCATACCCTTTTCTTAATAAGTAATCCTGAATTTTGGTCTTAATCTGTGTTGGGGTCTTCTTGCTCTCCGCTCGAACAATTTTCTCTGCCAGTTGCTTCGCCAGTTTTACTTGTTCCTCAAAACTATATGTAGCAAGCACCTCATCCTGCAAGTTTTTCTCAATGCCTTTTTTGATCATGTCTTGTCTAATGGCTCTTGGTCCTTTTTTCATAGTAGCTTTCTTTGTATCAAGCAGAGCCTTTGAATAGTTTTCATCATTAATAAAGCCATAGGATTTTAACTTTTGGATTGCCTCTAACACTACAGCTTCTCCAAATTCTAAGTTGAGCAGTTTTTTCTTAACCTCATGCTCACTTCGCATTTGATATGAAAGGAAGTTTAACCCCTTATTAAATGCCTTACGTATCTCATCTTCATAGGCAATCTCTTGAATTTCGAATTCATCGAGCACCTTTCCCTTTGTTAAACCAAATTGAATGAGAATGGCTTCATCAACCGGAAAAGCATACTCTTCATTTAAATAGATATTATAGCGTTCAGGATTGTTTTTTTGACGTGCAATTTTTGTAATCATACGCATAGCAAACACCTCACTATTATCATTATAGCATTTCTTTATGGTGGATCTGACAATTAGCACGGTTAATTTCCCTATGTTCGCGGGCATTCTCTTCCCTTCCACGGGTAAACTTTCTTCTCTGCAATTAATGCCTAAAGATGTTTACTTTTTGGTTACATGATAAACTTAAAAGTAAGCGTTTTATTCGAGAAAAGAGGTGCTTGTTATGAAAATAGTGATTGCAGGTGGCACTGGCTTTGTTGGAAATGCTCTTATACAGCTATTGCAGCACAACGGACACGACATTTTTGTCTTAACGCGTCATGAGTCAAAGCTAGAAAATGGCGTTCACTATGTTCAATGGCTACATCAGCATGAGCAAGCTTTGGAAATCTTTGAAGGTGTAGATGCCTTTGTGAATTTAGCAGGTGTTTCATTAAATAATGGTCGTTGGACAAAAAAGCAAAAGAAAGCTATCTATTGGAGCAGAATGAATGCCACATTAGAGATTATACGTATAATGGACATGCTCACGATAAAACCAAAAGTCCTTGTCAATGCTAGTGCAGTTGGTATATACCCAACTTCCACACAAGCCATCTATGATGAAGATTTTACGGATTACGCAACTGATTTTTTAGGCACTACAGTCCACGATTGGGAGCGACATGCGAAACGAGCAGAAGCATTAGGTATTCGTGTGGCTCTTGCACGTTTTGGTGTCATTTTAGGTAGAAAAAGTGGCGCACTTCCACCAATGCTATTGCCCTATCAAATGCATATAGGTGGAACGATTGGCTCTGGAGAGCAATGGCTTTCATGGGTACATATTGAAGATGTAGCACGTGCTATTTATTTCGCTATTACAAATGAAAATATTCATGGACCATTTAATATAACAGCACCGCATCCTATGAAAATGAGGGAATTTGGTCAAACGATTGCTGAAGTTATGGGCAGACGTCATTGGCTGCCTGTTCCTAGCTTTGCGATGCGTTTAGCTCTCGGCGAACAAAGCACACTTGTTTTAGAAGGACAACAAGTGCTACCAACCCTATTAGAACAACAACATTTTATATTTAAATACCCTTATTTAAAGCAAGCACTTGAAAATTTGTTAAAGGCTCAAAATTAGAAAAAATTAAGTTGGATAATTTTTTTAGTAATTACGCATTCTAATGAAAAAGAAAGGATGCGTTTTTATGTGGAAACAACATATTGTTGGTGCGGTAATTGCTACTTTTATTATTGCCGCAGGAATTAGCTTTAATCCATTTTTTGCTGCTGGTTCTGATGAACACCATTGGGGCTTTAAACGTGCTAAAAACGGTGAGCAGGCAGAGGCAGGAGCACAGCTCGATCAGTTACTTGACAAATATGGTGCGATTTATAAAGGGAAGGCAGATAAAAAAATTGCCTATTTAACATTTGATAATGGCTATGAAAACGGCTTTACTGAAAGTATTTTGGATACATTGAAAAAAGAAAATGTACCTGCTACTTTCTTTTTAACAGGCCATTACTTAGACAGTGCAAGCGACTTAGTGAAACGCATGGTGAAGGATGGTCATACTATCGGGAATCACTCCTATGGTCACCCTAATATGGCTAGACTTTCACCAGAAGGCATGCGTGCAGAATGGCAAAAGTTCGATGGCAAGTTACGTGAATTGACAGGCATCGATCGTACAACATATGCTCGTCCACCTGAAGGAATTTTTAATGCAAAAGTGCTAGAGGTGGGCAATGCAGAAGGTTATCGTCATATTTTCTGGTCTGTGGCCTTTAAGGATTGGATGAAGGATGAGCGTCGTGGTGCAGATTATGCTTATAATGCACTTATGGAACAACTGCATCCTGGTGCCGTTATTTTAATGCATACCGTAGCACAGGATAATGCCGAAGCATTACCAATGTTTATTGCAGAAGCTAAAAAGCAAGGTTATACATTTTTATCGCTTGACGATTTAGTATTAGAATATGAAGATTTCCCTGTTGCTTTGCAATCGCCTGCTCCTTCGCTATAATGGGGAGATGACAATATAGAGCAGGGACGTGGAACGTTTGACGCAGCAAACAACAATGACCGTGGGACAAAAATTCCCACTAACAATAAAAAGGCTAGGCATTAATGGTGAAGGTGTAGGCTTTTATAAACGTAATGTGATATTTGTAAAAGGAGCCATTCCTGGTGAAGAGATCACAGCTCAAGTAACAAAAACACAACGTAATTTTGCTGAAGCAGAGATATTAGCCATTCGTAAAGCTTCAAAACATCGTCAGGAAGCACCTTGCCCAGTGTACAATGAGTGCGGGGGCTGCCAGCTTCAGCATATGACCTATGAAAAACAGCTAATAGAAAAGCGAGACATTGTTATACAAGCATTAGAGCGTTATGCCAAACCTTTACTCGAAACAATTGAAGTGAGAAAAACACTTGGCATGGATGATCCTTGGCATTATCGTAATAAAAGCCAATTCCAAGTACGTAAAGAAGGCAAGCGTGTTTACGCAGGTTTATTTGCTGAAGGAAGTAATAAGCTGTTAAACATTAATGATTGCCTTGTTCAGCACCCAATTACTTCCAAAATCACCGTTGCCACTCGAAAAATTTTGCAAAAGCTAAATATCACTATTTACAATGGTCGTACGCTAGATGGTTTAGTGCGTACGATTGTTGTACGTACAGGTATTCGTACCGGGGAGACACAAGTCGTTCTTGTCACAACAAGGAAAGAAATCCCTCATTTAGCTGAATTGATTACACGTATTAAAAAAATTGATCCGAGTATTGTATCCATTGCACAAAATATTAACCGTGAAAAAACATCGTTAATCTTCGGTGATGAAACTGTTGTTCTTGATGGCAAAGAAACCATTCATGAAGAGCTTGGCGAATTGGCCTTTGATTTATCTGCCCGCGCCTTCTTCCAACTAAATCCAAAGCAAACAGTTCATCTTTATGATGAAATTAAAAAGGCTGCTGCTTTAACGGGAAAAGAAACAGTGGTTGATGCATACTGTGGCGTTGGCACAATTGGATTATGGTTAGCGGATAAAGCGAAGGAAGTTCGTGGAATGGATATCATTCCTGAAAGCATTCAGGATGCTCGTAAAAATGCTCGAAATCATGGCTTCAAGCATACGAAATATGCAGTCGGTACAGCGGAAAGTGTTCTAGCGAAATGGCGTAAGGAAGGATTTACTCCTGATGTAATTACGGTAGATCCACCACGTACAGGACTAGCACCTGAATTTATTCGAACAGTCCTTAAACTAAAACCTAAACGTTTTGTTTATACCTCCTGTAACCCATCCACTTTGGCAAAGGACTTACAACAATTATCTAAGCTTTATCATGTTGAGTATATTCAGCCTGTGGATATGTTCGCACAAACGGCGCAGGTGGAATGCGTTGCAAAACTTGTTTTAAAAAACAAATAGTATGAAAAGGACGTTTCCCCTAGGAGACGTCCTTTTTCTAATGCACAGCACAAGCTGCCTGGTGGATGATGGATGGTCCAGAAAAGTCGATACCTTAACCAATAACCCAGGATTTAAATAATTATTAAATGTTAAATTTTCAGCTTTTATTCAAAGAACTTTAAAACGTAAGATTTATACTTTCACCTTTTACCTTTGAGCTTTCAAATCAGTTAGTTGAAAGTTACCATTGGAGTAAGGCATGTTTTACGTTTTAACTCGCACACATGCCTTGAAGCGCGAGCGACTTTTCGTTTTCCATTTTCGCTAGGACATGCAAATCTTTTTAAACTTGTACTTCAATAAAGGTTGTGGCATTCGACTCTGATAAGACAGCGTCCACCTCTGATTCAAATTCTTCAATCCGATTGCTCAATTTCTCAATTTGTTGTTTAACATTTAGGGGATCAATGATTTCAAACTCATTTCTTTTCATAAATGTTTCGGTATGTAATTTGACTTCCTCTGGTGATTGTTTATCTTTATTGCCCAATATGTTAATTAAATAGGTTTCCAGCTTTGCAGGTAATGCATCATTTTCTTTGGCAACCGTATTGATAGCTGAACGATGCTGATGCTGTATAACTTCTAGCAAATTCTTTTCGTATTGAATGGATTGTTTCCGTTCAATTGCCTCCGCTACAGTCATTTCCTCTTTGCCCACCAACACCTTTGTGTTTGCATTGGACTGCACAACTAGTGCTTTTATTTTATTTCGATAGGAAATTAAACCTAGCACTTTATCATAGGATGCTTGCATTTGTTTTTCATATTCAGGAATGTCTACACCATTAATTTTACGATTGCTTTTTCGATTAGCTACGACTGCACTAACCTCATTTGTTGCTGCTTCAATTCGCAGAGTCAGCATTTTTAATTCTGTTAAAGCACGGTGGATAGATAGTTTTTTCATTTCTGCCATGTAAAAACCTCCTTTTTAAGCAAGTGTTCTTTTATTATAAATAGAAAGATGGATAATGTCCAAAAATACCCATTTTCTTTTTTATTGCTTTCATTAGAACATGTCTGTATAATAATTTTCTAGGTGCCAAACCTATGTAACTTGGACGGAACATCCTTGTTACGCAAAAAACGCCATAACAGCACGGATTTGCTGGGCGTTTTTTGTTTTTTGAGCGGGAGATGAGCCCCGCTCTTTTTATTTTGCCATCGTTGGTTGTTGATGCTTGCGGCGTCCAAATATAAATAAAACGATTGCAACGGCTAGCAAAAGCAAAGCCACAAGTAAAAGAAAGCTATAATTTTTTACATATTCTAAATAAACTCCACCTAAAAATGGACCTGTTAAGCTACCAATACTTAAAGCAATTCCGCAAAGTAAATTCCCCGTAGGCAGTAGCTCCTTTGGTGTCAAATCAGCCATAAATGTAATCCCTAAAGAAAACATCGAGCCAACCAGCGTACCCGTTAAGAAAAATGCGACAGCCACAGCGAATTGTGAATGCTCTAAAAAGCTTGCAATTGCAAAAATAATTGCGCCACCAAATGACCCAATCATCAAAATATTCCTTCTCCCTACTTTATCTCCTAGTGCACCAAGCGGTACTTGCGTTAAAATACCACCAAATGTAAACACAGATAAAATGATAGGAATCATGCCGACTTCAAAGCCCTTGCGTAGTGCATAGACAGGAAACAAGGCATTTAGTGAAGACTCCAGAAAACCATAAACAAATGGACCTAAAAAGGCAATCCACCCAAATACAATAGCCATTTTATACCGTTGCCATCCTCTGGCATTTAAATCACCTGTTAAACGCTCAGGCTTTTCATTTTGTAAGAGAAATACAAAGGACCATGCAAAGAGGCACATTATTGAAGATACGATAAACGGTAGCGCTTCAGCAATTTCAATGAGCTTCACCATAAGTGGCCCAACAGCAAAACCTATGCTAAATGATAAGCCATAAATGGCCATCCCCTTCCCTAAGCTTTTATGATCTGCAGTACTAGTAATCCATGTTTGTGTGGCATAATGCAAGGCATGATCGCCTACGCCAATTAATAAACGAAGGACAAACCAAAAGGTCACACTTTTCCATAGAGGAAATGCAAGTAAAGACGCAAAAACTAGTGCTCCACCAATTAAAATAATCGGTTTATAGCCCCACCTGCGTAAGGGCTGCTCGATAAATGGTGAAATCAGTAATGTTCCTATGTATAAGCCTGTTGCATTCAAACCATTCAATGCAGAGGATACCCCATCACGTTCAAATATTATCGAAATAAGCGGTAATAGCATCCCTTGTGAAAAGCCTGATATGGATACAATTACTACTAAAATGGTAAATCTTTTTTTGCTGTAATCTGAGAAGTACGTCATTTTCCCCTCCACTATCTAGTCATTCTTCCAAAGAACAGCATACCAAAAAGCCTTAGCGCTCACCACATGTGATTTTACGCTAAGGCTTAACTAATACTTATCCTCATTTAATTGTATAAACACGATTTTCGGCTTTTGAATATTACCGATTACTTGTTTAAACTCCCTCCTTTTCGAGTTAGCGTTGCAGATGACTTTTTCCAATCAGCTCCTTTACTTTATCTTAAAACAACTTTAACATACATCCTCAATATTGTAAATATTCTGTTTATTGTTTTTTAAAATTAATCTCTTAGTCCTAGGTGTTTCCCTAAACATTGAAATTTAAGCTCAAATCGGCTACGATGAAAGGGATGAAATGAGGTGTACGAATGTCAAAGCCAATCACTGATAAAGAGCAACAAGTAACCTATTTAAAAGAGCGTCTGGAGATGTTTTTAGAAGTATTAGATGCCCTTGATCCTGAAACAGCTGAGTTAGAAGATATTGATCGCTTAATCCAAATGATGGATGATTTAGAGGACAAAATGGAGCAATTTCATGCTCGTGAACAATAATGAATAAAAAACAAGCGAGCATCGTGTGCTCGCTTGTTTTTTAATGGCAATCCCAATTATAAAGTACCTTGCTAAAATCTTTATTCATTAACTCTTCCTCTGTGATAAAGAAATTGCCAACGCCACAATCGCCCCAAAGAATATTGTCGCCGACACTATCAATCTGTAACAGCAAAATGATTGAATCTTTATAATCACCATATGCTCGAGGATCCTCTTGCGTAAAGAATGGATACCCTCCAATTTTATGACCATCACCAGTCATAGCATCATAGAAGCTGTCTTCTAATGCTTCGTCATCCTCCAAAGCTGTTAAGATGCTAGCATACTTTTCATTGCTTCTAAAATCATCAATCGACATCGGCTCAACGCCTGTAATAAAGGATAATGCCATTTCACGCTCGACAGGAAAATATAATTCCTCATCATCTATTTCTATAAAAGAAAAGTCTTGAATAAGCTGTGCTTCATCTTGCATAACTTGTTCATGAAATATTACACGAAAGCCTTCTTGATTTTGTCCATTATCAAAATCCATTCCTAAAACATCGTCATAACCATCAATATAAAACTGCAATATTCCCTCTTCTGGGAAATTGGGTAAATGCATAGGAACCTCTGCAAAGTTAATTTGAGCTAATAGCTTTAACGGTTGTCCCTTCATGTTTTTTGGATAGTCCATTCCCAATGGGAAATAAGGATCTCCTGCAAACTTACTTTGAAATAAAGTTGTTTTACTTATTTCCGTATTAACCAATACAACAGGCTTCATTGTCCCTTCTATTAATGGTCTATATTGCTCGAATGCTTCGGGTAATTCAAGTAAAGTTTTAGCAGTCATGCAAGTTCCTCCTAATATTGGATTTATTCTATTCTAGAACAAACGTTCTATAAAATCAATACTCTTCTTCTATATTATTAAAATATGCTTTAATTTAGCGGTCTCAGATAAGGACTCTTTTTTTCATTAGTTGAAAAGAGTATAATGTAACGTGGAAATAATCAATTTTTCTATGGGGGGCAATACCAATGAATCTACAAAATTTGGAGAAGAGTCTTTACGATTTAATTACTGAAACATCTACGAATTTACCTAAGGATGTACGTCGTGCTATTAAAAAAGCAAAAGAAGCTGAGAATGCTGGTACTCGTGCAGCAATGAGCTTAGACACAATTGCAAATAATATTATTATGGCAGAAGATAACGTGTCACCAATTTGTCAGGATACAGGGCTACCAACTTTCAAAATTTATACTCCTGTTGGCGTAAACCAATTAGAAATTAAAGCTGCAATCAAAAAAGCAATCAACGATACAACTGCAGATGCTAAATTACGTCCTAATGCGGTGGATTCATTATCTGGTGCAAACAGTGGTAATAATCTTGGTGATGGTTTGCCAGTAATGAAATTTGAGCAATGGGAAAAAGATTACATTACAATTAAGTTAATTCTCAAAGGTGGCGGCTGTGAAAATAAAAACATTCAATACAGTCTACCATGTGAACTAGAAGGTCTTGGTCGTGCAGGGCGTGACTTAGATGGTATTCGTAAATGTATTTTACACTCTGTATACCAAGCACAAGGTCAAGGGTGTTCTGCTGGTTTCATTGGTGTAGGTATTGGTGGAGACCGTTCTTCGGGCTATGATTTAGCAAAAGAGCAATTATTCCGCCATGTTGAAGATACAAATCCAAATGCAGATCTTGCTAAGTTAGAAGAGTATGTTGTTAAAACGGCTAACACATTTGGTATCGGTACAATGGGCTTTGGTGGTGAAGCAACATTATTAGGCTGTAAAATTGGCGTAATGCATCGTATACCTGCCTCTTTCTATGTATCAGTAGCATATAATTGTTGGGCTTACCGACGTATGGCTGTGGACATCGATCCTCAAACTGGCGAAATTTTGAATTGGCACTATCAAGAAGGTGAAAAAATTACCTTCAAAGAGAATGAAGTAGCTGCTACAACAGAAGATACAACTACAGATGTAGTAGAACTTACTGCCCCAATTACTGAAGAACAAATTCGTTCATTAAAAGTTGGAGATGTCGTTTCTATTACTGGTCGTATGTATACTGGCCGTGACGCCATCCACCACCATTTAATGAGCCACGATGCACCAGTTGATTTAAATGGACAAGTTATTTATCACTGCGGACCTGTAATGGCTAAGGATGAAGAAGGCAATTGGACAGTGAAAGCTGCTGGCCCAACTACTTCAATTCGTGAGGAGCCTTATCAAGGCGATATCATGAAAAAATTCGGTATCCGTGCTGTTATTGGTAAAGGTGGAATGGGACCAAAAACATTAAAAGCGCTTAATGAGCATGGTGGCGTTTACTTGAATGCAATTGGTGGAGCAGCACAATACTATGCGGACTGTATTAAAGGCGTTGATGGTGTTGATTTAATGGAATTCGGTATTCCTGAAGCTATGTGGCACTTAAATGTTGAAAAATTTACAGCAGTTGTAACAATGGATTCACATGGTAACTCACTACATGCAGATGTGGATAAATCATCATTAGAAAAACTTGCTCTGCATGCAGAAAGAGTCTTCTAATTAAATAATAGATAGCAGTAGTAACTCATTTTATTGCACAATTTTGTAAGGCACAGAATATTCCTAGTGAATAGACTGTGCCTTTTTCAATCCTTTCGCAAATTGTTTAAAAATCTCCATCAAACTTCCTACTTTATTTTTATAAATTCCTTTGTTATAATAATTCTAAACAAAAGAGATGGTAATTGAAATCCATTTTCAATTGAATAGCTCAAAATAACACTAATTTATAAAGGTTTTGATATTGATTTTCATTATCAGGAGGGATAAAGATGGAATACTCTAATCGAGAAAACATAAACATAATTGAGAAAATAAAAGAACATGCAGAATTAATTGCTGCATTAATGGCTGGAATTTTCATCTTACTAGCATGGCGTTTAGACACAAGTGGACAAACAACAGCTTCTGTTCTACTATATTTAATTGCCTTTTGTGTAGGTGGTTTCGCGAAAGCAAAAGAAGGCATTGAAGAAACCATAGAAGAGCGAAAGCTAAATGTTGAGCTGTTGATGGTATTAGCTGCAATTGGCTCAGCTGCAATTGGCTATTGGACAGAGGGGGCCATCCTAATATTTATTTTTGCAGTAAGTGGTGCACTTGAAACTTATGCGATGAATAAAAGTCATCGCGAAATATCTGCACTTATGAATTTACAGCCAGAAGAAGCTTGGTTAGTGCGTGGCGGATTTGAGCCTATGAAAGTATCAGTTTCCACATTACAAATCGGGGATCATTTATTGATTAAACCGGGCGAACGAATTCCAGCAGACGGCATTATTTTTAAAGGCCAATCTTCTATTGATGAGTCAGCTATTAGCGGTGAGCCACTGCCAATCTCAAAAAGCGAAGGAGACGAAGTTTTTGCAGGCACAGTCAACTTAAATGGTGCTATTACTATGGAAATGACAAAGGCGAATTCAGAGACCCTTTTCCAAAAAATTATACAGCTCGTTCAAAGTGCCCAAAGTGAAAAATCTCCCTCTCAACAATTCATCGAAAAATTTGAAGGGACTTATGTAAAATTTGTTTTACTTGGTGTTGCCATTATGATGGTTCTTCCCCACTTCTTACTCGGCTGGGACTGGACAACAACCTTTTACCGAGCAATGGTGTTATTAGTGGTTGCTTCACCTTGTGCACTCGTTGCCTCCATTATGCCTGCAACACTAGCTACTATATCAAATGGTGCAAAAAATGGTGTGCTATTTAAAGGTGGTTTACATTTAGAGCATCTTAGTGTGTTACGTGCATTGGCGGTCGATAAAACAGGTACTTTAACGCAAGGCAAACCAGTTGTTACAGATTTTATTGTCCGTGATGGAGTAGAACGTGAGACGGCTCTAGCAATTCTTGCAGGAATTGAATCTCAATCCAATCATCCCCTTGCCCAAGCGATTACCTCCTATGCTAAGGCTGAAGGAATCGACATACTGCCACAAGCAACAATTGAAGATATTCCTGGCTGGGGTATTAAAGGAACGATTCAAAACAAGGAGTATCAAGTAGGCAAACCAGAGTTTGTTGATGTACAACTTGCTAACAGTTTTGCAAATAGTGCTGTAACTAAACTTGCAGCAGAGGGAAAAACAGTTATTTTCATTCGCGATCAACATGGTATTGTTGCATTAACAGCATTAAAAGATACTGTGCGCTCTGAAGCTAAGAAAGCTGTTACATTATTAAAAGAGCTTGGTATTCAAGTGGTGATGCTTACAGGTGACAACGAAAAAACAGCGAAAGTTATCGCGAAGGAGGCTGGCGTTACTGAATACGTCGCAGAATGTCTGCCAGAAACGAAGGTAACTGAAATGAAACGCCTACTTACACAACATCAATTTGTTGGCATGGTCGGCGACGGTATTAATGATGCACCTGCATTGGCTACCGCAACTACTGGCATTGCTATGGGTGAAGGTACAGATGTGGCGCTTGAAACAGCGGATGTCGTGCTAATGAAAAATGACTTATCAAAAATCGCCTATGCTGTTCGTTTATCACGTAAAATGCAACGTATTGTGAAACAAAATATTTTCTTTTCTATCGGGGTTATTATCTTATTAATCGCCTCTAACTTTTTACAAGTTGTCGACTTGCCATTAGGCGTAATCGGGCATGAAGGTAGTACAATTCTAGTTATTCTAAATGGTTTACGTATGCTCAATAAAAATGTTTAACATCAAGTAAGCCTCAGCATAATTGAGTCCAGCTTGCTTGAAGCTACTCTTCCTGTGACATGCGCTGTGGCTTTCATTGAATAATTGATGCATTTAATCAGGTAAAATCAAGTAAAATAGCCTCGCTACTCTTTATGAGTTTAGCGAGGCTATTGTTAATAAATGATCGTTTCCTTATCGACGAATTTCCTTTTGAAGTGCTCTTTTCTGCATTGTAGCATTTAATACGCCACCAAAGATTAAAATGATTCCCGTAAAATATAACCAGAGCATTAAAATAATGACGCCACCAATACTACCGTATGTAGCAGAATAATTTGCAAAATTATTAATATAAAAAGAGAAACCGTATGTGACTGCTAACCAAGCAAGCGTGGCAAATAACGCTCCTGGCCATACGCCCATTATTTTCAAACGAGGACTTGTATTTGGCACAAACCAGTAGATGCCCATTAATACGATGAAAATCAATAATGGCGGGATTGACCATCTTAATCTATGCCAAACTGATTCAAATTGCTCCTCTATTCCGACGATTGAGAATAGGAAATGTCCAATTTGCTGACCAAAGACCGGTAATAAGAGCGCAACGGCAATAACAATAACGAGAGCGATTGTAAAAACAAGTGATAAACCCCTATCTAATATGCCTGCTCTCCCTTCTGTATCATAGGCTTTATTTAAAGCACGAAGTAATGCATTAATGCCTTTAGATGCAGACCAAATAGTACCTAAAACCCCAATGGACAGTAAACTACTGTTGCGATTTGTTAAAATCTCATTCAGTGTATTTTCAATCAGCTTATACACTTCATCAGGTAAGATATTCACTAAAAATGAATAGACCTGAGTGGTTTCTAAGTTAAGATATGGTAATAGCGTCACCAAGAAAATAAGTAAGGGGAAGAACGATAGTAAAAAGAAATAAGCCAATTGTGCAGCAAGCGCAGATATTTCAACTCGCTTGAGCCGACCTATTAAATCTTGGATAAAGCCTTTGGATGTCATAATATCAATCGCTCCCTCCTCTGGAGAAACAAACGATTTTACAAACCCAAAAGCGTTATGCCATGTTGCTTTATTCTTTTCCATACAATTCCTCCTAAAACGACCTTTACTCCTTATGAGGTAAAGTAAAGGCTGATTTCGTATCTTCAATCATTCCCTGTATCGTGGAAGGTAAATCCTTAAATTCATCCACCTTTTCAGCAATTGTGTTGACATTATCTGACACACTTTCACAAAGCACCTTTGCCGCGAGTACTTTTTCCTCTACCAAAACCTGCAATTCTTCTCGATTTGCTGCATAGTATGAGATGGCTTCCTTCATCTTTTTTGTTGAGGCAATTGTTTTTTCTCGTGTAGCCCGATCTAACATACTTAATGCTGCTCCTACTGCTGCTCCTGCTACAATAGATGCTAATAATTTACTTTGACCCATATTAAAACCCCCTGCTTGTATAGTTGCATATTCCCTATTATTTCATAAATAAACAGTCTTCTGCACTTATTCTACCCAATAACAGTCTATTTTTAAAGCAATGCCCAAATACGGAGTTGACATTTTTTTTATTCAATGAAATGATATGTGCGAGGATGACGAAAGGTAGGGTAAAAAATGGATTTATCAGTTCCATCTAAAGAAAACGTTATGTATATGGTTGATCAAATGAAGGACAAGCTTCGTATGGTGAATGTCGATGCAATGAAATCAGAAAACTTCGATGAAGCAAATTATGAAGATTTAGTGTATCTATATGAAATGGTTATGAAGAGAGAAACTTTTAGTCCAAGCGAAATGCAAGCGATTGTTGCTGAATTAGGATCTTTACGTAAATAGGTAAAACAAAAAGCTATTAGCTCAAGACCTTTGTCTGCTGCTAATAGCTCTTTTATTACGGTGTACTCTTTGTTTCTGAACCATCCTCTGTAACTAATGGTTGAATTAAAACTTCTACACGACGATTCTTTGAGCGTCCTTCGGCTGTGTCATTTGGTGCAATTGCACGATACTCACCGTTTCCTTTTGCACTAAAGCGCGTAGGATCTAACTGGTCATTACTTTCAATAAGAAGATTTAAAAAATTCGTTGCACGCAAAACAGATAGTTCAAAGTTTGATGAGAAATTCGGACCTGCTGGTACATTATCTGTATGACCTGTGATGACAATATTTCGAGCTGGATCAGATACCAGCATAGTTGATAGCTCTTTGGCAATAGGGACATACTCAGGTTTAACTTTTGCCTGCCCTGGGTCGAATAAAATACTATCGCGGATTGTCACTAGTAATCCTTCATCCGTCATTTCTGTGGCAAACTGATCTTCCATTTCATTGACTGCAATAAAATTATCCACACTATCTTTTATTTCAGCTAACTCCTGTTGATCCTTTAAATAGGCAGAGTTTTGCTGTGGCGTTTGGTCGCTATCCGCATTCGGAGTAGGGACTGGTGCAGGTTGCTCTAGAAAACTAGTTCCACCATCAAAGACTTGACTAAAAACTGCCGACATTCTTTCTAGCTTTTCTTGATCGACTGAACTTGAGGCAAACAAAATAATGAACACGGCTAGCAGCAAAGTTAAAATATCTGCGTATGGCACTAACCAAGATTCATCAATATGTTCATCATGCTTTTTCTTCTTAGCTTTCTTTGCCAAGGCCACCCGCCCCGCTTTCACCAGAAATTTGACGACGTTCTTCCATCGTTAAGTATGATGATAGTTTCTGTTCAATTACACGTGGAGCCTCCCCTTCTAATACTGAAAGGATACCCTCAATCATCATTCTCTTTTGTTTTACCTCTAAAGCAGATTTACGTTTTAGCTTGTTCGCAAATGGATGCCATAAAACATACCCTGTAAAGATACCGAGTAATGTAGCCATGAAGGCAGCTGAGATAGCATGTCCTAGCTTTTCGATATCATTCATATCAGCCAATGCGGCGATTAACCCTACTACTGCACCAAGAACCCCTAAAGTAGGTGCATATGTACCTGCTTGTGTAAAAATAGCTGCTCCACTAGTATGTCGCTCTTCCATCGCTTCTACTTCTTCTGTTAAGACATCACGTATGTAGTCAGCATTTTGACCATCAATTGCTAATGTAAGGCCATTTTTCAAAAATGGATCTTCAATCTCTGAGGCCTTACTTTCAAGTGCTAATAGCCCTTCGCGACGAGCTAAGTCAGCCCATTGTGAAAACATTTTAATAATCTCTATATCATTTGCTAATTTTGTTTCTTTAAAAAGAATCTTAAATAGCTTCGGCACACGCTTTAACTCCTGCATAGGAAAGGCAATTGTTACTGCGGAAATAGTACCAAAAATGATAATTAGGATAGCTGCTGGGTTATAAAATGCAGATAAACTTACACCCTTCATTACCATCCCTGTTAATAGTGCTACTAAAGCAAGTATTAACCCTATAATCGACGACTTATCCATTCTAGAACCTCCAAATCTACTATCTAATGTTATTTCGTCTTTTTTTCCATATTTTAAATATATATATTCCTAGTATAAATGTATTTCATATATTTTTCGATGTAATTAATGCTTTTTATTCACATTTCGACCATTTTTGATTATATTGAATTAAGAATATTACACTTAACTGTCTTAAATTGAAAGGGGATATGATTTTGTTATTATCGTTTGACACAAAATTACTAAAATATGCCGAGTTAGCGGTGAAAGTAGGAGTAAATATCCAAAAAGATCAGTATCTTTATATAAGCTGTTCGACTGATAACCTAAAACTCGCACAAATAATTACTAAAATTGCCTATAAAAATGGTGCAAAACAAGTTTTTGTCGATATATCCGATGATGAACTTGTACGTGCTCGCTATGAAGGGGCACCAAAAGACTCATTTGATTTCTTCCCACCTTGGAAAGTGCAGGAACGTGAATGGTTAGCTGAACATGGTGCTGCTTTCTTAAGCATTAGCTCACAAAATCCAGATTTATTAAAAGGTATTGAGCGTGATAGAATCATGGCATTCCAAAAAGCATCTGGCCAAGCACTTGCCAACTATTATCAATGGTTACAAGCAGATAAGTTTAGCTGGTCTGTTATTGCTGCTCCATCTAAAGCTTGGGCAGCAAAGGTCTTTCCTCACCTTCCAGAAGAACAGCAAATGGATGCATTATGGGAAGCTATCTTTGCAGCCACACGTATAGACGTTGAAAATCCTGTTGAAGCTTGGCATACACATGATCAGGAATTACATAGCAAAGCTGATTATTTAAATGCAAAGCAATTTAAGTCACTGCACTATACTGCACCAGGCACAGATCTAACAATTGAGCTGCCTCCACACCATGTGTGGACAGGGGGTAGTAGTATAAGTACTCAAGGCCAAACATTTATGGCCAATATGCCAACAGAAGAAATTTTTACAGCACCGTTAAAAACAGGTGTTAATGGTTATGTATCAAGCACTAAGCCTTTAAGCTATGGTGGCAATATTATAGATAATTTCACACTAACATTTAAAGATGGTCGAATCATTGACGTCAAGGCGGAGCAAGGGCAAGAAATTTTAGCTTCCCTTATTGAAGCAGATGAAGGTTCTCATTACCTTGGTGAAATAGCATTAGTACCACATCAATCACCTATTTCACAATCCGACCTATTATTTTACAATACATTGTTTGATGAAAATGCATCCAATCATTTTGCCATTGGTAGTGCATATGCTTTTTGCATTGAGGGCGGCAAAGAAATGACTTCTGAGGAACTAAGCGCACATGGTCTCAATCAAAGCTTGACACATGTAGACTTTATGATTGGCTCTACCAAAATGAATATAGATGGAATAACACATGATGATCAAATAGACCCAATATTCCGTGATGGAAATTGGGCATTCTAAATAATCCATTCCTACTAATAGTATTCTAGGCTAAGTATGTTAAGGTTGTCATAAATTATCCTTAGATTTTCCTAGTAACCTATTGTATAATTGTTTTAGGGAATTTTAGTAGATCATTTAAGTAGAGAGGAGCTCTAATAATGTTCATTACAACTGTTCTTGGCTTTTCAGCAGTTTTATTAATTTCAACGGGATTCTTCATCCACTACCTACAAGTTGGTTTAGATAGCAAGTCTTCAGTAACTGTAGATCCAAAGCCAAACGAAAAATTTTAATGTGTAAAAAACAGCTACTATTTATAGGTAGCTGTTTTTTTATAGCTTACAAGTTATTTCATCTACTAAAGCGTATGAAACTGCTCCTTTATTGTAAAAATTATCTGAATAAAGTCTTTATTGTTTGCATATTGAAAATTTTGCTCTACAATATTTTTTGTAAGGAAGGGAGCAATATTCATGACAATGTTACAAGATATTCTAGAATTTAACAAAGAGTTTGTACAAGAAAAAAAATATGAGCCATTCATCACTACGAAATATCCTGATAAACGTATTGTTGTTTTATCTTGTATGGATACTCGTCTTGTAGAGCTTTTACCAAAAGCGATGAATTTGCGTAATGGCGATGTAAAAATAGTGAAAAGTGCTGGTGCGTTAGTGAGCCATCCTTTCGGTGCAGTTATGCGTAGTTTATTAGTTGCTGTCTACGGCCTACAAGCTGATGAAGTGTATGTTGTTGGACATTATGACTGTGGTATGAGTGCGGTTGATCCTGACGCCATGCTTAGCGAAATGGTACAACGAGGCATCGATCCAGAAACAATCAAAATGTTGGAATATTCTGGTTTTGATTTGAAAGAATTTTTACGAGGTTTCGGTGATGTAGCAACAAGTGTTAAGAAAAGTGTCGATACAATTCGTAATCATCCATTAATGGTAAAAGACGTACCTGTTCATGGTTTAATAATTGATCCAAATACAGGTCATCTAGATTTAATTGAAGATGGAAATAAACAATAAAATTATTTCTTCATACATTAATAAAAGAGCAAGTGCCTATCCTCTCTATGTGGAAGATAGGCACTTATTTTTCTATTCATCCTCTAAACGTGCATACATATAGTGATCTACCCAATGACCATTGATATACAGTAGCTTTCTTAGCAGACCCTCCTGCTGAAATCCAGCCTTCTCTAATACACGCATGGAGGCATTATTTTGTGTCGATACGTAGGCCTCTACACGATGTAGACCAATTTGTTCAAATGCAAATCGGACCACCATATTCACAGCTTCTGTGACAATGCCCTTTCCAACATAAATCTCATCCATCGCATAGCCAACAAATGCACTCGAGTACGGTAAGCGTTTGACAGCATAAAGTGCAATATGCCCTATTAGATTATTTGTACTATGCTCAAAAATACCAAAAGTAAATTCACGCTTAGACTCCATTAAATAGAGACTTTCTTGAATTTTTTTGTATTGAGCATCGACTGTATAGTATTCAGGTCTTTGCAGTGGCTCGTATATAGACCAAAAGTATTTATTACGGCTTACGAGACCCGTTAAACTTCGTGCATCTTTTTCTTGGAATGTGCGGATGTAGCATTTTTCCCCCTTTATTGTTACCACATTCCCACCCTTTTTTCTTAATAGATTCCAAATTTTAAGCACCATTTCTCCACACTAGCCTTCCAATAAAAATCAATACATTTCTCTTTGTTTCATTGGCTACAAGCCATAATTGCAAACCCTATTTATATTTCATTGTATGTAAAAAAACAGGCTGCTACAACCAAAACAGCTTATGTCTTATTGTCATAGCAGCACAATTCAATTATTTAGTTTTTTGTTCTTTCTTTTTCTCGTTTACTATTTCTAAGCTGGAGGAATCAGCATCCTCTAGTTGAGTATTGTCTAACACATTTGTTAAATGAAGACCACGCCTTTGAGCCTCTCGTTCAATGTGTGCAATAGTTTCCTGTAGCACCTGAACACGTGCATACTTTTTGTCATCTCCAGCGACTAAGACCCATGGTGCATCTTTTTTATCTGTCTTTTCAAACATCGCATTTGCTGCTTCAATATACTGAGGTGTTTTATCTCGATTGCGCCAATCCTCGGCTGTTAACTTCCAAGATTTATAAGGGTTTTGTTCACGTTCTTTAAAGCGTTTTAATTGCTCCTCATCTGAAACATGAAGCCAGAACTTAATAATTATGTAATCTCCTGCAGTTAAAATCTTCTCGAAATTATTAATTTCTTCATAAGCACGAGACCATTCATCCTTTGTTGCGAATCCTTCGATGCGTTCTACTAGTACGCGGCCATACCACGAGCGATCAAAAATAGCGATTTGCCCATGTTGAGGCAATTTTCTCCAAAATCGTTGTAAATAATTGTAGCGTAATTCATGAGCTTGAGGAGCAGAAATAGGATGTACAACATAACCGCGGGGATCGACACGTTCGATTAATCGTTTAATAGCGCCACCTTTACCAGCTGCATCCATTCCTTCAAATACCAAGATCAAGCCAATCTTGTTTTTTAATAAAAATTGTTGTGCGTTCAACATTTCATATTGGAGTACTTTTAATTTCTTTTTATACATCTTTTTGTCTAGTTCAACAGTTAGATCTAGATTTTTCAAATTTTGTGTCATGAAACTTCACTCCTTTTATTTGGCTATTCTTATTGTACTAAAGAAATATATGGATGCCTATCAGACATGGTAAATTGTAGGTATTAATAGTAAAACAACACGATACATTGTTGGAAATTTCCGTTATAATAAAAAAAGTGACAGTACTATACTTATTTGTCTTTTCCCTATACAATCTAACACGAAGGGAGAGGAAAACATGCCTCGGTTTATCTTGATGACAATCTCTTATCTTGTCTCAATCATCCTAACCTTTTCATCCTTTTTCGTGAACATCAACGGTCAATCTTCGCTAGAAATCGCTAATCGTTTTTCTGTTGTATTTGCACCAGTTAGTGTAAGTCATGTAATTTGGATTATCATTTATTTTTTGCTCGGTTATTGGTTAGTTATGAACATGAAAAAGACAACTTTGAAACAGTCTGCGCTTTTTAGTTGCATAAATATATTACAAGCATTGACGATATATGTCTGGCACCATGAGTTATTTATTGTTTCTCTTGGCATTACATTACTCTTAGTCTTGTATTTGTTTATGTTGTATAATACGTACCCTCTTCAGGACAAATCCTTGTTTGGTCGTATTCCTTTCTCTATTTATTTAGCATGGATGACATTTATTTTTATCACAAATACAAGCTTTACGTTAACGGCTTATGGTTGGAACGGCTTTGGTCTTAGTACGCCTCTTTGGGCAGTGATTTTACTTACTTTAGGAGGAGCCATTGCGCTACATATCCGTTTCCATCACTTTGATGTTGTGTATCCAAGTGTTTTTATTTGGGCTTATATTGGAATCGCCATACATAATGGTTTTGATGAGCTACTTGTCACTACAGCTGCTTTATTTTTATGCGGTGTTCTCTTTGTTGGCATTTTATTTATTAAAAAAAATCCTGCCTACCAAAAATAAATTGGTTAGCAGGATTTTTTCATTACATCCTATTCTTCGTCTAATGACGTTAAGATAATTGGTTTATCTTTTGTTACAATGACTGAATGTTCGATTTGTGCTACAAGTGATTTATCAGGCGTCACGAATGTCCAGCCATCACCTGCTTCTACGATATGCTCTGCATTTGCTGAGATAAATGGCTCAACCGCAAGGACCATACCTTCTTTCATAATAGTAGTATCCCATGCATCGTAATAATTTAAAATATGGTTTGGTTCATCATGTAAAGATTGACCTAAGCCATGACCTGTTAAATTCATAATAACAGTTAACCCATTAGCATTTGCCTCGCGTTCAACAGCTTTACCAATTTGATTTAATTTAGATCCAGCCTTTACCTTTGTCATTGCTCGATCAAAGGCACTTTTAGCAACACGGCAAAGCTTTTCTTTGTCCTCATAGCCATCACCCACAACAAATGAAATACCTGTGTCAGCAAAATAGCCATTTAAAGAGCCTGAAACATCAATATTTACGATATCTCCCTCTTGAATAACACGCTTTCCTGGAATACCATGTGCTACTTCTTCATTGACGCTAATACATGTATACCCTGGAAAATCATATTCTCCCTTTGGTCCTGAAATAGCGCCAGCCTCTGCAAACATGCGACCAGCAATTTCATCAAGCTCAAGTGTTGTAACACCTGGTTTTGTGGCAGCTTTCATTGCTTCGCGAATTTCAGCACAAATGCGTCCTATTTTTTTAAAAGCTTCAATCTCTTCTTGCGTTTTTACAATCATGTATAACGTCCCTTTCATCTAATATCTATTCTTTAATATAACATAACTTTTTATGCGTATAACGATAAACGCTTTAAATATTGTATGCTTTCCTACTTTGCAAAGTGCTAAAAGAGTTATTCAAGACAAAAAAGTCCCTCCACTCACGTGAAGGGACTAGCATTAAGCTTTTCTTTGCATTAATTGGGGAGCGGCTGTGAATAAAAGAACACCAACGACAGCCGTTAAAATGGTTGCTGGTAGCATATATGTACCATTGTAGATGATGGAATAGATCCATGCATTCTGGTCACCCGCATATTCGGCAAAAAATACAGCACCAGCAATTGTATGTGCTGTGTATCGTAAGAAGCCCGCGATAACGGTACCTATGATTATATAAAGTGCCATTTTTGTTTTGTTCATATGTTTAGCAGCGTCTAACACTGGTCCACGTACAAGCGCCGCTAATCCTACAACAGTAAAAGCAACACCATAATCTAGTAATCCTTGTAGCCAGTGCACGATATAAGAACCAAACATTGTTTGCATAACACCCACAAGTAGTCCCGTAGTAAGACCAGCTACTAAGCCCCAGCGAAATGCTATTAACATAATCGGTACCATAACAAGACTAACTGAGCCGCCTTGTGCCCATACTTTAAAGGAAACCTGATCCAGTACGAGACCTATCGCTGCAAAAATCGCAATCTCCACTAGCATTAATAGTCTTTTTTTGTCCATACATATTCTCTCCTTTGTTCCGATGTAGGATACAAGAGCAGGAATAGAAAAGCGCTGATATGTCTCTTTCTGACACCTTTTTTCCTTTACGGACGAAAAAACGATGTCAGGACAGAGCCTCACATCGTACAAGTGTCGGTTTCTATCCACATCCCTACGCAAGCGTTAACTTACAGGTTCGAAGAGTCAAGGCATTACGTGCCCAGTCTCAGCTGACATCATCAGCTCCCCTTGTGGTCGTTACATCTGAATTTATTTGAACACTCTCATTGTACGCAAAGGATTGAAGGATTACAACCTTCCATACATCATTTTTTTGAAACTTTGCTGTTTTTCATGCGTAAATATTTAAAAAGGAGGTACAACTATGGAGAATCAAAAAATTTTAGCTGCCTTTAGTTATCTTAGTATTTTCTTCGCCCCTTTTATCGTTCCATTAATTGTATATTTCGTGACTAAAGATAGTGATGTAAAAAAACATTCGATTCGTGCACTTGTCTCTCATTTAGTTCCTTTTGTTTTTGGCATCCTGTTCTTTATTGTCTTTGTTTTTTCCACATTTAGTTTAGATCCAACCTCCAGTAATAATACAGTGATGATTATTTGGTTTGTTTCATTCGCCATCTATGCTCTCGTCTCACTAGGTATTGTGATTTGGAATATAATTCAGGCTGTTCGTGTTATCCGTTAATGTTTTATTTTTAAGTGAAACAGGTAGTAGTAATTGTAAAAGGAGCTGTTTTGGGATGAAAGTATCAAACGTTGTAAAAACTGCCGTTAAGTTAGCACCTATTGTTATTCCTATCGTAAAAAAAGTAATGGCTGCAAAAAAGGGCACAACGCCTACAACCACAACTCGAAAAAAATAAAACGGAGGCGTATTCCTTTTAGAGGAAATACGCCTTCGTTTTATTTCACTTCAAAATGGGTTTGACTATGGCCATTTAATGTTTTTTCCACATGTAAAACTGCTGGCATCGCAGATTTCAATTCAGGCACATGCGAAATAACGCCAATCATACGACCAGAATCCTGCAAATCAATTAATGTATCGATTGCTTTATTTAGTGATTCCTCATCGAGCGAGCCAAAGCCCTCATCAATAAACATCGTTTCAATATGAATATTACCTTGGTAGCTTTGAATCACATCTGCCATCCCCAATGCAAGGCTCAACGAAGCATTAAACTTTTCGCCACCTGATAAAGTTTTGACATCTCGTAATTGATCTGTATAAGCATCATAAACATCAAGACCAAGGCCACTTTGCTTCGCATGCTTTTCTAATCTATCTGAACGTCTAAGCTCATATTGACCGTTTGATAAATGATACAGACGTATATTGGCAGCTTCTGTAATTTGATCTAAGTAGTTAATTTGTATATAACGCTCAAAGGATAGCTTTTTCGAATTTTGTCCATTTAATAATCCATAGAGCTCCTTTACTCGTCCTGCTTCTTGTTCAAGTAAATGAAGCTCTTTCGCTATTTCTTCCACCCTTTCACTAAAGCCTTGGCATGCTTGTATAAAGCCATTCATCTGTTGCAAACGTTTAAATGCTTCCTCATAGGAAATTCGCTGCTGTTCTACTCTTGCTTCCATCGCCTCTAAATCTTGCTTCTCTTTTCCTTGAAGGTATGTAGCCCCTTCGGTAATCTGAATTTGCAACGTGTGTACTTGTAAAGCATAGTCGCTACATGCTTTTCGAAGTGCATCCAATTGTATGGCACTCCGTTTAGCAGTTGCATAAGCCTCATAGCTTTCGAAACCTATTTCTTGCATATCTGCTGAAAATTGCTGAAGCTTTTCATTCATTTTAAGCTGTAATTCCTCAAAGGACTGTTTGGCAATTTCTACAGTTAGTGTTGCATTGCTAGCTGCTTCCTTTGCTGCATGCAAATTTTCTTGACTCACTTGCCAACTTTTTTGAAGCTCTTCTTTCTGTTTACTAACTTCATTTAGTTGTTGCTTTAATTGCTGTAAAGTTGGTAAATTAGGGGGCATCTGCTTAAGTTGTTCGTCTACAACCGCTTGTAATTTTGTCCATTCTTTTATCTGCTCTGCTAAATATTGCTCTAGCTTCATATGCTTATTTCGTAGCTGCTCTATTCGGTCATGCTGATGCTTTATTTTTAATCGCACATCAGCTAATTGATGTTGAATAATTTTTAATGCAGCAATCTCTTGTTCCACTTCATGTAAAGTAGCGGTGATCTGTGGTTGGTCTTCTTGTTTAATATGCTGAGCCTCGAGTTGTCGCCATGTATCTTGAAGAAGTTGCTGCGCTGATGCTAAAAATGCCTCTTTCTCTAAATACTTACGCTCGTCTGATGATGCCTTCGCTCTTAATGCTTCCACTTGAGCAAGCTCAATAACTTCCAGTTGCTCATTGTGTGCTTTTTGATGTGTCATACTACCACAAACAGGACAGGGTTCTCCTTCCTTCAGTTGTTCTGCTAAAATACTAGCTTGACTTGTCAGCCATCGTTGCTGCAAAAGTTGAAGAGCCTCTTTACTTTCTTGATAGAGACTTTCTGAAGCAGCTACATCCTGCTTAGCTAAATCAACGGCATGTTTATATTTATCTGCTTGCTTGATTAAAGCAACCTGTTCCCGTAGTTTCGGTAATTGTTCTAAATAGCTTTCATAGGGTTCAACCTGTTTTTCATAGCCTTCTAATGATTGAGAAAAATGATGTAATTGCTCTTGTTCATTTTCCAAAAGTTTGACGTTATCATTTACTGCTCGTTTTGCATTTTCAGCATATTGCTCCGCTATTTGCAGCTGCTGTATATTGTTTTCATAGGCTTCAAATTTCGGTAATAGCGCTAACATCTGCATTTCCTGCTGTAAGATTTGCTGTCGTTCAGATTCTTTAGCCTGCTCTATCTCATAGTTTTCTTGCGCTTCTTGCAACTTTTCTTGTGACTGCTGTTGCTTAACCTTTGCTTGTTGAAATGCTATCTCTTTAACATTCAGTTCAGCACGTAAATCCTTGCATTGTTGTTCGAGCAGCACAAGTCGCTCTGCTTGTTCTGCTAAAGCAATCTCCTTCTCCTTTGCTTGGTATAAATCCTGCTGTTGTAAAAGCATTTGCAGCCGTTGCTGTCGATTAGCTTGTTCATCAAATTGCTCATTTAGCGTTTTTGCTAAGCGATAATATTCCTGCTCTTTTTGATGAAGGCTATATGCTTCTTCATAGTATGACTGTTCATCTTCTCCACATTTCTTATAGTAGCTAAGCTCCTCATCAAGTGCCTCTGTCAGTTGATGTAAATTTTCGGTATTATCAGCAATCAATGTAAATAAAGCGGAAGAACGTTGTGGTAAGGCGCCCACAATTTGACCTAGTAAATGTTCCTTTAATTGTTTGGCACGCTCAAGATCACTTTCTGCTTCTTTACGCTTGGCATCAAGCTTTTTCGCCATGACACCGAAACGATCTGTTTTAAAGATTTTCCGTAAAATTACTTCTTTATTTGTTGAATCAGAGGTTAATAGTTTTCTAAATTCACCTTGAGGTAGCATGACAATTTGGCTAAATTGATCTTTTGTGAGACCTATGATTTCCTGCACTTTCTTATCGACTTCAAGCGTTTGCTGTTTCTCTACAATGCTATAATCTAGCTTTCCGTCTTTTACTTCTGCTAGCTCTATTTTCTTTCCAGTAACCGTTTTATTTTTTTCTTTAATATGACCTGGCTGTCGTACTATTTGATAGACCTTTCCATGCATTTCAAAGACGAGTTCTACAGCTGTATAAACTTCATCATGTGCAAAGCCGCTTCTTAGTAAAGCTGTATCCTGCCGGTCCTCCCCACTACCTGATCCGTAAAGAGCATAGCAAATAGCATCGAAAATGGTTGTTTTACCAGCACCAGTTTTTCCAGAAATGGCAAACAATCGATGCTCCCCTAGCTCTTGAAAATCAATTACTTCCGTGTCTTTATATGGACCAAACGCTGTAATTGTTAACTTTAAAGGCTTCATTTTACAGTCTCTCGCTCCTCATCTAATAACTCCTGTAACATCTCTGTGAAGAGGCGTTCCGTATCTTCATCAGGCTGAATGCCAATAATATTGGTGAAGAATGAACGGAATAAATCAATATCTTCTAGTTTTTCAGCTTCTACTACTTGTAGTTCACGTGGCATATCTTGTCTTAGTACCTTCCGCTCCACATGCATAGCGTGCGGAAATACACTACGAATACGTTCCATCGGTGAAGTCACAGATATTTTATCCGTCAATCTAACAAATACATAATCCTCACTTGGTGTGAGCGCTAATAACTCCTCTAATTGACCTTCTACTACTCGTAGATCTCTTCTTGGCACAAGCTTTCTTTTACTTACTGTGGTGTTACCTTGCTCATCTAATTCGATGATTAAAAATCCTTTCTCATGTAAATGCTCAGATAACGAGTACTTTAAGATAGAGCCTGCATAGCGTATGGTTTCGTTTAAAACAAAATGTGCCTTATGTAAGTGCCCAAGCGCCGTATAGTGAAAAGGTTTGAATAAAGCTGCATTCACACAATCTGAGCCTCCAATGGAAAGGGGTCGCTCGGAATCACTAGTATTTGCTTTCTCCTCACCATACTTCGTCACAAAGGCATGTCCAACAAAAACATGACGCTTACTTGTGTCCATGTCTTTCGTGATATACTCAATAATTTTTTGCATGGCGTCTTGATGAGAACGGATTGATTCATCTTCAAAGATGTTGCGAATAGCAGCTGGCTCTGCATAGGGCACTAGGTGAAAATGTACTTCCCCATGTTGATCATTCAAAATAATAGGGGCATGATTTTTTGTAAATTGGCCCTTAATATATAAACCACTATCACTCATTAAACGGCTACCAAAATTTAAACGACCTGCACTATCATGATTTCCCGCCACTGCTAGAACAGGAATCTTCTTCTCTAATACTATTTTCGCTAATACATCATTTAGTAAATTAACTGCCTCAATAGGAGGCATCGAACGATCATATAAATCACCTGCGATGATAATTACATCTGGTTTTTCCTCATCAATCGCTTGTATAAATTGTTGAAGAATATAATGTTGATCTTCTGTCATATAGACACCTTGAACAAGCTTTCCTAAATGCCAATCTGCTGTATGAAATATTTTCATTCTAGTACCTCCTAGTCTTCTCTATATTTTAGCATGACTATTCCCAATCTAGTGAACACTAAAGGTTTAGTAGTTCTAGCCAAAATTGGTTTTCATAGAAAAAAGCATCTTATAAGTAAGATGCCTTAGATACCTGCTATTTAGATATATTTGATAAATGCCTTATATCCCGGGAATCCCTGAATTACGTAAGTCATACGAGGAGATTGATGTTGTGTCACATTTTGCTTCTGAGGTTTCGCTGATGATTGTTGCTTTAGGATTTCCTCAAATGACTTGGGATTTGGCTTTGGCAATTCTGCTGAAGAGATGTTTAAAGCATCACTACCACTATAAACTTGTAAAAATGAGTTAGCCATTTGTCGATAGCCTTCAATATTTGGATGAACATCAGCACTATTTGGTAAGTAGTTGGTTGCATTCAATCCAAAGGCATCATAGACATTTATATAAGCTGCGCCAGCTATCTCTGCTTGTTGTTGTAAAATCGTATTTAATCTAACTAGCTGGGCATTGGTTCCTTCTTTTTGCGTCGGATGAACTGTTGGATAAGCAAAATAATACCCTATAACATAGATTTTTGCTTTAGGCGCACGTTCTTCTAATTCATCCAAAATCGATAGCATATTTTTTCTTGCCAAATTTAAAGCGTAATCTGCCTGAAGCTGTGAAAAAGCTAAGGTCCCTGCATTTGGGTTTACCTGGACAAGACGTAATAAATCATTAGCCCCTGCCGAAACTGTAATAAGCGTCGCATTTGCTAATAAATTTTGCGCTTCCTCAGATCGTATTCGTTCTAATACATCTGTCGTAGTAAAGCCAGGAAAAGCAAGTTCTTTTGTATAAAATGATAATTGACCAATCGAACTTAATTTCATGGCAATCAAATCACTATACCCTACATCAATTTCTTTGTAGGGTGTTTGACCTGCTGCTAAGGAATCGCCAATAGCCACATAGGTTTCTGTTTGAGCAAAAGCAGATGAAACCCAAATTGTCATGAATACTATTGTCATACCTATCAAGCTACAAAATCGTTTCATCTGCTTCCCTCTTTTCTTATTGACTAAAAATTTAAAATGCCCAGCTACCCTTGCGGAAAATTGGCTCAACCGTACCATCTGGTAAAATACCATCGATGTCCATTTCACCACTGCCAATCATGAAGTCTTCGTGTGTCACAGAAATATTGGCACCCAATGCTTCAAGTTGACCGTTTTCTAGGTCTCTACCACCCTCTAAGCAAGTCGGATATGCCTCACCAATAGCTAAATGGTTTGAAGCATTTTCATCAAACAGCGTATTAAAATATAAAATTTCCGACGCTGAAATTGGTGACTCGTGAGGGACAAGTGCTACTTCACCTAAGTAGCTTGAGCCTTCATCCACTTGAATAAGCTCTTGCAATAAATCATGTCCTACTTCTGCCTCTGCCTTAATAATTTTGCCCTCTTCAAATGTTAATTTAAAGCCATCGATGATATTGCCCTGATAGACTAATGGCTTCGTATTACTAACATAACCGTTTACACCTTGTTTCATTGGCAGTGTATAAACTTCTTCTGTTGGCATATTGGCCACAAAGACATTATCTTCTGGTGTTTTACTACCACCAGTTAGCCATTTATGTTGTGGTGCTAAAGCGATTGTTAAATCTGTACCAGGTGCTGTATAGTGAAGCTTTGCATACTTTTTATTATTTAAAAGCTGTGCACGAGATTCTAAATTAGCTACATGCTGACGCCAATTATCAACGGCATTGCCTTCTCCAATATGAACCGTTTTAAAGATAGCTTCCCATAATGCAGGTACTTGCTGCTCCTCTGTTAATTGAGGGAAAACCTTTGCTGCCCATTTAGCTGAAGGAACTGCTACGATGGACCAAGCAATTAAATCCTTCATGACTGCATTGCGATAGTTTTTCAATGCTGCCCCTGATACTTTTTGATGTGTTGCTAGTCTGTCTGCTGGAATTCCTGTTAGCTTATCAGGATCTGCTGCATCAATCCATAATAGAGCTCCTTTACGTTCAATCAGTTCATCACGCATTTTCACAACCCATTCAGGGAAGCGATTAAATTCCTCATCGGATGCATGCTCAAAATAAGCACGATCCAATTCATCATCGGAAAAGTTTACATGAACACGGCCTGCCCCAGCCTTGTAAGCCTCTTTTACAACTAAACGGGCAAAATCTAAAGCATCCACAGATGTATTGACTAATAAGTACTGGCCTGGTTGGATATTCACCCCCACTTTTACTGCAAGCTCTGCATATGCCTGTAATTTCTCTTCAAATGTCATACTATTTCCCTCGCTTCTGTCCAATTGTTTTAGAATTACCTTCAATCAGCTCGCCATCATGCCATATTTTTTGCACAGGCTTGCCCGGAATTTCCCTTGTCCATTTTTTATAGGTTTTTTCATCACGATAAGATAATAAGGTTAATACTTCACCATCAGCTCCAGCACGCCCAGTACGACCAGAACGATGCAAATACTGTTCAATTGTTCGTGGGACATCAACATGAATAACATGTGTTAAACCTGCAATATCTAAACCACGAGCTGCAATATCTGTTGCAATTAAAATACGTGCATCTCCTTTACGGAATGCATCTAACGCTTTTTTACGTTCTTCTTTCTTCATATCAGAATGGAGCGTGACAATCGGTGCTGAACGGTATTGTAGTTTTGTTTCCTTCATTAATAATTGATCGATATTATTAACAAAAGCCAACGCTCTTAAACCCTCTGTATGGGAAAGTCGGCGCAGGAAATCCGTTTTATCACGTTCTTCTACCTTCACAAAAGAATGGACAACTTTACCGACCTTTAACATGTCCTCAGGCTTAATTTTAAAACGCAGTGGCTCAAACATCATACGACTTGCCACTAATTCAATTTCCTCTGTAATCGTAGCCGACACAACAACAACTTGTCGGCCATAGGCAGAACCTTCGATAAAGGATTTGATTACAACACGGTATTCACGACTTAGTAATTGATCACATTCATCTAAAATAACTGTTTCGACTTCTTTGAGTTTTAATTTTCCTGCTCGTGCTAATTCGTTTAAACGACCAGGTGTGCCAACAACAATCGTTGGCTTTTTCTTCAACTTTTCAATTTGACGAGCAGAATTGGCACCACCAATCAGCTGTTGAACAGTGATGTCTGTTCCAGCTGTCCACTCACGAATAACTTCTACGATTTGCATAGCGAGCTCTTGCGAGGGAGCTACAATCAGTCCTTGTGTTTGCTTTTTTGCCCCATTCACTTTATTTAATAATGGTAAGACATATGCTAACGTTTTACCTGATCCTGTTGGTGATTCCGCCACAATATCTTTGCCTTCAAGCATAGCTGGTATCATTTCATCTTGAATTTTCATGGGTGTTTCAAAGTTCCATTTTGCTTGTAGTTCTTCTTTTAATAAATTTATGACTGACATGTTATTTCCCACCTTCTATCTACTTGACACTAGTTTAACACACTCCGTAGGTTCCTACTTTATATGTACGTAAGCAATTGTCTAATCGTTTCAAGAGAACATTGCTTCCTTTCATAAAAAATCTGCTTCACTCAACACGGAAAGTAAGCCTGTCCACAACTCTTTCAAGAATTGTAGCTTACCCGTGAAAAGCAAGCAGATTCTTTTCAATTCAACTAATCGACTAATTCATAACCACAAGCTAAAATGGCACATTCAGCTAAAACGATTAATGAATCAATATAAATGTCACTTAGCTTTAAATCTCTGTTTACAACAGATAGCTCTGTACAACCTAATACAATTCGATCACAATTTAGTGCTAGCATCGCCTCTTCTATCGGTTGCCAATCTTCTAGCGTAACATCCTTCCCAGCCTTGACATAATCATAAATGATCGACATCACATAGGATCTCATTTCATTATCTGGAACAACTGGTGTAATACCAAACTCCTCAAGTGCTTCCTGATACATCCGTGATGTTAACGTGCCTGTTGTTGCTAAAATACCTACTCGCTTTGCTCCTAAATCAGCAGCACGCTTCGCTGTTTCGCGAATCATATGCAAGACAGGTATAGGAGAACCCTCTTCAATTTCTTGATAAAACGTATGCGCCGTATTACATGGGATCGCTATTATGTCTGCTCCTACCGAAGCTAATTTTTTTGCATCCTCAATAATGACTGGAACTGGATTATCCTTTGTATTATCTAAAATAAAGGCCGTACGGTCAGGAATATTTGTATCATTATCAATAATGGTATGTAAATGATCCTGATCTTTTTGTGCTTTCGTACGTCTTACAATCATTTCTCCTATAAACATTGTTGCAAGTGGACCAACGCCACCAATTATACCTAAAGTTTGTTTTTTCATGTGTTAGACAGACCTTTGTTATTAAAATATTTCTTATAGCTACGATAAAAGCTTAAATTATCAAGCGTGACATTCAACCAACGTTTTGCATTCATATCCTTATAATTAAAAATAGAATCTGTAGCCATACCTTGACGAATTAAACTTTTCGCCTCCATTACTAGTTGTTCATTTTGAACATATTTGAAAAGCACACCATTCGGTACAATTGTCCAAAGATGCTTGTTCCTCACATATGTTAGTTGTTGTTTACTTCCTCGAACATAATCGTTCGCTACATACTGCATTAAATTAAAGCCACTGGCCGTCACATAATAATTGGAAAGTTCATTATGTAATTCAATACTCAACAATTTATATTGACCATCACGATCATCATATTTCATATCAAATGTGGCAAAGCCTTGGAATTGTATCGCTTCAAGGAATAGCTTAACATTATCCATTAATTCCTGATGATAGGTTGTCATAATCGCTACATAACGTCCTATCCCTTCTGGAGAATGTTCTTCTAAAATAGGGTTTCCTACGGCAAGAAGTTTTGCCTTCCCATCTTGTCCTATATATGCATTAACAACACGCATGTTAGCGTCTTCACCTGGTATATATTGTTGAATCATCAGATCATCACGATAAGCTGATTCTTTATAGATAGCACGTAATATACTGTCCTTTTCGTCCTTATCATATGCAATATATACTTTTTTCTTACCAGGAAAAATACAAGTAGCATATTTTGTCATATTCATGGGCTTAATGACAACTGGATAATCAAATGGCATGTTGTAGTCTTCATAATCATTCACCGTGCATACATGTGTAGCAGGGTATTGAAAACCAAATTGTGCACATAGCTCATACATGCTTTCACGAGTTAAAAGTTGATGCGCAAGTGTGGCGTCTACATAGGGAACTAGAAAATCCTCTGCTAACTCTTCTTTGTGTTCTACGATTCTTTTGACATAAAATTCATCACAGGCTAATAGCAGTAATTTTTTGTCTCGGAACTCCTCCGCTATGGCTTTTAGGGCGGTCACAAATCTTTCTTTGATATGAAGTCGCGGTATCTCGCGAAAAGTCCATAAATCACTTTGTTGAATTTTTTCCATGTTCGTATGGTTTAGTGCAAGTGGCTTCACACCATAGGCTTCGTAAAATGCTCGGGCCATGCCATAAGCATTCATTTCATCTCCAAGTAAAACAGGTAAAAAAACGTGCTCAATGGCCATTCTACTCAACTCACTTTTACTTTTTTATTAGTGTAACATACTAATGATTTATAGCTTATTTATGAACAGCTACAGCTTGTTTGCCTAATTCCTGATAACTTTTGAAAAATTGATCGACATTGTAAGTAACATACCCTTTTAAAGGATCCATTACGACTACCTTATCACCTAAATGTCCCGTTAAGACGACTGCATGTAAGTTCATAAAAGCATCATGTCGAGTCGTTTCCCCTGTATAAATCCAGCCTCTTTCTGCTTTTCGTTTAGGCTTTGATAAATCTAGCGTTACCCATGTCACGACAGGAATACCTTCACGCACAAGCTGTAAAATGTCATCCTGTGAGGCGTTACTCATATTTTTGACATGTAAGTCAGCTTGTTTATCTGTAATAACTGCCTCAGCCGCTTTGACAATTGGAGCAGCAAAAACATACATACCACGAGCTTTATCACGAGGATTACCTGCAAAAGCTTCATTGGGATTTGGTCCAAAACGTTGATTGCCTACTGTTCGTATTTCTTGCTTTGGTAAATACTTGTCAGTCATTTCGAGTTTTGACACATTCATTCCAAAATAATTTAATACAGCTGTAAGTGAAGTAATTTCACAGCCATGTGGCAGCTCGGGGTTTTGCATGACAACAGGGACATCTAACTCCTGATCGTCTCTTAAAAAGTGTGTTTGCAATCGATAATAGGGCTTTGTTGTATCGTAAGTGAAATTCTCGATTGTTGTATACCCATTATTTGTCGTACTGTTTTCAAGTGTCGTTGCCGCAATTGCATATTCTCTCCCTGCCTTTAGCTTCGAAAATATAGCTTCTCCCTCTTCTGAACCAATCGCTTCTTCCACTACATCACCTGTTTGTACATCTGTAACCGTAAGGAAAAGATTTGGAATAGGTGCCCCGCTATTAAATTCTACTGTTAAAACCGTTAATTGATTTTTTTGTTCAGCATCTTGCCAAGAAAATGGCTGACAGCCTGAAAGTAACATAATAATCAAAATGCCAATAAGTAAAAGGCGTTTATACCCCGTCCACAAGACAAATTCCGCTCCTATTCTAAGGCGAAGAGCAGCCTCTTCGCCATTCTCATTATTCAATTTGTCGTAGACTCTATTATACGATACTTTCATAGCCGTTCCTATTTTATCTTGATTTAGTAACTATTTTTTGTACTAATAGCGAGTTACACAAGACAGTGAACCCCAAAAATCTGGATAGCAATTATGCCAAAGGATAATTGAACTGTCTTAAATTGTTGTCACTTTCGGCCGTAATGTATGCTTTAGTACCTTCCCAGAGGCATTTCGTGGCAATTCTATTAAAAATTCAATTTCATAAGGTACTTTGTATTTGGCAAGTCGTGTTTGACAATAGGATAGTATCGAATTTTCATCAAGAGACTTCCCTTCCTTTAACACAACAAATGCTTTTGGTACTTCTCCATATACTTCATGTGGCAATCCAACCACTGCTGCTTCTAAAATTTCCGGCATTTGATATAGAACTTCTTCTATTTCGATTGGGTAAATATTTTCTCCACCACGAATAATCATATCTTTTTTTCGATCTACAATATATAAATAGCCTTCCTCATCAAAGCGTCCTAAATCGCCTGAGTACAACCAGCCATCCCTAATCGCTCTTGCTGTTTCCTCTGGATTGCGTAAATAGCCCTTCATTACTTGTGGTCCTCTTACGCATATTTCGCCCACCTCTCCAGCTGGTACGGTCTTTCCTTCACTATCAACTACACAAACCTCTGTCTGTGCTAATGGTTTTCCAACTGAGCCAATTTTCGTCAATGCATCCGTATCTAATAAAGAGGTAGCTGCAGGTGAATTTTCAGTTTGACCATAAAGATTTTGAACCTTTACATTTGGAAATGCTTCTTTCACTTGCTTTACAAGCTCATAAGGCATCGGGGCAGCACCGTAACATAATAAACGTAAATGATTAAAGCTATGTTCCTTGAATCCAGGAGTATTTAATATAATGGTATACATAGATGGAACACCAAAGAAAATTGTCGCCTCAGTAGCTACAATTTGAGCTAACGTTTTAGTTGGTGAAAATGCTTCTTCAATGACCACTGTTCCCCCTCTATAAAACATAGGCATAGCAAATACATGAAGACCTGCACAATGAAACAAAGGCGTACAAATAAACATTTTGTCCTTGCTAGACATATTCATAGAAGACGACCAAATATCTGCTGTAGCCACGATATTCTGATGCGTTAGCATGACGCCTTTGGGTTTACCTGTTGTTCCCGACGTATACATGACCACTGCCGTATCGTCAGCCTCTAATTGCACAATTTTTCTAGCACGATTATCATATTCAATTATGTTTTTCATTTCTTGAAATCCGATTGTATGTTGGAATGAATAAGAAACTTCCTCTAATACCTCTGTTAATCTTTCATCAAAAATTAAGCCCCTTGCTTGTGAATGATTAAAAATAAAATCAACCTCAGGGGCAGCTAATTTAGTGTTAATTGGCATCACAATAAATCCAGCTAATTGGATACCTAAATATGCGATTAAAAATAAATCTGAATTGAGCGTATATAGGGCAATCACATCATCCTTTTTAAAATCTTGTTCCTGCAAGTAAGTCGCAAATCTTTCTACACGTTGGTAAAAATCATGATAGCTTATTGCCTTTCCATCATACAATGTTGCAATCGCATTTGGTTGCTGCCCTGCATAGTCTTCAAGAATATCTGTCATAAACTTCGTCATTATAAGCCCTCCATACTTTCATTTTATTATTATTGAATAAATAAGAATGGGAAACTATTAAACTTCTTAAAATTCTGAAAATTACGATTATATTTTATCAAGCAATGTATTTCTTGGCAATTTTTCCACACATTCAAAATATGTAGCTGAAGTAACGAAATATTCTTAGACATTTTACTTTTCTAGTAATTTCTATTAGGTGTATGATACTTGTACGATTATTATTAGGAAAGGCCGGGTTTAAATGCTTTATGCACTTTTAGGAGATTTACATTCTAATATAGAAGACACTAAAGCTGTTCTAGCTCATATTCAACAAACAGCAGAGGAAGCAACAATCATTGGGTTAGGGGATTTATATGAATGCACTGTAAGTAAGAAAAAGGCACAAACCATATCTGGCTTACCTTTGCAAAAGGCGGCCATAGTAGAAAGTGAATTTGAAAAACTGCTAACCTTCCCCTCTATTCGAGGCAATCAAGAAGAACGTATTACTCAGGTCACTGGCATTGAACGTTTTAAAGCTTTACCAGAGACAATAGAGATTGATGGAGCCACGCTTATGCACGGACATCAATTTAGGTGGAATGTAAGCTGGCAACCGACTTTCCCACCCTTTCAAAAACCATTATTTTTCTTCGGGCATAGTCACGAATCAGGTCTTTATCATCAACAAAAAAAGCTGCCGATTCGTATTCGCTACGGGCAACCAATTGCGTTACAAGACAAACAATATGGTGTGAATGTAGGCTCTGTTATCAATCACCGTGAATGGTGTCTTTATGATAGCCAAAAGCGTACAGTGACATTTATGTGTGTTCCACCTATTAATCTATAAAAGAGCAAGCTAGTATGTAGACTAGCTTGCTTTCCATTTTTTAATGAATATATTGCTTTTTCTCGCTCAATAAAATTTCCTTTAACTCTTTTAATTTTTCAATTACAACATACGATTCATCCGTAATTTCTTTCAGGTATTTTTCAGCACCCGTTTTATTGCCTACATTGTACTCACGCACTGCTTTTTTTGCTATATCATGCACGTGAATAAATGGTTGTTCTAACTCTGCGTAGACACGCTCATCACCTAACAGTTTCTTTCCTGTGCCGTAGTACCATTCGCCAAGGCGTGATTCTTTTGGAGACCCTACATCCTGCTCCGTCATCGTTTCAAAGCCTAGTAGCAAATTGTAGATTTTCCATCTCCACAATAGGTGATCGGTAATAGCTAATTCAATAATATCCTCTTGGCTAATAATAAAATTTTTAGAAATTGTTGTGGATCGGTATCCATCAATCATTTTACTTAACTTATAAATGGCAGAGCCCATATCAAAAACGATTACCTTACTTTTTTGCATGCTCTCTGTAATTGTATGGTTACGTTCAGAAATAGTAGTAGCAGATTGTGCCTGTACCTTTGTCGTTGTAGCTATTTCCTCAAAGCGCGCCCCCTGCTGCTGTAAGTTTTTATTTAGCTCAGCTAGCGTCTGTGATATATATAAGGTATCTGTAACACCTTGATGTAAATCTTGGGAAAATTGAGTCGTCAATGAACTAATATTATGGGTAATATGAAGTAGCTCCTGTATATCTGTATGTATAGATTTGACAGATGTACTTGTATCATCAGCAAGTTTCCGAACTTCCTCTGCAACAACCGCAAAACCTTTTCCTGCTTCTCCAGCACGAGCGGCCTCTATTGATGCATTTAAAGCCAACAAATTTGTTTGATCTGCTATTTTTTTTATTAATTCCATTAATTTCGCTACACTATTTACACGCTCAACTAAACGCCTAATATCTTCCTGCATTGATTTATGGCCTTCATCGGTTGTCTGTAAAATAGATGATACTTGTTGTAATGATTCCAAATCCTGATTTAATTTTTTAAAGGCATGCTTTGTTTGCTCTGAAATATCACCCACTGATGTGGCAATTTCTTCAATACTTTCGTCTAACTCATGCATTAATTGATCTGCTGCAACAATCTCCTGTTGCTGAATCTCCTGAAATTCAATCAGTTCCTTAATGGTGTCTAACTGTGTATTATAAGTAATTATTTCACCTAATCCATTTACTACAGATCCTGCTTGAATTTCAATATAGGTCTCCAAAATAATTTGTTGATCAATTGTTACTAAGCTATCGTAAGACAATAAAACATCCAGCATTTTTTCTTCATCACGAGATAGTTCTTTGACAATAAGTGGAATGATTAATTGATTAATCAGTGTATAGGCAGATATCATCCAATTCGGTAGTACACCAATTCTTGCATGAACATAAGCAATTTTACGACGCTTAAAGACATAATCTAAATCTAATTCATCATCAAATAAGCTAATAAAATGTGTATCAAATAATCCTTTTAAGCGCTCTACTGTCGAATGTGTATTGATGACATGATTAAACTCTGGGATTTCCAGTAGACGAGCATAAAAATTATCGAGTATATGCTGTCGATTATTCTCATAAATTTTACGTAAAAACCCAACAGATTCTCTTCTAATTCTAGATAAAGCAAGGAAATCCAATTTTTCTTTAAAGCGTTCATTTGTTTCGATGTCTGAATTTTTCGTAGCCGAAAAATAATCATAACTTTGATTAATCTTCTTCCTTTTGAACATAGCTCCCACTCCTAGTTGTATTCAAGTAAAATAAAATTACCAATATTTTAAAGCCAATTATAGATTTCTCTTCATTACCTTCAACTAATAAAACATATATATTTTACCAACAATAGAATAACAAAAATAGATTCTCATTTAATTCTTTACACTTTATTATTTTTCCGTCCACTTTATTGACAATTTCTTATTTTCTTAGTTAAACACTGTCTTTACGCAGAAAAAGCGCTAAAATCCAGATTGATTTAGCGCCTTCTTCCCATATAAACTTCTCGTTAGTGCTAGCACTCGCAATCGCAATTTTGTAAGCTATCCAGTAGCTTTTCCATGGCTTCTAGTTGCTCACACAGCGTTTGAATCATGCAACGTAGGATTGGAATTAACTCTTGACAGATGCAGAATCTAAGCACATTTTGTGCCAGTCGTATACCACCCTGATGATGGACGATCATTTCCCGAAGATAATTGATATTAATGCTATTAGAGACTGGTGGAGCACACATTGCGTTGAACATAGCTTCTGTAATTTCTTTGTAAGCACACATATACTCGTATAATTCATACTCTGAATTTTGTACGACACAACATCGATTTTGTATCGCTTCAAGACTCTCAACCATTTCTGTATGTGTACGAATGATTTCTAAGGCGAGATTTTGCACAGGTATATTCGTTGTATAACGTAAAACATTTTCAGACATTTGTATTGCTGCAACTTGATGAGGGATGATTTGCTTAATAAAATTTTCTGAGATACTACAAGTAATGGTTACGTAGGTCATACCCTGCATCATTTTTTTGAGGATTCGCTGATATTCCTCTAAATATGCCTTTGTCACATTACTGAGTTCAATTGGTTTAGCCATTAGACACACTCCTTTCAGAGTAATGTATGCCTGCTAGGTTGTTGTGCGATAGACAATTGTACCAATTGCTCAATTTTTACCAACCTTTATCATCGTAAAAAACTATACTTCCTCTTTCTTATATGTAGCTATGCATGTTGAACAAATGCATAGATTTGGCTCTCTTTGCACTGTATTTAACAGGGTTTCTGGAATGCTAACTGTCATACACCAGCACTCTTTTTCACCTTTTGCCACGCCACAATGGTTTTCGCCTCCGCATAATGGACATTTTATTTCTCCAGTTGACATGCTTTTACAACTCCTTTATTTTTCATCATTGTAAAATAAAAAGGGAAGAGCGCTCAATACCTTGCTCCTCCCAAAACTTTAATGTTGATGCTTGTGTATATCTTGTTTTACTTCTTCAATGTCAGTGTCACTATAAATAGATGTTCCACGTCCGCCACCTTTTGCTAACAGGGCCTTCACTTCATTATAGGATAATCCTGCCTCTGCATTTTTTTGCTTCACTTCGTTAATATTTGTGCCTGCAGATGTAAACTGGATGTCTTTTTCACGATTCATCATTTTTACCTCCTATAATTCATCTGGCTGCATTTCAATTAATTCGTCGCCTTCTCTTTTTACACGCTTATTGAGTTCCTCTATCGGAATGGCATCTACAGTTTGCATATCCTCATGCAGATCGAAAAGACTAATCGTATCTGATTCAACCATGTCAGGCTTGTCCTTACTATTTAAATTCATGAACATTTTCTTTTCATGTGGTATTTTTTCGATGTCCATTCTGTCACACTCCTTTTCCTATAATGTGTGTAATGCTGAACAGATTATGTGTCTTTCTCTTTCGTACTTTTATCAATTCGATGATACTCAGCTATTTGAATAACTCGTACATGTTTTGTGTGCAGTTCATGGTATATCCCCCTACTATCCGTAAAGGAGATATATTGATCACGTTCATTTTTCACTAATTTTTCTGCCTCTTGTTGCGATTCAATAAAAATGAATCTTCGTACATAATGTACCTCATCAAAAAAATACGTAATTTTAAATTCCTTCATCTTTATGCCCCTTAATCCTGAATGTCACCGCTTATTCTGTCCAGAAACTGAAAAACCTTGCATTCCTAAAATTACATAAAACATCTGATGCATATAGTAGAGCAATAAACCTTTGCATTGGAGGGAACAATAATTGATTCATACTGTCAAAGCTGGTGAAACCCTAACTCAAATTTCTCAAGATTACCGTACATCTTTGGCATCCATTCTCGCTGCTAATCCAGGAATTCAGCCTGATCATCTTTTCATGGGTCAACAAATCGTCATCCCTGGCTTGCCTGAGCCCGACACAATTCCTTACCGTATTGAGATATCTACCAACAATCGCTGGCTCCGTTTATATAGAGATAATATCCTTCAAAAACAATACCCAATTGCAGTTGGACGCATGCTTCACGAAACACCAGTAGGTAGTTTTATGATCATCAATAAAGCGCCAAACCCTGGTGGTCCTTTTGGCACGATGTGGATGAGTCTTTCTAAACAACACTACGGAATTCATGGCACAAATGATCCTAGCTCTATTGGGCATGCTGTTTCACATGGGTGTATCCGCATGCAAAATCGAGATGTTGAAGAGCTAGCCAGTATTGTGCCAATAGGTACAGAAGTAGTGATTCATCCCTAACTTAAAAGGCTATCTAGTTAGTTTAGATAGCCTCTTGTTTTACTTATCTTGTTCTCTAGCCTGTGCGAGCTTCGTTAAATAGTATTGCTCCTCACGCCACATATGGTCCGCCATAGGAGCTGTAAATGAACCTAGCACCTCTGCACTTAGCTCCATTTCTTCTAGCTCTCTTAAAAATGTTTTAAATAATGTCATTTCAAGCTCAACATCTTTACTAAAGCGTTTTAAAGCAGGAAAGGAATTCATATTTGTACGTAAATAGCCTGTTAATTCAACAGCCTTTAAATAAAATTGCTCAAAGTGTTGAGCAAACTCATGGCTCTTTTGCTTCAAACGCTTCTCAACACCATCTAAATCATCATTAATAATGCCTGCATGACCGGAGGCATCTAAAAGCCAAACTAAATGATGATGAAGCTCATGAAAAATAGGTGGTGCTTCTCCTTTTTTTAAATAACCCAGCACATTTTGATATTCTTCTAATTCATTAACCATATGATTGACAAACGTAGGCGTTAAATGAATCCCAATATCCCCCAATAGTTGATGTCTGAGTAGACGAAGCTTGAACTGCTTAAATTGCTCAACATTGTCGTCCACGGACACTGAAAAAGATACAGCATTTGAATCATCGAGTGAAGGGACATAGGTAAGTAGCTGCGAGAATTGATAAATATACGTATGGGCTCTTTGAATATCTTCTTCTTCTGAGGGATAAAGGGCGTCATGAATAAATTGAGCGTGGTTTTGCATGATTTCTAGCCAAAATCTATGCTCGAAAATAGCATGTTGCACAAAATTTGACAAAGGTCTACCTCCTCTTATCTTGATTTTAGAGAAATAAACTAAAAAACTTCCCTCGAGCTGTCTTTGCTTTCTGTTATCTCCCCATTCTATTCTTCGTGCTATACAATTAGTCTTACTGTAAATTTCGTATAGGATGAAATGCTAAAAGCTATACTACCTATGGCAAAACCATTTAGATGGCTTTATTTAAAACTATAGGAGGGAAATACGTTGTCAACAAGTAAACAGCTATTATCCATATTCGCCCTAGGTGGGATAAATGAAATTGGTAAAAATATGTATGTAGTACAATATGCAGATGACATAATTATTATTGATTGTGGAGCAAAATTTCCGGATGAAACCCTGCTCGGAATTGATTTAATCATTCCTGATATTACGTTTTTACTTGATAATAAGGAGAAAATTAAGGCATTAATTGTCACACATGGACATGAGGATCATATTGGTGGAATTCCCTATTTATTAAAAAAATTAAACGTCCCTGTGTATGCTACCCGATTCACCCTCGGACTTATTGAGTTAAAGCTTAAGGAACATAAACTTTTAAGAGAAACGGATTTAATTGAAATTCATGCTGATTCAGCACTACATTTAGGACAAATCGATATTAGTTTCTTTAGAACCAATCATAGTATACCCGATTGTTTAGGAATCGTTTTAGCTACCCCTGAAGGAAATGTTGTCCATACGGGAGACTTTAAATTTGATCTAACGCCCGTTAACAACCAGTTTGCTGATATTCATAAAATGGCTGAAATCGGTTCAAAGGGTGTGCTTGTCCTTATTTCAGAAAGTACAAATGCAGAAAGACCAGGTTTGACCCCTTCTGAGCAACTTGTAGGGCATCATATCGAGGAAGCCTTTTTACATGCTGAACGAAAAGTAATCATCTCAACATTTGCTTCAAATGTTAATCGCATCCAACAAATCGTACATGCTGCAATTGCCACCAATAGGAAGCTAGCTTTAGTAGGGCGTAGCATGGTCAATGTCGTTGATGTCGCGATTGAACGAGGTTATTTATTTGTACCAGAAGATCTGTTAATTGATGCACAAGAGGTCAAATACCTCCCACCAGAAGAGGTCGTGGTCCTCTGCACAGGTAGCCAAGGTGAGCCTCTAGCTGCACTAGCAAGAATAGCAAATGGTAATCATCGTGAAATTAAGGTTTTACCAGACGATACAGTCATTCTTGCGGCTTCACCAATCCCAGGTAATGAAAAGGGCGTTTCTCGCATTGTAGACAATTTATTTCAGCTTGGTGCTAAGGTTATTTATGGTTCTTCCAGTCATACAGGTATGCATGTATCAGGACATGGTCATCAAGAGGACTTGAAACTTATGCTGACGTTTATGAAGCCTAAATTCTTCATCCCTATTCATGGTGAGTATCGTATGTTACATCAACATCGTTTATTAGCAGAATCTATTGGCGTTCAAAAGGGACATACATTTATTATGAAAAATGGTGATGTAGTTGATATTGAAAATTCAAAGGCAAGACAGACACGGAAAATTCCTGCTGGGGATACCTATGTTGATGGGATTGGCATTGGTGAGGTGGAAGGTATTGTCCTCCGTGATCGCAAGCAACTTTCAGAAGACGGAATGCTTGTTATTGTGTTGACACTCAATAAAGCTGACGGAGCTTTTATTTCAGAACCCGATACCATTTCACGTGGTTTTGTTTATGCTAAAGATTTCGAGGCACTGTTAACTAAAGTCAATGTGCTTACCAAAGAAATCGTCAATGAGCTTCAAGAAGAGGGCAGACAGCAAATACATGTCCTTCGCCGAGAAATTAAAAGAGCTGTTGGACAATATTTATTTACCCAAACAAAAAGAAAGCCCATGATTTTACCAATTATTATTGAAATTTAACAAGTCGGTGCAAGGATTGCCCAATCCATTTGCACCGACTTATGTTAATTGCTCAACCTTTGAAAGGAATTATTTAAGAAATCTCCATTATAAACCTTATGTAACATATCAGCATATAAATATTGGAGCTGTTCAAAGCTATGATGTAAGTTTTTTGAATGCTGATTTACTTGTTTTGATACATTATCGAAATACTGTGGAAGTTTTTCTACCGCTGTGACTAAAGAATCTTTATTCATTAATAAATGTTGAATAGCGTTTAATAGTTGAGCTGCTCTATGCTGTATATCAAGAGGAGGTAATTCAATTATTAAACGAAGGATATGACGCCTCTCTTTATTTATTTGATACCATTTAAAAAAGTGAAATAAATAGTCACTAACAACAATGGATTCATTTGGAATAATGGCAATGATATCATGACCGATGCACACAGCTTTTTTACATTGATAAATAATGGTTTCCTTTAAATTTAATTTGTTGAGAAGAATGCTTTTTGCAGGTACCAGTGACAAATTTAATGAATCAACCGTGTGATCAATCTTTGGCACTTGACTAGCATCATCATCTACCAATAATTTCAATAGTGTTGCTTCGGTGATAAAAGGAGTACCTTCCCTAGTAAAACATTGATCGTTCAAAATTAAATGACCAATTTGGACTTTTGCTATTTCTTCTAAAAAAAACTGCTTCACCATGTATGAACCCTCCAATCCTCTGTCCCAATTAATACCCTAAATACAATCTTCATTAACGCATACCTAGTTATTTATTTAGGTCATTTGTCTGGATAAAAGTATTACTCTAAAGATTGTACCATTTTAATGTAACTTTTTCTCTATTATACCACTATAATAGTATAGTCATTTCCATTGTTTTTCACTAGCTTTTAACATAGAGGTGAATCATATGTCAGATTTTTTAAAGCTAGTAGGTGAACAACTTCGGATTATTCGATTATCTAAAGGACTTAGCCAAGAAGAAGTGGCTGAAAGAACAGGGAAGTTAGGTTTCAGTAAAGGAAGAGTTTCCAATATTGAGCATGGACAATCTAATATTACCTTAAGTACTTTGGAAACAATCATGAAGGCATTAGACATTACCCCTGAGGAGCTATTTAATTTTCAAAAATTATCTGGCGTTACTGATATTGAGGAGAAAAACCTCATGCTAGACATTCATCGCTCATTATTAAGAGAACGAAATTTAGACGAGGTAAAATATGTAGTTCGTATAACGAAGGATTTTTTAGATACGATTGATTCTCAATCAAAGAAAAACAGCTCTAACGGTCAATGACCATTGGAGCTGCTTTTTTATTTCAAAGTAACTTTTAGTAGCTACATACCAAACTTTTGACGATAGCCACATTTTCTACATAATTCTTCCACAGCTTCTCTTCTTGAGAAGCCTTCAACAATCTTATTGGCACGCTCCCCTTCCACAATGTCGGAGAAGGATTTTTCATGTACATTTCCTAAATTAATGACACCTTCCCCATCCAAACAGCAAGGTACTACGGTACCATCCACCAATATAGCTGCTTGACTACGCAGTGCATGGCAAAAACCCTTACCTTCATCCTCTGGCTCTAGGAGACTTGGCCATCTAAACTCATGATCCTGATTTAAATATACATGAGGCGCAATTTTTACCCCTTTACCAGGTTCTACTTTTTCTTCTATACGATAATCAAGATGATACTCATTTTCTAATATTTCTAAAGTCTCGCGGTTGCGACGAGCTGCAACATCCGAAACATGATCCTGTTGTAGATTCCATAAACGATAGGAAATAATCGTATTGTATTCCCTAGAATCTCGCACAAAATCCAATATATCCTCTAAATATTTTTCACGATTTTCAGAGCCTTCATGCCCATCAAAGCTATGCAACGAGAAATTAATTTGACGTAATGCTGGCTTTCCTAATATTTTCTCGCGATTTTTTTTGATTAGCGTACCATTCGTTGTAATATTGACTTTGAATCCTTTTGCATGGGCAGCGTCTAATAGCTGATCAATTCTTGGATGTAGTAATGGCTCTCCTTTCACATGCAAATAAATATATTTTGTATGTGGACGAATTTCATCTAATATTTTATTAAATTGTTCGACTTTTATAAGCCCCTTTGCACGCGCTGTAGGTGGACAAAAACTGCATGCTAAATTACAAACACTCGTAATTTCTATATAAACCTTTTTAAATGTTCTCAATGTTGCTTCTCCGTTCCCATTCACTAAATAATCAAATCTCATTCATTTTAACAAATTTATTGGATAGATAGCAAAAATCGTTGAGCTTTCCCTAGACACACCTACCTTTTCTCTAGGTAACATGGCTACACGTACAGGTGGGTTCAAGAAGCGCTAATATCTTAATAGTAATAGGAAAGGAAGGGAGGAGAAACGATGTCTGGTTTTAATTCTAAAAAATTTTATGGACCTGACGAACCCGAGCAGGAATCCTCTAACAAACAAGGGAAAAATCATATAACAATAAACTTCACATTCAATATAGGAAATACAGATTTTCACTTTGAGCAACGTGCAGAAGGCGGAGGCCAAATCAATCATGATGTAGGCACAAATGCCAACCAAGGTGGACAAATTGCTAGTAACGGTAGTCACACACGCAACGTCAATTCGCAATTTGCTGACGGTAATGGAAGAAGTGGTATTGCTGGTAATAATAATGACGAGGCTGGTGGGCAACAAGGCATTAAAGTACGGGATAGTCTTGTCATTGAAAGTGATATTCATTCATCCTCTAACCATAGTGAAAGTAATGAAGAAACTGATGTATTAACTGAAGAAGATGAGTAGATTGGTTTCAAAAAGATCATGTCAGTAGCAAAAAAAAGGCCATTTTACACGAAGGGGCTCTGTGCTCTGCCACTGGAAAGCAAGTAGCCTGCAACCGATTGTTGACATTTCACAAAAATACTATTGATGGTTTTGTTTTTCAACACGATGAAAAAACTTCTATCTGCTTGATGGTACCCTCAACAGATAGAAGTTTTTTTATTATACATTGCGTTTATAATTTTTTGTGCCGTCATATGAATAGAGCATCGGCTTTTTATCGACATAGGTTTCTAAATGAACAGGACGTCCCCATAGCTGGTAAATATAAGGTAATACATTTTCTAAATAGTGTGGATCTAACTCCATCCCTTCATAGCCATGAACTAAATATAGCTCGCCATTCCGCAAATAATCACCATTTTTTACCACAATATATGGGAAGCCTCCGTTTACACGCATGGATACAAGTTGATCGCGAACCATCTCGTGATCCTTATCCGTTATACGGTATTCATTCCCTTTCTTTTGGAACAAGTACAAATCTTCACGCTTCGCTAAATCCTTTGTTAAATAGTTTCGAATAAAGGAAATATCTGATTCTACCTCTCTTACCTCAAAAATCTTTTCACGTCCCGTATTTGGCAAAACACCTAACCGTTTCATTTCCTCGGTAGGATTATTATAGCGATTTTCAATATCCTCGAAAATTTTAATCCCAAGATAATATGGATTAATCGATGTTTTGGAGGGCTGCACAACCCCCGCATTTAATTTGGCATATTCGATAGTTTCAGCAGTAGTTAACTTTAGCTCCCGCATGATTCGTTGATGCCAGAATGAGGCCCAACCCTCGTTCATTATTTTAGTCTCTAATTGAGGCCAAAAATAAAGCATTTCCTCTCGCATCATTGTTAATATATCTCGTTGCCAGTCTTCCAATTCACGGCTATGTTCCTCTAAGAATAACAACAGGTCCTTTTCTGGCTGAGGAGGAAATTGCTTTAATCTGCGTCGAATTGGTTTATAAACTTTTTCTTTTTCTTCTATACTCCATAAATCATCATACGGTGATTTTGTTTGTGTTTTTTCCTCCTCAAGCTCATCCTCCTCACTCCAGGATAGCTTTGGTCTTAAAATTGATGGATCAATATGTTCTTGAATAGCTAAAACAGCATCTAAAAACTGCTCCACCTCATCCTTGCCATACTCTCTCTCATAGCCAGCTATTCGCTCCGCAGTTGCGGTCATACTTTCTACCATATCTCTTCTTGTATTAGAAAAACGTATATTATTTTTGAAGAAATCGCAGTGTGCTAGAACATGGGCAATAATCAATTTATTTTGGGTTAAAGTATTGGTATCGAGTAAAAATGCATAGCAAGGATTTGAATTAATGACAAGCTCATAAATCTGACTAAGTCCTAAATCATATTGAAGCTTCATTTTATGAAATTGTTTACCAAAGCTCCAATGGGAAAAGCGCGTGGGCATACCGTAGGCGCCAAATGTATAAATAATATCTGCTGGACAAATTTCATAACGCATTGGATAAAAATCTAAGCCAAAGCTTGAGGCAATTTCGGTAATTTCATCTATTGCACGATGAAGCTCTTTTGTGTCCATTTTACGCCCCCTCCTTTGAACGTGGTGCTGAGGATACTTCCATGTTACTCTTCACTTTTCTTGAAAAAGCTCTTTAAGGCGTCATACACATCGCCTTTTTTTCTCAAAATATGGTATCTGAATTTAGGATCATCAATTTTTTTATACGTATACATAAGCGTTGAGAATCGGTTATGCTGATTCACCTCACCATAGCCAAACATGCTGGATACATCCATTAACTCTCCTACTAGCTTCAAGCACTTTTCATTGTCCATCGATATATTTTCACCATCTGAAAAATGGACAGGATAAATATTGTAGCGAGACGGATGATATTTATCCTGAATTAATTCCAATGCCTTTTTATAAGCTGAAGAACAAATGGTTCCTCCACTTTCACCCTTTGTAAAAAACTCCTCTTCTGTGACAACCTTTGCCTCAGTATGATGAGCAATAAATTCAATTTCTACTGTTTCATATTTTGACCGTAAAAACTTCGTCATCCAAAAGAAGAAGCTTCTCGCACAATATTTTTCAAATGCGCCCATTGAGCCACTTGTATCCATCATGGCGAGCACTACTGCTTTGGATTCTGGTTTCTCCACTTCATCCCATGTTTTAAAACGTAAATCGTCATTGTGGATTGGCGTTATTTCTGCTTTCCCATGCATCGCATTGCGCTTTAATGCATTTAAAATGGTACGCTTTTTATCGACATTACCCATGAGTCCCTTTTTTCGAATATCATTAAACTCTATTTTTTCTGTTTTAATATCTGCCTTTTCTTTTTGCTGTAAATTAGGTAACTCTAATTCATGAAATAAAACATTTTGAATTTCCTCAATACTGACTTCCGCTTCATAATAATCTTGGCCAGGCTTGTCACCCGCTTCTTTTCCTTTACCTGGAGCCTGATTGGCCTTACTGCCATCCCGCGCTACTACATCTCCAACACTACTATCCCCTTGTCCCTGCCCTACATGCTTAGAGTTATCATAGTTATATCGAATTTTATATTCATCAAGTGACCGAATTGGTATCTTAATAACCTCGCGACCATTGGACATCACAATACTTTCTTCGCTAACTAAATCAGGTAAATTATTTTTAATCGCATCTTTCACTTTTTCCATATGGCGTTGTTGGTCTTGGTGCCCTTTACGATGGAGGGACCAATTTTCCTGAGAAATGACAAAGCGTTTATTTTCGTGTTCAGTCATTTTTATCCTCACCCATCTATCAAATTCGCTTTTTCTATACTATGCTTGTGAGCTAAATTTTTGAACTTTTTTCATAAAATCAATTGTATATCTATCAATCACGCCTCAATGGGTCCAGATTTTTTTCGACCATGCTCTAAAGTTTCTATTCAAAGTCTCGGACATCCTCTGGGGCTTTTTGTTGATAAATCTCTCCTCCTGATAATAAAAGGAGTGCCCTAAAAATGGGACACTCCTATCTGACTTGGAACAATGAACATCAAGTTATCGATTGAGCAAACTTCCTACATACTGTAGCAACTCATTTGCTGATGTTGTATTATAGCCATGTTCATCAACAAGCCTTGCCACAACCTCATTAATCTTCTTCAGTTGAGATTCATCTGGCATTTTAGAAGAAGTAGTAATTTTAACGACATCTTTCAAATCTGCAAATAATTTCTTCTGAATGGCTTCTCGCAATCTTTCATGAGAATTATAATCAAAACGTTTACCTTTTCGTGCATAGGCAGAAATTCGAATGAGAATCTCTTCACGGAATGCCTTTTTAGCATTTTCTGAAATGCCAATTTGCTCCTCAATCGAGCGCATTAATTTTTCATCTGGATTCATTTCTTCCCCAGTAAGTGGATCATAAATTTTATTTTTATTACAGAATGCCTCTACATTATCAAGGTAGTTATTCATCAATGTTTTTGCCGATTCCTCATAGGAGTACACAAAAGCCTTTTGTACTTCATTTTTAGCAATCTCATCATATTCTCTACGAGCAACCGCAATGTAATTCATGTATTTTTCACGATCCTCTTGAGAAATCGATGCATGCTGATCTAACCCATCCTTCAATGCTCGTAAAACGTCTAATGCATTTATCGATGGTATCTCTTTGCGGATAATAGCAGAAGAAATACGGTTAATAATATAGCGTGGATCAATACCGTTCATGCCTTCATTCGGGAACTCTTTCTTCAGCTCCTCTAAGTCAACGGAATTAAATCCCTCCACATTTTCTCCGTCGTACAAGCGCATTTTTTTAATTAGATCCACACCTTGTTTTTTCGGAACTTCCAAACGAGTGAGAACCGAAAAGATTGCTGCGGCCTTTAAAGCATGCGGTGCAATATGGACATGGGACATATCGCTCTCTTTTATCATCTTTTCATAAATATGCTCTTCCTGACTAACTTTGAGGTTGTAGGGAATTGGCATAACGATAATTCGAGAATGTAATGCCTCATTCTTTTTGTTCGAAATAAATGAACGATACTCTGTTTCATTTGTATGAGCAACGATTAACTCATCTGCACTAATTAAAGCAAATCTTCCTGCTTTGAAATTTCCTTCCTGCGTTAATGATAATAAATTCCATAAGAATTTTTCATCTAGTTTTAGCATCTCCTGGAATTCCATCATTCCTCTATTAGCCTTATTCAGCTCCCCATCAAAGCGGTAAGCACGAGGATCCGACTCTGAACCAAATTCACCAATTGTAGAAAAATCAATACTTCCTGTTAAATCTGCAATATCCTGTGATTTAGGGTCTGATGGTGTAAATGTCCCTATACCCACACGTTTATCTTCTGAAAAAGTAATACGTTCAATCATTACATTTTCAATGCGTCCATCGTATTCCTTTTCAAGACGCATTGTATTTAAAGGCGATAAACTTCCTTCAATTCTAATCCCATATTCCTCAAAGAACTCATTACGCAAATGATGTGGAATTAAATGGAGCGGATCTTCATGCATTGGACATCCCTTAATTGCGTAAACTGCACCTTCATCTGTTCGCGAATATTGCTCTAATCCGCGTTTTAGTAAGGTAACGATAGTTGATTTACCACCACTAACTGGTCCCATTAATAATAAAATACGTTTTCTAACATCTAACCTGCGTGCTGCTGGATGGAAATATTCCTCCACCAGTCTTTCAATTGCTGTTTCAAGCCCAAAAATTTCTTGTCCGAAAAATTTGTACATTTTTTGCCCATCGCGTTCCTCTACACCAGAACTTTTTATCATATTGTAGACGCGTGAATGGGCTGTTTGAGCAACTTCAGGTCTTTCCCTAATGATGTTTAAATAATCTGCAAATGTCCCTTCCCACTTCAGCCTGTTTTCTTCTTCGCGATAGTTTTTCACTTTATCTAAAATGTTAATAGCCTTCCCTCCATTCAGGGCTTGATTTATAACATAGTATGAAGTTAATGGCATGATGATACCATTACTTTTTCTTTGATGAAGTTTCTTCTTATTATTTCTATTTTTTGGGGCAAAAAAATTGCGGATATATCAACTGTTTTCATACATAGAACCTTACTGAATGAAGATAAAAATTTCGGTTATTCTAACGTTAGAAAGGAGGTCCATCATTGCATCGCCATTTTATATTTCTTTTCACATTTTTATTTTTAGGGATTATGCTGTACCCTTCTGTCTCTTTTGCAAAGGAGGATCTTACAGAAGAAGAAATTTTACAGCAGCGTATGTCCTATTATGTACAATTCGATGAATTACTCATTCCATGGCATTTTTTAGCCGCTATCGATCAATATGAAAGAAACCTACAATCAGTTCGTAAAGACATCCCTAAACGAGAAGGCTATTTGGCTATCCAATTTTCTGATGAATACTGGTCAGGTGCATTAAATCCTGTAAAGGAAGACACTTCTCCTGAGACAATTAGCTATTTCGGAGGAATGGGCCTTGATGGTAATCATGATGGAATCGCTAGTCCAAAGGATGATGAGGATGTCATATTTTCGATGGCTAGTTATTTAGGGAAATTTGGAACGACTGATGAGGATTTTAAATTAGCTTTATGGGAATATTACGGAAGCGAAGAAGCCGTCAATCAAGTATTTACCATCTCCACATTGTACAGACATTTTAAAACTATAGAACTTGATGCACATACCTTCCCGCTAAATATCCGCTCTGATTACAGTTACAGGGGCACTTGGGGCGCCAATCGTGGTTGGGGTGGACGCCGTATTCATGAGGGAACTGATATTTTTGCCAGCTATGGAACGCCTGTATTATCTACCTCTTATGGAATAGTGGAGGTAAAAGGATGGAATCAATTTGGTGGCTGGCGTATTGGTATTCGCGACAATCATAATTCCTACCACTATTATGCCCACCTCGGTAGCTATCATAAGGAAATTGAAGTAGGTACAATTGTTAAACCTGGTACTGTTCTTGGCTATGTTGGAAGCTCTGGATATGGGAAAGAAGGTACATCGGGCAAATTCCCTCCACATCTCCATTATGGTATTTATAAATTTAATGGAAAAACTGAATGGGCTTTTGACCCTTATCCTTCCCTTCTACAGTGGGAACGCCAGGCGAAAAATCAAAAACAATAGAGAATCCTTTACTTATGGCACTTGAAGCATTTTGCTTCAGGTGTATTTTCTTTCTATATAGGAAATTCTACATAAACATATAAATTAGTTGTTAGACATCTATATATATTTAACTATTAAGAAAAGGAAAATAATTATATCATTGTACTAAAAAACTATTTTTAAATATTTCTATCGAAAGGCTTATTAATACACATAATTAGTTATAAAATAATACTTGTGTTGAAAAAATTTCTCAATGAGATAGTAAAGGGATGGGAAAATGAAAGGCATTATCAAGTTTAAAACACTTAAAACACGAATTTTAAGTGCATTTATTCTTTTGTTAGTTTTAGTAGTTAGCTTTACAACCTACACTTACAATTCCAATACAAATATGGAAAAACAGGCAAAAGATTTAGTGAAAGAAGATTTAGTTGTTTTAAATGCAAGTAAAAATTTAGCACTCTCTATGAGTGTCCGTCTATCTGCAGCGTTAAATTATGTGTTGACAGGCGACGAAAAATACAAAGAATCATTTGATGAGTATCGCAAAATGGCTGAGGAAAATAATGCTATTCTAGACAAATATGAAAAATCAGATGAACGCGATCAACTTGTAGTAATCGCTCGTGATTGGAGTACCCTTGTCAATACAGAGGTATTTGATATCTACCAAAAGGGCAATAAAGAATTAGCTTTAGAAAATTTAATGGATACACATGAACTCGTAACGAAAGTGCGATATGGTTACGAAAAACTGGCAGATGAACGAGCTAAAGCCATTACAGATGTCGGTAATGATGTTGTATCAACTAGCTCTGAGAATCGAACAATTGGTATCGCCTTTAGCTTGATTCTAACTATAGCTGGTATTCTAATTGCCTTTATCACAGCCAGTACCATCTCTAAACCTGTTACAGTAGTAGCCGACCGGATGAAAGAATTAGCAGATGGAAATTTGCAACTAGAGCCTCTGCCTGTAAAAGCCCGAGATGAAATTGGAACATTAATGGTAGCAGCCAATGACATGAACGAAAAATTAAAACAAACGATCCAGTCTATCTACTCGGTTTCTGAAACAGTAGCAGCTAGTAGTGAAGAACTTGCTCAATCATCGAATGAGGTACAAGCAGGTACTGAGCAAATTACAGTAACGATGCAAGAGCTGGCATCTGGTACAGAAACACAAGCATCTACCACAGGTGATTTGGCAGAAACAATGACAGCATTTAAGCGTAGCATTCATGAAACTACACAAGAGGGCATTGAATTAAGCGAACATTCTAGTCATGTTCAAAAATTAACGGTTTCAGGGAAACGTTTAATGGTGCAATCTACCAAACAAATGGCTACAATAAATGAAATTGTATTAGACTCTGTGAAAAAGGTAGAAAATTTAAATGAACAGTCTGCCGAAATATCCAAGCTAGTGTCAGTTATCGATGATATTTCAAACCAAACAAATTTACTTGCATTAAATGCAGCAATCGAAGCAGCACGAGCAGGTGAGCATGGCAAGGGCTTTGCTGTTGTGGCAGATGAAGTCCGAAAGCTTGCTGAGCAAGTACAGTTCTCTGTCACGGATATTGCAACAATTGTCCAGCGTATTCAAGGTGAAACTGGCAATGTAACATCTGCCCTTCAGACTGGCTATGAGGAAGTAAAAAGAGGAACCACACAGCTCGATGAAACTAATGAAACATTTGAAAAAATTTCTGATGCTGTTGGGGATATGATAGTTAATATTTCAACGATTACAACGAATTTAAATCAGCTTGCTCAAAATTCGGAAACCATTAATGCTTCTATTGATGATATGGCCTCCATTTCACAGGAATCCGCTGCTGGCGTTGAGCAAACAACAGCAACTGTTGAGGAAACCGCCGCTACAATGGATGAAATCGCTAGAAGTGCAAATCAGCTTGCTGGAATGGCCGAAGAGTTAAATACGCAGCTACAGCAATTTAAAATTTAATCATCTAAACAACAAAGGCTATCTCAAATTTTTCTATTTTGAGATAGCCTTCTCTCTTATTGCCAATGACTTATTGGCACTCGTTCCAGTTCATGACGTTTAATAATAACACTTATCTTTTGAAACCATTTCTCACAAAGCTCTATGGCTTCTTTATAGTCATCCTCCTCTTTTGATATGGGATCTTCACTATTATCCATGAACATATATTCTTGAATAGGCTCTGATAAATGATCTACTACTAACTTTAGCGATAGCTGTGAAATTGTATCTTCTTCTACCTCCTCTTCTTCTATTTCATCTGCTTCAGCAAGTAAGGAACCACTCATTAGATGATTCTTTGTTCTAACCGTAAATACTTCATCTTCCATGATGGCAACCTCATATATTCTGTTAAATGGAACCTCTATAATTTTTAGTTCTTCGTCTAAAGCTTCTCTTCGGGCGAAAATAAGCATGTTTGTCTGTTCATTTAACAGTAAAGCATTTAAAGCATCATTGGAAACTGTACATTGTGTATGAGGAATAGCCATTATCTCCTCCTCACTAGCTTCCGTCATGGCTGTCAAAGTTTGTATGGCAATATAACGCTCTTTTAAATAACGGATACTCCCTAGACCGACTAAAGCCAGCCCGATTAAAAAAAATAGTTGCTTAATAATGACTAATTCAATGGCATTTGCTAGATAAAGATAGACAATCCCTAATAAAATGAAGAAAATATTTTTCATCCAATTCCCGCCTTTATCAAGATAATCACTAGAAAAATTCAGATGATGTACTAGCAATAGTATTCTTGATTCTATCGTTTCATTCTAATAAAAAACACGAATTCATTGAACTTTACAATGAATCCGTGCTTTTGCTTTTAACGACCAATTAGCTCTTCTTTACTACTTACGTCGTCTAATGTTTTATCTTTTTCTATTTTATGCATCTCAAGAACATGCTCAGATGGCGGAACGAGTATGCTCACCACGACAATTGTGATACCAGTTATAACAACACCTGAAAATACAGGAGCCTGCCATAATTCATTTAATAGACCTATGAAGCCTTCTGATTGGATTGTCAGACTAGGTACGAATGTTAGTGATGTCACAATGTAATAAACTAAGCCAACGGAAATACTTGCCCAAACTGCTGGTGTACTGACACGTTTCCAAAATGGTCCTAAAACGATTGGCCAGAATATTGTTACGAATATAATATCCCAAGCTAAATAAGCTAAATCAATTACTTTTTGGAAGCTTACAGCTAGCACTAAACCTAATAAAGCACTAGCTAGAATAATAGATCGCGAAAATCTTAATAGCTTCTTAGGATCAGGATTGTGATTAATAAAATCTAAATAAATATTCTTTGTGACAATCCCTGAAGTCGCTACATAACATGCAGCTACTGTAGACATCCCCATGGCTGCCATGGCTGTTAAGAAAATAGCTGCTAATAAAGGAGGAAAATAACCTTGTGCAAAGGTAAGCATCAATGTTTCTGGGTTTGTGCTTTCAGGATAAATAGACTTAAAGGCTTCCCCTAGCATCCCTGGAATCCAGCTAATTGCAATGACAATAATACCAGCAATAATCATGCTTCGTTGTGCCACCCGTGGACTTTTTGCAGCAGCTACCCTCTGCCCAAGGTCAACTGCAGGGATATCTCCAAGTGCTAGTACAAGATACAAAGTCCAGAATTCTGCTCCTGCCTTCTCAAATAATGTACTGATATTCCACCACTCGGGATTAAATGTAACGTCTGGATAGTAAAACAAAATAAAAATGGTAATACCCAAAATACCTGCCACTGCAAGCGCACCTTGTACGATTTCAGTATAGGCTACTGCCCATAAACCACCAATAACTGAATAAATAGCCGTTAGCGATACAAATAGAAGCGCCGCAGGTATAAAATCAATTTGCAATAATTGCTGAATAATATACGTTCCACCAACTGTTAACGCCGCTGCATTAAAAACTCCAAAAGCAATTGCCATAACAACCCCTGTATAGGCTCCTAGCTTTTTACTGCCATAGCGTAAACCGTAGTAATCTGCTAATGTCCAGCCCTTTAAACGTCGTAATGGCTTTGTCCAAATGAGTGCTCCAAGAATCATACAAGTCCCTAAACCACCCATTGTTGCCGAACCTTCAAAGCCACCACTTGTATAGCCAGAGCCTACCGCTGCAAAAAAGAAGGGAGCTGCTAATAATGCAGCGACTAAACTACCCGTTACAACGGATAAAGGCATGCTCCAGCCAGCAACAATTAAATCCTCGGCTGTGTTGACACGCTTATAGCCTTTATAGCCAATATAATAGATAAATAATAAGTATAAGCAAAAGATAATAATATTTAACATTATTTACTCCTTCGTTTTCCATTAACCGTTCATTACGACCCCACCATTTGGCGTTAAAATTTGACCTGTATAGAAGTCAGCATGATTAGAGGCTAAAAATAATACACTTTTCGCAATTTCTTCTGGTTGTGCTAAACGTTTTAATGGATATTTTGCGGATTCTTCCTCCACATAGTTATCGCCAAACTCTTGTAGAATGTCCGTAAATGTTCCACTAGGAGCAACTGCATTGACAAGTATAGAAGGTGCTAATTCTCTTGCTAAAGCCTTTGTAAAAGCATTAATAGCACCCTTTGCAGCTGAATAATGCGTGAATTCTTCACAACCCAAGCTACCAATATCAGATGAAATATTGATGATTTTTCCTGTATTACGTTCCTTCATTCTTTTTGCTGCTTCACGGCAATTATAGAAACAGCCATATAAATGAACTTTAATCATACGATCCCACTGCTCATCCGTTAAATCTGTAATGCTGGAACCCTGTGCAAATCCAGCGTTATTTACAAGAATATCAAGATTCCCAAGATGCTCGTCCATAAATTGATGCATCGCTTGTACTTCTTGAGAGTTAGAAACATCTGCGTGGAATATTAAAGCTTTCACACCCAACTTTTCTGCTTCTGCACGTACAGCTTCTGCCTCTTGCTCATCCCCAATATAATTAATTAAAATATTGGCTCCATGTTGCGCAAAGCCTAAAGCAATTGCTTTACCGATTCCTTTACTAGAGCCTGTAATTAAAACATTTTTTCCTGTAAAATTAATGTCCATTATGATCATTCTCCAATTTGAATTTTGCCACTAGACCTTGCAGCTCTTCTGCTGTTTTGCCCAGTGATGAAGAGGCATCCTTTACTTCCTGCATGGTAGATAATTGCTCTTGTGTAGAATTCGAGACATTTGAAGAGAACTCTGCTGACTGCTCTGCAGATTGTTTAATATTATTAACAGATGCCGCCACTTCTTCTGAGGATGCAGAAATTTGTTGTGAAGCTGCTGAAATTTCACGTATTTGGCTAGCTACTTCTTCTGAGGAAGTAAGAATTTCTTTAAAGATTTCGCCTACTTCATTGGTAAATGCCATCCCTACCTTAACATCCTCTTTGCCTCTCTCCATAACTGTGATAGAAGCGTTTGAATCAGACTGAATAGAACTAATTAAATTGTAAATTTCTGTTGCTGATTGAGAGGATTGTTCAGCTAAGCGTCTCACTTCATCCGCAACAACGGCAAAGCCTTTACCGTGTTCACCTGCTCGTGCCGCTTCGATCGCAGCATTTAAAGCTAATAGATTTGTTTGATCAGCTATAGCAGTAATTAAGCTAACAATTTCACTTATTTTTTTAGTATTAACATGTAGTCCATTAATGGTTGTCCCTATTTGTTCAACAGAATCATTAATTAACTCCATTTGAGCAATAACTTGTTGTACAACTTCATTGCCTCGTTCAGAAGCCTGTGATGCTGAAATAGAGGATTCCGCAGCTACATTTGCAGAATCAGCAATTTGCTGAATACCTGTTGCAGTTTCTTCCATAGCAGCAGCTGTTTCCTCTGTCATGGTCATCGAGGCCTCAGCATTTTGTGTAATTTGATTCATGTCTAGTGCAATATTTGTTGAGCTGTTATAAGTTTCACCAGCATGTACCGTTAATTGATTGGCTGCTGAAGAAACGTGATTGGATGTATTGCGTATGTTTAAAATAATATGTTGCAAATTAGCCACCATTGTACGAATGGATTCAGATAATTTACCAATTTCATCCTTTGATGTCTCTAAATCCACATCTATTAATTCACCATTTGCCACTTGATTGGCAACGTTCACTACTTTTTTCAGTGGCTTTAATAGTCGATCTATAATTATGTAAACTAAAACTAATAAAATTAAAATGCCGATAATGGCAATGACAATTTGCTTAATCACACTTGTTTTAATAATCGTATTGATATAATCAGCGGAGTAATCAATCCCTAATAGGGCAATCAGTTGGCCATTATCATCTTTAATAGGACTAAAAACCGTTCTCCAAGAACCAAAAGGATCCTCGAATATATCAGTTACCTCTGTACTATTATTTTCAATAGCTAATTTTGCTGTTTCTACATGTTCATCCGCTAAATCAGTAAAAATTTCACCGGCTTCATATACTTCATTTAGATTAGAGGTATAGCCAATTGGATTGACGCCACCCTCATCCTTGACATCCCAAATATAACTCCAGCTCATAATACCTTGCTGGTCCTGAATCATATCAAGTTGCTTTTGGATCTTTGTAAACTTTGCGTTTGTTTCCCCTTTTTCGGACAGCAAATCTTTTACTTCATCACTGTCTAAGTTCATAGCTGTTAATAAACCAACACTTTTTAATTCTTGCTCCAAATCCACATTCATCCGATTATTCAATTCACTAATACTTTGCGTCGTAATAATAGCGATAAGCAGTAATACAACGATAGAGACTGTTAGTAAAAGCTTATTTTTTAATGATGTGTTTTTTAACAACTTCATTTCCCCTTTTCCTCCTTTGAACTTTACTTGCAAAAAAATGCCTATTTCAAAAGAAATAGGCATAAAAGAACAAAAACTAGAATGAGAATGATACAACTAGCACTCTTTTGCAACCCAGCCGCCATAGCATTTATTGCCTTAGACCTGTAGCTTTGCGTCTTTACTTTTCAGTAAATTTGCCTATATTTCCCTACCAAAATTAACACAGTAGGTAAAAGTAGTCAATGCTCTCTACTTAAAACATACATATTTTATACTAGCTGTTCCTTCATTAATAATTATATAAATTACTTAATTATGATTCATCTATTGAACAAAATAAAACAGCTACAACCTCAATTAGCGTTGTAGCTGTCCACTTTCAATTCACTTACCCCTAAGTGTTTGAATAAATTATACGTTTTGTGTGACAAGTAATACGGAAGGTATAAAGGATAACGCAAACATAGCGATATACCATACGGAAGTACGACGTAATGAAAAGCGTACTTTTTTTCGTTCCGCATAAAAAATATCTAACATAACTGCAACAATAAAAGGCATTGTAATACATGCAATAGCTACTAATAAGATGTCAAAATAAATCATACAAGCACCCCTTTGTCTGTGAACATTTTTCATCTTTTTTGTGAACATTTTGTGATAATTTTATTGTACACAATTTCGTCACAAATTGTCAACGAGTTTTAAAGAAAAAAATGGCACTTTATGATTGATATCCATTGTGCATTATGCTCTATATTTATATGTTAGGCCCCTTAAAAAATTTCGTACGAATGAATCGCCACACTCTTTATAATTACGATGACTTGGATTTCTTAAAATAGCACCTAATTCACCTTTTGTAACTTTAATGCCGCCGTCATATAAAATCTCAAGCATCTCCTCAGTTGTTAAAGCTAAAGCAATTTTTACTTTCTTTAGCAGCATATTATTTGGACTTTCTTTACCTGACACAGGTAAAGGTCCAACAGCCTGTCCTTCTCTTGGTTTCTGAGGCCCACGTTTAAAAGTAATTAATCCATTTAAAAATGCCTCTAACATTTTATTATTACATTTGATGTATTCCTCTGGCGCTTCTTCCTCATCATTAATCTTAATCAGCATATTTAATACTTCTTCCTTTGAATAACCCATGCCACCAAGTTTAAAAATTTCTACCATATCTACATTTTTTATATCGAACGCATAGCGTAAACGAATTAAGATATCATTATTTGTCATATATGTTCCTCCTTTAATTAACCTTATATAGTAAAGAGCCAGGCTTAATTATAACAGAGAGTTTGCTGATTATTGCTAGCTTTCCACAAGTTGTTGTTGTTAGCAAATAGCGTGTGCATTTCCTACTTTTTAAATGTATGAAAAATTTAATCGCAACCATTCTAAGGTCAAGGAGGTGAGAACAATGGCTAACAATAACCGCAGTTCAAATAAACTTCTAGTACCTGGAGTACATGAGGCTGTCAATCAAATGAAATATGAAATTGCACAAGAGTTTGGCGTTCAGCTTGGGCCAGAAGCATCTTCTCGTGCAAATGGTTCCGTTGGAGGAGAGATTACAAAACGTCTTGTTGAAATCGCTGAAAAACGTTCAAAAGGTTTATTATAATTAAATACTAATAAGAAAAGAACGAATCCCATTTACATAATTGGAATTCGTTCTTTCGTGCTCTATAAAATTATGCTGTTTGCAATTCCTTCCCTGAGCTCTTAAGCGTTAGCATAACGATAAAGGAAATACAATACAGTGCTGCTAAGTAAATCATCACGACAGTCATATCGTAGCTTTGTAAAATAAAACCTACAAAGATTGGTGAAAACCCACCTATAGCTCGTCCAAAGTTAAAAATGGTGTTTGTTGCTGTACTGCGAATTTGTACTGGATAAAAGCTACTAATTAATGCACCATACCCTGCAAACATTCCATTAGAGAAGAATCCTACAACCGCACCGCCTACTAATATCGCTACTGCACCTGTTGCAAACGAGTAAAAGAATACAGCACATGCAGAGGCTACTAAAAAGATCCCGAATGTTCGCTTTGCACCAAAACGATCCATAAATCTGCCAAACGTCAGCATTCCAATGATCATGCCAACTGCGGTACTAATTGTCCACAATGCTGAGCTTGAAACCGATAAACCTTGCGATTTCTGTAACATCGAAGGTAGCCAAATCATTAGACCATTATAGCCTGCAATTTGAACAGTAGCCATTAGAATTAGGGAGAGTGTTGTCATGGTGATACGAGGTGAAGCAAATAATTGTGCTAATTTCCCGTTCTCTTGCTTATTATTTTGTTGTTTCTGCGCTGCTAACCATTCTGGTGATTCATCAATATTTTTACGTACGATGAAGGCAAAAATAACTGGTAGTAATCCTACAAAGAATAATGCACGCCACCCTAAAGTTGGTAAAATAATAGCACTTAATAAAGCGGCTAAAATTACTCCATATTGTGCACCTACACTGACATAAGAGGATGCTCTGCCTTGTTTATTCTTTGGCCAAGCCTCCGCCACAAGCGCCATCCCAATACCATATTCTCCGCCAGCACCTAAACCAGCGATAAATCTATAAACATAAACTTGTTCAATACTTGTTGCTACTCCTGTTAAGGCCGTTCCGATGGCAAACAAAATAATCGTATACGTAAACACTTTTACTCGACCATATTTATCTGCTAATACACCGAAAATAATACCACCCAGTAGCATCCCAATATTCGTGATGGATGAAATCAATCCACCTGTTGCAAGATCAATATTAAATTCTGCAATAATCATTGTCATAGCAAAGGAAATAAACATAATGTCCATTCCTTCTAGCGTTAGCCCTGCCACTGAAGCAACCACGGTTTTTTTACGATAATCCATTCTTTTTAGCCTCCATTTTCTAGTTGTCGATCTCTTTTAGTGAATGGATTATAGCTGTCTTGTCCATTCTCTTTTGAAGCCTCACGGGACTTCCTTTAAAAGAGGAGTACGGAACAATAATAAAAGCCCTTCCGTCACAGAGGACAAAAGGGCATGACAAAGCAAAGATATTAGCTTAAAAATATCACATAGCCCTTTTCAGCCTCTCTGGACCGTATTAAAGGATTTATATATCGTTCATTTATACCGTTCTACATTCTATAAGATTACTGAAGAAAAAGCAATGGTCGAATAGTGGAAATTCAACACGGTATTTCTATAAAGTTTTGAGCAAACTGATAAATTAGATTAGCAGGTACAGCCAAATTAAGGTTTTGACCATCATCGAAGCCTGCTGTAATCAGGCCAACCAATCGCCCATGCATATCCAATAAAGCACCACCTGAACTGCCATTTGATATAGCGGCTGTAAATTGAATCATAGACATTTGCCGAATATCACGAAAACCCGAAACAATCCCATCAGAAACTGAGTTAAACAATCCTAACGGACTGCCAATCGCCACAATTTTTTGCCCTCGAACTAATTGTCCATCCATTTTTACAGGTAAAGGATGGCTTATTCTGTCTACCTTCAAAATAGCCAAATCATGCATATCATGATATTTTACAAATTGATGGGTAATATACTCGTTGGTATCATTTTCATAGAGCACAGAATAATATTTTCCACCACCCACAACATGCAGGTTTGTTAAAATATATCCATCTTGGTGGAGAACGACACCAGAGCCATAGCATAAAACCTTGTCATCCTCCCCGAAGGTCTTAATCATCACAACAGATGTGGCTAAGGAGGCTAATTGCTCATAACTCCACTCCTCTGTCGCATTCGTTTTTTGAGCAGGAATGTTCAATTGTCTTGAAGTACTTTTAATAGGCAATGTTATTTCTTTTTCATAGAAATGACGACACATATGTAAGGTAGAAGACGCTTCTATTATAGGGTACATATTGGCAATATCTCCTTTGGGATTCATGTAACAAATATCGCACCCCAGTGACGATAAGAAATATAAAAATAGTAATTCATGCTGCGTAATGTCACCTATAAAAACAATTTTGGGGGACGTTGGATTTTCCTCCGAAAAAATTTGTGGTAAATAATAATCCATCCAATACAAAAATTTAACTGCAAAATTTTTTAACAACGTTTCATTAGGATAAGGCTGATTTTCTTTAAATAGTTGAATCATCTGTTTAAAGCTTAGCTTTTTTGTCCATTCAAGTTGATCACTCGCTAATTTACTGCACAAAGATAGCTTATACAGTAATTGCGGGTTTTCAGCAGCAGTCTGCCACATTCTCCAACTTTCCGACAATCTATCTACATCTTCCTTATTACGAATGACCTCAAGTTTATGCAGTCGTAAATAAAAAATGCTTTGCTTGGAGAAATACTCCTCCATTTTTAGAATCTCATCTTTATAAAAATCTACAGAATCAGGTATACCGATATATCGTAGAAAAACAACTTCCTTCGTAAGAGAATGTTTGTTGTGATTAATTTGCATAAACTCCTGAAAAGTATTTGCTGATTTATTGTATTTAATTTTTAACGGTCTAGTTGTCACAATCATCTTCATACAACTCCTATAAGCTCTTCATTACATATAATGGTACTTATATACAATTCTCTGATGTTTCTCTAAATCCTCTATTGATTGCAAACAAAAAAACCCGACTCTATAAAGAATTGGACGTAGCTTTGGAATAAAGATTTAGAATAACAACTCCCAATGTTTTCTAGTTGTTCATTAGTATTCCATTAGTTGTTAATGCCACTCTAACATAATTAAAAACTAAAAAGATGTTTTATCCATTCAATTTAGTGGAATAGATTGAATGTGAACATATATAGGAGGGATCAATAATGACAGTCAAATTGACAGTAGAAAACGTAGTACAGGCGAAACAAGAAGTGGAGAAATTAGAAGCGCAAGGATATCTTCGAGATAACATTTACATCTTTGCGCACTATGAAGAACGTGAAGATGATATTAACGAAGCACTCGGGACTGAAGAAGCTGGTATTAGCGAGCAAGGGTTCCTGACTTCTCTGAAGAACCTGGTGAATTCCCGTGGAGATGAACTCCGCAACAAGTTAGCTTCTGTCGGATTAAGTGAATCGGAAGCTGCTCAATTCGAAAAGGAACTGGATACAGGTAAATTGGTCATAATTGCCAATAAGTAAAAACAAACCCGGGAATCCAATCCCGGGTTTGTTTCATTTTACACCTTCGTCTCTGTATTCAAGATAGCCTTTCAACTATTGTCAATGATCTGCTCGAGGAAATTTTCTTCTTCTTCATTAAAGAGTCTTCTTTAGCAATATGGTCCTATTCATAAAGAATGACACTTTTCCTTATTACGGAAAAGCACCCGATAATGGAATAACTAAATATGATTTCCATCAGATTATTATTTCTCCCAAATTAATACTGCACGTTCTAAAACTGAATACCAAGAATCCTTTCCTCCAGGAACCATCTCTTCTGAATCAAATTCCACATAATATACCGCATCGTTATTTCCACTTTCAGGTAGAACAAAGGTATCTTCTTGTCCAAGCCTCTTTTCATCATCAATCAGGTTTCTCGAAGGCGAATCAGCCACTGTTTTTGTATAATAAATAAAACTCACAATCTTTTTCTCTCCATCAATTTCAATTCCCATAGGAAACGTTCCGTGAACACCTGCACGGCTTTTGCCATAATATCGGGAAACCAACTGATGATCATTTTGTCTTTCGATTTTGATCAAATCTTCCGAATAAGAAATAACCGTTTCATAATAGAAAACAGACAAATAGGTCCCTAATAAAATAAGTGCCGTTATGAAAACCGAAGTAATGGAAATGATCACTTTTTTCTTACGCCATTTTTTACTGATCTCTTTAAATTGAAAAGCCTTATTTTCTGCCGGGATATAAAGTTCCTGTTTCATGGTTTCATATTCTTTTTGACATTTTTCACAATGCTGTAAATGTTCGTCTACCATTTCTTTTGTATCTTCACTAACTACCTCATCAACATACAGAGGTAAAACATCTTGAATAATTGTGCATTTAATCTCTTTCATAATTCATCGCCTCCATATACTCGATAATTTGTTTTCTCGCTCTGTAAAAGGTAACCCTTGCCCACCCTGCACTTTTTCCAAAAAGACGTCCTATCTTTTCAAAAGGTAATTCTCCAAAAGTACGTAATGAAAAGACCTCCTTATATGGCTCATTCATCGAGTGAAGAAACTGATGAACCATGAAGGCATCTTCTTCATTCATCAAATGCTTTACAATTTGCACTTCCATACTTGATTCTTCTACTGCACCTGAATCTACTTGTCGTTTCTTTCTTTTGTAGTGTGAGAAATATGTATTTTTCGCAATTGTAAAAAGCCATGCTCGAATATCCTTAGAACCATCAAATTTTTTTATTGCTTTTAATGCCTTAAAAAATGCTTCTTGTGTTATTTCCTCGGCTATGCGCTCATCGTGACTTAATGATAGGATATATAAATAAACTTCTTTAAAGTATTCCTGATAGATTTCCTCAAAGTCCACCTATTTTCACCCCTTTCACTTATATAACTCTTAGAATTTAATTACGTTACAAAAATATGTTATTTTCGATTACCAATCTACAAATGATTCAGGGGCAATATTGTTATTTTCACAAACATAAAAACAAGAGCCCCCTAGCATCTGACAAAACCTCAATAGCGACAAATTGAAAGGAGCAAAGAAAGGGAAATCTCATCCTCAAATCTTTGCTCCTACTTCTACTGTTATTTACTTGACTTTATTGGTGGTTTCATCATTTCATTGTCAATCAATATTGTTTGATTCAAAGTTGTCCAGTAATACACGCACTTCATCCGTTGATTTTGTGTTCATCAATTGACTTCTTAATTCACCAGCTCCTCTGAATCCTTTGACATAAATTTTGAAGAAGCGATGAAGTCCTGTGATGGAACGTGGTAGTTCTTCCGCGTATTGATCTTGAAGATCGAGCTGCAGTCTTAAAAGATTAAGATACTCTTTACTGCTATGCTCTTTTGGCTCTTTTTCAAAAGCAAAAGGATTTTTAAAAATACCTCGTCCAATCATCACGCCATCAATCCCGTATTGTTCAGCTAGTTGGAGTCCCGTTTGACGGTCAGGAATATCTCCATTGATCGTCAGTAGCGTATTAGGTGCAATACGGTCACGAAGTTTTTTGATTTCCGGAATAAGCTCCCAATGCGCATCTACTAGGCTCATTTCCTTTCTTGTTCGTAGATGAATCGAAAGGTTCGCAATATCCTGCTTTAATATATGCGTTAGCCAATCCTCCCACTCATTAACATCCTTGTAGCCAAGCCGTGTTTTCACGCTAACAGGCAGTCCGCCCGCTTTTGCTGCTTGAATTAATTCTGCGGCCACATCTGGTCGGAGAATAAGGCCACTCCCCTTCCCTCTTGATGCTACATTCGGTACAGGGCAGCCCATGTTAATATCAATGCCTTTAAAACCTAGCTCTGCCATCCCAATACTCATTTCATGGAAATATTCGGGATTATCTCCCCAAATATGTGCCACCATTGGCTGCTCATCTTCTGTAAAGAGCAAACGACCGTGCACACTTTTCTTTCCCTCTGGATGACAGTAGCTATCCGAATTTGTAAACTCAGTAAAAAACACATCTGGTCGACCTGCTTCACTTACAACGTGACGAAAAACAACATCCGTTACATCTTCCATCGGTGCAAGCACAAAAAAAGGCCGTGGTAAATCGCGCCAAAAATTATCTATCATGTTAATTCCAAATCCTCTCACTATGGACATATTGATATATTTACCTCATTACCTAATAGAGGTAGAAGCATTATTTATCAAGAGCTAATGTAAAAATCAACAATGTTTATTTTAACGAAAATCAGTCCTAAATGGTATTTTAACAAACAAAAAAGTAGATGGTATAGATTATTTCTACCTCATCTACTTTTATTATACCTAATTTTCATTTCTATATTTTTTCGAATGGATCCATTTGTGAGGTGGATTTAAACAAAATAGATAATATGACTGCAATACTATCGGGTGGAACTCAAATATTTACTTTCTATATTTGAGTTCTGCCGTTATCTTCTTGCATCTGTTTATTATACTGTACCTCTGGTTTCTCTGGTTTTTTCGACCAATAGGTAGCGAGAATCGGACCAGAAATATTATGCCAAACAGCCCCAAGTACACTAGGTAGGGCCGCTAAGGGACCGAAGTGGGCAGTGGCTAACGCTACACCCAGACCAGAGTTCTGCATTCCAACTTCAATTGAAATAGCTCTTCGATTGCTTTCATCAAGGCCTAATACACGGGCTGTTATATAACCAAATAACAATCCGAATGCGTTATGAAGCACTACAGCTGCAAAAATAATGGAGCCTGCCGAAGCGATGGTATCGACATTACCAGCAACAACAGCAGATACAATAATCATAATAGCAACTACTGAAATAAGAGGAATCACATTAATACTTTTTTCTACGATTTGAGGAACAACTCTTCTGATAATAATCCCTAGGATAATAGGGATAATAATTACTTGAATAATTGAAGTAAACATTGCTATTGGATCAACTGGCATCCATTTACCTGCAAGTAATAATAGGATGATTGGTGTGGCAATTGGAGCTAATAATGTCGAAAAGGATGTCATTGTGATGGACAAAGGTACATTTCCTTTAGCTAAATACACCATGACGTTTGAAGCAGTTCCACCAGGTACAGATCCAAGAAGGACTAGCCCTGCAGCTAATTCTGCTGGCAAGTTCATTATATAAGCAATTAAAAAAGCGGAAAGTGGCATGATAACATATTGAGCACATACACCAATAATGACTGGTACTGGATTCGTGATAACCAATTTAAAATCAACTGCTTTTAACGTCAGACCCATGCCAAACATAACAATGCCTAGCAAAATCGTGATATACCCGCCAAATATTAAAAAGGGTTCTGGAGCTATAAAGGCAATAACAGCAATACAAATAACCCATATAGCAAAGTATTTTCCAGCAATCGTACTAATCGCTTCTAAAATTTTCATATTTCCACTCCCTATATTTTTATTTTCAATATTTTATTCGGATTGAAAAGTGTGTCAGGGTCAAGTGCTTGTTTAATCTTTTCCATCACTAGAAGTGCTTTACCGTGTTCTTTCTCTTGATATTTCTGCTTACCAATGCCCACACCATGTTCTCCTGTGCAAGTTCCTCCTCGTTCCAGTGCATACATCACAATCAACTCATTTAATTCATCAGCTTTCTTTATTTCCTTTGGATCATTCATATCAATCATTAATAGTACATGGAAATTTCCATCACCAACATGTCCAACAACCCCACCTGTAAGCGCTAACATATCAAGTGCTTCTCTTGCATGTTCAATAGCACCTGCTAACTCGGATATCGGTAAGCAAACATCGGTTACCATTAGTTTTTTTCCTGGATGTCCATGGACATAGGCGTAAGCTAAATTATGGCGAGCTTCCCATAATTGATTTCGGGCTGCATTATCCATCTCAAATTCAATATTTTTGCAATTATGAGCCGCTACAATCTCTTTCATAAATTCTACATCCTGCCTTAAGCCAGCCTCATTTCCCTCAAATTCCAAAAATAAGGTTGGTTGTTCTTCATAAGCTGTTTGACTATACAAGTTCACTTGTTTCATTGAAGGTTCATCTACAAGTTCAACTCTTGCAATGGGAATTGCCGCTTGTAGAATACTCACAACTCCTTCCACAGCATCATTCACTGTTTCGAAGGACGCTCTAGCAGCCATGACACATTCAGGAATACCATAAACTCTTAACGTCAACTCAGTAAAACAACCAAGTGTTCCCTCTGACCCAACAAATAGACCGTTTAAATGATAGCCCGATGAAGATTTCTCTGCTAAATTCCCTGTATGAATCACTGTTCCATCTGACAGAACAACCTCTAAATCTCGAACTTGATCGCGCATAGTACCATATTTAACAGATGTTGTCCCACTAGCATTTGTTGCGGCCATTCCTCCAATTGTCGCATCTGCTCCTGGGTCTACGGAGAAAAATAATCCATATTTCTTCAACTCTTTATTCAATTGAGAACGTGTCACCCCTGGTTGAACTTTCACAAGAAAGTCCTTCTCTCTAACTTCTACTATTCTGTTCATGAGTGAAAAATCAATTGTTATCCCATGATTATAAGGAATCACATGTCCTTCTAAGCTTGTTCCTCTTCCAAATGGCACTATTGGTACTTTGTATTGATTTGCTATGTTCATTATCTTACTTACTTCTTCTGTCTTTGTCGGAAATACCACAATATCGGGTAGACAGGCACTATGATAGGATTCATCACTGCTATGCTGTTCTAAAATCGTTTGATTGATTGTCACTTCAATTTCTGGAAGAACACTTCGTAGGGCCATCACTAATTCTTCATTTGTAGTAATCATTTTTTCCTTCCCCTTTTGCTCTCATAGTATTTGGATGGTTTAATTAATAATTTTATATGTCATACCAATTTTCTATATTCTTAAAATTGGTCCAACCTTTTTACATTGTACTAAATATTCAGAAAATATCAACTATTATTTTTTTTCGTAAATTGATAAACATGCTGTATTTCTGTATGATTAAAGCGTTTATAGTACTATGTATTTAAGGTGGTGAGATAGGTAATGCCTCAACCAAAGAAAAAAGCGTATCAAGTAATTGTTGATCAAATAAAGGAATATTTTTTAAATGGTGAATTACAGCCTGGGGATAAACTCCCGACAGAAAGAGAATTAGCGAGTCGTTTTAATGTCAGTCGAACATCGGTAAGAGAGGCACTTCGAAAGCTTGAAATAAAGGGATTTATTGAAATTAAACAAGGCAGTGGTAGCTTTATTAAAACAGCAGAGTCCCATACTTTAGGTGAAGAACTTTCCTCTACAATTATTAATACTGAAAAAAAATTAATTTATGAAATGTTGGAGCTTCGCCAAGCACTTGAAGTGGAGTGTGCCTTTTTAGCTTCACGACGAGCTACTTCTGTAGACTTAGAACGAATTAGCCAAGCATTAGACATGATGGATCAAGGTAAAAATGATGTAGAATTAGGAATTCAAGCAGACCTAAGTTTCCATCTTAATATTGTACTCGCCTCACATAATTCAATATTTTTACAATTGTTTCAAACCCTTAGTGAGCATATGCAAGACACAATCCGAGCTACCCGCAGACAACGCTTGGAAGATTCGGAACGAATGCAAGAGACTATTGATGAACATAAAAAAATTTACTTAGCCATCGCCTCTGGAGATGCGAACCAAGCTAAGCAACTCATGGAAAACCATATCACGCAAATAAGACGAGAATTGACAGAGTCACTTTTAAGTCATATTGGAGAAAAAAACAATTAAAACCCGAGATACACACGGATGAAATGTAGCATATTGGAATTAATGAAAAAAACTCGGATTTGATCGAATCCGAGTTTTTATTGATTTTAACTAAATTCCGTCCTAAAACGGTAATTTTTATATTGTATAGATGAGTTTAGTAATGTGTTACACATTTAACTTAAGCCATGCCACGGCTTCACAATGTGTGGAGTGCGGGAACATATCCACTGGCTGGATTTCCTGCGTTTGATAGCCGCCATCCTCTAAAATGCGAAGATCGCGTGCTAGTGTGGCTGGGTTACAGGATACGTAGACCACTCGTTTTGGTCGTTGCTCTAGAATAGTAGTTAGCAGTGCTTCATCGCAGCCTTTGCGCGGTGGATCAACTACTAGTACGTCTGCTTCCTTGCCTTCTTTATACCATCTTGGGATAACTTCCTCTGCTGGGCCTGCCTCAAAATAAGTATTTGTAAAACCATTAAGCACTGCGTTGCGTTTGGCATCTTCAATCGCTTGTGGGACAATTTCCACGCCCATGACAGTCTTTGCTTTTTGAGCAAGGAATAAAGAAATCGTACCAATTCCACAATACGCATCAATGACACGTTCATCTCCCTGTAAGTCAGCATAATCTAGTGCTTGCTTGTAGAGGACCTCTGTTTGCTCTGGGTTGACTTGATAGAAAGAACGAGCAGAGATTTCAAAACGTACATTACCGATAGTATCAATAATAACGTCTTTACCCCAAAGGTTGATTGTGTCATCACCAAAAATAACATTGGTTTTCTCACTATTCACATTTTGCATAATTGATGTAACGTTTGGCACTAGCTTTTGGATTACTGCAATAGCTGCCTCTTTTTGTGGTAACTTTTTCTTTTTCGTTACAAGGACAACCATGACTTCTCCTGTTGCTCGTGCTTTACGGATAACGACATGACGCAACATGCCTTCATGTGTATGCTCATTGTAAGAGCGAACACCTAACGTTGCTAATTCCTTTTTCAAGCCTGCAAGAATAGCATCTGCTTCTCCTGTTTGAATTAAACAGCGATCCATATCCACAATGCTATGCGTTTTTGTTTTATAAAAGCCGGCAATCGCTTGTCCTGCTTCATTTTCAGAGAAAGGAATTTGTGCTTTATTACGGTAGTGCCAAGGTTCTTTCATACCTTTTACTGGGTGAACAGGTGCATGAATTTTACCAATCCGCTGCATCACATTGCGCACCATATTTTCTTTCCATTTTAGCTGCCCCTCATAGGATAAATGCTGTAATTGACAGCCGCCACACTGCTTGAAGTAATCACATGGAGCTTCAACACGGTCTGGAGATGGCTTGATAATATCTATTACCTTTGCAAAGCCATAGTTTTTTAATGTTTTTAACACATGGATTTCGGCCGTTTCGTTTGGCAGTGCGCCTTGTATGAATAGTGGATAACCTTCAACCTTTGCGACACCATTGCCATCATGCGTTAGATCTTCTATATAAACTGAAAGTCGTTCATTTTTTTTCACGGGTGCTGACATTCGTACATCCTCCATTTCAATCTCCTTATTGTAGCATGTGTTGGCGAATGAAAAAAGAACAAGACTTGGCTGTTGCGCGTCTCTGCTAATTAACTTGAAAAAAGAGTCGCTATTCGCGACTCTTTTCCTGCTCTTTTGTAATATGATAATCCCTTGGTGCCCACCAAAATGCACACAAGATCCCAAGAATGACGACAATAAAAGGTGCATAAAAAATTAAAAAACTTTGCATATGTGCTTTCCTCCTATGCGTGATTGTCTTCTTTTCCTGTCACATATTTTTTATTGAATAAGAATAGTTTCATCAATAAATAAAGTGAAGGAAGAAGAAGACACAGTCCTAAAATAAATGCGATAACTAAAGCGATCGCCATTTGTGTGCTTGTAAAGCTATCGTAAATGGTTAAATACGGATACAGTAGATATGGATATTGAGCAATTCCATAAGCAAAGAAGGCTACGGCAAATTGAGCAATCAGGAGCCCAACTGCAAGTCCGTACTTTTTACGCATGGCAATGAGTACGACTGTGACAATAAATAAGACAGCTGAAATCGCAAACATCCACCATAAATTTACCATATGACTGTAGCTCTCTGGGTTGATGGATTTCATTTCATACATAATGCCAAGCGCACTAATCATTAGCGGTGCTGCCCACACAAGAGCATATTTTCTCATTAGTTTCGTTGCTTCGCTATCATTTGCTTTATGCGCGTACCATGTTAAAAATACGGCTGAAATATACAATACCGCAGCGATACTTAGTACCACAATGCTCCAAGCAAATGGACTTGTATATAAAGTCCAGTAGTTCAGCACAGGCTGCCCATCAATTACATCAACATAGCCTCCACCAGCAATGGCAAAGACAACGGATAAAGAAGCGGGAATTAATAAACCTGCTACACCATATGTCAGTGTATATCCGATATGGCCTCGTGTACCATACGATTCAAAGGCATAGTAGGAGCCTCGAATTGCCAATAGTACAAGCGAAATACTAACGGGCACAAGTAAAATCGTTCCGTAATAAAAAGCGGTTTGCGGGAAAAAACCTACGATTCCTACAAAGAAGAATACTAAAAAGACATTGGTAACTTCCCAAACAGGCGATAAATAACGTTTAATAATATTTGTTAAAATATGATTTTTTCCAATAAGTAGGCTGTATGCATTAAAGAAGCCAGCACCAAAATCGATTGATGCGACTATGACATAGCCAAATAGGAATATCCATAATACTGAAATACCTAAAATCTCTAACGTCATAGGATGTCACCGCCTTTTTCAGAGTGGCGATCTTCAATCTCGCGTTCGATTGGGTTCTTTTTAAACATTCTTACCAATACGACAATACTTCCCACTGCTAATACTGCATAGACTCCTGCGAATAAAAGCAGCATTAAATCCACATGGTCGCTCGTCGTAGCTCCCTCAGGTGTACGCATTAGTCCATAAAGTATCCATGGTTGACGTCCAACTTCGGCAAGCCACCAACCTGCTTCAATAGCGATAATTGATAGTGGTCCTCCCGCTACGATAATCCATCTATACCATCGTGAATGAATAAACTGCCAGCACCGTGCTTTCCCTACAACATAAAGTAATGAAACTAGCATCATAAACATACCAATGGAAACCATGATATCAAAGAGATAGTGAATATAGAGTGGTGGTAGATCCTCTTCCTCAAATTGATCTAAGCCGATTACCTCTGCATTAGGATTAAAATGTGCAAGAATGCTTAAAGCATACGGAATTTTGATAGCATATTTAACTTCTTCTCCATCTAAGACACCAAATAATACAAGAGACGCCTTACCTTCTGTTTCAAAATGCCATTCTGCTGCTGCTAGTTTTTCGGGTTGATATTCGGCTAAGTATTTTCCTGAAAAATCTCCAATCACAGCGGCTGCTATGGAGAAAATCAAGCCAATTTTCATTAGTAAAAGTAGTGATTTTTTATGGTATACATGCTTCGAGCCTTTTAACATTCTAAATCCTGCAATAGCTGCTAGCACAAATGCCGATGTCATGTACGCTGTCACAAGTACATGTGCAACCTTCGTTGGCATGGCGGGGTTAAACATTGCAAGAAAAGGTTGAATATTAACAAGTTCTCCGTCTACGATATCAAATCCTCTTGGTGCGTTCATAAAAGCATTAACGATTGTGATAAAGACTGCCGACATCGATGCTCCGACAGCAACAGGGATTAACAGAAGCATATGCTTTTTCTGACTATCAAAGCGATCCCAAGTATATAAATAGATGCCCAAGAAAATCGCCTCAAAGAAAAATGCAAACGTTTCCATAAAAAGTGGTAACGCAATTGTTTGACCAGCGAGTTGCATAAAATTAGGCCATAATAATGATAGTTGTAAGCCGATTGCGGTTCCAGTTACCACACCGACTGCTACAGTAATGACAAAACCACGGGCCCAACGTCTTGCCATTAAGATATAATGTTCATCATTCTTTTTATACCCAGTCCATTGAGCAATCATAATCATTAACGGGACACCCACACCAATTGTTGCATAAATAATATGGAACGATAATGTTAACTCCGTTAATGCTCGGCTCCAATAGACCGCTGATTCATTAATCATCTCATTGCCCCCTTAACTTCCAAATATTCTTCCAAGAATAGAAAGTAGCATAATGATTGCAACACCAAAGCTTAGCCATATAAGCTTCTTTTCTTGTGACTTATACAAAGGCAACACTTCCTTTCCCTTATCCATACCCCCATTTTCCACTATTCCAACGAAAAAAACCTTAATAACGGACCGAAACTTCAGTCTATTATTAAGGTTTCAAATTTTGTTCAAGTAATATACGCACATTTGCCAAACATTTTTCTAATTTCATTCACATTCTTACTTCTAAAGCTTAGTTTATGGGATTTAGCCAGTTTTATTCTAATGATGGAATTTTAATTTGGAGCGGCCTCTCCTTCTTTGAGAGCACTTCAAGCAATCAAAAAAATACAAAATAAAGCTCATCCACAATAAAATCGGATGAGCTTTTCGGGTTCATTAAATACGGTCTTCCTCTCGAATATCTGCGAGTGGAACAAAGATTTCGATGTGACGCTTTAGGTTTTCAAATGTAGCAGGAGCGTCTCCGCCATATTCGCCATCGAGGTTAAGGTGGACCTCATTTTCTGTAGTAACTTTGACAACGCTAGCTTTTTTGTAGATGACACGATCATCATTTAAATGTTCGCCTCTTAGTGCCATGGCAGCTAGTTGAATAAATTCAGGAAGACTTACCTTCTTTAGCACTATTAAAGTAAAGTAACCATCATTAATGCTTGCATCAGGAGCTAGTTTTTCAAAGCCGCCTACTGAATTCGTTAACCCACATAGGAACATCATAGCGTCGCCATCAAATACTTCGCCATCATATTCAATGCGCATATGTGAGGCTTTGATGGATGGAATCATCTCAACTGCCTTTACATAATAGGCTAACTGACCAAGCATTGTTTTCATTTTGCTTGGTACTTCGTATGTTAGCTCTGTAATACGTCCGCCAGCAGCAATATTGATGAAATAGCGTTCGCCATTTAAGAGACCAACATCCACTGGCAATGTGTCGCCTTGAATAATAATGTCTACTGCCTCTTCAATATTTCGAGGGATATGCACGGCACGGGCAAAATCATTTGTAGTGCCCATTGGAATTAGACCAACTTTCGGACGGTTTTCAAATGGACTTACACCTGAAACAACTTCATTTAATGTGCCATCTCCACCAACTGCGATGATGATATCAAAACCGCGTTCTACCGCATTTTTTGCTGCAAGCGTTGCATCGCCTTCACATGTTGTTGCGTGACAGGATGTCTCATAGCCTGCTACCTCTAGTTTTTCCAACACCTCTGGTAGATGTTTCTTAAACACTTCGCGTCCAGATGTAGGATTATAAATGATTCTTGCTCGTTTCATAACATACCTTCCTGCTTCATAAGATTCTACTTCATTCAACGATTTGTACGTTGAAATGTTGCAATACTCTTGTTATTTTTGTAATGCTTCTGTTACTTGCTTCTTAAAGTCCTCATAAACAAATGTCCAATATGTTTGATTGGAGATATTTTCTTCACGAATTTCTGCATAAAGAGCCTTTTGTGCCTCTTCAAATGTTGGATCTTCTTTATCTGGTAAGCTTGCTCGTTTCGTTACGACGAACTCTTGTAATTCTGGTGCGCGTGGTCCCCATTTTCCAATCACTTCTCCAGCATCATCTAATAAGAGATAAATTGGAATTGCACGACCACCGTTTGTTAAATAACGATCAATTAGTTCTGTATCAGCATCACGGAAAACGGTACGCATATCTAATCCTGCCGCTTCAGCAATACGGCGAATAATTGGATTATTTAACATTGCGTCTCCGCACCAATCCTCTGTAATCGTTAAAATTTTAGGTTGTTTTTCTTTTAATAACTCAATAAAATCATCGTTTGTTGGTACTTCAAAGCCATCATAAATACGAAAGCTTTCTTCTTTTAACGTCGTCATGTTCTCCATATATTGCTGTATTGATATAGCTTCATTAAAATACTGTTGTTCTGTTTTCATTGGCTCGTCCCCCTTATTACTGTCTATTCTATATTTTGCTATGAATACTCTTTTTAAACAACTATTAAGTTTCGCAAAATGCAAATTTGTTACATTTTTGAAAATTAATAGCCGAGGGAGCAATGAAGCTCTCTCGGCTATTATGTTACAACGAGTATTATCGTTTGGCAATTTCTTGTTGTAATAATTTATTAACCATTGGTGGGTTAGCTTGACCTTTTGTTGCCTTCATAATTTGACCAACTAAGAAGCCAATCGCACGGTCTTTACCATTTTTGAAGTCCTCGATAGATTGAGCATTGTTATCTAAAACTTCTGTTACGATTGCTAGTAATGCACCTTCATCAGAAATTTGCACTAAGCCTTTTGCTTTCACAATATCTTGTGCAGATCCGCCATTTTCTACCAATTCAGCAAATACTTTTTTACCGATCTTAGAAGAAATTGTACCGTCTGTGATTAATTTCACCATTTCAGCAAGGTTTTCTGGTGTTAATGCAGTATCTTTTAGATCTTTTTGCTCTGCGTTTAAATAAGCAGAAACATCTCCCATTAACCAGTTAGCAGAAAGCTTAGCATCTGCCCCATTTGCTACCATTGCCTCAAAGAAGTCTGAGATCTCTTTAGAGATAACAAGAACTCCAGCATCATAAGGTGTTAAGCCTAGTTCTTCAACATAGCGTTTTTTACGAGCATCTGGAAGCTCAGGAATTTCAGATTTCACACGCTCTAACCATGCATCATCAATTGAAAGACGAACTAAGTCTGGCTCTGGGAAGTAACGGTAATCGTCTGTTCCCTCTTTAACACGCATTAAAATTGTTTTACCTGTTTTTTCATCAAAACGACGTGTTTCTTGCTCAATCACGCCACCAGATAATAATACATCTGCTTGACGTAATTCTTCATGCTCTAAACCACGACGAACATAGTTGAAGGAGTTCAGGTTTTTAAGCTCTGTTTTTGTACCAAATTCTTCTTGACCATAAGGGCGAATAGAAATATTGGCATCACAACGTAATGAGCCTTCTTCCATCTTACAATCAGATACGTCAGTATATTGAATAATCGATTTTAATTTTTCGAGATATGCATATGCTTCGTTTGGTGTACGAATATCTGGCTCAGAAACGATTTCAACAAGCGGTGTTCCTTGACGGTTAAAGTCAACTAGTGAATGGTCACCAGCATGTGAAAGTTTACCAGCATCTTCTTCCATATGAAGACGTGTGATACCGATACGTTTTGTATAGCCGTCTACTTCAATATCAATCCAACCATTTTTACCGATTGGTTTATCGAATTGTGAAATTTGATAAGCTTTCGGATTATCTGGATAGAAGTAGTTTTTACGGTCAAACTTTGTTTCTTGTTCGATTTCCATATTGAGTGCAAGTGCTGCACGCATAGCGAAATCTACTACATTTTTGTTCAGGACTGGTAGGACCCCAGGATAGCCTAAATCGATTACTGTTGTATTTGTATTTGGTTCAGCACCAAAGTGAGCTGGTGCTGGTGAGAAGATTTTTGAGTTAGTCTTCAACTCAACGTGTACTTCTAAACCAATGACTGTTTCAAAGTTCATGTTATTTTCCCTCCCACATTTGAGGAACTTCTTTATGGAACTCAGTTGCTTGTTCAAAAGCATGAGCCACACGGTAAATAGTTGCTTCATCGAAATATTTACCAATTATTTGTAAACCTAATGGTAGGCCGTTTTCAAAGCCACAAGGAATTGAAATCGCTGGTACACCTGCTAAGTTCATCGGGATTGTTAAAATATCGTTTGCATACATTGTCATTGGATCATCAACATTTTCACCAATCTTGAATGCTGGTGTTGGAGCTGTTGGTCCAATGATAACATCAAAGTCTTCAAATACTTTATCGTAGTCTGCTTTGATCAATGTACGTGCTTGTTGTGCTTTTTTGTAGTACGCATCATACGTACCTGCACTTAGTGAATAAGTACCTAGCATGATACGTCGTTTTACTTCATCACCAAAGCCTTGTGCACGTGTTTCTTTATAAAGGTCCATTAAATTTGTAACGTTTTCTGCACGGAAACCATAGCGGATACCATCGAAACGAGATAAGTTAGAAGACGCTTCAGATGAAGAAAGGATATAGTACGCAGCTAGTGCATATTTCGAGTGAGGAAGTGATACCTCTTCTACAGTAGCACCTAAGCCTTTTAATACCTCTAATGCCGCAAGCACTGATTGACGAGCTGCTTCACCAACTCCTTCACCAAGGAATTCTTTTGGCACAGCGATACGTAAGCCCTTAACATCACCAGTAAGAGCTGCAGCGTAATTTGGCACCTCAACATTCGCAGAAGTCGAATCATTTGGATCTAATCCAGCGATAGCTTCTAGTAATAGCGCATTATCTTCAACATTGCGTGTAATTGGTCCAATTTGATCTAGAGAAGATGCGAATGCAACTAGACCAAAACGAGATACACGACCATATGTAGGTTTCATCCCTACAACACCACAGTAAGCTGCAGGTTGACGGATTGAACCACCTGTATCTGATCCAAGAGAGAATGGTACTTCACCAGCTGCTACAGCTGCTGCAGATGCACCTGAAGAACCTCCTGGTACGTGGTTTAAGTTCCATGGATTTTTTGTTGTTTTATAGTATGAGTTTTCGTTTGAAGAACCCATTGCAAATTCGTCCATGTTTAATTTACCAACTGTAATCATGCCAGCTTCACGTAGCTTGTTGACAACAGTTGCATCATAGATTGGCATAAAGCCTTCTAGAATTTTAGAGGCACATGTTGTTTCTAAGCCTTCTGTTACGATGTTGTCTTTCACACCGATCGGTAGACCGAATAATGGTCCACGCTTTTCAAATGGTACTTTATCCATTTCAGCAGCTTGAGCAGTTGCTTTTTCTTCGTTTGAAGCAAGGAATGCTTGTACATCGCCATCAAGCTTTGCAATACGCTCGTATGCTTCTTTCGTTAAGTCAGCGATTGATAAGTTACCCGCTTTAATTTCTGCTTGTAACTCCTTAGCTGAACGTTCAAATAGCGTCATGAGGAATCCTCCTATGTTTTAGTATTACATGATAGCTGGTACTTTTACTTGACCATCTTCTTGTTCTTTTACGTTTAACATCATTACTTCGCGGTCTAAACCTTTTACTGCTACGTCTTCACGCATTACATTCACTAATGGTAAAACGTGCGTTGTTGGTTCAACATTTGTTGTATCCAGTTCATTTAACTGCTCCGCAAAGTCTGTAATTTTACCAAGCTGTTCAGCAAATTTCTCTGCTTCTTCTTCTGTAATTGCAAGACGTGCTAAATTTGCCACGTGCTTTACTTCTTCTTTTGTTAATTTAGCCATTTTTCACACCTCCGAATACTTGTTCAATTCATTGTTTTTATTGATAACAATAGGGTTGAATAAAGTTAACCATGCCAATAATCATAACATTTTTCATTTTAAAAATCACAACTTTCACTAAAAATATAGAAACTTTCACTACTATAACAAAGTGTTGTCTCTATCATCCTGTTGTGTTCCTCTATTTCAATCCATTACCATAAAAAATATAGTCAGCACAAAGGCTGACTATATTAATCATAGACATGCACGTAAGGGTCCTTGTCATTGGCCTTTTTGATGATTAATGCCTCAGGACCATTCACTGAAGTAACACTCACTTCCACATGAATATTATCAAATTGATTGATTAAAATCCCTGTTAAATATTGCGTAAATCCTATTATCTCTGCTTTGCCGAAAAATTGGATTGGGATTTCAATCGAAAGGTTTTGTATTTGTTTATTACGATAGAAACCAGTTCCGATCACACTTGTATAGTTAGAAAAATATTTATCAACATCTTGCTTGAAGTTCTTGAAGTTATTGTTGACATCTCGGTATACATCTTGTGAATCATCTGTTGGGAACAAGACGTAATTTTCATCTATACCTTCCCAATCAGCGATGCTGTTCTGCCCAGCTTTTGCTACACCATAGCTAAAGTATGTCCCTGGAATAATTTGATTACGGGCTTGCTGCTTAAACAGACCGACTACAATCGGTACATCCTTTAACTCTTCACGTGAACGTAAACGAGAAACGATTTCAGTAGCCATTTTTTTGCCCTGCTCAATAAGAGTAGACTCTGAAATTGGTTCCTCGTAATATTCGCCATACTGTTCTTTTTGATAGTAATAGATAGAATTTAAGGCAAGACCGATTGAAATCCCGCCTAGTTTCACTTTATTATCCTTCGTTTTTGTTAAGTAGTTTTGCTCTACAATATGGGATAAATAAACTGGAGCCTTTGTTGCTCGCTCCTCAGGTGTCATTGTGTCTGTTGTCGGTGGATTTAATCCATCCTCTGTTTGTGAACTACGAGCAAGCCAAGAGCTTACTGTACTTTCAGCTAAATATTGACCTTCTTGGAAGTAGTAGTTTTCTGTGTCGAACTCGTTTTGAGATAAACGCATTAAACCTGATTCAACTTCCTTCATATCATATTTCGTATAAATGTTAGATACCACTAGACCTCTACTTGCACTCTCTTTATAAGGGATAAGCGTCTTATAATAAGATTCATCAATTTGTATGCTTGGGATAATTGTTGTTTCAGCTTTTTCTTTCTGTTGCGTTTCCTGTGTAAGCTCTGTCTCCTTCTTGTCAGAAGGCACACAGCCGACTAGCATTGCAGCAGCTACGATTGCTGGAATGAGTCGAAAAGACTTCATTATTTAGTGCTCCTTTACTAATAGTCAATTTTAGGTCGACGAATCTACTCGACGCCTTGTTGTAACGGTTGTGCACTCAACATTGCCTCCTATTCATAAAAGGGAGGATATCATGCACTTATTAAATGAGGTTAAGTTGTTCAATTAAGTTATCTTCAGTCCAAACTTCGATACCCAATTGCTCAGCCTTTGTTAGTTTAGAGCCTGCATCCGCACCTGCGATCACTAGATCTGTTTTTTTGCTGACACTACCCGTGACTGTACCACCTAACTCTTCTATTTTCGCTTTTGCTTCGTTGCGTGTCAATTGCTCAAGTTTACCAGTTAAGACAATTGTTTTACCTGCAAAAGGACTATCACCTATCGCTACTTCTACTTTTTTACCTTTGTATGTCATATTCACGCCTGCTTCAGCAAGACGCTTAATGACTGCTCGTGCATCTTCATTTGAGAAATACTCCACTAACGATGAAGCCATTTTATCTCCAATTTCATAAATTGCCACAAGCTGCTCCTCTGTTGCAGCCATCACTGCTTCCATTGAACCAAATTCCTCTGATACGATTTTGGCTGCTTTTTCACCAACATGACGAATTCCTAGTCCAATTAATAAACGCTCCATCGAATTTTCCTTCGATGCTTGAATGGCATTTACTAAATTAGTTGCTGATTTTTCGCCCATACGCTCCAATTCCACAAGCTGCTCTACCGTTAAATGATACAGGTCAGAAACATCATGTATTAAATCTGCACGTAATAATTGCTCCACTACTTTATCCCCAAGACCGTCAATATTCATCGCGTTTCGAGAAACAAAATATTTTATGCTTTCTGCAATTTGCGCAAAGCACGCAGGATTTACACAGCGCAGGGCAACTTCGCCTTCAATCCGAATCAATTCACTATCACAAACAGGGCAATTTTTTGGCATGACAAAAGGGACTGAATCCTCAGGACGTTGTTCTATTAGCACACCCACAACTTGAGGAATAATGTCACCAGCTTTTCGAATAATAACTGTATCTCCAAGACGAATATCCTTATCTCGAATTAAATCTTCATTGTGTAAAGAAGCACGTTGAACCGTCGTTCCCGCTACTTGTACGGGGGTTAAAATCGCTGTAGGAGTAACAACACCTGTACGACCTACTGTTAAATCAATATCAAGTAACGTTGTAACAACTTCCTCTGCGGGAAATTTATAGGCAATCGCCCAGCGTGGACTCTTTGCTGTATAACCTAGTTCATCTTGCTGAGCATAACGGTCAACTTTAATAACAATTCCGTCAATCTCGTAAGCTAATTTTGGACGGTTTTCTGTCCAATGTTCTATAAAGGCCATTACCTCTTCAATAGTAGAGCATCGTTGGCGTTCTTTATTGGAAGGGAAGCCTAAGCCTTCTAAATAATCAAGCATTTCTGCATGACCGTCGATACCATATACTTCACCGTCTCCGCCAATGGCATAGATAAACGTTGATAATTGGCGACTGGCCGCAATTTTAGGGTCTAACTGACGTAATGAGCCAGCAGCAGCATTCCGTGGATTAGCAAACAACTCCTCACCATTGTCAGCACGTTGGGCATTTAAGTTTTCAAAGGATTTTTTTGGCATATACGCCTCACCACGTACTTCAATCGTAATGGGCTCCTTTAAACGAAGGGGAATCGCACGGATTGTCTTTAAATTGGCGGTAATATCTTCTCCTACCACACCATCTCCTCTTGTAGCCCCTTGTACAAACATGCCATTTTCATATTTTAATGAAATAGCTAAACCATCTATTTTCAGCTCACATACATATGAAAATTGATCTCCGATAGCCTGACGCACTTTACGATCGAATTCTCGTAAATCCGCTTCATGAAAAGCATTTGAAAGACTAAGCATTGGGTAATCATGCGTCACTTTTTTAAAACCTTCTACCACTGCTCCACCAACACGCTGCGTAGGAGAATCGGGGTAAATAAGGGATGGGTTCGCTTCTTCTAATGCAATCAGTTCCTGTAATAGCTGGTCATAGACACTATCTGCTACGACAGGTTTATCTAACACATAATAGGCATAACCATATTCATGCAGTAATTTATTTAACTCCGCTATACGCTGTTCTATTTCGTTCATTTATGTTCCTCCGCTTACGCTTTTTCAATCGGTGCAAATTGAGCAAGTAATCGCTTTATACCAATTGGTTGTGGGAATGCGATATCAAGCTCTGTACTATCACCTTCACCTTTTACACTAACAACCATACCTGTTCCCCATTTTTTATGAATCGCCTTATCTCCAGCCTTCCATCCAAATTGATCTCCCCCCGTTGCTTGTAAACGTGCTGTGGCAGGTTGTGTTTGCCGAATAGAACCCAGCGTACGCTTTTGATGGCCACTGGTTGAACGATTGTTAGTAGCAAATGGTACTGTTGATGTTGTCCCTGCCTTAGAAATTGACTCTGTAATATCTTGAGAAATTTCACCTAAAAATCGGGATGCATTATTAAAGCTTGAACGACCAAAAATCGTACGGCTTTGGGCACATGTTAAATATAGACGTTCCTCAGCACGGGTCACACCTACGTACATAAGGCGGCGTTCCTCTTCCATTTCATCTTGATCGTCTAGTGAGCGGGAATGTGGGAAGATGTTTTCCTCCATACCGATTATAAAGACAACTGGGAACTCTAAACCTTTAGCTGCATGCATCGTCATTAAAATAATATTGCCTTTAGATGCATCCTCCTTGTCGAGTGCATCAATATCAGCTATAAGGGCTAAATCTGTTAAAAAGGCAATTAAGCTTTTATCATCACTACGCTCTTCAAAGGCCTTTGTGACAGATAAAAACTCTTCAATATTTTCTAAACGGCTTTCTGCTTCAATTGTTTTTTCGTTTTGTAACATTGCTCGATAACCCGATTTATCAATAACTTGCTCCACAATTTCAGTGACAGATAGATATTCCTGCATTTGTGTAAAGCCTTTAATCATGGCATAAAATTGCTCAGCCGAATTTGCTGCTTTCCCTGATAATCCCATGAAAACAAGATCATTCATCGCATCAAAAATCGAACGATCCTGATCTATCGCATAACGTGCCATTTTTTCAAAGGAAGTTGCACCAATACTGCGCTTTGGCTCATTAATAATACGTGCTAGTGATAAATCATCATCATTATTAGCAATAAGTCGTAAATATGCTAGTAAGTCCTTTATCTCTTTTCGATCATAGAACTTTGTTCCGCCTACTATTTGATAGGCCATATTGGACTTAACAAGTACTTCCTCCATTACACGAGATTGAGCGTTTGTACGATATAAAATAGCAAAGTCATCAAATGAACGATTTTCTTTTTCAATTAACTGTTGAATCGTTTGTACAACAAATTGCGCTTCCTCCTGCTCGTTATAAGCTTTATATAGTGCAATCTTTTCACCTTCTGAATTTTCTGTGCGTAATTCTTTTGGGTAACGTGTTGTATTATTTTGAATGACGTCATTGGCTGCCTGTAGGATGCGTTTAGTTGAACGATAATTTTGCTCTAGCATAATCACCTTTGCAGTTGGATAATCCTTTTCGAAGGATAGGATATTCCCAATATCTGCACCACGCCAACGATAGATAGACTGATCGGAATCACCTACAACACAAATATTTTTAAATTTCTTTGCTAGTAACTGTACAAGTAAATACTGAGATTTATTGGTATCTTGATATTCATCGACATGAATATATTGAAATTTATTTTGATAATATTCAAGCACTTCAGGTACACGTTTAAACAACGTAATCGTCGTCATAATCAAATCATCAAAATCAAGGGATTGGTTGCGGCGTAATCTTTTCTCATAGCCTTTATAGACACGTGCAACTGTTTGTTCATAAGGATTCTTATCATTCATTTGGCCTGCGTAATCATCCGCTGCTATACACTCGTTTTTTGCTGCACTAATAGCATTTAAAATTGCTCTTGGCTCAAAACGTTTTGGATCAATATTTTCTTCCTTCATCACATTTTTGATGACTGAAAGCTGATCCGTAGAATCTAAAATAGAGAAATTACGAGAAATGCCTAGTTGATCGATATTACGACGTAAAATTCTTACACACATAGAGTGGAAAGTAGAAACCCACATACTATCGCCCGTACCATTACCAAGAATGCCATCAATACGTTCACGCATTTCTCGTGCTGCTTTATTTGTAAATGTAATCGCTAAAATTTTAGAAGGATATACTTCCTTTTCGATAACTAGGTAAGCAATACGATGTGTTAAAACTCGTGTTTTTCCTGACCCAGCGCCTGCCATAATGAGTAATGGTCCTTCAGTTGTTTTAACTGCTCTTTCTTGTTCAGGATTCATGCCTGCTAGTAAATTTTTTGTTAACTGTTCCATTTCGCACCGCCTTACAAACATTTGTTCTAAAATTATAACGTATTTTTAACAGCCTTAACAGTCGCAAGTGCAGCTTTTAAATCTTCGTAAATAATATTTCCAACTACTACCGTATCTGCAACGCGTGCCATTTCCTCTGCTTGCTTTACAGATGTTATGCCACCACCGTAAAAGAGTTTGGTATGCTTCAGTTCGTTTTTCACAGCACTAACTACCTCTAGATTGCCATACATCCCACTGTACTCTAAATAAAAAACAGGCAGTTTAAAGAAATTCTCTGCCATGCGTGCATAAGCTACCACGTCATCAATCGTTAAATCTGTTTTCGCATCCGTTACATGGGCTACTTTACAATCAGGATTTAAAATACAATATCCTTCCGCTACTAATTCATCCCATACCATAATATCGCCGTATTCTTTAATAGCCTCATGATGTAAATTTTTAATCCATTTTGGATCATCACTATTTAATACCGTTGGGATGAAATAATAGTCGTAACCTGGTGTTACCGCATCGATCGTAGAAATTTCAAGTGCTATCGGCACCTCAAAACGACGCACTCGAACAAGTAAATCTAATACCCCATCCAACGTTACATTATCTGTTCCCCCAACTAAAATAACATCTGTCCCAGACTCGCAAATTTTTTCTAATGCTTCATCGGAAATGTCCTTCGCTGGATCTAGCTTGAACACATGTCTCCATTCTAAATAATCCATCTATGTTTACCACCTATCATTTTCTATCTATTCGTTTACAAGTATAGCTTATGATTCACGACAAAAAAATGAAAAAGACCGAGTAGAACTTCTACTCAGCCTTTTTTCTGTCTATTCTTTTGGTGCTTGGAATGGTTTTTCATCTGGATACAAACGACCTAACATTTCATCATATGTATCATTCCCATAATCGAAGCAGCGACGCACGCGCGAAATAGTTGCAGTACTTGCCCCTGTTTCCTTTTTAATGGATTCGTAGGTTTTCTTTAATCGTAATAAATGTGCAACCTCAAAGCGTTGTGCCAACGATTGAATTTCACTAATCGTACATAAATCATCAAAAAACTTATAGCATTCCTCGATGTCCTTCAACTCTAACACTGCTTTAAATAATTGATCTGTTTGATGCCCCCGAATTTTTTCGATTTGCATACAATTTTCCTCCCTTTAAGGCTGCGTTTTCACCATTGCTTGTAACCCTGGCGAAGATGGTACGAAATGAACCCACGACTTTCCTGGTACAAGCTTTACAGGATCCCCTGTTTGCTCTACAGCCATTGGTATTCCATTAACATTAGCCCATTTGACTTCCCTCAAATAGCCATTTTGAAATACATACGCATTTCCACCAGACGTTAAATCAATTGCTTGGCGACCAATATCATCAATTGTTTGGTGATCCATTTCGAAAAATAGAACATTTGCTAATGACACTGTTTCGCCTGTTAACATATCTTTTGTGTCCACGCTAGCCGATTGTCGTTCATAGTGATTAGTTTGATGATTATACACATACGCGTTATGGAAATCTTCATTATTTCCGTAATAAATGTCAACTTGACTTGTTTCAATACCTATTTTACCACGTTCATCTGGTTCATAAAAAGCCTGAAGTACTTTTTCACTGTAATTCATTGAAGCGCCTACCATTTCAGCACCTTTTAGAATGTTTTCTGATGTAATATAGGAATTGTGTGGCGCAACGCGGTCGTTAGAACGTTTAAACAGAATACCATCATAAGCCATACCGTTGATATTGTCGACGATACGATGATCAAGCATTGTTTTCGCCTCAGGACTATAGCCATGTGCTACATAAAAGGCATCAAATCCCTTGGCCATATCGATAAAATAAGAGCGTGCACTACGAACTGGCCCAATATTTTCAGGCAGTTCACTTTGGTATACTGCTAAAAAGCGTGTCACATTACCTTCTGCAAGCATTTCATAAGTGATATCCGCCGCAGCTAAGCCTGATTGTGGACGTGCCGCTGGATGATTATTAATGGTTACGATAATTGGTCGCTGTGTAATTTCTTCTTGTACAGCCTCCCCAGTAAGTGGTGCAACAAATGCTGGTTGTTGCACAGGCTCCTCCACTACTGCTTCTTCCTCTACAATTGGTTCATCATCCTCTTTGACTTTTGGTGTATCCTTTGAACATCCCCCGATTACCAAAGCACTAAATGCAAAAGCAATCCATAATTTTTTCGATTTGAACACAAGCATATCTCTCCTTTGAACAATTACAATATTTGTAATTGTTTAAACAACTGAAACACTTTCATGAATTAGCGCATAACAGCAGGTAATAATAACTTATTCTTCATCACATCGAAAATTCCTTGTGGTGTTATACGAATATATGGTAAATGAGTAGATTGTAAAAATAATAATGTATAAATGGCATCTCCTAATTGATAGCCTCTATCTGCTAAAGCTTGTTTTAAAGCCTTTTCTTTCTCTGTTAAAGTGAATACATCTCCATCATATAAAAGTCCACCAATTGTTAATGGTATGTCCGCTATAACTTCTCCTTTTTCGACGAGAACAATACCACCATTCATTGCCTTCATTTCTTCGAAGGCTTTAATCATATCGTCTTTATTTTTTCCAATTAACAATATGTCACCAGTGTTGGAATAAGAGGATGCAAAGCCTTGGACATCCGTTGCAAATCCTTTAATCATTGTATTTACATGCCAGTTGCCTTTTCGGTTAATGAGCATTAAATAGCACTCATCATGATTTGCCAATGGCCCTTCTTTCGTAATTAAAGAATTATAAGGCTTTGTAATCACATCATTAACTAATTGAATCCCAAACGGCATAGAAAACTGGAAATCCTGTGAATCTAATGAGAAATCTAAATCTAAAGCTGGGATGGCAGAATAATCAATTGTCGCCATTCTATGCACACGATCCCCATTACGCTTCAACCAGACACCCTTTGATAAAACACTTTCTGGAACAGGATGATATTCATCTTGTAAAATATTGAGTGAAGCAAAACGCCCTGTTGCGATAAAACCATGTAAATTAGACATGTTGTAATAACGTGCTACATTATAGGAAGCCATTTGATAAGCATCAATAGGAGATACCCCTGCATCTAAAGCTACTTGAATGCATTTATCCATCACACCATCCTCATGGAATGAAGGAGTTGAACCGTCTGTTGTCATCATTAAATGATCAAAGATTGGAAGCTCTTTTTCTACTATTCCTTTTAGTAGATGTGGTAAATCTGGTCGTATGGAAGAATGACGTAAAGTTACAGCATAGCCCTGCATAATACGACGCTCTACCTCTTCTACTGTCATTGCCTCATGATCACCATCAGCACCAAGCAGTTTCATTCGTGCCAATGTTCTTTCTGAAGCTCCAGGGAAATGACCTTCAATTTTTTTTCCCAGTCCCTTAGCCATTTGCATACGATAAAGCATTTGATCGTCGCCATGCAACAGCTTAGGCCAGCCTGTCAACTCTCCACCAAGTAAGACATCACTTCGCTCTAACCACTCTAATATAGAAGTATTAGAGAAAACCTCTTCTTCTTGCTCCAATTCAGTTTGTGAGTCAAAGCGAGTCCACCAATAAAAAGAAAAAGGTAGCTTTTTCAAACTCTCTAAAATTGAAAACGCTTTCTTATTTTCTAAATTTAAAACAAAGCTTAAATTATCCGAAATAAAAGTTGTTGTCCCAAGCTGACCACAAAAATCTGCAAATGACTGTGGATGATAAAGCTGGAATGGGTGTACATGTGGCTCAATATAGCCAGGTACGATTGTTTTTCCTGTACAATCCACCACTTCTGTTCCTTCTAATAAAGGAGGCATTCTGTCACCAGCATAGACAATGCGATCTCCCAAAATCCAAATGTTCCCTACTATGAATTGCTTTAACATACTATGCAAATAACGTGCATTCTTCAGCACGATATCTGGTGCCTTTTTCCCATCGATTACTGCTAATTGTTGACGTATTTTTGTTATTTTCCATACTGGATCCATGCTATTCGCTCCTTCCTAAATTACGTAATTTTTCATTGTGTAAATCCAACTTGAAATCACATACTACTACTGCATAATCGCATATTTTCATAAAAATTATGCTTTATGCAATCATCTTGTTTCAATCGTAACACAGCACTTTCATAAAGCAAAGTGCACCTCGCTTATTTTTTCCACAATGACTAAAGGAGGAAGTAATGATGATGCAGCAAGCAAATTTAAGCGAAAAGAATGCATTTTGTCGTTTTGCCATGGGGACAAGTTTAACCGCATTTGGTATCGCTAAAGTTTCTAGAAATCCTAATTGTACAAAAGGTCGATTAATGATTGCATTAGGTGCCATGAAAATGGCTGAGGGACTTTTTAAATATTGTCCAACGAAAGCAGTTTTAAGCTCCAATATGCAGAATGCCATGAACACCTCTATGCAAAGTATGTTCAGCGGGCAAAATTCTATGTCTACTGAACAAATCGATAAGCTCATGAAGGATTTTTCCTCTGCTATAGCTGGTAATTCTTCAGGTTCACAAGCTACTGCTTCAAAACAATCTAACACCAGCACTTCAACCCAAAATTCCTCAAATAGTAGCGATTCTTCAACGAATAAAGCTCAGAATCCTTCTTAGTCAAAGGAGCCGTCCCAATCTATTATTGAGACGGCTCTTACCTCTTACGTTTTGAAACAACAAGAGGTTTCAAAAGACGATAAAAAATATTTAGTGAAAATAATAATTACTTAAACGTACGCCAGCCAATATCTTTACGGAAGAAAAAGTGATCCCATGTTTCCGTTGCAATACCTTCATAAACCTTTTCCTGTGCTTCTTGTAAAGTAGCTGCTTTTGCACCAACTAACAGTACACGTCCTCCATTACCAACGAATTGACCGTCTACTAATTTTGTACCTGCATGGAAAACTGCATGTGATGTCGAAATTGCCTCTAAATTCGGTAATACCTTACCTTTTTCAACGTCTCCTGGGTAACCCTCTGCTGCAATGACTACACCAAGCATTGCTTCTTCTGACCATTGTAAATCAAAAGGCTGTTCATCCATTAACGCCATCATAAATGCACCAAAATCTGAAACCATACGTGGCAATACAACTTGCGTTTCAGGATCACCAAAACGGGCATTAAACTCTATGACCTGAGGACCTTTCTTCGTTAAAATTAACCCTGCGTATAAAATACCTGTAAAGGAAGCACCATCTACCTCCATCCCTTTAACAGTTGGTTCTACAATAGTTTGAAATGCAATATCTACTACCTCTTGTGGGATTTGTGGTACTGGTGAATAAGCACCCATACCTCCTGTGTTTGGTCCTTTATCACCGTCATAAGCTCGTTTATGATCTTGTGCAATAACCATCGGATAAATTTGTCCTTTGTGCACAAAAGACATAAAGGAGAATTCTTCACCGTCTAAAAATTCCTCAACGACAACACGTGAAGAGGATTCACCAAAACGTTGGTTTCCAATCATATCCTCTACAGCTTCAATCGCTTCTTCCTCTGTCATTGCCACAACGACGCCCTTACCAGCCGCTAAACCATCAGCCTTAATGACAATAGGCGCCCCTTGTTCTTTAATATAGGCTATTGCTTTCTCTGCTTCAGTAAATGTTTCATGTGCTGCTGTAGGAATATTGTATTTATTCATAATTTCTTTCGCATAGGATTTACTGCTTTCTATTTGAGCAGCAACTTTTGTAGGACCAAAAATACGTAAACCTCTAGCTGTAAAGAAATCGACAATGCCTTCAGCAAGCGGTTGTTCTGGGCCAACAAATGTTAATGCAATATCATTTTCCTTGGCAAATTGAGCGAGACCTGCGAAATCCATTGTATCAATAGCAACAACTTCTACTTCGCCTCGCATCCCATCATTTCCTGGCGCTACGAATACGTTGTTCACTGATGGAGAGATGCTAAATTGTTTAGCGATTGCATGCTCACGGCCACCGCTTCCGATTACTAATACATTCATTTTAGAGAATCCTCCTCTTTGTAAGTAAAACCGAGATGAACCAACATCTCGGTCTGTTTAGATTTCTATATAATTCTACAATTAATGTTTAAAATGACGTACGCCTGTGAATACCATCGCAATGCCGTATTCATTTGCTTTATCAATGGAATCTTGATCTTTAATGGAACCACCTGGTTGAATAATTGCTGTAATTCCTGCAGCTGCTGCCGCCTCCACAGTATCGCTCATTGGGAAAAATGCATCCGATGCTAATGCAGCACCTTTCGCTTTTTCTCCAGCTTGTTCAAAGGCAATTTTAGCTGCACCTACACGATTCATTTGCCCTGCACCAACCCCTAGTGTCATTTGAGAATCTGTTACAACAATCGCATTGGATTTCACATGTTTGACAACAGACCAACCAAGTTGCAATGCTTCCCATTCTTGCTCTGTTGGTTCACGATCTGTCACCACTTTAATATCCGCATTGCCAAAGCCATAACGATCTGGCTCCTGTACAAGAAGGCCACCCTCAACTGATACTACATTGAATGAATCTTGTTTCGCTTGCTCGAAAGGAATTGTTAGTAAGCGGATATTTTTCTTTTTCGTTAAAATATCTAATGCTTCTTGTGAGAAAGCAGGTGCAATAATAATCTCTAGGAAAATATGACTTAGCTTCTCAGCAGTTGCTGCATCCACTTCCATATTTAATGCGATAATACCGCCAAAAATAGATGTTGGATCTGCTTCATATGCTTTATCGAATGCTGCCTCTAACGTGACACCAGTGCCAACACCACATGGATTCATATGTTTCACCGCTACAGCAGCTGGCATTTCAAATTCTTTTACAATTTGCAATGCTGCATTACCATCTTGAATATTATTGTAGGATAACTCTTTACCATGTAATTGTGTAGCATAAGCTAATGAAAAGTCAGAGCCAAGACGCTTTTGGTAGAAGGCCGCTTTTTGGTGAGGGTTTTCGCCATAGCGTAAATTTTGCTTTAATTCATATGTCATCGTTAAGCTCTCTGGGAACTCTTCTTCAGTCAGGTAGTTCGAAATATAAGAATCATAAGCGGCTGTGTGACGGAAAACTTTCGCAGCTAGTTTACGACGTGTTTCAATTGTTGTGGCACCGTCTGCTTTAAGTTCCTCTAATACTGTTGCATAGTCATTGCTGTCCACGATTACTGTTACATATTGATGGTTTTTTGCAGCAGAACGTAACATTGTTGGACCACCGATATCAATGTTTTCAATTGCATCATCCCAAGTTACATTAGGCTTTGAAATTGTTTCAACAAACGGATAGAGATTCACACAAACAATTTCAATTGGTTCAATTCCATGCTCTTTCATCTGTGCTTGATGAGAGACATCATCAAACTTTCCTAATAGACCACCGTGAATCATTGGATTTAAAGTTTTCACACGACCATCTAAAATTTCAGGAAACTTCGTTACTTCATCTACTGCTGTTACAGCTACCGCATTATCCTGTAACATTTTTTTTGTACCGCCAGTTGATAAAATTTCATAACCTAATGCTACTAATTCCTTTGCAAATTCTAAAATACCATCTTTATTGGAAACACTGATTAATGCACGTTTTGTCACAACAATATCCTCCTAATTTTTATCGTGCTGTCCACGAACTGACTTGCTTCAATAGATTAATAGAGTTAGGTCTTACTTGTTGAGTAGGATTCTCGACCTAACTCCCTCTTCAGTTACTGTAATAATTGCTGTAATGCCTTTGTATATAATAAATGCTCTTGTTTATGAATTTCAGCTTCTGTTGCCTCGCGATTTCCTTCAATGACAGGTACCGCTGCCTGAGCGATAATTGGTCCAGTATCCATTCCTTCATCAACAAAATGCACTGTTACACCTGTTATTTTCACACCATGATTAATGGCTTGTCCAATAGCGTCCTTTCCAGGAAAGGCAGGCAATAGGGACGGGTGAATATTAACAATTCGCTGTGGAAAGGCTGCTAATAATACGTCACTGATTAAACGCATATACCCAGCAAGCACAATCCATTTCACATCGCACTCATGTAAAGCTTCGATAATAGCTGTCTCATATGCTGACTTCGAGACAAACTCTTTTGGATTCAATGCTAACACTGGAATCCCAAAGTTTTCAGCACGTGTTACTACAAATGCTCCAGGCTTATCTGTGACCACTAGTGCGACCTTTGCATGGAGTTCACCACGTTCAATGGCCTCTTGAATGGCTTGAAAATTGCTACCGCTACCTGACGCGAACACGGCTATTTTTGTTGGTGCAGTCATTACACTAAACTCCCATCATGTGAGCCATTAAATACTACTCCGTCACCTTTAATAACACGTCCGATTGTATAAGCCTTTTCACCATTTGCTTCAACTGCAGCGATTACTTTATCAGCTTCAGTTTCAGGCACAGCTATTACAAAGCCAATACCCATGTTAAACACATTATATAAATCTTTATCTTCTAGCTGACCTTTCTCTTTTAGGAATTCAAAGATACGTAATACAGGCCAAGAACCTAAGTCGATTTCCGTTGCTAGTCCTTCTGGCATCATGCGTGGTAGATTTTCATAGAAACCGCCACCTGTAACATGTGCACAGCCATGTACATCTGCTGCCTTTAAAGCTGCTAGCACAGGTTTAGCATATAGCTTTGTTGGCACTAGAAGCGCCTCACCGATTGGGCCTAGATCTTCATAGCCTTCTACAATAGCATCCACAGCATATTGATGGTCTGCAAAGACAATTTTACGCACTAAAGAATAACCGTTTGAATGTACACCACTTGATGCAATTCCAATAAGTACATCGCCTTCTACGATTTCTTCACCTGTCACGATAGCAGACTTTTCACATGCGCCTACTGCAAAGCCAGCTAGATCATATTCATCTTCTTCATAAAGACCAGGCATTTCCGCAGTTTCTCCACCTATTAGAGCCGCACCTGATTGCACACAGCCATCTGCAACACCTTTGACAATTTGTTCGATTTTTGCAGGCTCTGCTTTTCCAAGAGCTACGTAATCTAAAAAGTACAGCGGTTCTGCTCCTTGAGCAACAATATCATTTACACACATTGCTACACAGTCCACACCGATTGTATCGTGCTTGTCTACCATGAAGGCTAGCTTTAGCTTTGTTCCAACACCATCTGTCCCCGAAATAAGAACAGGTTCTTTAAGATTCAGTTCTGACAAGTCAAACATGCCACCAAAACCACCAAATGTCCCCATTACACCTAGACGGTTCGTACGTTCAACATGAGACTTCATTCGTTTTACGGCTTCATAGCCCGCTTCAATATTTACACCTGCTTGTTCATATGCCTTTGACACGCAGAGTTCCTCCTTATCATCCAAGTCGCCTAAGTTTCCTAGATAGAAATGACTGTAAGACACTAATTTGTTGCGATGTTGTTCTTAACGTAATAATTCTTTTTCATGTGGCAAAATCGTATCCGGAAAAATCTCTGTTGGATATTTGCCTGTAAAGCATGCAAGACAAAGTCCTCGGTTTTCATCTTCGTATGGTCGTGCAATTGTTTCTACCATCCCCTCAACAGAAAGGAATGTCAGAGAGTCTGCACCAATTGCTTCACGAATTTCATCTACATTATGACTAGAAGCAATTAGTTCTTCATGCGTTGATGTATCAATGCCATAATAACAAGGGTTTGTCATCGGCGGTGATGAAATCACAACATGAACTTCCGCTGCACCAGCATCTTTTAGCATTTTGACAATGCGACGAGATGTTGTACCACGAACGATAGAATCATCAACCATTACTACTTTTTTTCCTTTTACGACTTGAACAACAGGTGAAAGTTTCATTTTCACACCACGTTCACGTAGCTCCTGTGTCGGCTGAATAAACGTACGACCAACATAACGGTTTTTAATAAGACCTAATTCATAAGGGATTCCACTTTCTTCTGCAAAACCAATCGCTGCGGAAATACTTGAATCAGGAACACCTGTTACAACATCTGCTTCAATATGCGCACACTCACGAGCAAGCTGTTTACCCATACGTTTTCGTGCCATATGAACGTTAATACCATCAATATCCGAATCAGGACGTGCTAAATAAACATATTCCATCGCACACATCGAACGTTTATCCATATCAGCAAAACGATCTGATTTTACGCCCTCATCATTAATAATGATTAATTCACCTGGTTCTACCGAACGAACGAATTCTGCACCAATTAAATCGAATGCACAAGTTTCAGAAGCTACCACCCAGCCATCTCCTAGCTTTCCAAGAGATAATGGACGTAAACCATGTGGATCACGTGCAACAAGCATTTCATCCTTTGTCATAATTAAGAAAGAATAGGCACCCTTTAAAAGAGACAGGGCATTTTTCACCTTCGCACGGAATGGTGAATGCGAACTTTTCTTAATAAGATGCGCCAACACTTCTGTATCAGAGCTAGAGTGGAAAATGCTACCTTGTCGCTCTAGATATTGCTTTAAATGTGTCGCATTGACTAAGTTACCGTTATGGGCAATTGAAAGGCTACCAGTTGAGGAGTGGAATAATAATGGCTGTACATTTTCAATACCGCCACCACCAGCAGTCGTATAACGAACATGCGCAATAGCTGCTTTGCCGTTCACTGCTTTTAATTTATCTTCGTTGAAAACATCATTAACTAGTCCTTCGCCTTTCACCGCGCGAAGATGCTGTCCGTCTGAAACGACAATTCCAGCGCCTTCTTGTCCACGGTGTTGAAGAGCATGAAGCCCGTAATAGCTAAGGTGCGCTGGACTTGGGTTACCCCAAATACCAAACACCCCACATTCTTCGTTTAAGCCTCTGAGTTCAGCAAGCATGGGATTGCTCCTTTCCAATTAGAACGGAATTCCTCCACTGTACCTTCTACAAGCACACCTTTGTCCCCGTTGATTTTCACAAGTGCATCGTTTGTTACGACACCAATTTTTTGAGCATCTTTCATGATTTCTACAAATGCTGCAGCATTTTCTTCTTTAACTGTAACAACAAAACGAGATTGACTCTCACTGAATAGCGCTGTTGTTGCAGAGCCTGTTAATGTTACATCCACACCAAGACCGTTAGCGCCAAATGTTGTTTCAGCAATCGCCACAGCTAAACCTCCCTCTGCTACATCATGCGCAGATTGAACAAGGCCTGCTTTAATCGCCTTTAATAAAGATTGCTGACGTGTCGCTTCAACCTCTAAATCAATAGCTGGCGCTTTCCCTGAAATAACACCATTATTTAAAAGTTTTTGAAGCTCTGAACCACCAAATTCTGTTTTTGTCTCACCAATAACAAAGACAAGATCTCCTGCTGCCTTTACATCCTGTGTCGTTACATGTGCTAAGTCTTCAATAAGACCAACCATACCAATTGTTGGCGTTGGATACACCGCTTCGCCTGAACGCTCATTATAAAGAGAAACGTTACCTCCGATTACTGGAGCATTTAATGCCGTACAAGCTGCCGAAATACCATCTGCAGATTTTTCAATTTGCCAGAAGATTTCTGGTTTCTCTGGATTACCGAAGTTTAAGCAGTCTGTAATCGCAAGTGGCGTGCCACCAGTTGCCACGATATTACGAGCTGCTTCGGCTACTGCGATAGCACCACCCACTTCTGGATCTAAATAGATATAACGTGAGTTACAGTCTGTTGTCATTGCCAACCCTTTATTTGTGCCACGTACTCGAATAACAGCAGCGTCAGAGCCTGGTTTAACAACTGTTGATGTACGTACCTGATAATCATATTGATCGTATACCCATTCTTTAGAAGCAATTGTTGGTGCTTTTAATAAAGCAATGAGTGTTTCTTTGTAATCAGTCACAGCAGGTTCAGTGTTTTCGATTGCTTGGAACTGAGCATAGTATGCAGGTTCTGCAGATGGTTTATGATAAACAGGTGCATCTTCTGCTAATGCGTCTGCAGGTACCTCTGCAACTACTTGTCCTTTGTGTAGCAGACGAAGCATTTTATCATCTGTAACGCGACCAATCGCTACTGCATCTAAATCGTATTTATCGAAAATCGCTTTAATTTCATCTTCGCGACCTTTTTTCACAACTAAAAGCATACGTTCTTGAGACTCAGACAACATCATTTCATACGCTGACATTCCTGTTTCACGCTGAGGCACTAAGTCTAAGTTCATTTCTACACCAGAACCAGCCTTTGAAGCCATTTCTGCTGAAGAAGAAGTAAGACCAGCTGCACCCATATCTTGAATACCAACTAGAGCATCCGATTTTACAACCTCTAAACAAGCTTCAAGTAAAAGCTTCTCCATAAATGGATCTCCAACTTGTACTGCTGGACGTTGGTTTTCTGATTCCTCAGTTAATTCCTCAGAGGCGAATGTTGCACCATGAATACCATCACGGCCTGTTTTCGCTCCAACATACATCACTGTATTACCTACACCAGCAGCAATGCCTCGTTGAATATCTTTATGATCAATTAAACCGACACACATAGCATTCACTAGAGGATTACCTTCATAGCAAGGATCAAATTGAATTTCGCCACCTACTGTTGGGATTCCGATACAGTTACCATATCCTGCGATTCCCGCTACTACTTCTTCAAATAGATATTTACCACGTGCTGACTTTAATTCACCAAAGCGTAATGAGTTTAACATAGCGATTGGACGTGCACCCATTGAGAAAACGTCACGGATAATACCACCGACACCCGTTGCAGCCCCTTGATAAGGTTCTATTGCAGATGGATGGTTATGCGATTCCATTTTAAACACTACTGCTTGTTCGTCACCAATATCAACAATACCTGCACCTTCACCTGGTCCTTGTAATACCTGTGGCCCTTTAGTAGGGAATTTACGTAGTACTGGCTTTGAATTTTTGTACGAGCAGTGTTCAGACCACATTACTGAGAAAAGACCTGTCTCTGTCCAGTTAGGTAGACGTCCTAAAATAACTTCTACCATTGCAAATTCTTCGTCTGACATCCCCATTCCAGCGTATAGCTTCTCATCTTTAATCTGCTGTGCTGTTGGCTCAAACTTAGTTGTTGACATGATTTTCCCTCCACTGCTTCACGATTGATTTAAATACTGCTAGACCGTCTGCGCCGCCCACCAGTGCATCAACAGCTCGCTCTGGGTGTGGCATCATCCCTAATACATTGCCGCGCTCGTTTATAATCCCTGCGATATCTTCTAAAGAACCGTTTGGATTGTCACCTGAGTATGTGAATACGATTTGATTATTATCTTTTAGTGATTGTAAAGTTTCCTCGTCACAGTAGTAGTTACCTTCACCATGTGCGATTGGAATATTGATGATTTGACCTTGCTCATATTGATTTGTGAATAATGTATTGTTGTTTTCAACTTTAAGCTGCACTGTACGGCACATAAATTTTAAGTTTTTATTGCGCAATAAAGCTCCTGGCAATAAACCTGCTTCCGTTAGGATTTGGAAGCCATTACATACACCTAATACAGGTTTACCAGCATCTGCTGCCTTCTTAACTTCTGTCATAATGTTAGATTGATTAGCCATTGCACCACAACGAAGATAATCCCCATAGGAGAATCCTCCAGGTACTAATACACCATCAAAACCACTTAGATCTGTTGCTGTATGCCATACATATTCTACTTCTTCACCTAGCTCGTCTTTAATCGCATGATACATATCGATGTCACAGTTTGACCCAGGGAATACGAGTACTGCGAATTTCATGATTAAATAGCCTCCTCGACTTCGTAACGGTAGTCTTCAATTACAACGTTCGTTAAAACCTTTTCACACATTTCTTTTACTAGAGTATCAATGTCACGTTCTGAATCTTTAATTGATAGTTCAAGATATTTACCGATACGTAAATCTTCTACTTCACCGTAGCCCATCTTAGCTAAAGAACCTTGTACTGCAGAGCCTTGAGGATCAAGAATACTCTCACGTAATGTTACATAGATTTTTACTTTTTTCATTGTTATTTGCCTCCGAGTCTAGAAAGTATAATAGTATAAACTTCAGTTAAATTACCAAGGTCACGACGAAAAACATCTTTGTCTAACTTTTGCTTCGTTGTTGCATCCCAAAGTCGGCATGTATCTGGTGAAATTTCATCTGCCAATAATACATGACCATCCATATCACGGCCGAATTCTAATTTAAAATCAATCAATGTCACATTGACATCTGCAAAGATCGGCTGTAGCACTTTGTTAACGGCTAATGCACCATCATAAATAGCTGTTACTTCAGTTGGTGTGGCAAGTTCAAGAACATCAATATGTTCTGTCGTAATAAGTGGGTCGCCTAAATCATCGTCTTTATAATAAAATTCAACGATTGGTCGTTTTAAAGGTGTCCCTTCTTCAAGACCTAGACGCTTTGCTAAACTTCCAGCAGCAATATTACGAACAACTACCTCAATCGGAATAATTTCTACTTTTTTTACAAGTTGTTGTGTATCGGATAATCGTTTTACGAAATGTGACGCAATTCCGTTAGCTTGTAATTTTTCGAAAATTAATGAAGTAATGCGATTATTTAAAATGCCCTTACCTTCAATTTCCTCTTTCTTTTCACCATTGAATGCTGTTGCACTATCCTTGTACTCAACAAGTAGCACATTTGGCTCCTCTGTTGTGAACAATTTTTTTGCTTTACCTTCATACAAAAGTTGACCTTTAGTCATTTCGTTTTCCCCCTGATATTATGAGATACGCTTGTAATAATGTTCAGAATTGAACCGTATCTCTACGATTCAACTCTGAAACTTTTACTGGTGGCTCTAACATTTATTATTAGATGGCTAAATAAATATTAGTTAAGTCCTAGTCGTTCAAAAATCATATCAACATGCTGTAAGTGGTAGTTGTAATCAAAACAATCATCCAACTCTTCTTTTGTTAAATAAGATGTGATTTTTTCACTTGCATCGACTAATGTACGGAACTGAACTTGCTCGTCCCAAGCCTGCATTGCTAAAGGTTGTACTGTATCATAAGCTTCTTCACGTACTAGTCCTTTATCAATCAATGCTAGTAAGATGCGTTGAGAATAAATAAGACCAAATGTACGATCCATATTACGTTTCATGTTCTCAGGGAATACTGTTAAGTTTTTCACAATATTACCGAAGCGATTTAGCATGTAGTTAAGAGTAATTGTTGCATCCGGTAAAATAACACGCTCAGCAGATGAATGTGAAATATCACGCTCATGCCATAAAGCTACATTTTCATAAGCAGTCACCATATAACCTCGCATTAAACGAGACATACCAACCATGTTTTCAGAACCGATTGGATTACGTTTATGTGGCATTGCAGATGATCCTTTTTGTCCTTTTGCAAAAGCTTCCTCCACTTCACGTGTTTCAGATTTCTGTAGTCCACGAATTTCTGTTGCGAATTTTTCAATTGAAGTAGCGATTAAAGCTAATGCACCTAAATACTGAGCATGGCGATCACGCTGTAAAGTTTGTGTGGAGATCGGTGATGCTGCAAGTCCTAATTTATCGCAAACATATTGCTCAACACGAGGATCGATATTGGCATATGTTCCAACAGCTCCAGACATTTTTCCTGTTTCAATTACTTTGGCAGCTGCTTCAAAACGTTCAAGGTTACGCTTCATTTCCTCATACCATAAACCAAGTTTCAAACCGAAAGTTGTTGGTTCAGCATGAACACCATGTGTGCGTCCCATCATAACTGTATGTTTATGTTCTTTTGCCTTAGTAGCAATAATATCAATGAAATTTACTATATCTTTTCGTAAAATATCATTTGCTTGTTTGATTAAATAAGAAAGTGCTGTATCTACTACGTCCGTAGAAGTTAAACCATAATGTACCCATTTGCGCTCTTCTCCAAGTGTTTCAGAAACAGCACGAGTAAAGGCTACAACGTCATGACGAGTTTCTTGTTCAATTTCTAATATACGATTCACATCAAATGAAGCATTTTCGCGAATTTTAGCAACATCCTCTTTAGGGATATCTCCTAACTCTGCCCATGCTTCACAAGCTAAAATTTCAACCTCTAGCCAAGCTTGGTATTTATTTTGTTCTGTCCAAATTGCACCCATTTCGGGTCTTGTGTAACGTTCAATCATCGCGTATCTCCTTCTATTCTGACCAAATGCCAGAACTCTCGATTTGTTGTAGTGTAGCTTCTAAGTCTTTTGTCATAATCGTCACATGGCCCATTTTACGGTTGACCTTAGCTTCAGCTTTCCCATAAAGATGTATGGACCATTCAGGATATTTAGCAATTGAGTTACTGAGTGGCACGACATGCTGCCCTAATACATTGACCATAATGGATGGTGCCCATAGTTGTGGCTTACGTAACGGCCAGCCACAAACAGCACGAATATGCTGATGGAATTGTGAAACATTACATGCTTCAATTGAATAGTGACCAGAATTATGAGGTCTTGGTGCTAATTCATTGATAACAATACTACCATCTTCTAATACAAACATTTCTACCGCTAGCGTTCCCACTAAATGTAAATAATCTGCAATTTTCAAAGCTTCTCGTTCTGCAGCTTGAGCTGTGCTTTCAGTTATGCGAGCAGGTACTATTGTCTCGTGAAGAATATGATGAACATGAATGTTCTCTCCAACTGGCTGACAATACGATTCACCATGACCATTTCTTTGAACAATGACCGATACTTCCTTTACGAAAGGAACAAATCCTTCTGCAATACATTGCGAATGCGTGAATAATTCTTTCGCTAAAGGCAAATCTTCAGTTGATTTTAAAAGCTGCTGTCCCTTGCCATCATAACCACCTCTTGCTGTTTTGACTATACAAGGATAACCAATCGAATCAATATTGGCTACTAATTCTTCATAAGTTTTTGCAACAATATATGGTGCTACTGGGCAACCAGCTTTCACAATAGCTTCTTTCTCTGTTATACGGTTTTGTGTAATACGTACCAACTCTGCTCCTTGAGGAACATAAGCCATTTGTGATAAACGCTTTAAGCCTTCATAATCAATATTTTCAAATTCATATGTGATAATATCACTTACTTCTGCAAGTTCTTCTAAAGCAGCTTCATCATCATATGGAGCTACAATGCGAATATCTGCTACCTGCCCACAAGGTGAGTCCATTGCTGGTTCAAGAACAGCCACTTTAAAACCTGACTCCTTTGCAGCAAGTGCCATCATTCGACCAAGTTGCCCTCCGCCTATAATGCCTATCGTTTGTCCAGGATAAATAATCTTCGTCACACTAAGTCACCTGTACTTTCTAATACTTGCTGCTTTGTTGCTTCACGTCTAGCATCTAATTTATTAGCAAGCTCCGCATCTGTTGTTGACAAAATTTGAGCTGCAAGTAACCCTGCATTAGTCGCTCCTGCTTTGCCAATCGCTACAGTAGCTACAGGTACGCCACCAGGCATTTGAACGATGGATAATAGTGAATCAAGTCCATTAAGTGCACGGGATTGAACTGGTACACCGATGACAGGTAATGTTGTTTTAGCTGCCACCATTCCTGGTAAATGTGCAGCACCGCCTGCTCCAGCAATAATTACTTGTATTCCTCGCTCGCGAGCTGCCTCTGCATATTCAAACATTAAATCAGGTGTACGATGTGCAGATACAACTTTCTTTTCGTACGGTACTTGTAATTCATCTAAAATATCACATGCATGTTTCATTGTTTCCCAGTCACTTGAACTACCCATAATGACACCGATTTTCGGATTCATAAATTGTCGCTCCTTTTAAACGATAGAAAAATGATCAATTATTTATTGTGCTAGCCTCTATTTTGAATAGCTACTGCAATTCTTATTTACAAAGAAAATCCCCAAATAAACTACTCTCTACCAGTACACGTGAAAGCAGTTTACTTGAGGATTATTCGGACAAGATCGTCTCCATGTACATAGCTGTACAAAGACCTTCTCACCATACGCCAAAAGTGCTTTCCCGCATAGTCCAGCATTTACGGTGCCGGGTAGAGACACTAGAGCCAATCCTCTAGCATATATGTGGGATCTATTTGTTTTTCCTTCTCACATTTTAACAAGGGATTGTCTTATCGTCAATCCAAAAATGCGAACATTTTTTATTAGGTGAAAAAAAATGTTCGGTTTTTAGTCAAAATCATTCGATATCTTGAGCAGGTATACCTTTAAACTGAATTTTTTGGCGCAAATAAGCTGGCTCACCATCTACGATATGAAAAAGTGGCTCTTCTTTTCGTCCTATGACCATAAAGCCATCTTTCCGCATTCTTGCCAAGCAATCCTCGATTGACTCGTTTTCCTGTACCTCATACCAAATTTGCTTTTTTCCCAACTTTTTCTTCCTTTCCATTGTACATATTCATTCACAACCAATTTGTAATTCATTATACCTTTTGTTGCTTACAGAAGTATGTAAGAACTTAAATAAATAGAAAAAACTGCAGAATTCCTCTCCGCAGTTTTGATGAATGCTCATGGAACAAAAAATGCCTTTAAATAGATACAAAAAAATAATAGCAGTAGGAACAAATGAAGGACAACAAGAACCATACGATATCCTTTGATGCCAAATAGGGCACTGGTGATGCCTAAACCACCTAAAATAAACGGCATAAACATATTTACACGATAGAGAAATGTAAAAAAGTTTCCATACCATTTGGTTGAATCATAGCCAAACATAAAGAATATAAGTAGTAGACTTGAGATCGAAATCGCAGAAAAAATGTTCTGCCTCATTTTGATTCCTCCATTATTAAATCCAGAATGTATCTAGACGAAAGAAATTTCCTTTAAATCCACTTGTAAATATTAAATATATTATAGCATTTTATGAATAGTTCACAAAATAAAAAAAAGCCATGGAATACATCCATGACTTTTTAA
>NZ_JBXAJI010000009.1:0-94742 GCF_058797135.1 Lysinibacillus sp. GW823-FHT02G10
ACGGAGCCACCTCCACCAACGAAAGCAGGACATACATTTGTCGGCTGGTACACAAGCAGTATGGGAAATACAGCATTTAATTTTGATACTACGATTACAGGAGACACAATGATTTATGCGAAATGGAATCCTGTGACTGTGACACATACGGTAAGCTTTGATGTGGCTGGCGGTAGTGCTGTCTCCAATCAGATGGTGGTACATGAAGGAAAAGCAGGTCAGCCTACACCAGCGCCAACGAAAGCTGGCTATACATTTGGGGGCTGGTATACAAGTAATGCCTACACAACACCATATAATTTTAATACTCTTATTACAGCAAACACAGTGATCTATGCAAAATGGATTAGTAATAATACAGGTGGCGGTAATACTGATCCTTCACCAAATCCTGATTCAGGTTCATCAACACCTTCAACCAATGTAGAGGAAATTGTAGTAGATGTAGAATCTGGCAATGGTGATGTAGTTTCAAAAACAACGATAAAACGAGCAAAAAATGTAGATAACACGATGAATGATGATGTCACATTAACAGCAGCAAGCGCAACAGAGACAATTAGGAAATTAAAGGAACAAGGGAATGATAAAGCAAGGATTGTCATCCCAGACGAGAAGGATCAAGTAAATCAAGTCCAAGTGTCCATTCCTAAACATGTGCTGTCACTTTTGCAAAATGGAGCAGTCCATCTCGAAATTGTTACCGATAACGTTAGAATTGAAGTGCCAAAAACTTCATTGGAAATGTTTAGTGAAAATCTATACTTCCGACTCGTTCCGATAAAAGGGCATGATAAACAGCTAGAGATTGTAGAACAAGCCAAAAGGGAAACCGTTGTGCAGCAATTGGTAGAAGGTGCGGTTGTAGAGTTACTTGGTCGTCCAATGAGCATTGAAACCAATATGCAAAGCCGTCCTGTTAAATTAACATTGCCGTTGCCTACAGATTTAACAGATGAACAACTTGCCAATTTGGCGATCTTTATCGAGCATAGTGATGGCACAAAAGAAGTTGTACGTGGGAAGATTGTAGAATATCAAAAGGGAATAACAGGTTTACAGTTTGAGGTGAATAAATTCTCCACCTTCTCCATTCTCTACTTACCAGAGAAGGAAGAAGTGAAGGAGCCAACTACAGAGGGTGTTACACATCTACCTTACATTCAAGGCTATCCAGATGGTACCTTCCGTCCGAATGCTTCTGTTACAAGGGCACAGATGGCAAGTATGTTTGCTCGTCAATTAACAGGTAACGCCATACCGCAAGCAAAGGTAACCTATACAGATACATTCCAACATGATGCTAAAGATGCAATCGAATTTGCGAAGGAAAAGGGTCTGTTTAAAGGGGTTACAGCAACGAACTTTAATCCAAACGGCTTTATTACGCGTGCACAGATGGCTACAGTGGCAGCCCGCTGGATAGAACAGCAATGTATAGAACGTCCTGATGCAGATTTCTGTTCACCAACCTCACAAAGTGCAGTATTCAAAGATGTGAGTGTCCATCATTGGGCAAGGCAAGCAATTGATACTGTCAATGCAGCGGAAATTATGACAGGAATAACAGCAGATACATTCAATCCAGATGGATTTTTAACACGTGCACAAGCAGTGAAGGTATTAAATCGACTGTTTGAACGTCAAGTTCTTATTGAAGATCAAACACCATTATTTAAAGATGTTCCAAAACACCATTGGGCATTTTATGAGATTCAAGAAGCCGCAAAAAAATAACCAAAAAGAGGGCACGCGATTCGTAATGTAATCGCAGTGCCCTTCTTTTTCATGGCTCGAAATGGAATTTATATCCCGAACCCCTCACTGTTATAATCTTTGCTCTATGGCCAGCAACGGATTCTAGCTTTTTTCGTAAATTACTAATATGAACCTTCAATGCCTGTGTATGCCCGATACTTTCCTCTGCCCAAATAAGCTTATACAGCTCTGATGGGGGAAAAATTTGTCCAGGTCGTTGTGCTAGAAAGAAAAAAATTTGAAATTCCTTTGTAGATAGGGCTAATGCTGTGTTACCGATATATACTCTTCCAGAATGAACATGAAAGTGAAAATCCTCTATTATATGAGCTTCTTCCTCTATGTGGTGTACAGCAGCTTTAACATGAAATTGCTTTCTACGCATGGATATTCTCTTGATTGTCTTCATTAAACGCTCTTTCTCAATAGGCTTTAAAATATAGTCAACAGCCTGTACATTAAAAGCTTCTATTGCAAAACGTTCATATGCAGTGACAAATACAATGTCCATTAAAAAAGGAAGGTCTGCAATCTTACTAGCAAATTCAATACCATTCATTTCGGCCATATCTATATCTAAAAAAAGAATATCAGGTTTGAGTGTAGGGATGTTTGCAATAGCCTCTAGTGGATTTACGAATTTTCCGATAATAGTAACATCGCTATTATCATGTAACGTGGCTTCTAATAAATTGATTGCTAAAATTTCATCATCTACTATGATGGCTTTCAACATTTTTTCACCTCTTATCATCTAAATTTAGAATATTATGTAGCGCAACTGTACTAAATAAATTTTTCGTCATCAGTTTTATACTTGCCTGTAGCAATGGAAGCTGGATTCTGAAATTATTCGATTCTGTAAATTATGTAATTTATTAGTATGTAAAACACATTTATCGTCCAATCTAACTGGATCATTACTTACAATAAAGCAATTTTTTTCTCCTTTAACTGATTTAAGTTTATTAGTATTCTCGCACTTTAGTAAATGAGATGCATTTCCCATATCGTGATGTATTATGAGGGGATAATAAAATATGCCTTTCTACCCATAGTATAGCATGCCAATAGTTAACAAATAATAGATTAAAGCGTGTATCATAATCTAATGATAAAAATTTTAAGCTAAGTGTATTTGTGCATTTTGTGTATTTAAAGTGCATATACTTACAATCACTCTGTTTTTTGCTTATAATGAGAAAGTCAGAATTATTTCTGAAAAAAGTAGCCACAAAGTGAGCGATTGCGATTGAAAAAATTATTATATGGTATCTTCTTTGTTGTTTTTATAGTCATTTTTTTGTACGTAAACAATCACTGGCTAGTCGTAAGTAAACATGTGTTTGAATCAGATAGTGTGCCTGACAGCTTTGATGGGCTACGCATTGTACAAGTTTCGGATTTACATGACGCTGTCTTTGGTGACAAGCAACAAAAATTGATTGCTAAGGTAAAGGATACAAAGCCTGATTATATTTTTATCACAGGTGACGTGATCGATAGTAATCGCTATAATTTAAAACAAAGCCTACAAGCAGTGGAAGGACTAGTTAAAATAGCGGATGTTTATTATGTACTAGGAAACCATGAGGTAGCGACGAATAAGGTGAATGAAATTTATGAGGCGCTGTCATCGTTAGGGGTACATATTATGGCCAACGAATCGACCGTGTTAGAGCGCGACGGGGAGCGCTTGGCGATTGTTGGTATTGAGGATCCGTTAATGGGTAGAACAACAGAAGATATGCTGGACATTGCAACGGCCTATTTGCCAGACGATATGTTTAAGTTGTTACTAGCACATAGACCAGAATTATTTAATACGTATGTAAATTATCACATAAATTTAGTATTTTCGGGACATGCGCATGGTGGGCAAGTTCGTATTCCTGGGCTTGGAGGACTTGTGGCACCAGGACAGGGGCTGTTCCCAAAATATACAGCTGGTGTCTACGAAGCAGGCGCGACGAAAATGGTAGTTAGTAGAGGGTTGGGTAATAGCACAGTACCATATCGTATTTTTAATCTACCAGAAATTATTGTGATGGATCTAAAGAAAAAATAAGCACTGCGTAAAATTTACGCAGTGCTTTCAATTTGTTTGCGTTCTATACGTTTAACGAGGTAAATACTTATTTCATATAAAATAATCATCGGTATTAATACGAGTAACTGACTTATAAAGTCTGGTGGCGTGATAACAGCGGAGCCTACGCCCATTGCGATATAAGACCAGCCTCGTATTTTTTTCATGGATTCAGCAGTCAGTACACCAATGGCTGATAAGAATAGGGCAACAATCGGTAACTCAAATAATAGACCAAGCGGTACTGTAGTCATGATTAAAAAGTGCATATATTCATTTGCTGATACCATGACATCGAAATTGGTAGCCCCAATGCTTACTAAGAATGTATAGCTAAGTGGGTTAACGACGAAATAGCCAAAAGCTACTCCTACTAAAAATAGAACTAACATGATTGGTGCATAGAGGCCTAAAAATCGACTTTCCTCTTCTTTTAAGCCTGGTTTAATAAAGCTCCAAAGAAAGTGGACGAGGAAAGGCATTGCAAGACCAAAAGCTAAAGTTGTTGAAATCGTCATGTAAAATTTAACTACTTCTAGTGGTCCTAAAATAACGAGTGAGTGACCTCGCGTTATGAATGGAAACCAAATATTAATAGTAGAAAAGACAACAATAAAAAATAAAATAAAAACTGTTAACCCTTTGATAATTTGCTTACGTAAATCACTAAGATGCTCCAATAATGAGGTAACAGGTATCAGGGGTTCATCTGACACATGATCCTCTTCAATTGCTACCGTAGGTATTTCAACTAAAGCCTCCACTGGCTTTGGAGGCTCGGCTTGTGGTTTATCTAGAGGGCTTAAATATTTTCTTTTTCCGTCTTCATATGGATCCATAGGAAACCCTCCTACGAAGCATCAGATTTTTTTTCGACCTTTTTCACGGTATCATCTTCATCATCCATAAGTCCCTTAGTAGACTTTTTAAATTCTGCAAACGTTTTGCCAACCGCTCCACCGATTTCTGGTAATTTTTTTGGGCCAAATACAATTAATACAATCACTAAAATAATAATTAATCCAGGTACTCCAATTGCTCCTAGACCTCCCATAAGTCTTGCCTCCTTTAGAATGATTTATTTATACTAATGAACCACCTGATTGACTGTATTTGATGACTCCCTCAGCACAACGGTAGGCAAGTGCCCCTAATGTGCCTGTTGGATTATAACCACTATTGTGTGCAAAGTTGCCTGCACTTACTGCGAAAAGGTTATCAACATCCCAGTGCTGTAAGTAATTATTCACAACCCCTTGCTCTGGTGTTAAGCTCATCACCGTACCACCTGTATTATGCGTTGTTTGGTAAGGTACGATATTGTAATCGGTAATTTCCGCGTTAGGGACAATAGTTTTTGCACCCATTTCCTTCATAATGTCAGCTGCACGTGCAGAGATATATTTATGAAGAGCTCGATCCTGATCAGTAAAATTGTATGTTAACTGAGTTAATGGCAGCCCGTAAGCATCCTTATAGGTAGGGTCCAGTGATATATAGTTTTCCTTATGTGGCATAGATGCTCCTTGCGCACCAATCCCAAATGAACGTGTATAGTAATAAATAGATTGCTTTTTAAATTCTGGTCCCCAAGTAGGCGTATCAGGCGGAGTTGGATTTGAGCCGATTGGTCGCGTCCCTGTCTGTGTAAGTGCAATATTACCTCCGTGAATAAAATCTAAATCACTATGGTCAAAATTATCCCCATTGTAATCGTCTATACACATGCCTAACGAACCTGCACCCATAAATGTATTGTATTGTTCCTCGAAGAACCCAGCAGCACCAGGCAAAATTTGATAGCAATAGTTTCTGCCAAGTGTTCCTTTGCCAGTAGTAGGGTCATATCTTTCACCAATGTCAGAGACCATTAATAGCTTGGCATTATTAAAGACATAACTAGTTAATACAACAGCATTAGCTGGTTGAATGAATTCTTCTCCCGAAACAGTATCGATATATCTTACACCTGTAGCCTTGTTACCCTGCTTTAAAATTTCAACAACATTGGAATTAAAGCGTAAATCAAAATTTCCTGTCTTCAGGGCTGTAGGGACAACAGTAATTTCTGCGGACGACTTTGCACCATATTCGCATCCAAAGCGTTCACAAAAACCACAATATTGGCAAGCGTTGATCGTTTCGCCATCTGGATTTTTATAAACCTCTGATACATTAGCTGATGGAACCATATAAGGTGTTAGCTTCAGGTTTGTTGCAGCTTTTTCGAATTGTGCAAGCATAGGCGTTTTTTTCATAGGCGGTGTTGGATAGGGATTCGAACGCTTTCCACTAAATTTATTTTTATCATCACCCGAAATACCAGCTGTTTTCTCGAACTTATCGAAATAGGGCTCAAGCTGATCATATGTTAATCCCCAATCCTGAATCAGATAATCTGGTCCAAGCTTATTTGGTCCATAACGTTTATCTGTTAATGTCTTGATTTGAAAATCATAGGGTAAAAATCGATAAGTCATTCCATTCCAATGTGTTCCTGATCCACCCAGACCCTCTCCAAGTAAGAAGGAGCCAAGCTGACGCATTGGTAATGCCTTCATATTGCGATCATTCCGAAAGCTTACGGTCTCTTTAGAAAGATTTTGCATTAAATCATATCGGATGGCGTAACGGTATTCGTCATGAACATTTAAATAATCCTCGGTTCCACGCTTTTGACCTCGCTCTAAACCGACTACCTTTAAGCCAGCTTTAGCACATTCAGCAGCGACAATACCGCCAGTCCAACCTACACCAACTGTTACAACGTCTACACTCGGTAATGTTTTAGCCATTTTGTATCCCCCCCTAGTGGTTGCCTAATGGATTAGGCTCAATTTTTTGGAACTTGGCATCTTCTATTTGTGTAATATAAGCCATCTGGTGACCAGGGAAGCCCTTCATACGCCAGCCATCCATATTGCGATTTCCTCCATACATAGGGTCAGAATAAGCTCCCTCTAATGTAGCTGCTCGTAATAATGTAAAAAAGAACGCGGAAGTAACCCCAACCATTTCTATGTCACCTTTTTGGAAGGCAGTTAATATTTCATCCATTTGTTTGCCATCTAAATCGTTAAAGCTTTTCTTATAACGCTTTTGTGCTTCATCCTCCATTTTTTGAATACCCTGTCTAAAAATTTCCGCTCGCGTTAAACGGCTTTGATAGCCTTGAGTTGGGGCACCAACATCAAATGGACCTTGCATATATTCTTTAGAGTTACTTCCATAATTTCCTGCAAGTTGATGATCGATAAAATAGGGAACGTCTAAACCAATAGCTCCTGGTCCCAAATCGTCCTCTGGGAAGATACGTTCCGTGGCCTTTGATAAGATACTAAAATCTTTTTCATTTCTGAAGAACATCTTAGCTTTTGGTGAGCCTGTGGCCTCATTCGTTGTTTCATGACCACCATGCTCTAGGGTAGAAGTACCTTTACCATGGATGTTGTAACCAACTAATCCTCCAATTAAACCACCACCGACTAATGTACCAGCAGCAATACCTGTAGTTTTTAAAAAGTCTCGACGAGAAACATTATTTTTGTCTGAACTCATGGAAATCCTCCCCTCAAAATGTGTTAAACGGATCCTATCTTTAATAATCAGCAAAAAATGTGAATTATAATCAATTTTTGTTGGAAAATGTTTTAATTACCTCTATTAGCATGGTGTACTCTCCTTTTTAATGACAAGAGGGATCTATGAATTGAAAATTTTGTAGAAAATTGTTAGCACTATAAAGGTAGTGCGAATGGTATTATTATACATTTATTAATCATATTGGAAAACTTTTGTTGACTTCTACTTTTAGTGACTTTACTCTGAAGTTATGCAAAAATATGCGGATTGTATAGCTAAAAATGGAAGAAGTGAGAAAAAGAGAAATGTGGTTAAAAGGTATTGGTGGTAAATTAATTGTTGCAATTATAGCTCTTATATTTGTAACATGTGGCACGCTTGGGCTATCTACTTGGATAAATAGTACAAAAGCTGTGAATGAGCAAGTGGAATCTAATTTGGTATCTAGAGCAGAGGATGTGTCCCAATACATAGAAGAACACTTCCAATTAACACTAGTGGAGGTGGAAGCCATTGCAGAGCAAGAGGCAGTTCGGAGCATGGACTTTGAAAAGCAGAAGCAGTATCTATCGAAACGTCTTGCCAGTAATGAAAATTACTTAGGTTTTGGCATTATCAATGCTAATGGAGTTGCCCATTATCTGGATGATACAACAGCTGATCTAGGGGATCGTGATTACGTAAAAGAAGGTTTTACTGGTAAGTCTGTCATGTCTGACATTACGATTAGTCGTGTAACAGGTGAACCAGTCATTTTAATCGTTTCTCCAATTGACACAGTGACAGGTGAAAAAGCTTTATTATTAGCACGTATTGACGGCTATTACCTATCTAAAATTGTAGAAGACATTAAGGTTGGAGACAGTGGCTATGCATTTATGTTAGACGCTAACGGAACAATTATTGGACATAATAATCATTCGTATGTGAAGGAGCAATACAATCCAATTAAGGAAGCAGACGAAACAGGTATCAAGACAAGCAGAGCAATGGCTGCTAAAGAAATGATTGCTAATGATAACGGTTATTTTTCTTTTGAAACGGAAGATACAGGAACTAGTCTAATGGGCTATCATACCCTCGATAATGGTTGGAAAATGGGGGTTATCGCATTAGAAGATGAGATGTTTTCAGGGCTTTCTAAGCTTAAGACGAACTTCATTGTCACTACGATCATTGTTTCAATACTTGGGCTATGCATCTCATTTGCCATTTCTCGCTCTGTTAGTAGACCACTTCGACATGTACTTCGCATTAGTGAGGGCTTATCGGAAGGAGACTTTACACAGGAAATTCCAGAAAAATATTTGAAACGTATTGATGAAATGGGAACGATGGCACGTGCATTAGATCGTATGACTGATAATATGCGGGAAATGATAGCCAAAGTGAGTCAAGAAGCAACGGCAGTGAATGAAGCTGCGTGTGATTTAATGGGAGATGTAAATGGAGTAACAAAGCGTTCAAAGCAAATTGCTGGTGCAATAAGTGAAGTAGATCGAGGGGCACAAAGCCAAACTGTGATGGCAGAGGAAAGTGCCTCAGCAATGGAACAAATGGCGATAGGGATACAAAATGTAGCTGAAGTTGCCTCCACAATTGCTTGTAATACAGATTTTATTTCCCAGAAAATTAGTGAAAGCAATCATGCAGTTCAACAATCCGTTTTACGTATGAATGAGATTCAGCAAGGCACAACAGATGAACTATCAATTATTCACAAGCTAGAAAAAGAGTCAGAAGAAATTAGCTTAATTTCAAAAATGATTACCGATATCTCCGATCAAACAAATTTATTGGCATTGAATGCCTCTATAGAAGCAGCACGGGCAGGAGATGCTGGTAAAGGCTTTGCCGTTGTAGCAGAAGAAGTTCGCAAGCTATCGGAGCAAACAGCAGAATCAGCTACTAAAATTAATGTGCTTATTGAAAGAGTTCAATCTTATACATTAGAAGTAGTAAAAGCAGCTGAATTTGGTGAAGATAATGTTGAGCGTGGTTTAGCTTCTATTGAGGCAGTGGGAGAACGCTTCGAGGAAATGGTTCAAGCAGTAGGAGAAATAGCAGGTCAAATTGAAGAAATGAATGCTTCAGCTGAACAAATGTCTGCCAATACGGAGGAAGTTTCCGCGTCTATGGAAGAAATGGCAGCTACTGCACATGCGGCAAGTGATTATGTGCATGAGGTAACAGATGCAACAGCGGAACAGTTGAAGACGGTAGCAGTAATGAACAATCAAACTGAAAAACTATCAGAAATGGCAAAACGTTTATATGAAGCCATTCAAAAATTTAAATATTAAAATTAGAGAGGAGCTGTCTATTAATGACAGCTCCTCTCAGAGTGTTGAAAAACAAAACCATCCATACAATTTTTGTGAAAGGTCAAAATGGATTACCGCTCCATGCAGAGGATCGTCTGTCTCGCTATCCCACGAAAGTCAGGTATCCATCCACTCCACCTCATAAAAATGTTACCTTTTTAGCAAAGGCTTAATTGAAGGTGTTCACTATTCATTTTATGGAGAGGTGTGGTCAATCATCATTTCTCCCATTGAAAATAAGAGTCTATCCTTTCTCGAATTATACATTTGCTATTTTGTTCACAACGACTATATGAAAGATAAGGAAAAGCCACTTTTACAGAATGGTTGATTGGAGTGGAGCCAGTGTCACTCCTAGGGGATTTAGCGTCACAGATGAGGCCCTGGAGCGACCGTAAGTGAATGAAGCGGCTCACCGGACGCCCCCTGGAAAGGACGCTGGCGTAACGGAAATCAACCACTTACCTTGTCAAAAAGTCTTTTTCTGCTAGTGACATTGTCTTTTTTCAATAACATAGGAGGAGCTGTCTATTAATAACAAACAGCTCCTCTATTATAATGTAATTAAGCGTCTTGCATCGCTGCTAGTAATTCTTCTTTCGAAACGGTGCAATCGCCACCGCCTTGTACCATTTGGTCACTTCCGCCACCCTTACCATTAATAAGCGGCAGTGCCTTTTGGGCAACATCCTTCATGCTTTTTGAAACATTATTACCTCTTGCTGCAACGAATTGTAGTTTGCCATCATTTTCAGACACAAGTAGAGCTATTACATCTTTCTGTTCCGTAACAATCATACGGGCTATTTTTTGTAGCTCTTGCATTGTTCGCTGATTAAAAGCAGCCGTTACGACACCTTCGCTATTAACAAGTGCCTTTGCTTCATACGTGAGTAATTCCTCTTTCGCAGCAGCGAGTGCTTTTTCTGTAGTTTTTTGAGTAGATAAAACTTTTGTAAGTGCTGTGGCAGCATCAATCTCAGGGACACTTAATTGACGAGCAACGTCCGCTAATACTTTTTTCCGCATGCCAAGCTCAGTCAAAACGCGTTGACCACACACAAAAGAAACGCGCACATTGCCCTTCATTTTTTCAGTCCCTAATATTTTGATGGAACTAACTTGCCCTGTGGATGTAGGGTGAGTGCCACCACAACCGTTGTAATCAAAATTAGGGATAATCACAAGTCGAATGTCTCCCGTCACTGCAACTTCTTTACGAAGATTATAGTTGCCCAGCTCTTGCTCTGTAACCCAGATAGTTTGAATGGGGAGGTTCTCTAGAATAATGTCATTGGCTCTTGCTTCTGCCGCTGCAAGCTGTTGCTCAGAAATCGTTTCTATAGCAAGATCAATTGTTACTTGCTCACTGCCTAGATGAAAGCTTACAGTCTGCGCATTAAAAAGCTCTACAAAAGCAGCTGTTAAAATATGTTGCCCAGCATGCTGCTGCATATGATCGAATCGTCTTGGCCAATTTAGCTTGCCATGTACCACACCATCTAAAGTCGATAGATCACCTTCAATATAGTGACGAATTTCATCATCCACTTTTTCAACATCTATGACCTCCAACGCATTCAATGTACCTGTATCGTGAGGTTGACCACCACCAGTTGGATAGAAAGCGGTGTTCGATAGTACAACATAATGACGGTCGGATTCGTCAGTTCCTTTACTAATAATAGTTGCATCAAACTCTTGTAACATAACGTCTTGATAATATAATAGCTCTTTCATGAAAAAGCCTCCTCGTATGTAGGGAAATTTAGTTCTAAATTAATTCCATTTCATTGTGGCATAATTACTGACAGGTGTATACGAGTTTTCTAGTTGACCCATGCTGAAATTGATTTAATATAGAAAAGAACAGCTAAAGAAAAAGGAGCAAATATAATGGAAATTACACAATTCTCAATGGAAGAGATTTTAGACCCAACAAATATTATTGAAGGTAAGCGTTATGAATTTATTCTGGATGTAGAAATTGATGAAGAGGATGAGCTTTACCACGAAGCTGGCATTGAAATTCGTGTCCTAATTGGTGAAAAAGACGAAGAACCATTTATATTAAATTACTTCATCATGGAAAAGGCTGAAGGTGAATATTTAGACTTTGCATTAGAGGATGATGAACTAGAAGAAATTTTGACATTCTGTAAAGAAGAAATAGCGAAAGCATAGTAAGTAACAGGTAGAGAGTATAGATTCTTTACCTGTTTTTTTATTGAATTAAGGATTATGTAAGCTTGATGAAATATACATGTAGTATTGAAGGACTAAACTTAGTTTTAGTGTTCAGAAAATAGGGCAATTTAAAGAGAGAGGTGTTTCTATGTCAACGTACACGCAATCCATTTTTATAGCATTTTTCATAACTATTATTTTATCCTTTGTACTATTTATACCATGGCTGATTTATACGTATCGTAAGTATGGATACTTATCGATGTCCAAAACCATTATCATGTTCTCATTTATTTTTTACTTTTTATCAGCGCTTTGTTTAGTATTACTACCATTTCCGTCTACAAGAGATACTTGCTCACTTCAATCCGCGGACACCGTTCATACTAATTTGCGACTTTTTCAATTTGTTGATGATGTTTTAAAGGATAGTGGCGTTGTTGTCACAAATCCATCTACATGGCTTGCTATCACAAAACAGCAGGCATTTTTTCAAGCCTTCTTTAATTTCTTACTACTAATGCCATTCGGCGTTTACTTGCGATATTTTCTTAAAGAAAGAAGGTACTGGAAACGTGCATTTTTAATTAGCTTTTTGCTAACATTGTTTTATGAGGTCACACAAAGAACAGGCATTTATGGCATCTTTAATTGCGCATACCGAATCTTTGATGTCGATGACTTATTACTAAACAGTGTAGGTGCGCTCCTAGGTTTCTTCTTAGCACCAATTGTTTGGGCATTATTCCCCTCTCATGAAGAGGTTGAGGCTAAAGCTGCTGAAATGGAAAAAAATGATATTGTTAAGCCGATTTCTATTTTACTAGCATTGGCCATTGATTTATTTATCGTCCAATCAGTTTGGATGATTATTGGTGTTCTGACAGGGTATAGCGGTACTTTTGAATTCTTAGTGAAAATGGCTCTGTACGTGGTACTCTTTGGGGTGTTACCAAGTATGATGAATGGTGCAACACTCGGTATGAAGGTGATGCGTTTTACAATGGTCAACAAGAATGGCAAAAGTATTGTAAAGCAATCATGGCGTCGTTGTATTGCTATTATCGCTACCTTGTGTTTATCAGAAGCCATTACAACATTAGGTGACATCCAATTAGATATGGATTCACCATTTTATGTTCTACAAATTGTCATTTCTCTACTTGCCGCAATAGCAGGTTTTGCACTTACAATGATAATAGCTATTCATGTGGTACGGGTCATCGTAAGTGGTGGAAAACGACGTTTGTATATCGATCAATATGCAGATTTAATGGCAACAAGGAAAAAATAAGGGGGCTTGTAGAATGAAATACGTCATCATTGGTGGAGATGCTGCAGGTATGTCTGCAGCAATGGAAATCTATCGGAATGTTCCAGGAGCAGAAATAACTACTTTAGAACGTGGTTTTATTTATTCATATGGGCAATGTGGATTGCCTTATGTTGTAGATGGTCGTATTTCATCAACCAAACGTTTAATTGCAAGAGATGTCGAAACTTTTCGAGATAAGTATGGCATTGATGCAAGAGTTGGCTATGAGGTAGAGAATGTAAACATAGAGAAGAAGGTTATTACAGGTACACAAGCAAGTGGTGATAAATTTGAGATTACCTACGATAAACTTCTTATTGCAACGGGGGCTAGTCCAGTCATGCCTGTGAAAAGGGGGAATGAGCTAGATGGTGTCCATACGGTAAAAACAATTCCTCAACTGGAAGATTTGATGGCAGATTTAACATCAGAGATTGAGCAGGTAACAATCATAGGTGGTGGCTATATTGGTTTAGAAATGGCTGAAACCATACATGCCTGTGGGAAAAAGGTAAGGCTTATTCAGCGCGGAAGTCATGTGGCCCGTATTTTAGATGAAGAACTTGCTCAGCATGTTCATGAGGAAGCGAAAAAGAACGATGTAGAGCTGTTATTAAATACGAGCGTTGAAGCTTTTGAAGGAAATAAACGAGTGGAACGTGTTATTACAGATAACGGCGTTCTAGAGACGGATTTAGTCATTGTCGCTTCAGGCATAAAACCAAATACACAGTTTTTAAAGAATACTGGGATTGCACTTGCAAAAAATGGAGCAATCATTGTAAATCGCCATTTAGAGACTTCCCTTGAAAATATTTATGCAGCTGGCGATTGTGCAACTCACTTTAATATTGTGAAAGAACGTTTAGATTATATACCTTTAGGAACGACTGCTAATAAGCAAGGTCGTTTAGCAGGTCTCAACATGTCAGGCAAATTTGCTCCGTTTAGAGGAATTGTGGGCACTTCTATTTTAAAATTTTTCAATTTAACTATTGCTACAACAGGTATTAATGAGCGCGATGCTAAAGAGCTTGGTTTTGACTATGAGGCATTTAAATTATCTGCACGCCATATAGCCGGCTATTATCCAGGTGCACAACGTATGTTTATAAAAGTGGTCGTTCGCAAGCGTGATCAATTATTATTGGGTGCACAAATCGTGGGACCAGCGGGAGTTGATAAGCGTATCGATGTGTTTGCGACAGCATTATATAGTAAAATGACCTTACCTGATTTGCTAGATTTAGATTTGGCCTATGCACCACCATTCAACGGTGTTTGGGACCCTTTGCAGCAGGTGGCAAGAATGAATGGACGTTTATAATAGGAGGTAGAGAGATGAGCATTTATGATATTAATGTAACTTTAGAAGATGGTACTATCTATAGCCTTGAACGTTATAAAGGAAAGCCGATGCTAATTGTTAATACAGCTTCCAAATGTGGCTTTACACCACAATTTGAAGAATTAGAAGGTCTCTATGAAAAATATCAGGAGCAAGGTCTGGTTGTACTTGGTTTTCCATCAAATCAATTTAAACAAGAGCTAGCGTCAGCTGAAGAAGCGGCTTCCCAATGTCGACTAACATATGGAGTGACGTTCCCGATGCATGAGATCGTGAAGGTGAATGGTAAAGAAGCACATCCTATTTTCGATTATCTTACTTCCCATTCCAAAGGATTTTTAGGCAATAGTGTTAAATGGAACTTTACAAAATTCCTTGTAAACCGTAATGGAGAGGTTGTTGGACGATACGCCTCAGCAGATAAGCCAAGTAGCTTTGAGGAAGATATTCAAAAAGTATTAGCACAATAGATTAGAAAAGATTCATGCACAGTTTGTGTATGAATCTTTTTTTGTCTACAAATTTCAAAAAGCAGATGATTTAAGGTTGCTGTAAGCTTGCGACAAATTTGCTGTAAGTTTGAGGTCGTATACTAAAGTCAGAAAGAAGAGGTGAGCGTATATGACGCCATTATTAAAGGTACAAAACGTTGGGAAAAATTACGGCAAAGGCGCAAATACTTTTACAGCGCTATCGAATATATCATTTGAAGTAGAAAAGGGAGAGTTTGTTGGGGTAATGGGTCCTTCTGGGGCTGGAAAATCTACGCTTCTTAATGTATTAGCAACGATTGATACGCCAACAACTGGTGAAATTATTATTGAAGATACTAATTTGGCACGTATGAAGGATGCTGAATTAGCGGATTTTCGTCGAGATAATTTAGGGTTTATTTTCCAGGATTATAACTTGCTCGATTCTTTAACAGTGCGAGAAAATATTGTTTTACCACTAGCGATTGCAAAAATGCCGACAAAGGCTATTAATGCAAGAGTTGATCGAATTGCTGCATTGTTTGGAATTAGTGATTTATTAAACAAATATCCTTATCAAATTTCAGGTGGGCAAAAGCAGCGTACAGCCTCGTCGCGAGCATTAGTGACAGAACCAAAACTAATTTTTGCCGATGAGCCTACAGGTGCGCTAGATTCAAAATCTGCAACCGATTTATTAGAAAGCCTAAGTGATTTAAACCAATCTCAAGCCGCAACGATTATGATGGTTACACATGATGCCTTTGCCGCTAGCTTCTGCCAGCGCATTCTATTTATTCAGGATGGACAGCTATCTAAGGAAATTCAACGTGGGACTCTAACGAGGAAGCAATTTTTCCAAGAGATCTTGCAGGTGCTATCTAGCATCGGGGGTGGAGTAAATGACGTTATTTAGTTTAGCGCGTAAAAATATTCAACGCAATTTATCGAATTACTTTTTATATATTGCCTCAATGGTATTTAGTATCGTTATTTACTTTACGTTTGTGACGCTCAAATATAATGATGATCTTTCAGCCTTAAAGCAATCGTCACAACAAATTAAAGGATTAATGAGTGCCTCGTCAGTCGTACTTCTGTTCTTCATTGTCATCTTTATGGCCTATTCCAACTCGTTTTTTATGAAGAAGCGGAAAAAGGAAGTAGCCCTTTACTCGTTACTAGGTGTACGTAAGCAAAAAATTGGCTTAATGCTCTTTTTTGAAAATTTAGTCATAGGGCTTGTCTCTCTTGTGTTTGGTATCCTTCTAGGTTTCTTTATGTCCCAAGGGCTATTAATGATACTAGTACGCTTAATGGGCTATGAAGTGGTTGGTAGTCTGACATTTTCAATGGAGGCACTAATTAATACAACGGGCATTTTTACACTACTGTTTTTATTCACATCCTTACAAGGTTACCGTGTGATTTATCAATTTAAACTAATTGATTTATTCCATGCAGACAAACAGGGAGAGCAAATTCCACGTGCATCATTAGTAGCTGCTTTACTTGGCACTGTACTTATTGCATTTGGTTATTATACAGCTGCCTCTGATATGTTTACGAGTGAAATATGGAGATTCTTTACGGTATTAGGTACGCCATTAATGGTTATAGGGGTAACAATTGCAGGGACATACCTTCTATTCCATAGTGTGAGTGTCTTTGTATTAACAGCATTAAAGAAAGCAACATCATGGTCCTGGAAGGGTTTAAATTTAATCGGTGTTTCTCAATTATTGTATCGTATTCGAGCTAATGCCAAATCGTTGTCAATCATTGCAATTTTAAGTGCCACTACGATTACAGCAGGTGGCGGTGTCTTCGGTATGTATTATAATGCAGAAGCCTCTGTACGTCAGATGCTGCCAAACACATTTATGTGGAAAGGCGAGACAGTAGAATTTTCACAACAGGATGTCTTATATAATGAAGCACTGGCTGTGAAAAATTTACGTGTGGATAATGAATTCTCATTTTTCGAATATACATTACTTAAGGAATCGGACTATAATCGCTTAGCGAAATTACAAGGCAAGGATAAAGAGCTACACATTGCAGAGGGTTCTACGGTTTTACTGGATGCAGCCTATGATGAACGATTTTCACATGACTTTACAGGAGAGGACTTTAAGCTACAAAACGGAGACTCCTTCCATGTAGAAAAGATGTACACGGAAAGCGTATTAAACTTTATAGCAGCTGGAACAGTTCTCGTTGTGAATGATCAAGAATTTAAAGCTACTGATGCCGATGAGATTATGATGCAGGTTGTTGGATTGGACAATGATTTGAAACAAGTGGACGTGTCGAAAGACATTTACCAGCAGTTGTCTTCTGAACAACAAGAATCATTTTCTAGTGTACCGCAAAGCTATGAGGATAGCTTAGCAACAGTTGGTGCCCTATTGTTTGTGGGAAGCTTCCTAGGATTGGTCTTCCTAGCGGCAACAGGCAGTATTATCTACTTCAAAATTTTAACGGAAGCCGAAGAAGATCAGGAAAAATATGCTATTTTAAATAAAATTGGTGTAAATAGTAAGCAAATCTTAAAGACAGTAGCAGGACAGGTCGCTGTTATCTTTAGTGCGCCACTTATTGTGGGTATTGCACATAGTGTGTTTGCATTACTAGCATTTTCACAGCTATTTAACATGAATATTACAAAACCAGTCATCTTGTGGATGATTGCTTATTCAGCTATTTACTTTATTTATTATATCTTTACCGTTCGTTCGTTTTATAAAATAGTGAGACAGGGGAATTAATATGAAAAAAGTATTTTTCGGAATAGGTGCATTGTTTATCTTATTCGTAGCAGGGTTAATTGTATTGATGACTGTAGATTTTAACCGATTAAATAAAGATACCTACTATGTTCATATCACGGCTGATGGTGAGGTAGAGGAGTATAAAGCAGATAGTGGTGAAATCTTTAAAATGTATTGGTACGAGCTACCTACTTACGATAAAAATGGGGAAGAGAAAACATTAAAGTTTTCCGCTCATAAAAATTTACGCCAGGATGCTTATTTAAAGCTTTACGTGAAAAAGGAAACAGAAGTTACTTCATTTGATGAAGTGAAATTCCATGAATTACCTGCTAAAGTACAGGATCAAATGAAATAGCACAAAGAGGGAGTCTCAAATTTTGAGACTCCTTCTTTTCCACACGAAAGTTCAGTGCAAAGTATTTAGCGTTTAAATTCAACTGGTTAAATTTAGTTTATTTATTTAGTATTCCTTTTGTAGATCAATAATAACGCATGTACCTTTTCCTTTTTCCGAGGTGATGGTTACTGTTCCTCCATGGGCCTCAATGATATCTCTAGCAATAGCTGTACCTAAACCAGTCCCAGCAGTATTGTCCGTATTTGTGCCTCGGTAATAGCGTTCAAAAATATGTTCTAGATCCTCTGGGTCTATCCCCTTGCCATTATCAGAAATTGTAAGAGTATGCTCATCAACAGACACATGGATAGATACATCGGGAGCATTATGAAGCAATGCATTGTGTAAAAAGTTCATGATAGCTCTGCGCATAAAATGTTCATCGATTAGATGAAGACTGTTCGCAGTTGTCGCCTCAAACGTTAGATTAGCCTGTTCATATTGTGGTGTATTCAATGTTTCAATCACTATCTCTCGAATAAAAGGCACCATGTTCACTTCATTTAGTGTAAGTGGAAGCTGTTGATGTCTTAAACGCATCGTTAAATTTAAGTCATCCAGTAGATTTTGCATATGCAATGATTGTTTTTCTATAATTTGTGCATACTCCATTTGCTCAGTATTTGTTATTTGTGCATCATTCAATAGTTCTGCATAACCTCGAATAGAGGCAAGTGGTGTTTTCATATCGTGTGAGACATTACTAATCCATTCTTCACGCATAATCTCTAGTCTCTTTCGCTCCTGTTCATGGGCTGCCAATTCTCGTGATACTTCATTTAAGTTTTCAAAAACCGGCTTGTAGACACCACCAGGAGACTTAATAGACGTATGATCATGATTCTTTAAATGATGAATGCGATCTATCATCGCATAAAGAGGTTTCGTTAATGTACGACCAAAAAGCCACCCTACTAATGTAGCTACTAACAAGTCCGCAATCACGATGAACAAGCCAAATTTCCCTATAAACTGTAAGAGTGATGTGCCAGAAACATGCGTAACAAACCTTGTAACACCGCTACCTTTAATACCGATTAAATAACTAATGGAATCCTTACTGCCAATATACACCGTAGTATCAGAATCGAATTCTTTATATTTATATACTTGAATTAAGTCGATAGGTGCATAGTGCAATGGTGCTTTATCTGGTGCAAAATGAGCATCAATCACTTGACCATTTTCATCAAGCAATTGTATCCACGCATTTCTTTGATGCAATTGTTCGATTCCTTCTGCACGTATGGAAGTTGCTCCATTTTTTATCTCGATATATTTTTGAAATTCCCGCACAAAGTGTTCTTCTTCTGTGGCAGAAACGCCTTCAGAGTCAGTTGCTAGCCGATAAGTAAGGAGTCCCATGAAGATAGCTGTATTGACGAAAATAACAATGATGACGATAGAAAGTACGGAAAGGAGAAAGCGAGCAGTTAATTTCCACTTCATTCTTGTGCCTCTTTTGGCATGACAAACTTATAGCCAAGTCCTTTTACAGTTGTGATATATAGAGGATTAGAGGCATCCTCCTCAATTTTTTCACGCAATCGGCGAATATGCACCATAACAGTGTTATCAGAACCGAAGAAATCCTCTCCCCATACACGTTCAAATAATGTTTCTTTACTTAAGATTCGATTGGGATTGTGCATAAAGCACGCCATTAATCCAATTTCCTTAGCTGTTAACTCCAATAATACGCCATTTTTATGGACTTCAGTTTCATCGGCATTCAACTGAAATGGTCCAATTTGGAGTGCTTTTTCAACAATATTCGTTATGGTATCTTGTGTTTGATAGCCAGCTCTACGTAATTGCGCCTTCACACGATAGGCTACTTCTTTCGGGCTAAAAGGTTTTGTAATATAATCGTCTCCGCCAATGGCTAGTCCTAAAATTTTATCAATTTCCTCATTTTTAGCAGACATAAAGAGCACAGGGACATGGGATACTTCACGGATACGTCTACATAAATCGTAGCCCTCACCATCGGGAAGCATGACATCTAGAAGTATAATATCGGGTGTTGTTTGTTGAAAGCTTGTCCAAGCATCGTGAATGGTACCAGCTGTATAAATTTGTTTGTAGCCCTCTTTTTGTAAGCTTACTTTTAGTAGATTCGCTAAATCTGCCTCATCATCCACTACTAAAATGGTTGGTTCTTGCACTTGTTCACACGACCTTTCGATTTGGAAGAATCTTTACTGACAATTATTATAAATGAAATGTATAGAAAAGAGGAAATGTTGGGTTGTATAGCTTAACCAGTAAATGCTTTTATTCTACAAGAGAAGAAGAACATTTTTTATATAAATCAATACATGGTGAAACCTTTACAGATTCTAAAGCGTAAAAAGAGTATTACAAATTAGGAGGAATGACGATGTTTAAAAAAATAGCAGCAGATGCACTTGGACTTTCAGATATTGGTGTGGTTGTGCCAAGAGAGGACTATGATAAGACAGATGCAGATGATTTTATCTTACATGAAATTGATGAAAAAATTTACTTTTTAATTAAAACGAAGGCAGATGAGTATTGCTTTACAAATCGTGCGATTATTCATGTAGATGGCGAAAGTGCTATGAGCAAGAAACGATTACTGCGACGCTATGACTATTCAATGTATACTGTGACAGAAGTTTTTCTCGAAACAGCAGGAACAATCGACCTTGATGTCGAAATTAAGTTTACAATCGGCAATTCCCCACTATCCATCGACATTCATAAACGCTTTATTGATGACATTAAAGATTTATATAAAGCACTACATGCCATTAGCTATGAACAAAAGAACAATGCTTATAAGCTAGAAGTAGCGGAAAAAAGTTTAAACATAGCATCATCATCACTTGGTCGAATTGGCAATGACAATATATCTCCTGCGTCGTCATTCAAAGAAATTACAAGCTTTGCGAATACTTGGATGATCGATCATAAAGATAAGTATAAAAAAGAAGACTTCTCACATATTTTTGATTTATATATGAACAATTGATAAAAATAGCTCTCTGCAAGTGTAGAGAGCATTTTTAACATATAACGATATACATAAAAATTATTCTAGGAGCGTGATTAGAAAATGACAAACGACATGCATGTGCTAGAAAAAGAAGAGGTAGAAAGTGATGATTTTATACAGCAACCTCAAGCCGCTGAAACATTGTTCGTAAATGAGTTTATTGATGGTATTTTAGATCCATCACAGAAGATGTTAGGGCCGCTTAAGGATGGTGGAACGATTATTGCCAATACAACACCTGGATGTTGGGGACCCATGCTTACTCCTACTATTCGTGGAGGACATGAAGTAACGAAGCCCGTGTTTGTAGAAGGAGCAGAGGTGGGTGACGCCATTGTTATAAAAATTAAATCTATTCAGGTCACATCTCTTGCAACTTCGTCTGGCCATGATGAAGCAATTGTAGATCGATTCATTGGTGATCCGTTTGTTTCTGTAAAATGTCCAGGCTGTGGCAAGCTTCATCCAAGCACAGTTGTAAAAGGAATAGGCCCACATGCAATTCGATGTTCTACATGTGATACAGAAACGGCACCCTTTAAAATGACAAACGGCTATACGATGGCACTAGATCATAAAGGGCAAATGGGTGTAACTGTTGGACGAGAGGGTGCTAGACGAATTGCACTTGATGCTAAAAACTACATGAGAACACCTGAAAATTCTGTACAAAATCCTGTTGTTGCATTGGCTCCAAGCGACTTAGTAGGTGTATTGGCGAGAATGCGACCATTTTTAGGTCAGCTTGGGACAACCCCTTCTAAAGCGATGCCTGATTCACATAATGCAGGTGACTTTGGTTCATTTTTAATTGGAGCACCACATGAATATGCTTTTACTCAAGAAGAATTGGATTTACATCGTACCGATGGACATATGGATATCAGCCGAGTACGAGAAGGTGCGACTATTATTTGTCCAGTCAAGGTACCAGGCGGTGGTGTATATATTGGAGACATGCATGCTATGCAAGGGGACGGCGAGATTGCAGGACATACAACCGATGTAGCGGGTATTGTGCAGCTTCAAGTTAAGGTATTGAAGAAAGTAGCTTTGGAAGGCCCAATTTTACTACCAAATGTAGAAGACTTACCTTATACAGCAAAACCCTTTACCAAGGAAGAAAAACGTCGCGCACGTGAGCTAGCGGAGGAGTTTGGTGTTAAACAGGTAGAGGATGCATTCCCAGTGTCGGTGATTGGTTCTGGTAAAACGTTAAATGAGGCGACTGATAACGCGATTAGTCGAGCTGCGAAGCTATTTGAGATGAGCGAACCAGAGGTTTTAAATAGAGCAACTATCACAGGCTCCATTGAAATCGGACGCCATCCAGGGGTTGTCACAGCCACTTTCCAAGTACCTAAAACTGTATTGAAAAAGGTAAGAATATATAAAACTATTAAAAAACAATATGACTAATAATGATTTCTTGAAAAAGCAAACTTTTAAAAGTTTGCTTTTTTGTATGAGCTACAAGTCAGATAAGTAAATGTTTGTCTGAAATTTGAAGTTTGGATTGAAATCTATTGTTGTGTTGATATAATAGTTAAAGTTTAAAAATGAATAACAGGACCTTATATAAAACAGATGAGTATAGAAGAGAAAAGTTGGTGTCTAATGACAGAAATTATAGGTGTGGAAAACAAAATAGAGAAAAAGACTAGTATAAAACCTTTTATATTAAAAATGAGAGGAGGAGGTCATGCTCCATCTCGAACAAATTTTGCTGATGCCTTTACTGGAGCAATAGGAGGATTAATATGCATTTTTGTGTTGCTATGGTTAACTAACATTACCAATTCACCTTGGTTAATGGCATCATTAGGCGGTAGCTGCGTTCTTGTATTTGTCGTCTGGAATGCACCTTTGTCCCAGCCCCGAAATATAATTGGAGGTCATTTTATTTCGGCATTTATCGGTTTGGCCATGTATTCATTACTAGGCTCCAATATATTGTCTATTAGTCTTGGTGTCGGATTAACTATATTTTTTATGGCCTTTTTAGGTGTCATACATCCTCCAGCAGGCGCCAATCCTATAATTATTATTTTAGGAGGTTATGGTTGGAGTTATTTACTAACCCCTGTATTAATTGGAGCAGTCATAATTGTATTTTTCGGTTTGTTGATCAATAATTTACGAGAAAAAAGAAAATATCCGTTGTTTTGGTAAAGATGATATCCATCTATAAAGTGTGTTCACTTATATAGGTGGTTTTTTATATTGTTAACGTTTTTGCTATGCATACCCATATTTTTTAGCATATGTTAGTTAAGATTTGTTATATTGAAGAAAGAGTGTAAAAATCATGTATTTGAATGATAGGGGAAGATCTTTGTTGGTAGAAATTGATGGGAGGATCCATTTTTATGCTGTTGGACTGTGATGAGCAATTATTCATGGCTTATAAACAAAAAAGTAAAAAGGGTGCTGAAAATATACTAGCAACTTGGCTGGAAGCAGAGTCAAATCTGCAAGAAGATCCAAAAATACTTGGTACTTCGCTTTCACCCAATCTATTTTTAGTAAACGAAGAAACGGCTAAGAATATTGCCTTTTCCACAGCACGTAAATATTGGGGTCATGTATCAACAGAAATGCAAATATATTTTGACAAATATGGTTTAGATTCAAAATTTGTGAATGAGCGTCTCAGTACTTTTTTCTATACTCAAAAAGGTAAAGATACTTTTTTTGAGCAGCTTTTTGCACAACATACAATAGACTTAGAACGATTAATTTGGTTAGTCTTTGGGAAACGAATGCAAATAGCTATGCCAGTTAATGAGCTACAATCAATTATTTTATATAAATTTCATGATGAATATTTAGTGCATATGATGTATAAAGAGCATGCATCTTTTTGGCATTGGCTTTTCACAAAAAAAGTTTATTCACTGCTTATCCACAAACCTTTAGAGCAATTCACATTTCTTTATGAAATAATGGGACATTTCGAGCATTCTGTGAGAGAAAATTGTGAACATGTGGATAACTTTGTGAATAACTATAAAGCGATACTGGATAAGTGTATAACTCATGTGGATAAGCATAATGCTAGCTGTTTGGCAAAGAAACAGTTACGTCTATATCAAATTGTTACTCATTATTGCTTATCAGAAGGTGATTTTAATAGTGTCAAATCGTTTATTACCTCATTTGAAGCGGAATGGCGCTACTCGATGTATGCACTATCAGAGAAGGAAAAAGTGTTAATTGCCTATATTTTATTTCATATAGCAAATAGAGAACAGCAGAGTGAAAAGGTTATACATTATGGTGAATATTTATTAGAGGATGAACGAATAAATAATTATGCCATTGAAATATTACTAGAGTATAAAGAGCTATTACCAAATCGTAAACCAACACCACCTGCCATTATTAAAAATTATCAGTTAAATTATTTAGAAAATTTATATGCCATTCTACTAGAGCACTATGTAAAAATGGCACGTTATGAGGATGGCTTACTTTTATTAAAAGAGCATGTTTTAGCATCGAATAAAAAAATTAATTCTTCATTAGTACAAAAAAACTTTAGTAGTGAACAGCTTATTGCAATTGAAGCATATGTTCAACAGGATATAGCACTTCATGTGAATAACTCTCTACAACATATTGGTTTGTCTGTGGAAGAGTGGCGACGCAATTATCGTCAACCAAATGCACCATACTATGTTGTAGCACAAAGTGCCTCCCTGCATATGTTAAATATTTTAAGAGTTTTGTTTGTAACAGAGCAGTACGAGCTTTTTGAAAAGTTAATGGAGATTTACAAAAAATATCTACTAATAGATGATCATTTTGAAAACCTACGTATGTTTATTAGTGCGTATGTATAAAAAAGGTGTCTAATACATCACAGTATTAGACACCTTTTTTTACTCTAAAACACCTTTTTCCTTCAAAGCCTTGATTTGTTCAGCATTAAAGCCCAGAGATAGTAAAACTTCCTCATTATGCTCGCCTAATTTAGCACCAACATGCTTGTATTCAGGCTGCGTACCATCAAATTTAAACGGAGAGGCAATTTGTTTTTGCATAGTGCCATCGCTTTTGGGTATAGTCACAATCATTTCTCGTGCCTTTAGCTGTGGATGCTCACATGCTTCAGGAAATGTTAGAACTGGCTCTACACAACCTTCGAAATCCTCGTTAAACACTTCAAGCCATTCCTCATATGTCTTGGACAAGAAGGCATCGTGAACAGCCTCTTTAAAACGAATTTGCGTATAGTAGGAGTCATTGAAGGTATTATCGATCAATTCGGGAATATCGAGTGCTTCACAGAGCAATTTGCGAAATTGAGGCTCTAAACTACCGACAGAGAAAAAGCGCCCATCCTTTGTTTTGTAAAAATCATAGTAACTGCCTCCATTTAAAATTTCTTGCTCTGGCTGTGGAATACGGCCACCTCCAATAAATGCTGCCCCATACATAGCATTAAGTGAAAAGACAGCATCTGTCATACTAATATCGATGAACTGTCCCTCTCCTGTTTTTTCGCGATGTAGAGCAGCAGCAAGCACACCTATTGCTGCATGCATTGTCCCTCCAGCTATGTCAGCTAGTTGAACGCCCATGGAAACAGGCTTTTTATCCTTATGGCGGGAATAGTCGAGTAAGCCAGCTAAGGATAGATAGTTATTATCATGTCCTGGTCGATTACTATAAGGCCCTGTTTGTCCGTAGCCAGTAATCGCACAATAAATAACCTTAGGATTTATTTCTTTAAGCGCTTCATAGCCGATGCCAAGTCGCTGCATTACACCAGGTCGAAATCCTTCGATAATAACGTCATACTCCTGTACAAGTGATTTAACAATGTCGATAGCTTCTGGTGATTTTAAATTTAGCGTTATAGATTTTTTTGATCGATTTAAATGTTGATGGATATATGCCTCATGATCATCGTCATAGGGAGGCATAATTCGCGTTAAATCAACCCGCTTTGAAGATTCAACATGGATGACATCTGCTCCTAAATCAGCAAATATCATTGTCGCCATTGGTCCTGGTAGTAATGCAGAAAAATCGAGAATTTTTAACCCCTTTAAAATGCCCAAATCTTCCAACCCCTTTTTGTGTAGGCTACACAACCATCTGGATGATGATGGCGAGTAGCGCTTTTCTCATAATCCCCATTGTGTGAAAAGCGTATTCTATATACTGTATTATTACAGTTTATTATATTTTAATGAGTATTATAACAGATTAAATCTTAACTTGCCTATGCTAATTTTTATTATAAAATAAACGCTTCAACTTTTATATGTCAGAATAACAATAAAAGTAAAAAAATTTAGAATTTAGATTTTCTATCAAATTTCAGATAATTAGCGTCAGCTGTTGCAATTTTTAATCTAAATAACTAAAATGTTGGAATTTTGTTTGCCAGATTCTATATGATACAACCTCGTTTATTGATACAATCCTAGAGGTGTGTTGGATTCTTCTTACACAATTAATACATGTTACTTTTACCTATAGGAGTCTTTGCTTATAATAGGCACTAATTGTTTAAGAATCTCTCAAAATATACATATTAAAAAATCATAAATAGGAGGGGAAAAATGAAATCGCACCGATTAAAATTAAAGCATCTTATAATGGGCGTAGCAATGGCAGCATTCTTTTTAACAAGCATAGGTAGTGTTTGGGGCGGCTATAGGATGAACATTGATTCCATTAAGGAAAATACGCTAGAAACGAATAGAGTTTATGCTCAAAAATTGGCCTCAACTGCTGATTCCTATCTCCACGAAGCTTTCCAAATATTAGGATATAGCGCGGATCAGGTTAGGACGAAAATGGATGATGAACAAGTATTGAATCAGGAAACAGAGCGTTTGAGATTGCAAAATCAAATGTTCAATTCGGTGGTTATAACAAATTCAAAGGGACTTGTTTTATCTGTCTCTCCGCCATCTATAGAAATTAAAGGAGAGATTTTAACATCAATTGGCGCTAAAGAGGCATTAGCCAAAAAGACACCAATTATTTCTAAGCCATATGAGGCGATGACAGGGCGGCTCATCATTTTTATATCGCATCCTATTTTCTCGGAGTCCAATGAATATCTAGGAATGATTGCTGGCACTATTTATTTAAAGGAACCTAATGCCTTTAAAACCTTGTTGGGAGAACATTATAGTAAGGATGGTTCTTACGTATATGTAGTTGATTCAGAAGGACGAGTTATCTATCATCAAGATCCAAGTCGTATTAATGACATTGTAACGAAAAATAAAGTCGTTCAAGCTGTTACATCTGGAAAGGATGGTGCCCAACTGGTTGAGAATACAAAAGGAGTGAAAATGCTAGCTGGCTATAGTGCAGTGGCATCGACAGGGTGGGGAGTTGTTGCGCAGAAACCTTTAGAAGTAGCATTAGCCCCTTCATTTGATCGTGTACAGGAGGTCATTATAAAATCTGTGCCTCTTATGTTTGTTTCCATTATCATTGTACTTTGGGCTGCAGCACGTATTGCGAATCCCTTACAACAATTAGCATCATTAACAGAAGAAAGTTTAGATAAGAAAAATGTAGAAGGTTTAAAATCTGTTAGTGGATGGTACTTTGAAGCCTATTCTTTGAAGAATGCATTGGTTCGAAGTTTATCGTTTCTACATGGACAGGTCTCCTTTTTCAAAGATCAATCTACTGTTGATCCACTGACGGGGATTACGAACCGACGTACAATGGATTCAATGCTTGCTGAATGGTTAGCGAGTAAGGTACCACATGCCATTATTTTGTTAGATTTAGACCACTTTAAAAGTGTGAATGATACATATGGACATGCAGTAGGTGATAAAGTTTTACAATTTTTGGCTAGACAAATGGAATCAGTAGCTCGTGAAGGCGATGTATGTTGCCGTTACGGTGGCGAGGAATTTGTCATACTTCTGCCGAACACGACGATAGAGGAAGCCACACTAGTCGCAGAACAATTACGAAAAACTTTGGCCGATACGGTCAGTCCATGTGGTAGACCAATAACATTATCTGCAGGAATAGCTGCCTATCCAGCAATGGCACATACAACTGAAGCGCTAATTGAAGCGGCTGATGACGCACTTTACCTTGCGAAACAAGAAGGGCGAAATCAGGTAAAAGTTGGAGTCTCAAAAAAGGAATAAAAAAATATAACAAAAGAGCTTACAACCCTAATTTTTGGGGTAATGATTAATGCAAACATCATTTGGGCAAGCTGTATATAAGTCATCAGCCACATGACTTTTAAATTATGTTCAAATGATATGTAACTCGGGCCACATCTCTTGATCGACTTGACAAGACGTAAGGTTATCCCCCTTTCCCTTATGACACCCCAAGTACGACTAGATGTATGCCTATATATCGTCAAAAGCCAAGCGAGCACCGATGCTCCTTGGCTTTTTTACATTTTGTGGGATATTCTAACAAAGTGACAAGCTGTGGTTTTGATACGAATTATAGAAAGGTGATTAGTATAAGGAGCCATTAAGGAAAACTTAGCTTTCCTTTTGATGACAACAAATTTGTTGCTCCTTGGCAATTCCCTTTAAACGTGCATAATCATTTCCCCATGTACACATTGTATTTAAAACGGGTATAAATGACTCTCCTAAATCTGTTAAACTATATTCTACTTTTGGTGGTACTTCTTTAAATATTTCTCTCCGAACAAGTCCGTCTCTTTCTAACTGCTTCAATTGATCGGTTAGAACTTTTTGCGTAATTCCGGGTATTAATTCATAAAACTCTTTCGTCCTTACTGATTGTTGACTCAAGAAAAATAGTATTAATCCTTTCCATTTGCCACCTGCAATATCCATAAAAATATTGATTCCTGTATTATAGTTAACCATGTGCTTCCTCTCCTAAATAGGCACAAAAATGTGGCTATACCACTTTTTTGTGCGTTATTTTCTTATTTATTATTGCTTACTATAATTAGAGGCGCAATACAATAAAAACTTAGGAGTTGTTCATAATGAGTGTAAAAGATATTTTAGAAAAAAGACGTTCAGTTAGACATTATGATTCAAATTATAAAATTAGTTCAGAAACATTGACTGCCTTAGTTGACAGTGCAAGTAAGTCGCCTAACGGAAATAATATTCAAGCAACGCGATACTTAATAATCGAGGATGCGAACTTAAGAAATTTATTACTACCTATAGCTTTTAATCAACAGCAAATAGTAGAAGCTTCAACGTTAATCGTCATGTTGGGCGACTATCAGGCATTTAACAAAGGTAATATTATTAAAATTCATGAGGAGGGGTACCAAGCAGGTTATTTTGATGAATCATTAAGAGACTATCTTGCGAATGCTGCAATAAATTATTATGAAAGTAAGACAAAAGAAGATCTAAAGTTAGAGTTAACTAGAGATGTAAGTCTTGCCTCAATGTCCTTAGTTTTGTTAGCGAATGAAGCTGGTTTTGACACAATTACGATGTCAGGCTACGATTCTAAGAAATTGAAAGAGATCTTAAATATTTCTGATAGGTATCTTGATGTTATGCTGATTGCTATTGGTAAAGGTATAAAAGCAGGTTATAAGACTGTTAGGCATAATGTAAACAAGGTAATTTATAAAAATGAAATAATTTAGTGTTTTTAAACTAACCGAACTTTTAAAAGTCCAAAATTAATATCTAATAAAGAGAAGCCAATTATGAATCTATCTTTAATGGCTTCTTTTTTATGTATTGCAAACTATGAATTTTTAAATATTCAGTGATGGAAAGCTAATGGACTCGCATAGTAAAGAAATCGTATTTTAGTCTCTAACTCTAGAAGAAATTTACCCTACTATTTTAGATTTATCTATGAAGGTTCACTAGTCTTTGGTCGATATAAAGGATATGAGCAAATGATATTTGTACGTATCAAAATACATAAACGAAAGGAAGAGTGGAATGGATAAATCTAAAATCCAAAAAGTAAATAAAGCCTTGATTGCAACAGTATTTGCTTCAAGTGGGATTGCTGTTGTAGTACCTCCACCAAATGCAGCAGCGGCTACTTCTCCCTTTACGGATATTAACCAATACTCGGACAATTATAATGAAATATTAAAACTATATTCTCAGGGCGTAATGAGCGGTTTTGCGGATAATACTTTCCGTCCTGATGTCAGTGTAACTCGTGGAGAGGCAGCGAAAATGCTGGCAACGGCGTTAAAATTGGATACAAAAAATATCCAAGATCCTTACTATAAGGATGTTCCAAAGGGCAATCAATATTATAAATACGTAGCGGCATTGCAAAATGCAGGTATTATGTCGGGCTATTCAAATGGCATGTTTATGCCGAATGAAGTGTTGACTAGAGGGGAACTAGCCAAAATGGTTGTAGTTGGATTCCATCTAGAGGTATCCCCTACGTACAATAATATTTTTAAAGATGTGAATAGCAAAACAAACAATGCCATCTATATTCAAACTTTAATCGATTTGAATATTACAAAGGGCACAACTCCTGTTACATTTTCTCCATTTGATTCTGTTACTCGCGGACAGTTTGCTTCGTTTGTAGTGGGTTCACAAGAGAAGAAAAATAATGAAACATCTTACAAAATCACAAATGTGGATGATGACGCAGTTTATATAAATGGCCAGTCATATACAATTCCAGAGAGTCTTGCTCATATTTTTAACGAATATAATGCTCCGGTGTTAAAAGGTGCATTCATTGAGGGGGATTTATCGAGTAAGGGAATTCGCTCCATTTCAAAATTGACCCTTAATGCAAGCGGGACAAGCACACGTTCTCTAGATTTTGACGGAAATTACGGTTCTTTTGGTGCAACGATTGTAGTAAATGGTAATTATATAGAATTCTCGAATATGACGCTGACAGGGACAATGTTTGTCAACGAAACCGTTCGCCCACCATTGCATTTAGGGGCTACTTACAATCAACCATTAGCTCTTGGTCGTGTGGCAAGTAACAATATTTCATTTATTAATTGGTCAAACCCAGATAACAATAAAGGCGATGATTCGTCAAATAACAATTCGAACGATCTTCAAAATTGGACAAAACCAAATACTGAAAATGATAAGCCATTTGTTAACTGGTCTAAAGAAAAAGAGGAAATGAAAAACGTTGAGAAGTACCTAGAATTTTATAACAGCAGTGTTTCTCGACTAGTAGTATCTCAAACAGGTACAAAAATTGAAACAAATACAAAACTACCACGTGTAGACATCATTGGAAATGTGCGTGAGTTTGAAATTCAAGGTGATATTGGTACGTTAAATTTAAATACAGAAACAAAACTTACAATTTATGGTTCAGGAAATATCGATTGGATCAATTACAATAGCTACACAGATCTAGAGCTGTATATTGATGGACGAATTGGCACATTATTTGTTGATAATTCATATGGCAAAATTGATATTGGAGATTATACGTATATTGATAAGGTCATCTTACCTAAGGATGGATCACCAAATAATATCTTCGACGATTTCCTCGATGATAAAGATAATATAGGCAATATTACTGATCCAGATGGCAAACCAATTGATAAAGAGGAAAATGAGAATCAAAATCCTGATGATAAAACAAAACCAATCATTAGTATTACAAATGTAAAAGTACTAAATGGTAGCGAAATTCAAGCAGATTTCACTTCTGATGAAGTCGGTACGTACTATTATATTGTGCGTGAAAAGGGCGCAGAGGCACCAAATAAAAGTGAAATGGTTAACCGTCTCTCAAATAAGAACGTAGCACATGGAACTGCGGCAGCCATCAAAGGAACAAACTCAATTAAGGTTTCTAATTTAGGTGAGAAAAAGGAATATGTTATCTACATTATGGTTGTGGATGGCTCGAAAAATGCATCGGACATAGTTTCTCAAGAGTTCCAAATGAAAGATGCTTCACCACCAGTAGTGAAATCCCTCCAAGTTACGCCATTACATGGAGGAACACGTGCTGAATTTACTTTTACAGCCAGTGAACCAGGAGACTATTACTATTATATACGTAAGAAAACAACAGCAACTGATCCAACAACGGCTGACATCGTTGCAAAACCAATAGGTTCGGGTAAGGCTGTTGGAGGTAATCTAGGTATTAAGGAAGTTTTATCAGGCTTAGAGGCAGAAGAAACGTACCAGCTCTATGTGGTGATGAAGGATGCATCTGGTAACTATTCGATAGACCCTATCCCAAAAGAGGCCATCAAAGAGTTTACGACAAGTGCACTGGATAATATTCACCCTTATGTTGAACAGACAAAGTTAGAACCAGCAGGAAAATCAAATCAATTTTATTTATATTTAAACGAAGCATTAGATCCCGAAAGTGCACGGAATATAAATAACTATGATTTATCTGGGACCGTTATTGTAAATACAACAGGACAAAATAAAATTAAACCTTCGGCAGTAGATTATAAAGAAGGGGACAAAAGAGTGTTATTAACGATTCCTTCTGAAACAGGCTTTGTTTACGGTGATACATTACGCGTGACTGTTTTACCAAAAGTAAAAGACTTAGCGGATAATGACTTTGAAAATGCCAGTACTGTAGATCCAGGCAAACCTGTACGAAATTACGCAGAATATATCCATGAAAAATTTGATATGCCCGTCATAACGATTGAAAATGTAATAAGTAAGCCAGATCAAAATGATAACTTTAGACGCTCTGAAGTTGAGTTTAAGCCAAGTAAGGCCGGTACTTATTATTATATGGTGTTGCCTGATACTGTTGAAGATAATGGTGAAGTAAAAACGTTTAAACAATATTTAACTGATAAGGGTATTACTGAACGTGATTTTATTAATGAGTTTGCAAGTGAATCATCGTTAAAATCAGGTTATTTCCAATTGGGTGGAAAGGATATTTATATTGAACGTGGATCGGGTCCAGCTGATTTAGAGGAAGCTACAAAAAAATTCCCAATAACGTTAGCTAAAGATAAACTAAATCCATTTTTAAGCTATTCCGTGTATATGGTCTTAAAGGATCGTGGTGGGGAAATTTCGAAAATTACCTCTAGGGAAATGATTGGAGATACTAGAGCACCTTTAATTAAAAATTTAGTAGTAAAACCTAAAGAAAATGATGATACGACAGCCATGATTTCCTTTGATACTGATGAAACAACGGAGCTTCATTATTGGTTTGTACCGAAGAAAAATACAGATGGTACAACAAATGATTCAGCAAATCTAAAAATTGATACACCTGCTGAACGTAAATTTTTAGAGGATAAATTAAGAATTAGCCCAAGTGTTAAGAAAAGTGGAAAGGGATCATTTCCATTATCTGAAGCTACAGGTGTCACTTTAGAGCGGCATACGGAATACGTAGTATATTTTGGTGCAGAAGATACTTATGGAAATATGACAGTGTACAGATCCAATACCACTTCTGATGGATACGATGAATCAAGCGTAGGGTGGATGAAAGAAGATTTCTATTCCGATGGTACACCACCGAAAATAGCAGTTGGCACGCAACCATGGATTAAGAAAATATCGAAAAATGAGTTTGAGGCAATTGCGCAAAATTCATTAACTTCAGATTCTATGACATTTAGTGAAGACAGAACATTTGTAGTAACTTTCTCAGAAGCACTGAATATTACAGATGCTCAATTACTTTCAGCTTTAAATACTAAGCTAGATGGTACAACAGCAACAATTAGTAAGATCGAATGGGAAGACACAGTAAATATTAAAACATGGCAACCACGTAAACTATTAATTCAATTCAATCAAAGAGTTCTAAGTAGCTTTACTCTGGACATGAACAAAGGAACAGTCGTAGTCAAAGACTTTGCTGGATTGACATTCGATAAATCAATAGGAGAATTCAAATATCAAAATATGCCTGGATTTGGTATTGCTGGCGCAGGCTTGATTGGAAACCTAACTAAGAATACAAGCCTTCCTGCGACATCAAATAAAATTCAGGTTGTATATACAGTTAATTCTAGAGTGCATAATCCGAAATACTACTATGTCATGTCAAATACAAATTATGACCTTACATCATCAACAACTATTTTAACAAAGCAGCATATTATTGCAGGTATAGACCCAGAAAATAATCTAGCATTCGATGTTAAGGGTAATAACGTTATGTTAGGAAACTCGTTATTAGATATTAGTTTATGGCCAGACAGTCTAATTGGTACAGCTAATCAGCCAGAGAAGGTATTTATAGAAAATAAATATATCTACATGGTTTTAATGGATGATTACGGAAATATTTCAGATATTTCGAAAGCTACAATTATTAAATAAGTTACTAAACAGCGAGCTTTATTAATTTATTCATAATATCATCTGCTATCCCAAAAGAATTTTAGTCAAATCTACTGTGAATAATTGAAGGCAGAAATGTTGTTCAAAACAACGTTTCTGCTTTTAAATTGGCATAAATAAAGTAAAGGGATCTATTGTACCATCATATTATTTGGAATATAAAGGGATTATCACTAATTTTTATATATGAATTGAACTATTTATTTATATCTTTAAAGTCATTGGAGAACAGACAGCCCCTATAATTGGCAGTACTGACAAAGAGGTATACATACATGGTGATCATTATTCTAGAGGTGGAGAAATTATTTATAGGGATTTCCAATTAAATGTGCCAGCCTTGTTTCAAAAAGTGTCCCTTGATTCAAAAGTATGGGGAGTTTCATTTTCAATTGAAAGATTGTCAGACTGTGCAGGGGATTTTATTTTTTATAGAAGATTCGGCGCTTGAATTCCCTAAAGAAAGTACATTATGGAATGAGTTGCCTGCAGTGAAAAATAATAAGGTTACTTCTTTAGGTAGTACTACCTCCTACTTTAATGACCCTGTTTCATTAAAGAAGAGCTTAATTTAGTAGTAGAAGCCTTTGTAATATGCAAAAAATAAGTAACATGAATGATTCATAAGCCAAACTACAATCTATCGCAGTTTGGCTTTTATTTGAGAATATTTTTAATTATAATGATAGTTTTTGTGAAGTTGGAAAGTTTACCCCTTATCGGGAAGCTTCTTCTAATACTTATTTTGGAAGTGAAAATCATATATTTTGAAAACATGTGGAGTGTATCAACCTAAAAGGTTTTCTATGAAAAAACGCAAGTATTTAAGTCATAATTACCCATTATTTCTGTTGGTGGGATTAAGTTGCTTCCCATCATCTCCTAATAGAAGTCTTAACCTTTCTCCATAGGGCACATCCCTCTGTACAATTCAAAAGAAGCTCCAAAGCTAAATATTAACAAAAGAAATAAGGTGAATTACTATATAACGCAAAAATTATTGCGGCAAATACGGATTTTTTTTAGGATAGATTCCTGTAATATTTTAATTGGCCAAGGAAATGATGCATGCATATGTAGCAAAATTTAAAGAACTAGGGGAGATTTAAAATGAAAAAGAATAAAAATGAAAAATCAATTAATAGTCTTCAATATGAAATCCAAGCACAAGATTTAGATGGAAAATCAGGTGCTGGTATTCTTACTGCTATTCAATTAACATTAGCGAAAAAATGTGGAGGCTATTTTACAGCTTCATACGAATGTACTAGTAATAATATTCCTTGTAATTAATATTTACTTTTGAAGGAAATGCTCAGAAGGATTTTAATCCTTCTGAGTTTTTCTTATAACCAACAAAAAACTCTTCTAACTTAAATTTTAAAAAGGAGTTGTAGGCATGCAACAACTGAATTTAAATATTACCGAAGACGAAAAAGAAATACTTTCATTTTGGAAAGATTTTTTTCCTGAATTCAAAGAAGATGATGATTTAGAGAAACTTTTTTTGCGAGTATACAATAATAATATTGAAAATTATTTGAAGGATAGAGAAATAGAAGATACATATCAAAAAGAATTTATAAATAAAATTATGGCTTTTAATATAAAGAATGATAATGAGATAATCTTTAACAATATAATGGATAAATATTTTCATGATTTTAAGTGGATTGGTTTTTTCAGACCGTTATTATTAAAATATGATGACACAATAAAAAATATTATTAACTCTAAGCTGTTTAAAGATAGTGAGAGGGCATTTGATTTAATTTATTGTCAAATGTTGCAGAGTTTGGTTAATAGATCATTTAGAGTTATCGTATTAGAGATTAATCTAGCAAGACAAGAGAATATTTTATTAGGTAAAGATTCTGAAGAGAGATACACTTATTTTGTTAAAGAATTATTATTAGATAATAATTTTCTTACTAAAATATACAATAAATATCCGGAATTAATACGTATTTTAGATAATTATTTAGAAAATACAACTAAATATTTAAATGAAATCTTAAAAAATTTTAATGATGAAAAGAACTCTCTTTTTATGCAAATGGAAATAAATAAAGATATTAAATTAGAGAGCATCGAATTTAGTCATGGAGATACTCACAATGGAAATAAGTCGGTTGCTAAACTAGTATTTGAAAATAATTTCAATTTAATGTATAAACCTAGATCTTTAGAAATTGAAAAAGGCTATAAAGATTTAATAGACTGGCTGGATAATAGAATAGATGGCTTTAAAAAGCCATATGCAGCTAATGTATATAGCAATAATAATTATGGCTTCATGGAATTTATAAATAATAAAGAATGTGATAACCCTGAAGAAATTTCAAATTTTTATTTTAAAATGGGGGAGCTCTTAGCTATACTATATAGTTTGAATTCTAGGGATTTTCACATTGAAAATATCATAGCATTTGGGGAAAATCCAGTTTTGGTAGATTTGGAAACCCTTCTACATAAAACTGTAGAAGTTGATGAAGAGGAAATAAGTAGTTATGAAAATATATTGAGTATTATCGGTAATTCTGTTGCAAGTATATCAGTGTTGCCTACTACAATGATTAATAAAAAAGAAAATTTAATTATGGAAGTAGGAGCAATGAATTCTGGTAAGGTACAAAAGTCGCCTTATAGAACACAAGCTTTAGAAGAAAGAAATACAGATCGTATTCACATAAAAAATGTTTATAAAGAAATAGATAAATTGAATAGTAGTCCTAAATCTGGAGGTAGGTATTTATCTGCAGAGAATTATATTTCTGAGATAAAAGAAGGTTTTATTAAGATATACAGATGGATAGAAGAAAATAAAGATAAATACTATAAGAAAATAGAAAGTTTATTTGCAGATAAATATTCTAGATATATTTACAGAGGGACGAACAATTATACTCAACTACTAGAAACAAGTTATCATCCAGATTTATTAAGTAATAAAATAGATAGATATATTTATTTCCATAGAATTTTTACAACCATAGATTTTCATAATAATGAAAAAGATATTGGAGTTACAAAAACAGAAATATTAGAAATGTTGAATGATGATATACCAATGTATCAAATTAGAAATGATGAAATATATATTTCTGATATGAAAGGTAATATTGTTCTAAGAGAAGAAGGTAGGAGTATTTTAGAGAGTATTGAAGAAAGAATTAATTCTTTTAATGAAATTGATTTAAAAAGACAAATATCTATTATTAATCAATGCTTTATTGGCTGTGGATTAAAAACAGACATACCAGATGGAACAAACACAGTTTTTGATGAAAGTATTCAACCTAGAACAAGGACTGAGAACTTAAAAATTGCAATTGATCTGACAAATTCAATGCTTGAAAGGGGAATTCGAAATAGCTCTAAAGAATCTATGAGTTGGATTGGTTTGAAAGGATATGGAAATGAGTTATATGAGAATCTACCTTTAGAAATTGACTTATATAACGGTAATTCAGGAATTATTATAACATTAATAGAGCTGTATAAAATTTCAAATGAAGAAAAATATAAAATTGCCATCGTTGAAAGTGTTAATTATGTTTTAGAGTTTTTAGAAACTTGTAATGTAGAGGAAGTAGATTTGGGTGCTTTCTCAGGATTGTATGGATCATTCTATAGTCTATTTATAGCTTGGAAATCAAATATTTTACCTAATAACGATAGATTAATAAAGACATTAATGAAGAAATTAGAGGAATCTGAAAAATATATTAAACAACTAAACAATTTAGATATCATAGGAGGATTAGCTGGTATTCTCGGTGTGCTGATTACACTAAAAGATAATTTAACAAATGAAAATCCGTATATTGATCAGTGTTTAAATAGAATAATTCAGACCACTTATACTAGAATTGAGAAAAGTGCAATTTATGTTAATGAGAACATGGTGAAATGGAATGAAAACCATGACAGTGGATATGCTCATGGAAGTTCTGGAATAATTACGCAATTGGTGCGATATTATAAAAAATATCCTGATATAAGAAAACTAGATTTAATAAAGAAAAGCTTAAACTACGAAAGAGCATACTTAATTAATGAATCTCGAAATAAATGGATAATTCGAGACAACAGTCACTACTTCTCTTGGTGTAATGGTATAGGAGGGATTTTGTTAACCAAATTATACTTATTAAATAATAATTATAGTGATGAGAAGATAAAAGCTGAGATTGATATTTTAATAGAACAACTAAAATTGTGTGGCTTTAAATACGACAAAAGTCTCTGTCATGGAGATTTAGGCAGCCTCATTATATTAAAGTATGCTGGTGAAATTTGTGGTAATACAGGTCTAGTAAACTCTTCACAAAACTTAATTTCTGAAGTTGTATATAAATATAATGATTTGAAAAAGGATATATCTATGGAGATTGAGGATTGGGGATTAATGACAGGAACATCAGGTGTTATTCTGTCTATGCTTAATATAGTTGGTACGATTGATATCACTAAAATATTCTTATTAGAAGATCCTAACATAGGTGAAGTGAGATAAATGGGATTTAAATCAAAACGCAAAGTGCCTTTCATCGAACAATATCAAAAAACAGAATGTGGTATATGTTGTGTATGTATGATTCAGAATTATTATAATTTGGAAATTACCATACAAGAACTTAGAAAAGATCTTGAAGTAGGAAGAGATGGTAGTACTTTTACTCAATTAAATGAATTATTAGAGAAATATAATTTTACAACTAAAGCCTATAAAATACCTGCTGAAAAAATATTTATACTTGATGCACCTTCAATAATTTTGTGGGATAATAATCATTTTGTCATTTATGAAGGAGAAAAAAATAATAAAGTAGTGATTGTTGATCCTAAAATAGGTAGATTAAAATATAGTATTGAAGAATTTTCTGAACATTTTTCTAACTATGTACTTGTTCCAAAACCTAGTGAAGAATTTAAAACAAGTAAAAAAAATACTAGCCCTTTTAAAGAGTTAAAAAAAATAATTTTCTATAATAAATGGCATTACATTAGAAGTATTATAATTTCATTAATACTTTATACATTTACAATTGCATTACCGATTGGGATTCAAAAGATTATTGATCAAGTTATAGTAAATAAGCAAACTATAAGTATATTGCAAATATCTATATTATTAATTTTAATTTCTATTTTATATTTTGGGGTTAACTATACTAAATTAAAGTTCACTCTCCAACTGAGAGCCCAATTGGATAAGACATTAAATTATAATGTGGTAGGTCATTTATTAAAGCTTCCCTATAAGTATTTTTCAGTTAGAAGCAGTGGGAACACTATCTATTCGTTAAATAGTATACCTCAAATAAGAGAAATCTTCGCAAATCAATTTATAAATGGTTTGTTAGAATCTGGTATATCAATATTTATACTTACTTATATTTTTTATCTTAAATTTGAACTGGGTATTATTTCAAGTCTATTATTTGCATTAAATATTTTAATCGTGTTTCTAACGAAGCAAAATATTCAAGACAATAGTAAATCATTAGTGTCTACTCAAAACGAAGTACAAAATATTCAATTAGAAACCGTTTATGCAATACTAGGTGTAAAAATGAGTGCTATTGAAAATGATATATTTAAAAATTGGAAAACAGTTTATTCGAAATTTATGGATAAGTATATTCAAAATGGAAATTACTCTAATAAAATAAACAGTATATTAGAGTTACTAAAATTCATATCTCCTTTGACTATACTTTTTATTTCCATTTACTTTGCATCTGTAGGTGATATTTCACTTGGGATGATTATCTCGATTTATTCATTAAGTACTATATTTTTTGGACTTTCTTCAACTGTTTTAGACACCTTTACAAGCTTTATAAATAGTGGCGTATATTTTTCCAGGATAGCAGATATTCTTTCTAGCGACTTTGAAATAAATGGTGGCGAAAAAAAGAAGCTTGATGGGAGCATAGAACTTAAAAATGTATCTTTTTCTTATACAAAAAATTCTAGTAAGATATTAGAAGGAATTAATATTAATATAAACCCAGGCTCGAAAATAGCGATTGTCGGCAAATCAGGTTCTGGAAAGAGTACATTGTCAAAACTATTAGTCGGCTTATATTCCCCGACAGAAGGTGAAATATTTTATAACAATTTACCCTTAGATAAGATGGATAAAAAATTTGTACGACGACAAATAGGAATTGTACCACAGGATATAACACTATTTAACAGTAGTATACTTGAAAATATTGTGATGAATAGATTAGATATAACTTTAGAAGAAGTAGAAGATGCATGTAAAATAGCAAATATTCATGACGAGATTGAAGCTATGCCTATGAAATATCACACAATCATATCAGAGATGGGATTAAATTTGTCGGGTGGTCAGAGACAACGTATAGCACTTGCAAGAGCATTGGTAAATAAACCAAGGATCATACTATTAGATGAAGCAACAAGCTTTCTTGATAATATAAATGAAAAACTTGTATCTGATGCATTTAAAAAAATTGGTGCTACGCAAATTGTTATTGCACACCGTCTATCCACTATCATTAACTCTGATATTATATTTGTATTAGAAGACGGAAAAGTAATTGAACAAGGTACTCATGAAGAGTTATTAAAACACAAAGGGCAATACTATGCATTATATTCAAATAATGAGATTAAAAATAACGGGGAAGTAATAATACAGTGAATTAATAAAAACCTTCTAATTAAACATATTAGAAGGTTTTTATTTTAAAATAAGGGTAATTATTACATTTATTAATGGATTAAAATTACATTAAATGATATTATATACATATATAATATTTGAATTAAAGGGGAATGAAAATTATGCAAACAGCATTATGGAACGTAATACAATTGTTTAACGAGAGAGAGGATATAGAAGTAAAGGAATTAGAGGTTGCTAAGAACATGCTAGATGATAAAACGTTTGCACTACTGTTAGAACATTTTGAAGGTAGGTTGGAAATTAGATCGGAACAATGGTTATAAATAGTCGTGAATTAGAAATACAAACAGAAATTCAACTTTTTATAGAAGAGTATTTTAAAACAAGTAATCTACATATAGAAATGAAAAAAATTGTTCTAAAATTATTGTCTTTAGAAGGTAAAATATTTAATACTTCACATTCCCATTTTACTTGGAGCGAGTTTTATTTCTATGTATCATCATTACTCGATAAAAAGATTCCTTATTTAAAAAGAGTTGGACAAGCTGCTGCATTTGAATTGCTTATTTTATCTACAGACCTTATAGATGATCTTATAGATGATGATTTCAATAAAGAGACACTTAGCTATTTTACAAAGGCTCAGGCGGTACTACTATCAAATGCATTGCTAATTGAATCATTAAATTTATTGGTGAAAAATACTAAAAGAAATCCGAATAAAATACTTTCAATTATTAATGCAAATTTAATAAATGCAAGTAATGGGCAATGGGATGATATATATTTTAATGTTGATAAGCCTGGAACTTCTGAAAAATTATATTTTCAATTAATTCAGCAGAAATCAAACTCTCTTATAAAATTGATATTTGAATTAAATAATTATAATGTTGAAAAAAACTCTGTATTAAAGGAGATATCAATGTATATAGGGTATGCAGGTCAAATTAGAAATGATGTTCAAGATGTTTTTTCAAATATTAAAAGTGATCTTAAAAATAAAAAAGCTACACTTCCATTAATAAAGGCCCTTGAATATAGTCAGCAGAACGATAATAATTATCTAATTAAACAGTTATATGTTATGGATGAAAACAATGATAATTCACATTCATTTAATGAACTTAAAACATATATTAGTAAAACAGGAGCAATAGATTATTGTTTAATTTTGTCTAAGTTATATATAAATAAAGCAAAAGATTTATTACTTAAACATTATCCTAATAGTAGCATAGAGATAGATAAGATTATCAAACTTATTGATTAGGAGATATGTAATGTTTAGAGTAGCTATACTAATTTTAGTATTTATTTGGGGTTTTAGCATTTATTTATTTTATGATTCTACTTATTTTTATCAAAAAATAAATGAAATAACATATAATTTTGAATTATTCTATGTATCTCCTGATTTATCTAAATTTTTAAATCTTTTAGAGGTAATTATTTATTATTATTCAACTTATTTTATTAGTGCTGTTTATTTCCTGACTGGAATATATGCTTATACTCAAAGACCAACATCAATTATTATTCGTAATTTTTTCTATTTAATGAGTGTAATAGGAACATCTATTACATTCTCAAAGCCTTCAAGCTTAAACTTATCTATGGCCAGTGAAATTGAATTACTATCGATTAGTTTAATACCATATTTTTTAATACTTTTTTTTGAATATTTTCCTTACTATAGTGAACGAATTTTTATAAAGAAAACTAAATATTTCCTTTTGGGTTATGGGATAGTAATAAATATATTGTATTATATTTCTCTATTTATCTTAGGAAAAGTAGGCCTATTATTAATGCTTTTTATAAAAACAGCATTAGTTATACAATTAGTCTTTTCAATATACATCTGTTTATATTTGCTAATTAAATTATGGAAATCCAACAATAAGTGGATTCATAACCAATTAATTATTTTATTAGGAAGCCTTATTGTAGCATTTAGTCCCATCCTTTTATTAAGTATTATACCAGGTAGTCTCTTCAACTTATCTACTATTCCTTTCAGTTACAGCATTATTAGTATTATACTTTTACCTTTAACTTTAGCCTATCTGTTGATAAAGCAGGAAGTACTTGATTTTAATAAAAGTTTGAATACTTACAAGTATAATTTATTGGGTTTATTATTGATTTTTACCATTATAAATATTTTATTATGTATAACTTCTTTGAACTTTAAGCAAATTACTTATCAAAATCTATTATTAATATTAGCTTTTTTATTGTATGGCATCTTTGGTAAAATTATTGATCCTATTAAATCTCGTAATCTGCAAAATAAATTTTCTCAAATTCAAGAAGAAAAGCAACGTATTTTACAAGAAATTAATAGCAAAAAATTTCTTCAAACATGTGCTGAACATATTGTGAAACTGATACATAAAATGGTAGATGTTAATGGAGCGTGTATAGTCTGGGGGAAGAATGAACCGCTAATACTATATGATTCAGGCTTATTTGATGATAAGGAAATAGCAAATGGAGCAATCAAACCTATACTAGAGGATATTACTAACAATGTTGAGTTTGTGAAGAAAACTCCTTACAATATATTTCCAATACTTAGGGGAGGAGAAATATTTGCAACAATAATAGTAGGGCAAAAAAGAAATTTAACGGCTATGGATAAAGAAGAAATAGCCTTATTAAAAAAAATTCAAAGTGAGGTATTAGATCTTTTTATAAATGTACAGCGATTGCAAAAAGTAGAGAATGAATTTAAATCAACCCAACATTCAAATTCATTAATAGATTATTTTAATTCTTACTTATTAAATGAATTAGAAACTGAGAGAAAAAATTTATCTGTTTTTTTACACGATGATATTTTACAAAATTTAATATTATTATTAAAAAAAGTACAAGAACTCCCAAATACTGTTGATGTCCAGGAATTTGAAAGGTACTTATTGTACTATATTAATGAAATTCGAGAAATGTGTAATAATTTACATCCAGTATTAGTTGAGGATTTAGGTTTAGAGATTAGTTTAAAATCCCTCGTAAAAAAAACAAGTACAAACCATGATATTTTAGTAAATTTAAATTACAATACATCACAAAAAATTATTCCTAATTCCTTGTCAATTCATGTTTTTAGAATAATTAAAGAGCTTATAAATAACGCAATCAAGCACGCATCTGCCACTGAAATTAATGTATATGTAGAAGTGGATAATAATAATTTAATCATAAAGATAATAGATAATGGAAAAGGATTCAATCCACCTGACAGCACTAATTTATATACTCAGAATAATATGGGATTGATGACAGTAAAGAAGAAAGTAAATCAATTACAAGGAATATTTGATATATATTCGACATTAGATATTGGAACAACAATAACAATCACCGTACCTATTAAATGGAGTGATAACCTTGAAAAATATTAAGATTGTTCTTGTAGATGACCATATATTATTATTAGAAAGCTTGAAAAACGTTTTAAACAAAGACCCTGAAATACAGGTGGTACATACTATTTCTAATCCTAATTCTATTATAAAGGATATAAAATTACTAAAACCAGATATAATTCTGATGGATATTAGATTGAATTCTTATAATGGTCTAGAATTAACAAAGAGCATCACCAATTGTATTCCTCAAATTTCTATAATTATTTTATCTGGATATAATTATGAAGAGTATATTGAAGCAGCCTACAATGCTGGAGCAAGTGCTTATATCACAAAAGAAAAATCAAATGAGGAATTAATATCCACAATTAAGCAAGTTTATATAGGTTATAAAATATTTCCAAAATATGAAGTTGATCTTTTGTGTGAATCACTTACACCAAAGGAATGCGAAGTATTAAAACACATAGCAGCTGACAAAACGAATAGTGAAATTAGTGAAGATATGAGAATAGGAAAAAGAACAGTTGAGTATCATGTATCTTCTATAATTAGAAAAATGGATGCGGGTTCTAGAGTTGGTGCTGTAGTTAAAGCTATAAAGAAGGGATTACTTGATGTACATTAATAAAGAGAAATTATTATAAAACTTAATATCCTTAGTCAGGGAGCATTATATAGGAAATTTAATCCTATGGATTGCTCCTTTTTAGACTAAAGAATTAAAGCTGCTTTATAAACTATTGTTCCTGGCATAATGTATGTTAAATTTATTAAAATGTTTCGGATACTACTAAATCAGTACTGCAGTATAAATTATAATATTTCCCTTTTAAATCCATAAGTTCATAATGTGTTCCCTGTTCAATGATTTCACCTCTATCAAGTACATAAATAACATCACTATTTTTTATGGTAGATAGTCTATGAGCAATAATTATACATGTACAGCCTAGACTAGTTAAGTAATTGGCAATCTTCATTTCATTGATAGAGTCTAAAGAACTAGTGGCTTCATCTAAAAGTATTATTTGGTGTTTATTTATTATTGATCTCGCCAATGCGATTCTTTGCCTTTGTCCCCCGGATAGGTTTGAACCTGTATCAGAAATTATTGTGTTATAACCCATAGGCATATTTTCTATTTCTTCTGCAATTTGAGTAAATTGAGCTGCTTTTTTAACCCTATCAATCTCAATAGTCGAATTTCCCATAGTAATATTATTATAAATAGAATCATTTAGTAATTGAATTTCTTGAGGGACTATCCCCATCTGTTTTCGAATATGTTTTTTACTTATATACTTTATGTTGATATCGTCATAAAATATATTACCCTCATTTGCTTTGTATAGCCCTATAAGTATTTTGCCAAGTGTAGATTTTCCAGATCCAGATTCACCAACAATAGCTATCTTTTGCCCACTTTTAATATTCAAACTAATATCTTTTAATACCATTTTAGATTGATTTGTGTATGAAAAATAAATGTTTTCTAATTTAATGTTACCTTTTAAATTAGGGTAGGGATTTAAGCCATTTAATTCGATATCATTTTCAATTTCAACATCTGTGATGTCTTTAATTCTTTCTAAATTATTGGAAGCAATCCAAAATGTACTCCAAACTTGAAAAAAGGTAGAGCTTGTTGAAAAGAAAATAACAGTTAAAGAATAATATGCAAGTAACTCTCCTATAGTTAATGCACCTTTTAAATATTGATCCATACCGAAAACTAATACAATTAGAGGGGAAATAGTTAATGTTAGTTGATTAAAAGTATTATAAACGTTAGATATCTTACTCTGTTTATTAAATCGATAGAGCACATCGTCTAGTTTATCTATATATTTTTTATTAATTTGATCTTCTAGTGCAGAAACCTTAATACCAAAAATAGATGAAATAGTTTCTACTTGAATTTTTGATAATTTACTTCGTTCTACAATTTCATATAAATTTAGCTCTTTCATAAGTGGTCTTATAACAATAGTAATTAGTAAATAAATACTGAACAATATGAAAACAATAATAGTCAATGGCACAGACTTATACATTAAATAAGAAAACATAATTATTAAAGCGCCAAAATCTAAAATCCCTTTAATCAAGTTTTCTGATAAAAGATCTCTTACTATATCAAGACTACTAATGCGGTAAAGTATATCTCCTTTAGCTCTAGATTCAAAGAATTTATAAGGAACTTTTAATATATGATTGAATATATTTTTAAAGATTGAACTTTCTAGTATGATTTTAATGATAATTAAGTAATGACCTTTAATATATAGTAGTAAAGAATTTAATATGATAAAGCTAATAAAAATTAGTAGTAGGTTCAAATCGAACGCTTTACTATAGATAACATTATCCATTAATTTTTGTATAAGAATAGGTAAGGCCAATGTAGTCATATAAGTAAGCAAGGATATTAAAAACAGCATTGAGAATATACCCTTGTTGCTTAATATGTAAGGTATTAACATTTTTATGGCATACTCTTTTTTATTATAGGGAATAAAGGAATCATTAGGTGATGGAACTAAAATAACACCTGAAAAGCATTTTTCAAATTCTTCTTGTTCTAAAGTTATTCTACCAATAGCTGGATCCACAATGAAGAATTTCCCCTTTTTAATTTTTTCTAATATAATGAAATGATTATTGTTCCAGTGTAATATAATAGGACTATTAAATTCTTTTAAACTTTCAACGGAAGTTCTATAAGCTTTTGAATAAAAGTTCAGCTTTAGAAATAAATTATGTATCTGATTTAATGTTAATCCGTCTCTACCGGTTTCTACTATCTCTCTCAATTTATGCATCGGCTGATAACTTTTATGATATCTTAAAATCATAGCTACACAGCACAATCCGCATTCAGTTGGATGTAATTGTTCAATAAATTGAACTGATCTTTTTGTTCTCATCCTTTACCAAACCCTTTGCAATATTTGATATTAAGGCACTATTAATTTTTAATAGCACCTTTTTTGAAATTACTCGATCCACAATATATCTGGCATCTCCACTCTACATCCGTATTTTAATAAGCTGTATCCATATCCTGCTAAACCAATCATTAGACCATATACACTTGCAGTTCTATAAGATGTTTTGTCCCATTTTCTAGAGATATAGTGATTGAATATCTCATTAAAGGTCTCATTACATTGCTCGTAAAGGGTTTCATCATCTAAAACAGTGGCTAGATGAAACAAAACTCCTATACTTCCTAAATCTCCGTGACATAAAGTGATGTTATTACCAAAACCTTTTTTGAGTGTAGTCTCCAATGCAATATTTATTTCTTTTGAGATTTGTTCGTCAAAGTACCCATGATTAATTAATACACTTCTACTTAATAAAATACCTGCAGCTCCGTGACACCAACCAATGCTATCAGCTTCTCCATTGATTTGTGTTCTCCAATTTTTTGTTGTTGGAGAGTATAACTCCCTTTCAAAATTCAAGGCTTTTTTAATCAATTGATAGACATTTTTATCGTGTGTAATTTTATAAAAACGGCCTAGACTAGCTATAATACCACTTGTTCCATGAGCGAAGCCTGTATAACCACCATCTCCATTAGTATCAACATAGCCCCAAAAAACACAGTTATCTTTAAATTCAATAGTGCTTTCTAATATTTTTTCAAATATAATGTAGCATGCATCTAATAATTTTTTTTTCACTTTGGCATTGTCTGAAGTATTATAGATAGAAATAAAGACAGATAAAGCACCTGACATTCCACCCAATAATTCTATCTGTGTATCATCACCTAAGTGTTCAAGAACAATATCTATATAATGCAAAGCTATATTTTTGTATTCCTCTATCTCTAAAATATTTCCTACATGGTATATTGTATATAAAATACCAGATAGCCCTGTAAATGCTCCGATATTCAATGATATTTCTTTATTTTTTTCGATATTTTTTAAAGTTTTTAGAGATGGAGAAAGAGTTTCTATGGCTGCCTTTTTAAATCTTTCTAACTTAGTAATAGAAGCTAAGGAAGCAAAGAATAAAGATATTCCATTATTTCCTTTATATAAATCTATATCTATAGAGGAAACATGTGATGTTACTTCATTTTTTCCATATACCATTAATCCCAACCAAGTTCTATCAGTTGACTCAGTGTCATAAATACTTTCATTTAATAACCGGTCTCCTATTTTGATTGCAGTATTCAAGAAATCCGTTTTTGAGGGCTTTGCGTCATTACTGAAATTCTTAGAAGTTTTAAATTTTAAATTTGTTTCTTGTTTCGCATCATTAATGCTTGTGTGCATATACGAGAGATCAATTAGAGTAATTTGCTTTTTTAAATCAAGCTCATTCATTAGTTGAATTTTATTAATAACGGTTTCTAAGGTTGAATATTTAAATTCAAAACTAGGAATAATACTGTTTTTTGAGTCAAGTAATACTTTTTTATCTGTATAGACAGAAAAGTAGGGTATATCGCCATTCATTAAATCTCTATGTTCATGATATGACAAATGTTTAAATCCTTTTTTTAACTCAGACAAGGCGATTCTACTAAAGTATACTTCTCTATGAATAGGATTTCTTAATAAATCAGGATGGAAACTAGATTTTAAGATTTGAGAATAAATAAAGGTTGGTTTACAAACGACCCTGCATTTTTCATTAGCAAATAGTTCACAGAGTTTGTTAATAAAACTGATTTTGTTTTCTGTTATCCACCTATACATGTTTGTAAAACCGGATTGAATATCATCTATAAATAATTCAGACTGAATCAATTCACCATTTAGAAATGGGTTGTTATCATTAATATCCAGTATTCCGTAATCTTTTATTACTCTAATATTGTCTGAGTTTTTATTAATTAGTATGTTTGATTTTATTGGCGCTTGTTGTTTGGTATATCCTGCCATTCCACCGAAATCGACAACCTTAATGGTATTTTCGTTTTTATTAATAGTCATTCTGCTTGGAAGGAGATATATTGAATAGACAGACCTATTAATAAAGTCTTGTGTTTTATTGATAACAGTTTTCTCACTTAACTTTTCTTCAAAATCTGGCTGTAATAAAGTTTCTAAATCTATCAAGTAAGGATATTCTCCTGAGGCTATTAAGTTTTCACTATGGAAGTCTTTGGAATTTAAAGCGTAAAGTAAACATAATAATTGTCCTGATCTAATATAAAAGCTTTTGACTTGTTCAATATTGTTACAGGGCTTGTATTCAATAAATTCCATCCAACCATGATTGCTTGTTGTATATATTTTTGCTGATTTAATTTTTTTTAAGTGTTTACTTTGATTATTCTCCATCCAAGATAGAAGGTCAGAATATTTTTGGTCGAATGCTAAAGACCTAGGTTTATATACTACTTTTTTATTATCTTCAAATGTTAGGATGGATACAGTTTTACCATCATTATGTGTATCTCCCATATTTAGGGATATATTAATTAACTTTTTAATATTTTCAGTGTTAAAAAGAGTTTTAAAGATATTTTTTATTTCTTGAGTTGTAGCACTTAAAATATCAAAAAGGAATTTTAAATAATTGTTAATTGTTAACAACAATAAATTTGTCAGTGACTCGTATTCCATATATAAGGACTTTAAATATTCCTCATTTTGTAGTTTTTCATTGATGTAATATTGAAACCTATCTTCAGGTGTTTCGCCTATAAGATTTCCTTGTTTTTTTTCAAAATCTATTTCAAATACTAACATTTTATAACTAATATTGAAGGAAATATTGTACATATGAATGAAAATATCAGAGTAAAATGTTCTTTTGCTATAAACTAAATCAAATTTTTCAAAGTGATCCAACCATTTTCCAAACTCCCTTAAAAATAGAGGTTTAAAGAAATTTAAAAATGGGAAATCCTCTTTTTTTAAAGTAGAAAGAATGCGAAAGAGTTTATTATTCGGTTTAAAGTTAAAAAGTGAATCAATCTTTTGCTTATTAAGAGCAAATCTCATTGATTCTTTTTCCCATTCTTCTTTGAAATCAACAAATTTTCTATTTGTCGTTTGGTGAATTAAGTCTTCAACTTCAATTTGCGTTTTAACCTCAGGGAAAAATTTACTCCAATATTCTAGTACATCTTGAAAATCAATTTCTTGATTTAATACCTTCTCATTTATAATCATAATTTGCTCCTATCTAAAAAGGGTGGTACCTAATAAAAGTACACACCCTTTTTATAAATCTTCTTAATAAAAGTTAGCAGGGAGTTGTTCCGTTACATTCTGCAGACCAAGTACAAGCCATTCCATAGTTATTCCCTAATCCAACAGCGTTGGCAATTGCTCTAGAGATAGCATCATTTGTGCCACCAGCTATTAATGACATATCTTGTTCATTAATTTCTTCAAAAAGATTTCCAGCAGGATTAATTTCATTTATTGCTAGTTTATTTTTTATAATTGGGTTTTTTGTAAATTTTGTATTCAAGTAAATCGCTCCTTTTTTTGTTATGAGATATCTCACTTACTATCATATCTTGTGTTTTTTACAAAAAAATCCGTATTTACCGAAATTACCTATAAAAATATTGATTGTATAGAAATGGAAATGCTATTATATGTAATTGAAACAATACGTGAGAAGGAGGAGAAGAAATGAGTAATATTTTAACATTGTCGAATATCACAAAGAGTTATCGAAATAATAAAGTAATTAATAATGTTTCTTTCTCAGTTCCAAAAGGTGAAGTAATAGGTTTAGTTGGACCAAATGGTGCAGGGAAAACAACCCTTATGCGAATAATTATGGGATTAATAACGAAGTTTGAGGGGGAGGTTCGGTTTGATATTGAAAAGCAGCCTTTAAAACATATAAAACGTATTGGAGGACTGATTGAATACCCTAGTTTTTATCCCCATATGAGTGGAATGGATAACCTTATTTATTTTGCAGAGGTTTCAGGGGGATATGATAGAGATAATGTTTCATCTGTAATCCATTTATTGGGGATTGAAGGTTTTGTTCATAAGAAGGTAAAAAGGTATTCTTTAGGAATGAAACAGAGGTTAGGAATTGCACAGGCATTAGTTAATAATCCTAAATTATTGATTTTAGATGAACCCACAAATGGATTAGATCCAGAAGGAGTTGCTGAAATAAGAGAAATATTGGGAAAAATTTCAAAAGAAAGAGGGATATCAATTCTTGTATCCAGCCATATTTTATCAGAAATTGAAGCCGTTTGTGATAAAGTTTTGTTTTTGAAGAAGGGAACAGTAGTAGATTATATTGATTTAAAAACAGAAAAACAGACTGATAGAGAGCTACATGAATTTATCATAGAAACTAAAAAAATAGAAATGGTAAAAAACTATTTAAATGATATACAAAACATACCTTTTATAGAAATAGATCAAGATAAAGTAAAATTTCAATATCTTTATAAAGATTCTGATTCTCTTATAGTAGATTTAGTAAAAAATAAAATTAGTATAAATGCTATTTATCCACTTCGCAAAGATTTAGAAAAGAGATTTTTTGAGTTAATGGGAGGAAATAAGATTGAATAGCACTTTAAGAATATCAATATTAGAGGTTAAACAATTATTCAAAAGATACGGCATTTGGTCAAGTTTATTTATTGCAGTTTTATACACTATTACAATTTATCTAAAAAGGCCCATGTATCCATCCCCTTCGGATTTGGATACATATTACAATTACTTTGGTGATATTTCGTACTATATTATTCTCATTATGCCTTCTTTTATTATGTCCAGAGAGTTTTCATTAAAAACTTCTAGAATAATATTCACAGGATCTTTATCACGTATAAATATAGTCCTATCAAAATTACTTTCATTGATTTTAATCGGATGTATTGTTGGAACTATTCACCGATTACTAGCCAATTTATTGTGGGTATGGGAACATAATAAATTTACTCTGAATAATCTTACACACGATATTTTTACTAATCTAACAAATTATTTACTTATTTCCTTTTTTGTTTCAAGTTTATCTTTCATCATTGGGTTTATTACGTTCAGTCAAATTGCAACAATAGTTTCCATTATTTCTATGTTTTCATTTGAGAGTATGATTAGAGGTATTATTCTAATAAAATTAGACTCTACAACAAAATTAGCTCTTTGGATTAAAGAGAATCCACTGGCTTTGGTTTATAAGGGAATGCAATATAATAATTTATCAATATCAAATAATATTTGTTTAGCATTAACAGGCTTAGTATTATTTTTAGTATCTTTAATAATTATTAATAAAAGAGAAATTTAGGAGATTGATAATATGACTGGTATGTTTTCTATAAGCCGAATGGAAATAAAAAAAATATTTGATACATCAACATACGTTTTTTTAATAATATTATTTATTGCTACAATTATTGATAATGTTCTTTATTATCAGATGAACTTAAGTAAAAGCGTAGAGTTAAGCGGAAATATTGGTATTTCCTTATTTATTATACAAATTTACTTTATTTACTTAGGCAGTAATATGATAGGATCCGAGTTTAGTTTTGGAACTTCGAAAATGGTATTTAGTAGTATGTTCAGTAGAAGTCAAATAATTCATATTAAAAGTGTTTCATTTTTATTTTATACTTCTTTATATGGCATTTTTAATATATTAATTGGATTAACTGTTCAACTTATCATAGGTAAACATTTCTCTAGTATGGAGATCCTAAGTACGCTATTCTCAGTTTGGATTGTATATATAGTTTATTTCGCTTCTATCTTATCAGTAGGTATATTTACAATTTCTATTACGTTTAATCGCGTTTACTCATTAATAACTGGATATGTTCTATATATTTTTTTATATAACATTGGTATACAAATTGTAGAAAGAGATGACAGTTGGATGAAGACGATTATGGAGAATACACCATTTTACATTGCTTCTGATGGTTTTTCTACTCTATACTACAATATTGATGATATTATTTACTTAAGCTTCTTTTCAGTAGTAATTTATATAATAGGTCTCTATATTATCAAAAAAAGAGATTTGAAATAAATAAACTCTATATAATATTTTATTTAGTTTCTTGGAATAATCGTAGTTTATCAGGGAAATATATTTTAAATGTAGTGCCAGTATCTTCTTGAGAATCTACACTTATGCGTAACCCTAATTTTTTGCACAAGGTTTCACAAAGGTACAAACCCATACCAGTAGATTTAACATAGTTTCTACCATTGGTTCCCGTGAACCCACGTTTAAAAATTCTCTCAATATCAGATGAAGCTATACCTATACCATTGTCTGATATTAACAATAAAGTACCGTTTTCTACTTTTTTAGCAATAAAGGATAATTTAAGTGGATTATGACGATATTTGATAGCATTATCTATTAATTGTTTTAAAATAAAAATAATCCATTTTGAATCAGATGTGACTTTCAAATCAAGATTATCCTTATATATACTACCATTGGCACGTATAATACTTAGAGATAATGATTTAATGGCTAAATTTACAGCCTTATCAAGGGTAAATGTTTCTATTCTATAATCTTGAGTTAAAGTACTACTTCTTGCATAATATAGAGCTTGTTCAACATAACCTTCTATTTTTAATAGTTCTTCTTGAATAAGGATGTTTTCAGGTGTCTTATGGTTACTTATAATTAACTTTAGTGCAGTGATTGGTGTTTTTATTTCATGCACCCAAAGTTCAATGTAGTCGGTATAATCACGTTGAGAGTTTTTCAAAGAGAACATACAATCATTCATGTATTTTGTTGCTTCATTTAAGATGTTGTAGAAGAATTTCCCTGAAAAAAAAGGGGGTTCCTCTACAATATCTGCGATGTATGTTTTTTCTTTGATTTGTTTTGAAATATTTTTTATTTCATTATAATATTTACTTAATTGATAGTATTTAACTATAATTGGTGTGAAAAAGAAGAATAGAAGAATTAAATCTATTACTATTACTAAACTTCCATTTTCATTATACAAGTAGAGGACACTAGAGATAATTAGCAAAGATAGTAAATGAAAAAGTATTGCTAACTGTTTTTCCTTAAAAAATTCAATTAAACTCATAACTGATAACCCTGTCCTCTCTTCGTTAATAAATATTTTTTTAAACCGATCGATTCCAATTTGCGCCTTAACCTCGATATATTAACATTTAAGGTATTTTCATCAACAAAATCTCCGTTTTGCCAAAGCTCATTCATTATTTCATCTCTAGAAACTACGTTTCCTTTATTCATCATCAATAATCTAAGAATGCATAATTCATTCTTTGTAAGTTCTATTTCTATATTATTATAAATAGCTTTGCTCTTTAATATTTCCAGTGTTAAATCTTTATAAGAAAGGATAGCACTTTTGGAAATTTCGTAAGTTCTCTTTAAAACGGATTGAATATGAGCTAAAAGGATTTGTAAATCATATGGTTTTGTAATAAAGTCATCTGCTCCTATTTGAAGACTTAATAGTTCGTCAAAGGAAGTGTCACGGCTAGTTACTATAATAATGGGCACAGAAGACACTTTCCGAATTTCACGACACACTTGAAAACCGTCTTGAAAAGGAAGGTTAAGATCTAAAATAATTAAATGCGGCATGCTTTGTAGAGCATCTTCTACAATTTTTGTGAAATCGTCGCCACTTATGCATTCATACCCATATCTCTCTAGAAAATCAAAAAGTTCCTTTCTGATAATTGGATCATCCTCGATAATGAATATTTTCATTTTTAATCTCCCCTTAATCGAACCAATGAATGGTTTTATTTCCATAATTTATACCTTTTCATTATATTATAGTGCATAGTAAGTAAACTTACAAAACGGTAATATTATGATACAATAATCGATTTTTTGTTAATTCATTAAATGGTAATATTATGGTAGTAAAAGGATAAGTCATCCATAAAAGGAGTGAAATTGGGAAGTGAATACAATATTAAAAGTTGAAAATATTGAAAAGGTGTATGGTAATAAGGGTAATGTAACCCATGCATTAAAAAACATTTCATTTGAAGTGCAAAAAGGCGATTTTATAGCAATTATGGGACCAAGTGGAAGTGGTAAATCGACTTTACTTAATTGTATTTCAACCATTGATACTGCTACGGCTGGTCATGTATTTATAGATGGCGAAGATGTCACAAAATTAAAGGGTCATAAATTATCAAAATTTAGAAGTGAGAAGTTAGGTTTTATATTTCAAGAATATAATTTACTAGATACACTAACTGCTTTTGAAAATGTTTCTTTGGCATTATCTATAATTAATTATCCAGTGAATGAAATTGAACATGAAGTCGATAGAGTTGCAGCCGCTTTGGATATAAAGGAAGTATTGTACAAATACCCATATCAAATGTCAGGAGGACAACAGCAGAGAATTGCGGCAGCGAGAGCCATTGTTACAAGGCCTACATTATTATTAGCCGATGAGCCAACAGGGGCTCTTGATAGTAAATCTGCTAAAATGTTGCTGAAAAATTTAGAAATATTAAATCAGCAACAAGATGCCACAACTTTGATGGTTACTCATGATCCTTATAATGCTAGTTATTGCAGAAGGATTATTTTTCTAAAGGATGGAGAAATTTTTAATGAACTAATACGAGGAAAAGATGATCGTAAAACTTTCTTTAATCGAATAATGGAGGTTGTTGCACTACTAGGAGGAAATATCAATGATGAGTTTTAAATTGATATATAAAAATGTAGGCAGAAGTATTAAAGATTATGCTATTTATTTTCTAACTCTTGTTTTAGGTGTCAGCCTATTTTATGCATTTAATTCAGTATCATCACAACCAGCTTTAAATGATTTAAATTATTCTATGGAGATTTTTGGGGATGCATTAGTTACGTATATTGGACTTTTAACAAGGTTTATTGCAATTGTTTTTGCTTTTCTCATCATATATGCCAATCAATTCATAATGAAGCGAAGAAAAAAAGAAATGGGTATTTATATGACATTAGGGATGAGTAAATGGCGGATATCCTTTATTTTTGTAGGTGAGACCTTTTTGGTAGGGTTATTTGCTTTAATTATAGGCCTTGGGCTAGGATTTTTAATGTCACAAGTTATTTCGATATTAGCTTTAAAAATGTTTGTAGGTGATGCAGTAGGATATAAATTGTTGTTATCAAAAGAAGCTATAAAAGAAACTATTATAAGTTTTTCAATTATTTATATTATAGTAGCACTTTTTAATACTCGTAATATTATGAACATTAAACTTATCGATTTATTAACTGCGAATCGTAAAAATCAAGAGTTAAAGGTCTATAACAAATGGGCGACAAGTAGCCTTTTTTTATTAGCAATTACTTTAATAACTACTGGAATACTATTGTTAATGAAATTAGGACTTGATAAGAATTATTTAACTGTGATAGTCTCGCTTCTTGGTGTTGGTATTATTTTGTTTTATTATACCATTTCCAGTGTGATGGTGTTCTTGGCTAAAAGAAACAAAAAGCTGTATTTTAAAGAACTAAATTCATTTTTGTTTCGACAATTCGGAAGTAAAATGCAAATCAATTTTCTAGTAATAAGTATCTTAAGTGCATTACTGATAGCTTCACTAGTTGTTCTAGGTACAGGATTTAGTGTTACAAGTTCTATGAATAAACAAGTTACCACGGCAACCCCATTTGACTTAACAATTGTAAAACCATATGAGGATAACAAAAATCTTTTAGAAACAGCAAAACAAGATGGCATTCCACTTAAAGAAAATCTTAAAAGTTATGTAGAGATAATGTTGTTTAATGCAGATTTAACTTATGGAGAATTGTTTAAAGAGCAACAAGTAAAACTATCTGATTTAGAACAAGAGATACTTATGTCACAAGTTACTTTAATAACTGAAACAGATTACAATAAAATATTGGAACTATCTGGAGAAGAGGGAATTCAGTTAGGAGAAAATAAATTCATTATTAATGCAAACTATGAACCCTTTAATAAACATATTCAATATTTCTTAAATAAAGAAGGAAAAATAAGAATTGGTGATAAGGAGCTCACTCCTGCAAACAAAAAAATATTTGGCAATATTACTTACTTAACAAATTCAACCAGGGCAAATGATGTAGGAACAGTGGTTGTTCCAGACAATATGAAAAATTATATGAATCCTGATAGTTTCTTATTGAATGGTGTTTTTCCCTCTCAAGAAATAGAGGGCACGGTCTATAAAATAATGAATAATAAATGGGTTGAAAAATCTCTTGATGGAAAGATTTATTATGTAACTAAGAGTGTGATACAAGACACTTACTTTGGCGTATTTGGAGTAATAGCTTTTATTAGCAGTTACTTAGGAATAATTTTAATGATTGTCACGTTATCCATACTAGCATTACAGCAATTAACAGAAACCCAGGATAACAAAGAAAGATACCTAACATTATCGAAAATTGGTGCAGATAAAAAAATGATTAATAGGTTGTTATTTAGACAAATTGGATTTTATTTTATTTCACCTTTAATTTTAGCTAGTTTCATATCAATCTTTACTACTAAGGTTGTATTAGAAAAATTAGAACCATTTTTTGAAGTCTCTATCAAACAGAATATGTTTTTAAGCTTTGGTATTATTTTGTTGCTATATGTAATATATTTCATTGCAACTTATCAGAGTGCAAAACAGGTAATTTTAGACAATAGACTTAAATAAAAGGAGTAGATAATATGACTGAATTTCTAATGGGTTTTGGATTATCGGAGGGAATAGTTGAAACTATTAAATGGTGGATCCCGTATTTAAGTTTTATAATGATCATAATAATCGTAACCATTTTATTCAAGGTTATCCGTAAAAAGAAAATAAAGAATGCGAAAAATTAATAAGGTATTTAGTTTAAAAAAGCATTATTCTTGGTTAAATGATCTTAGAACTAACATGACTTGTTCCTCACAATTTTACAATTGACAATTGAAGCAGTTAAAAATAATAGCGTATTCAACTTAAACCCAGAGCGTTTCTGGCCTTATGATCCAATTGCTGTAGAATCACAAGTTGAAGAAATCGCTAGCATGCTTAAGGAACTTTTGGAGAAAGAGAAGTAAATGTTATAAAAATGCCCAAGTGGAATGATTACCACTTGGGTTTTTTCTACTACGTATCCAAAAACCGGGGAAGCCGGCCGAGCATACAAGGTAGGACACTCACATGGTCCTCCTCATCAAACTTCACATAATTAGTATGAATGTTTTGGTCGCTTAAATGCTTCAGTCGTTCAGCCGCTAGATCAGCTCCCTCTAACATATCTGGCAACTCGTTAGCACCGATTGTGAGTAAGAGATTGATAGCATGCTGACCGTTCCAATCATCAAAACATCTGTCTATTACTTTTAGTACTGCATTGTCAGCCCACCAAACAGAGGGACTGCCAGCTACAATGTGACTGAATAAGTGAGGTTTTGCACATAAAGCATATAGTGTGAAAAGACCGCCTAAGGAATGACCAACAATCGCTTGCTTCTTTTTATTGATAGGCCATTCCTTTGCTATAGCAGGCATGAGCTCATGTTCAATAAAATCTAAGAACTCATTAGCTTTGCCATTTGGAGGCCAAGGCGTTCCATCTGGACGTGGTGGCAGATGTTCTTTGTTAACAGGTAGTGTAAAATCGAGACAGCGTCGCTCCATATCAAAAGGTTCCGTTGAGGGATAACCGATGCCAATAACAAGAATAGGATCATAGCCTTTTGGTTTACGTGTTTGTAATTTCACTGCCTCTGCAAGTGTTGGAAAAAGGGCGTCCCCATCTAAGGCGTAGATGACAGTATAACCATCTGCTGGTGGTTCATCTGTTGGGCTTGCAATTAAAATGCGATAATCTAGCTGTTGACGAGATGTCATGGCAACTTCAAAGTAGTTTTCTGATGTATAAGGTTTCTTTGTCATTGTTATCATGGCGCTAAAAACTCCAATACATCTTCTATCACTTTTCCTTGAGCATGAATACCGCCATTTAGCCAGTAATCCTCGGATGTCTCAAATACTTGATTGTTTTTGAAGGCTGCTGTACTTTGCCAAATTTTACTGTTCTTCAACTCATTTAAAAATTCATCCCCAAGATTACCATCATTGATTAGGAAAATATAATCGGCATCCAGTTCAGGTAGAATCTCCAATGATACTTCGAAGGCACCATTTTTCACGTAGCTGCTTTGTTCAAATCCTAATTCATGTGTTAAGACATACCCACTAAAATACTCATCTGTCATGAAAAACATACCTTTTGCATTAAAGCGAATTAACGCAATTTTTTTTCCCTCTGTTATAGAGGATAGCTTTGTTTTTGCTACATCTACTTTTTCTTGATAATCCTGTATGGCTTGCTCAGCCTTGTCTGTTTCATCAAGTAGTTGCCCTAAAACTTTAATAGAGCCTTCTAAATCACTTGCAGCATTATTAAAAACATAGGTTGGTGCGATTTTTGCATATTTTTCATAGTTGCCATTTTCCATATAAAATGAATTGTGCAAAATAATTAAGTCTGGTTTATCTGCCATAATGGCTTCGGCTGATGGGGGACCGCTTGCAAAGCTAATTTCTGGTATACCCTGTAGCTGATCTTGTAAATAAAGCTGTGGCTTAACACCATTAGACCATTGCATAGTAGGCTTGATACCAAGAGCTAGTAATGAATCCTCCATGACAGGTGCAAAAATTTTAGTAGGCTTAGCTGGTAGTGTTACCTCATTACCAACCTCATCTTTTAGTGTTAACGGATAAATACTTTGCTCCTTTGTACTTTCTGAGGATGCCTGCGTTTCTACCTGTTCCACTTTATTGCTTGATTGGGTATTGCAGGCGGAAAGTATGCCGATAGTTAGCAAAAACATCGCTGATAAATAGGCAGATTTTATAATTGTATGACATTGAATAGGACAATTTTGTTTCATTGTTCATCAAAGTCTCCTTCCGGTGATAATCATTCTCAAATGGAATTATAAATCACTGTCTGATACGTTACCATGGACGGGGACAGGAAAAGGATTTGGATTTTTTCCGGTTAGCATAAGTAACATTTCATCTAGCATTCGGTTTATAGCAATAGCTGAGTATTCGAACCAAGGATTCGAAGGTAAAACATAGACATGTCCATTTTTTACAGCACGGAGCTCTTTCCAACGATCAAGGTATTGTAGAGTAAGCCAATAATTTCGGGTTGGTGAATCGGGACAAATGATAAATAGCAAACGGTCAGGGTCTATATTTACTAGCTGATCAAGTGTAATATGCTCATTATATGTTTGTTGGTGAGTATCGACAGAGCGAAGCTGTAAATCTGTATACAGTACATCCTGAATCCCTTTATTACAATACATAAATAATTGATCACCGCATAAACGAAGAACAGCAAACGTATCATTTTCAGCAACTTGATTAATTTCTAATCTCGCCTGTAATACCTTTTGTTCATATGTTTGAATGAAGTGCTCACCTTCGCTTTGCTTTTTAACAGCTACAGCTATTTCTCTCAGCTGTGTTCGCCAATCCTTCGCTTGTATAAAGACACTTTTGATGCCAATAGTTTGAAGCCAATTAAGCATGGAGAGGGAGGGTTCCTCTTGAAAAATATGAATATCTGGCTTAGCGGAGGCTAATTTTTTGAAGTTATCCTCTGATTCTGTATCAAATATATTAACATGCACGGGAATTTTCTCTTGATAATGATTGTAATAATAAGGACTCCATTTAGCATTCAGCGGAGCCGCAACTGGTATGATACCAAGCGCTAATAAATTTCCAGTAGCGGAGACCGAAAAAGTAGAAATACGCTGGCGAGCCATCTCACTATAAGCAGAAGGTGAAATTCCAACTTCCTTTTTAAATTTTCGGCTAAAATAAAACTCGTCACTGTAACCTACTTTTTTAGCAATCTCACGAAGTAATAAATCGGTATCACGCAGTAATTGCTTGGCATGTCCGATACGTAGCGCCGTTAAATAATCTGTGGCACTTTGACCGAATGCCTTTTTAAATGCCTCTCCAAAGTAACTGGAACTCAGACCCGAAATGAGTGCTAGATGCTTAATCGTGAGAGGTTGATGATGGTTTTTAGCAATATAATCTCGAATATCCTTTAATGATATTTGAGTTGTCGTATCTGTTATACTTCCCGTTTTCATATAAATGTCACCCCTTATTATAAGTATGAGAATTACTTGGCAGTAACCAATAGTTTTGGTAATGCACCGAGTAACTTCTCTCTTGTAAAGGCATCTCCGTAATTCCACTTTGTTGCATCCACTAAATAAGTATGGTTAGTTTGTACAGCAGGGAGTCCTTTCCAAATATCGCTATTAATCAATTCCATCGTAGCCTTTTGCGATTCGGGTTTATCAGATAACAACATAAAGATACGGTCACCAGCATACTGAGGTAAGTGATCTATTGGTATTTCTCTATACCCTTCGCCTGCTTGAAGTAGCTTTTTGACTTGTGGGTGAGGTTGAAAACCATCTGGATGAAAAAGAGCAGGGGATAGACCTGTACAGCCCATAATAAAAAGGCGTTTGCCATGATCAAAAGTCAAAACAGATGCCGTTTCACCAGGCTCTATCACTGTTTGTAGCTGCTGCCACATAGTATTTTCTTGGATTTTAAAATATTCTAGCCAATCTTCTGCACGCTGTTGTTGGCTAAGCCACTGCCCTAATAAAAGAACGCGTTCCTCCAATGAATCCCAGGAATTTAGGGTAACTGTTGGTGCAATAGAAGATAGTGCTTGATATTGCTGCTCGTCATTATTTGTAAAGATAATTAAATCAGGGTTCAGCTTCGAAGATTTTTCAAGATTGATTGGAAAGGCAACATCTTGAATATAAGGAACATGGTTTTTATAGAAGGATTTACTAATAGAGTTTTTGTTACCACCTATTGGCTGCACATCAAAAATCAACATATCCCCAAACGTTTCTCCATGATAAATAACACGATGCGGTGAACGAGGAATGGCTACCTCGTGTCCTGTCCAATCTTTTACAACAGTTTTTTGTTTATATTGTCGTGCAAACTGTTTTGGAGGTATTCCAATTACCTGTCGGAAGCGGCGATTAAAATAATATTCATCATCAAATCCCACTTGCTGCGCAATATCTTTTAATGGCTCATTTGTTTGTAGTAATAATTCCTTGGCATTTGTAAGACGTAAATCTGTAATATAATCAAGCGGTTTCTTCCCAGTTAAGGTTTGGAAGATCGTACTATATTGCCATTGAGCTATACGAGCGAGTTCCGCTAGCTTTTTCACTGTTACAGGCTGTCGAAAATAGTTATGTATATAGTCGATAGTTTCTTCAACCGCCTTTGTCATTGTCATCTGGTAGTTCATATGAAGCTGATGTTCAAATAATAAATTTAAGAGTTCATACAAGACTCCTTGTTGTTTAAGAAAATCCAATTTAGGATTTAAATTATACAGATCTTCGCTAAGACGAATTAATCGTGTATACGGATAAATTGTATATTCCACTTCATCAGAAAAAATAGATCCTAGATGTGGGGAAGGGTGCTTATGTTTTAGCTGAAAGGCTGAAAAGGCAATTTTATAGAAACGGTAACCATGATTTATATCCGATAAATCAATCATAGAATGGGGCTGAACAAGAAAAATTTTTCCTTTCGTCACCAAATAGGGTATATCATCAATCGTTAATGTCCCACAGCCATTTGTAAAAAGTATCATCGTATGATGAGAAGTCGAGATAAACGGATAGCTCTGCGAAATACAGTCAATATCTTCTAAATGAAATAGTAAATCATTGTTAATAGAAGCTGATTTATTGTCTTCCATCTGTTCACCTCCTTAGTAAATGAAAATGATTATCAATTAACTGTATTGTATAAAAAGTAAAGAGACATTTCAACAAAGATGAAATGTCTCTTGTTAGTTATTTTTTTAACATAGTAGGTAATTGTGATAACAGCCATTCTCTTGTTGAGGCATCGCTATCACTTTTTTCAATATCAAATGTGTAGACATGACCGTTCTTCACTGCCGGTAGGTTCTTCCAAATTGGACTTTCCATCATTTCTTTTGTCGATTGTTTTGCTTCATCATCGACTGGTGTGAGGATGAAAATTCGATCACCAGCATATTCAGGAAGAAGTTCTGTGGAGATTTCAGCAAAGCCTGTTCCATCATCAAGAATTTTTTGTATTTTGTCGCCAGGCTTAAGCACATTTGAATCGTATAAAACTTGAGAAAGTCCAGCACGTGCCATGACAAATAATCGATCTCCTGGATAATATGTTAAAACCGATGCCGTTTCATCTGGTTTAATGATGTCATCAGCTACAAGCGACTCCCACATTTTATCCGCTTTTTCTGTATAAGCATCCATCCATTGAGTTGCTTCTTCTTTTTTATTAAGTATATCGCCCAGCTCTGTTAAACGTTGGTTTAAGGGCGCAAAAGTATCAAACACGATAGTAGGGGCGATTTTAGAAAGCTGTGAATATGTTTTTTCATCTGAAGTACCAATAATGATAAGATCAGGCTTTAATGACAATGTTTTTTCCACATTAATAGGAAAACCAACGTCCTCCACATCTTTTACGCGATCTTCCCAAGCGTAATTTGTAATCCAAGAGAAGCCAGCACCAACTGTTTTGATATTTAATGCAAGTAAATCACCGTATCCTTCTCCATGATAAACCACTCTCTCAGGATCTACAGGAATTTCAACCTCATGACCTAAATAATCCTTATAAACACGAGTGGTTGATGCTGATGTTGTTGTCTCTTCCTTCTTCGTTTCTTCATTGGTAGAACCACAAGCAGCCAGTAGGATACTAACCAGTAATAATAGGCTATAAATGAGCAAATGTCGCTTTAATTTTTTCATGTCTCTTCCTCCGTAAATGATAATCATTATCGATATAGGCTAGCATAAATTAGTCAATGGTCTAGAACAATGGATAAAATGAAAAAGGGCCATTAAGGTTTATCCAAAAATCTAACTGTAACCTTAAAATAAAATCCGTTTTACCTTATAAGTATCCTTCCATTGGTGGAGAATGGACCTTTCATTGGACTAAGATTCGTGTAATGAAAGGGGGTTAAAAATGAAAAATTATTGGATGTTTGTCATAACAGGAATGCTATTAATTGTTACAACTACGGGGTTTGGTCGCATGGCATAAGGAGTTATATTGCCGTTTATGCAGGAGGGAATGAATTTCACGACCACTCAATCTGGTTACTTAGGAACAATGCTGTTTTTAGATTATTTACTAACAGTGCCGGAATACTTACAACGCACATTGGTGCAAAAAATGTTCTGTTAGCAGGGGGAGCCTGTGTCATTTTAGGGTTAATAGGACTGGTGTTTGTTGAAAATTTCTGGTGGGCTGCCATCACACTGTTCCTTGCAGGTGCTGGGAGTGCACTTGTCTATACGCCACTACTATCGATAGCCATTAACCTGTATCCTAAGAAACGAGGTACTGTCATGGGACTGTTAATGAGTGGAGGCGGGATAGGAATGCTTTTATCAGGTTTGATGGTACCTTTCTTGCTTCATCAACTTCCTGAGTTAGGTTGGAGAGGAGCATGGCTAATTATCGCGGTTTTGACACTAATCGTCGTATTGTTAGCGTTTTGTACAATTAAGCAACCAAGTTCTAAACAGAAAAACAACGTTTGGAGAAGGCATGTTATTTGTTACAAATTGGAACAATGAATATTATGGAAGTAGCGAATGCTGTTGGCTATTCTAATCCGAGCCATTTTGCTGCGGTTTTTAAGGAGAAATATGGGCTGAATCCTCGAGACTTTATCAGATACAGATCACAATAATTCCTTTCAGCTTTTAAACAAAGCTGAAGGGATTTTTTTATTTCACTATGCTATCCAATACATTTTCAATAATTTGACGATTGGCTATAGCACCTGAATATAACCAGCTCGAACTTGATTCGAATTCATAAACATGACCATTTTTAATGGCAGGTATATTAGCTAGCAGAGGATCGCTTAGCAATTCAGAGCTACCTGCACTATCACTGTTAATAACAAAAAGATAGTCAGCATCTATTTGAACGAATTTTTCTAAAGAAACTTGCGAACAATCACCAGTAGCAGAAGCTGACATCTCTTTCACAAGGCTTGGCGTTTGTAACCCAAGATCCTCATAAAGAACAACACCGCTAGAAGCTGTGTCACTTACCATATAGATTGAATTTTTGATATTCCAGATCACAGTGGCTGAAGGCTTCCCGACTTTGTTGTGAATTTCTTCTTTTGCTTCTTTAGCGAATTGATCATAATCTGCTAGAACTTCCTTTGCCTTATCTGTTTGACCAAAAATTTCGCCCATTTTTAATAGTTTATTGCGCCAATTATTATCCTCCGTTCCCATCACATACGTAGGTGCAATTTTGCTATATTGCTTATATTTTTCACCTTCAGCAATTTCAGGAGAACCGATTACAATTAAATCTGGATTAAAGCTTGTCACAGCTTCATAGGGAAGATCGAATTCAATTGTTGGAATATCCTTTAATGAATTCTGGAGATAGTCTTGTATAGAAGTCCCACCCTTTACGGACCATTGTGCAACGGGCTTTAAACCTAATGCTACAAGGTGATCTTCTAGATAAGGAGCTATGATGCGTTGGGGATTTTTAGGAATGGTCACTTCATGTGCTATTGAATCTGTTAATACTCGATTGGAGTTTTCTTCCTTTGCCTTCTCTATTGTGGAAGAAGATTGAGTTCCGCATGCAGCCAAAAGGATGGAAATAATTAAAATGCCAGTTAAAAAGGCATTCTTTTTTATAAATTTTTTCAAAGCTATAAGCCTCCTATTTCAATTGATTTCTATCATTCTATTTCATTATAATGAAAATGATAATCAATATCAATTTGATGTTTAGGAGATAGAGTTTAAATGTACAAAGACAATCAGCTACTGTCCCATATTTTTTATCAACCTATACAAATAGTGAAATTAAATGAAATGTTAAGTGACATAGAAACACAATTCACCTACCCATTTATGGTCATAGTGTATGAGGGATATATAGAGTGTACGCTTCAAGGTAGGCACATTAGGCTTAGTTCAAATTCTGTTATGCTTTTAGATAATACTGACGATTTTCATCTTCTAGAAACATGTGAAAGCAGAGGGATCATCATTCAATATCGTGTTTATGGCTACAAAATTGATCGTTTATTGCAAGCTTCTATCTTAATTGAGCAATGCTCCTATCGACTGATGAAATTAGCTAAAGAAGTAGAAAAAGAAGCAAATACTGAGAGCAATAATCCGTTTCGTTTACAAAAATTATTTGGTGAAATGCTAGAAGTGCTATACAGCCTTTTACGTGAAAATAATCAAAAAAAAGAAGAACTATGGATTGATAAAGTACTTCATTATATTCATCTACATTTCCGTGAGGAATTAACAAGAGAGCAGATGGCCAAAAAAGCACAGGTAAGTCCAGAGCATTTTTCTCGGACGTTTCATAAGCACACAGGCTATACATATAGTGAATATTTAACATGGCTAAGAATACGAGAATCACAGAAAAGGCTATTGTTTACAATGCCTAAATTAGATGAGCTTGCCGAGGAAGTTGGCTACAATGAGGGAACTTATTTAAGTCGGAAATTTAAAGAAAAAGTAGGTGTATCACCAACAGTCTATTATCAGAAATCGAAGCGTGTCCTTGCACTCAATACCAATCATACAGCATGCTTACTAGCTCTTGGTATTACGCCGGTGTTGGGTGTATACTCTCCATTTCTAGAGGGTATCAAGCCTGTCCCTAATACGCATAAACTAAAAGGCTATGAGTATGATATTGCTTCAAATTATCAGGCAATCACCGCATCCTGTCCTGATATCATTATTAACTACAGTGGTGGTGACGAAAAACCATTATTACTGTCAGTAGCTCCTATATTCGAGCTACCATGTAGAGAATTAAGCTGGCGAGAGCAATTTGGGTTGATTGCCCATATCGTTGATAGACAAGAAGTATGTAAGAGCTGGCTCCAGCAATATGATGAACAGATAGCTCAGTGTAACGATATTCTTGACCAACAACATGGAGCAAGAGGGACTGCTATTGTTTGGGAAATAGGTAGTCATCAAGCATATTGTTTAAATAGTAGTCATGGAAGAGGGAGTCATATACTGTACGAAGATTTGGGCTTTAGTCGACCAGCTGCGATTGTCACACGAAATATTGAACAAACAGGTTACTTAACAGTAGATATTGAGGATATTGCTTATTTTCCAGCTGATTATATATTCGTCACTGCTCTTCCTACAAAAGATTTTGGAAAAGAGCATCTCTTGAGGGTATTACATTCGGAAAAATGGCAGTCACTTACAGCGGTGCAAAAGAAACAGGTGTACTTTTTGAATCAGTATGAATTATTTTATGGCTATGACCCATTATCTACAGCTATGCAATTACAAAAATTAATGGAAGTATTAACATCATAAATATACAGAGCAACAAATCACTTTTATACATAGACAGTTATTTTACATTCTTCTACAATTAGTGAGAATGATTATCAACTGGCATGTATGGAGGGAAAAAATTGCTGACACAAAATAGAAAATTCATAGCGCCACTATTTCTTTTAATATTACTTCTGTTAACGGCTTGTGGAGAAAAGGAGAAAAATACTAGTCCGACTACAGTGCAAGATACAAAAGAAGCAGAGGCAAAAACTGTTCAGACGACAAATGGTGAGGTTGTTATTCCGACTAGTCCTCAGCGTATTGTAGCAGAGGAGTATATTGCAAGTTTGCTTGTATTAGATGTGAAACCTGTGGGAGCTCCTGGGTTGGCACTTGAAAACTATTATTTAAAGGATGCATTAAAAGATGTAGAAGAAATCGGTGACTATGGGAAACCGTCGATTGAGAAGATTATCGCGCTCAAACCTGACTTGATTATTACTGGCAATGGGGAAAATTATGATGCTTTAAGTAAAATTGCTCCTACAGTTGTCATTCCCTATGGTGAATTAAAGGATGCGCACGAAGAACTTACTTATTTCGGTGAGTTGCTTGGCAAAGAGCAAGAAGCTAAGGATTGGCTGGCGCAATATGATCAAAGGATTGCCGATGCCAAAGCACAGGTAGATGCGATTATTCCAAAGGATGCAAGCTTCTCTATTATGGAGGACGCAGGCAAAACGTATTATGCATATGGTGATAATTTTGGACGTGGTGGGCAACCAGTCTATCAGGCACTTGGTCGCAAACCACCTGCTAAAGTAGCAGATGAAATGATGGAAAAGCAGTGGGCTGAAATTTCCGAAGAGGTGCTGGCAGATTATGCAGGAGACTACATTATTTTGACTTCAGATGATCGTACAGTTGAAGATTTTAAGAAAGATCCAATATGGGGTAGCTTGCCAGCAGTAAAAAATGATCATCTTTATGTTTGGCCTGAGGAGCGTTCATGGTATTATGACCCAACAGCCGTGTTGGCTCAGGTAGAGGAATTAACAAACTGGCTCACGAATAAAAAATAAGCTAAATAATTGAAAATGCTAGTACAACATACTAAACAAAATTAAATGAAATTCCATAAAATCACTCAGGCATTGGATTGTTTGAGTGATTTTTCTATGCATATACAGGTTTATATTGAGAGCGATTATCAATTATAATAATCTTGTAGGTAGTGAAGAATTGGAAGGAATGATGTAGGATGCTACCAAAAGAGGAGTTTCTATTTCTTTGGAATCACGCAACGATCAAAGTGCTCGATATAAGATATGAGCTATTCAAACCTGAGGAAATCGGAAAATCATATAAATTGCCTGCAAATATGTTTCTTTATGCCACAGGTGGTGGTGCGGAAGTTCAAATCGATTTAATAAACTATACACTAGAGGGCTTTCATCTTATTCACGGTGGAAAGGGCACCACACTACAAATAATGGCTACAGACAAAGGCTTTGAATATTTTTTAATATTTTATCGAGCTTCCATTCCTTTAACCTCAAATAAAATGATAGCAAGGGCGTTACAAACAAATAATCCTTTCAACTATCAATACAGTCTTGTTCCTAACTCGCCTATTACAATGTTTGAAAAAATATATTTTATGTATAAGAAGTGGGAAAATGCCAATAGCCTCAGCAAATTTACTGTTAAATCGCTATTCTATCAATTATTAAATGAAATTTTCATGCAGTTAGATCAGGACAGTGTCGACATTCAAAAACTAAATGTCTCTAGTCAGATTAAAGCCTATCTAGAGCAAAATTATGCACAGCCATTGACCTTAGAATCCATTGCGAAGGCATTGCGCTATAGTCCATCTCATTTATCCATTCAATTCAAGCAACAATTAGGTTGCAGCCCGATTGAATATTTAATTCAACTACGGATTGAAAAAGCTTCTATTTTGCTTGAGAAGACAAATGCTAGCTTACGCGATATCGCTATGGGTGTGGGCTATAGTGATGTCTATTATTTTAGTAGACTTTTCAAAAAGAGAGTAGGCGTTTCTCCTACACAATTCCGTCAAAAGCAAAAAGTAAGTGATCTGATAAAAGATAGTCCTTCAATGTCTGAAAGATACTCCATTGTCGATTGGAGCTTCCAAGATTATATTGAGAATGGTTATCAATATAATGAAAGGAAGTATGAACCAATGAATAAAAGAGGATTATCAGCTTTTACAACACTCTTTCTATGTCTGACGCTTTTATTAAGTGCTTGCAGTAGTGGGGCATCAACCAGTACACAGGGCGGGGAAAAACAAGCCTCTACCACTCAAAAAGTAAGCGAATCACAAACAAAAACTGTCTCTACTATGAAAGGAGACGTAGAAATACCTGTTAACCCTGAGCGAGTAGTGGTGATGTATTATACAGGTGATGTACTAGCATTTGATGTGACACCAGTGGGTTCTTCTAAAATACAAGAGGGAGCAGCATTTGAGGAAGAATTAAAAACAGTTGAAAGTTTAGGTGAATGGTTTGAACCAAATGTCGAGGCGGTAATCCAATTAAAACCTGATGTCATCATTATCCCAAGTAAGAATGAACTTTACGATCAAATGGAGAAAATTGCACCTACTGTCATGATCGATTTCTCAACCTCTCTAGATGAACGTTTAACAAAGATTGGTGAAGTACTAGGGAAAGAGAAAGAAGCAAAAGAGCTTTTAGCTAATTTCTATACAAAAGTAGAGGATAGCCAAGAGAAGCTAGAAGAGGCAGGTATTTCAGATAGAACGGTTAGTATTATGGAAGGCGGCAAAGGAAAAATGTCTGTTGTAACAAGCTATACCTTTGGACGTGGTTCTCAAGCTATTTATGAGTATTTAGGAATAAAAGCACCAGATATTATTCAAAAGAAAATAGATGATAAAAACAACACCAATGAGGCAATCGATGTTTCTTTAGAAGTATTAACAGATTATGCAGGAGATTATGTGTTCCGCTCATCTTATGAAGGAATGGTAGATTTAACAGATCATCCAGTTTGGGCTAATATTCCTGCCATTAAAGAAGGAAGGCTTATCGAAATGGATTTTGGTTTTTGTTACTACAACGACATTTATTCATTGTCAAAACAGCTTGATTTCATTGTGGATCAACTAGTTGCTACAACTAAATAAGTTAAAATAAGAATGGTTTACCTCATAAATGTTTATTGATACATAACATTTATGGAGCGGTTATATTTTTATTTACGATGAGATAAATTTGATTATTTGACTTCGAAGTGCACTTGTAATAATAGAGATTATTTTCCAAAAAGAAAGCACTAAAGAAACCAACATTGTTTCTTTAGTGCTTTAATTTAATTTCTTACGATTTGGAACGTGCCAGGAGTAGTAGTTTGGATAATATGACGATTTCCACTGATGATAAAGTCAGCTGGAACTTGCTTGCCAAAGCCATTTGAGCGATTGAAGGTAGAATTAGCTGGTAAGCCTTCAATTATGATTTCCATATTTGCATCAAAGGTTACTGGTTTTTTATTCAATGTAGCTTGAAGAGTAATTCGGTTTGCCTTTTTTGTTACTTGAATATCCATAACCCCTTCATCTTCATCGATAAGTGTATAAAGTGGAGGAATAATGATGGTCATTTTATCTTCTGTTGTTAGAATATAACGTTCCGTGTCAATTTCTGATGAGGCTACATTAATTTTGGCTTTATAGATATTTTTATTTTTTGTCATAGCTGTAGTTTTCCCTGGGACAGCTGCTACATCAGATAAAACAGGTGTTTTAGGGATGTTATCTTTTGTAGGAAGTGTATGTGTTCCTTGTACAAAATCCACTAAAGTCCATACATTTGGGACGAGTTGCTGCTGAACAGGTGTTAATGCTTCAAAAGAAGTTTTGACTGCCTGCACATCCTGAGCTGTCGATGTTTTTGGTGATAAAGCTGCAATAGCGTTTTCAACTTCTTTAGCTGCTGCCTTATCCTTTACAACCAGCTGTTCTGCATCAAGTAATTGTTGCTCGATACCTGCAGGTAAAGAAATATTTGAAAACCTACGTAATGCATTAAGCTCTGCTCGAGCATTGGCTACATCTTTATGGAACGAGAGACGAGATGAATTAATCAATTGAATTTTATTGACCACCTTGTCAACAGATGTATTTGGCGCGATATAGGAAGTTAGAATTTTTTGCGCAGATGCACTTACAAAGGTTTTTTGCGCTGCATTCAGGGTATTATACCAATCTTTTGTTTCAGTAACATTTTGATAATAATTAGGGGACGTAGAATCCACAGAATACAATTTCTCTTCAATTTGTGCAGCAAGCTTACGATAAGCAATTCTTGTCTGCTGATGTGCTGACAATATGGAGTAGTTCGTAACATACTGTTTTTCTGTTTCTGTTAAAGCATTGTAAGCCTTCAAAGCTGCCTCTAAATTTGTTTGGAAAGTAGCAGTTGTATTGTTAATGTTGTTAATTAGTTGTACAACATTTGCCACGTTAGCATTGTAGCTAGCAAGTATGTAGGCTGGCTTTGGTATCTCAGTAGCCGATGCTGGCGCGGTGTAAAGAAGCGAAGGAACCGCCACTAAAGATAGTAAGACAAGTTTCTTATTAGATTTCATAATGTAGAATCCTCCTGTGTTTAATGTTCTTGGTTAATTGAAGGGAATATATACAATATATGGTGTTGATTTAATCTTAACATAGTCTAGAATCTTTTTTGTATTTATTAGTTGAACTTGTGCTGTTTAAAATACCATATGCAAATGTGCTTAATATCTACCATGAAATAAGATTGAAGAGGTTTTTAGATGTATGGTATAGAAGATGTATATTTCTGAATGGTAGAATAATTTAAAATTGTCTATTGTTATAGAGATTTTTGTTATTTTGGAAAAATAATATAAGAAGTTAATAGATTAAATATGCAGAGGTTGGTTATTTTACTTTAATGAAACTTTACGTTCTACTTAATAATACAGCCGCCGTTGAGGAGCAATATTGGCTGTTAAAAAAGATGCCTCAAGAGCATTTGGCAGTGGAACCGAGTGAGGAGGTGGAGGATTGGTATCGAAGGTGAAGCAAATGAATACAATGTTGCAAATGAATTCATTTAGTTAAAAAAGAATTATTAAATAGTGAAGGGCTCTACAATAGGTAGAGTCCTTCGTTATACTAAAAGAGATTTAGGTGTTGACAACATAGCAAAACCTAATTGCTAATAGTTCCTACATTTTGTGCTTTTCTATAAGTTTCTATTGCTTGGTTTAAGGTGTTATACATGTCATTAATTTGATATTGGTACACATTAGGATCATTTAGTATATATTGTGCTTGTTGAACTACAGCCTCAAAGTTACTTCGATCAACAGCTTTTGTCCATCTTATTCCGTTAGTAACATCTACCCCAGTTCCGCTTGTAGAAACTGTTACATTTTGAAGTTCATAATACGCAGCAGTAACACTTGTTTGTAAATTAGCTTTATCCACATAATACCCATTATTTCCGTACTTATTAGCATTCTTATAAGTCCAAATAGCATTGTTTAAATTATTGATGGCATTGGCAATATCCGTTTGAGTGGCATAATAATTATTAACAACTGCTTGGGCAGATGAAACAGCAGATTCTATTGCGTTTCTTTCTGCTTGTGTAGTCCAAGGAGAATTATAAGGTACATTTGAACCGTCCCAAGAAACAGTAACATATTGAACAGAATTAATTAAAGACTGTAGTGAAGCTTTATCGCCATAACCATATTTTGTACCACTCTTCTGAGCAGCTTGGTAGACTGCTAGTGCATTTTTATACTGATTAATGGCATTTTTCACCTGTTCTTGTGAGGCATTTGAATTATTTGCTACAGCTCTCGCACTTGCTACAGCAGAATCAAACACTGTGCGGTCTGCTTGTGTTGTCCATTTGTCCGTATTTAAAATATCATAGCCGTTTACAGATACTTGTACATATGGTGGGGATGCGATTAATGTATTAAGTTCCTTTTTATCAATAACAGGTAGTGTCACGGAGACATTTTTATTGTCTACTTGTACATTGTTTACCAGATGTCCTGAATCTAAAGCTACTTTAGTACCGCCCTTTACAACGATTTGCTCAATTTTACCCTCACCATAAAGGTTGAAATCTTTCGCTACATCAATTGTAAGCTTTTCTATATTAGTCATTGCTTCAAAAGATTCCACTTTACCAACCACATCTACTTTGGCAAGAGTTTGGTCAGAAGATACATTGACTTTAGTACGTCCCAAATTGATGTTTGATGATTTCATATCGATTAAAGTAACATATAGCCAACTTACCTTTTTCGTGACAATTGGTTTTAGTGTAATTGTTTCATCTACTGCTACTTCATTGAGTGTAACGGCTTTTTTTACTCTGTTTGTAATGATAAGCTGACCATCCACACTAACATCTTGAATCTTTACATAGTCAGCGTTTACAGTAAGATCTCCCGAGATTTGTGCGTCACCTCCATCAAAATAGACAGATTTTTTGCTTGTACCTGCTTTGTTTAAAATTAATGAGGTAACGTCCGTAATTTGACCATTTTTCACTACAATGGTAGCTCGGGCATTGGTTAATGCTGTTTTATTTGAAGTATCAAATAGGGGCTTTAATGCCGATTGAATTCTAAATGTGCCGTTAGATGTTATGACAGTATCTTTTGTAATGTTTTTGATCGTTACGGATTCACCTATTACTTTTTTTGCTGCTGCTACATGTGTCTCATATGAATTTGATTGAATTTGAGATGATGCGGCATTGGCAGTAGACATTGGTAATACTAGTGTCGCTGTAATAGCCGTGGCCATTAATGTTGATAGCGCTTTATTTTTCATGTAAGTCACTCCAATCATTCTATTTAATAGTTAATATATCATATTCTTCTATAATTTAGAATTCGAAGAGGATGTTTTACTATGAATCTCAATTCAAATAAGTCATTAGTCCTTTATATTGAAAAATAAATGTTTGGTGAAGTATCGGTATTTTTCTCTATAATTCTGTAAATTTTCTACTTTATTCGCTAAATATTTTATTGTGATACAATCATCCATCCATTATTATTAGTATAAAAGTGGGGGTGTTAGTTATGAAAAAATCAAGAGGAATTGCCTTAAAACTTTCTTCCCTTATAATAGGATTATTTCTCATTTTATTTTTATCCTATACTGTCATAACGGGAATTATTATAAAAAAGCAAAGTGTTGAAGACGCAGAGCATGGAACATTGCAAACTGCTGAATCCTCTGCAGCTATTATGAGTGAAAGATTTAAGAAAGCCAATACGACATTACAAACAACAAAGCGTATCATAGAAAGCATGGAGAAGAATAATACGTTGTCTACCAAAGGTGTCATAGACATAATGGAAAACAATTTAGCTAGCAATAATGACATTCTTGGAGTAGGAGCAATCTTTGAGCAAGAATCTATTATTTTAGAACCAACTGAGGCTTCTTTAGTAGATACTAAAAATCGCTTTATCCCTTATTTAAATAAGAACGGAAATGATATCACGACTGCTCTAATCGAAGGTATTGATGATAAGAGTATTTCTGAATGGTATTGGGTGCCAAAAGAAGAGAGACGTGCAGTTTTGACAGAGCCCTATGATTATAATGTAAACGGTAAATCCGTATTAATGACAACCATTTCAGTGCCATTAATCAATGCTTCCGGGACATTTTTCGGTGTATTGACTGCCGATGTATCAATAGATTTTTTAAATGATTTAACAAAATCGAATGCCCCAGAAGGCGGTTATGCGGCAATTATTACGAATAAAGGTGTGCTAACAGCTAACAGCTTTGGTGATGAGCTAGTTGGGCGCAATATGCAAGAGGATCCTACTTGGACAAGTATTAGTAAGACAATGGAAAATGGTGAACTAACAAGTATGTACGTTGACTCTAATCAACTGAAGGAAAAGGCCTATAATGTTTTTGCTCCAATGATTTTAGAGGGTATTGACGAAACATGGACTGTTCAAGTCGTGTTAGCTGAATCAAAGATTCTAGAAACATATAATCATGTATTTGTATTTACGATTATTGCTTCCATTATTATGGTGGTTTTGATGACAGCTGCAAGTGTGTTATTCATCTATAAACAATTAAAACCACTTAAATTTTTACGTGCATCGATTGAAACTGCAGCCGAAGGGGATTTAACACAAAAGGTAGAAGAGCGCTATATTAAGCCTGATGAAATTGGTGCAGTTGCTGTGGCCTATAATAATATGTTAGATAAAACCAATAGTGCGATTCAAACTGTACTAAATTCCACGAGGTTATTGAACCAATCTTCTAATCAGGTAAATGAGGCATTTAATGAGGTAGTTGCTTCTAGTCAGGAAGTTTCTGTAGCTATCAACGAGATTGCACAAGGAGCTTCGAAACAATCAGAGGATACAGAAGAAACAAATTATCGAATGATGGATTTATCAGATCAGATTGATGCTATTACGGCTCTTTCTAATGAAATGGATGAGCTATCTCATAAAACAGGTGTAACAACGGAAAAAGGATTGCATGAGGTTGAAAGTTTAAGAGAGCGTAATATGGAGACCAATCAAATGAATGGGCGTATCCAGCAGCAAATGGAATCATTAGCTTCTAATATTGCCAATATTAATCAGATTATTGCTTCGATTCAAAGCATTACCGAGCAGACTAATCTGCTAGCTTTAAATGCAAGTATTGAGGCTGCACGTGCTGGTGAACATGGTAAAGGATTTGCTGTAGTTGCAGAGGAAGTTAGAAAGCTTGCAGAACAATCTAAGAATGAAACAGAAATTATTAAGAGTACAGTAGAAAGTATTCTTGAAAATTCTCAGCAGACGGTTGCTGTGATTGCATCTAATGCAGATTTAATGCAATCTCAAAATGAGTCCGTACAAAGCACGCAACTAGCATTTAAAGATAGCAGTGACTTGTCGGGTTCAATTGCAAATTCTATTAGTGAATTAATGAATAAACTATCTAGCATGTTAGAGCATAAAAATCAGGCAATCATGGCTATCCAAAGTATTTCGGCTATTTCAGAGCAAACAGCAGCCTCTGCGGAACAAGTAAGTGCTTCTGCAATGGATCAACAAGTAGAATTACAAAAAGTAGCAGAGTCTATTCAAAATATGAACGATATTTCAAACGAGCTACAAGAAGTTGTAAACCGATTCAAGCTTGCTTAAAAAGAAAGGCTGCCTTCAATATAGAGGCAGTCTTCTTTATGGTGAAAGCAAGAGAAATTGACCTAGAAGGAATTCAACACTACTATTAACACTGGAAGGGGGACATTGATATGATGTATCTCGGAATGATTTTCTTTCAAATTGTTGTACCTATTTTAGTGTTACTTGTAATAGGCGCTATACTACAAAAGAAATTTCGCTTTAATTTAAAAGCATTGTCTCAGCTTATTACATATTGCTTTATGCCAGCAGCTGTTTTTGTAAATTTATATGAAACACATGTGGAATTATCTGTACTGGGAGAGGTCGGATTATTTATTGTACTCTTTATCAGTAGTCAAATGTTACTCAGTCACTTTATGGCAAAAGGGTTAGGCTTAGCTAAAACAGAGGCAGCTGTCTTTAAAAATAGTGTTGTGCTCATTAACTCGGGTAATTACGGTATTCCAGTGGCTCAAATGATATTTGCCACGCAACCTATTGGAGTAGCCATTCAGGTCATGCTCGTAATCTTTCAAAATATGACTACGTATACATATGGCTTATACAATTTAATTTCTTCTACAAAGTCAGGTATGACAATCATCAAGGATTTCTTTAAAATGCCTATTATTCATGCGCTGATTATAGGTGTCGCTATGAATTATTTTGATATCGGTATTCCACAGTTTATCAAAATACCAGTAGAACATGTGGCAGATGGATTTATTGCTGTGGCTCTAATTACTTTAGGTGCGCAATTATCACAACTAGAGATGAAATCAATGTTTAATAAAACCGTCTTTATCAGCTGTTTTACGCGACTAATTATTGGACCATCTGTTGCATTGGCCATTATTTATATATTGGGATTAGATGGAGTCGTCGCACAATCACTGTTTATAGCTAGTGCCTTTCCAACATCCCGCAATAGTTCTAGTCTAGCATTGGAATATGATGTAGAATCAGCAACAGCCGCGCAAGCTGTTTTATTTTCAACCATTGTAAGCTGTATAACTGTAACCATTGTGATCTATTTTGCAGAAGTATTATTTACCTAGTAAGATAAAAAATAACTTCCATCTCTTAGTATTATCTGCTACACTAGCATCAAACTAAATAGTATTAACTAGGGGAGTCTGATGAGTCAGGCTGAGAGGGAAACGCTACGAAGTTTCTTGACCCTTTGGACCTGATCTGGCTCATACCAGCGTGGGAAAGTTAAGAAGCTATTGCAGAGTATGCAATCAATAGACCTTTACATTCGTGGCCGGATCCAAATAATTATTTTGGATTCGGCCTTTATTTTTTGGATTGTTGGGGTGAGCTAGAATCGGTCCTTATATCAAAATAAATTTAAGGGAGAGAAGTAGCTCATGTCAGCAATTAGTGAAAAGAATATTACCATTATGTCCAGCTTTGAAGGAAGCAAAAAAGTATATGTGGAAGGATCACGCCCAGATATTCTAGTACCTATGCGAGAAATTGCATTAAGTCCGACAACAGGCAGTTTTGGAAATGAAGAAAATGCTCCTATTCGAGTATATGATACGAGTGGGCCCTATACAGATCCAGCCTACCAAGTAGATATTACGAAAGGTTTACCTGCCTTACGAAATGCATGGATTCAAGAGCGAGGGGATGTAGAAGCATATGAGGGACGCTCCATTAAACCGGAGGATAATGGCTTTCGTCATGTTGATGACCCGCGTATTCAAGAAAATGTCTTCCCTGAGTTGGCGAGAAAGCCTTTGCGTGCTAAAAAAGGTAAAAATGTGACACAGCTTCACTATGCACGAAAGGGAATTATAACGCCTGAAATGGAGTTTGTAGCAATTCGTGAAAATATGGATCCTGAATTTGTACGTTCAGAAATTGCAGCTGGGCGTGCTATAATGCCTTCTAATATTAATCACCCTGAGGCAGAGCCAATGATTATTGGGCGTAATTTTCATGTAAAGATCAATGCGAATATCGGGAATTCTGCTGTATCTTCTTCCATTGCAGAAGAAGTTGAGAAAATGACCTGGGCAACTCGATGGGGCGCAGATAATATTATGGATTTATCGACTGGTAAACATATTCATACAACTAGAGAATGGATTATTCGAAATGCTGCAGTGCCAGTGGGAACAGTGCCAATTTATCAGGCTTTAGAAAAGGTAAATGGTGTAGCAGAGGATTTAACGTGGGAGGTTTATCGTGATACTCTCATTGAACAAGCTGAGCAGGGTGTGGATTACTTCACCATTCATGCAGGTGTCCTTTTACGCTATGTACCACTAACAGCAAATCGTGTGACAGGTATTGTATCTCGAGGTGGCTCTATCATGGCACAGTGGTGTTTATATCATCATCAAGAGAATTTCCTGTATACACATTTTGAGGAAATTTGTGAAATTATGAAAGCCTATGATGTTGCTTTTTCCTTAGGTGATGGTTTACGCCCAGGCTCAATTGCAGATGCTAATGATGAGGCACAATTTGCAGAGCTTGAAACACTAGGCGAGCTAACACAGATTGCTTGGCAGCATGATGTTCAGGTAATGGTTGAGGGACCAGGTCATGTACCAATGCATTTGATTAAAGAAAACATGGACAAGCAATTAGAGGTTTGTAAGGAAGCGCCCTTCTATACATTAGGACCACTCACAACAGATATTGCTCCAGGTTATGACCACATTACATCAGCCATTGGGGCAGCCATGATTGGCTGGTTTGGTACAGCGATGCTTTGTTATGTGACACCGAAAGAGCATCTTGGTTTACCGAATCGCGAGGACGTTCGTGTGGGCGTTATCACTTATAAAATTGCTGCACATGCTGCTGATTTAGCAAAAGGTCATCCAGGTGCACAACAACGAGACGATGCACTGTCTAAAGCGCGCTTTGAGTTCCGTTGGCGTGATCAATTCAATCTGTCACTAGATCCCGAGCGTGCAGTGGAATATCATGATGAGACACTGCCAGCAGAGGGAGCAAAAACAGCACACTTTTGTTCTATGTGTGGGCCTAAATTCTGTAGCATGAGAATTTCACAGGATATTCGTAATTATGCGAAAGATAAGGATTTGAATACGACTGAAGCGATCCATCAAGGTATGAAAGAAAAGGCTGAGGAGTTTAAAAAAGCAGGCAGTCAAATTTATCAATAATGAAAGAAAAGGCTTATGTCAAAAAAATAGACATAGGCCTTTTCTTTATAAAAAAACTCCATGTGAATAGTGGATTCACATGGAGTAAAAGTTGGATTTGGATATCAATAATAAAGTGGAATATTAAACGTTTGTTGGTTGTTTTACATATGGATTTGTAAGGTCCATACCTTCTAAGGAAAGACCCATCGCTTTAGCGACACCTTCACCATATGCTGGGTCAGCTAGATAGCAGTGAAGGATGTGACGGCGTTTGATGAATTCTTCAACAGAAGCCATATCGTTCGCGGTATTTTCAAATAAGCGTTGCTGCTCTTCCGAAGTCAATAGACGGAATAGTTTACCTGGTTGTTCAAAGTAATTATTATCGTCTTCACGGAAATCATGAATACCTGCATGACCATCAATACGTAATTCAGGCTCTTTATGGTCTAAATTATGCTCCCACTCACCATAGCTATTTGGTTCATAGCTTAATGTCGAACCAAGATTGCCATCAAAGCGCATTGCTCCATCTCGGTGGAAAGTACGGAATGGACATTTTGGTGCGTTGACAGGAAGCATATAGTGGTTTACACCAAGACGATAGCGTTGGGCATCCGCATATGCAAAGATACGACCTTGTAACATTTTATCTGGTGAGAAGCTGATGCCAGGAACAATGTTAGATGGTGCGAATGCAGCTTGTTCAACTTCTGCAAAGTAGTTGTCTGGATTTTTGTTTAACTCGAATTCACCTACAGGAATTAATGGGAAGTCCTTTTTATACCATACCTTTGTTAAATCAAATGGGTTGTATGGTAGCTCACGAGCTTGTTCCTCTGTCATTACCTGAATGTACATTTTCCATTTAGGGAAATCGCCTTTTTCAATTGCTTCATATAAATCACGTTGTGAAGATTCGCGGTCTTGACCAATAATCTCATTAGCCTCGGCACCAGTTAAGTTCTTAATGCCTTGCTCTGTACGGAAGTGGAATTTAACCCAAACACGTTCATTATTAGCATTGATAAAGCTATACGTATGAGAACCAAATCCGTGCATATTACGGTAACCAGCTGGAATACCACGGTCAGACATAACAATTGTCACTTGGTGAAGTGCTTCAGGTAATGAAGTCCAGAAATCCCAGTTAGAGTTGGCATTTTTCATATTTGTACGTGGGTCACGTTTTACCACATGGTTTAAATCTGTAAAGTGTAACGGGTCGCGGAAGAAGAATACAGGTGTATTGTTCCCTACTAAATCCCAGTTTCCATCTTCTGTATAGAATTTAAGGGCGAAGCCACGAATATCTCGCTCTGCATCTGCTGCACCACGCTCACCCGCTACTGTAGAGAAACGTGCGAACATTTCAGTTTTCTTGCCGATCTCTGAGAAGATTTTCGCTTTAGTATATTGTGAAATATCATGCGTTACAGTAAAAGTACCAAATGCACCTGAGCCCTTTGCGTGCATACGACGTTCTGGAATTACTTCACGGTTGAAATTTGCTAGTTTTTCAACTAACCATACATCCTGAAGTAAAAGAGGGCCACGTGGACCTGCTGACATAGAGTCATGGTTACTTACTACTGGAGCACCACCTGCTGTTGTAAAGCGACGGCTACGATCATTTGCGTTTGTCATATTAGTTTACCTCCTGAAAAAAATGTGAGTCAAACTCTTCGTCTATAACTATAACAAATATAAAATAGAATTGCTAGTACATTATAATAATTATCGTTAAAGAATTTTTATATTTAAGTATAAACTATAAATATATGCGCTAGACATAGGGTTTATACATAGTTTTTAACTTAAATTTATTTTATTTAATCTCAATTTTATAGATAATTGTCATATTAAGATCAAGATAATCACATCATGATAAAATCTTTATTGAAAATAAAATCAACTAATTGAAAATTATTTTAATCAATCTTTTAATTTTTTCTATATCGGTTAGGCGTAATACCAATTTGTTGCTTAAATAATTTTATGAAATAATTTGGGTCATCAAAACCGTTTAAATGAGCGATTTCGCTAATAGCAAAATCTGTTTCTCGCAGCATTTTTGTGGCATGATGAATTCTTACTTGCTGTAAATAGCGCTTAAATGGCAAGCCTTGTTTTCTTGAGAAAATTGTACTTAAATAATTGGGGCTTATTCCAAGCTTATGAGCGACAAAGGGAAGAGACAGTGCGCTATCTTTAAATTGTTGATCAATTATTTCTATAGCTAGTTCAACATAATCAGCTCGTTTCTCTATTCGAGCTTCCCTTGCTAACTCAATTAATGTCTGCGTGAAAGAAATAATCCCATTGAGTATCGTATAAAATATAGGATGCTCAATGATTAAATGAAATAGCTGACGGTAGTGTTGTTCGATAACCGCTTTTTCATGTAATTTATATTTCAGCATAAAGCGTCTAATTTGTGCTAAGACACTCGTCAAATGAATGCGTAAATCGTCTTGCTCATAATATATGCCTTCATTAGAAAGCCGATATAAAAATGTTTTAACGGCCTCTAGGTTTCCATCTTCCAAACTACTTATTAGTAATTGTTGCTCTTCTGGTGTCAGTAAGGGATCAAAGGGCTGAGTTTCATATTGTTTGCTCGCATAAAAAATATGGCCAAAGCCCTCATAAAAACTTTGATGTAGTGCACGCTTTGTTAATGTATACATAGTTTTAATGGTTGTAGGTGTTCCATCATATATGCCGATATTTAAAGAACTATTACTAATCAAACGCCATTCCTTCATAAGTGTACGTACATCTTTTTCCACAATCCTTATATCATTTGTTTGAAAAAGACATACGATTCTATTAGATAGAGGGTAGGTTTTCATATGAAAGTGAATCGGTGTTTGTTGAAGCCAATTGTAAAGCTTATTGAAGGTTTCAGTATGCTCGGGTTCAATCATTGTGAAATGTAATGTTGTCTCAATTGAACTTGATTTATTATCTAAAAATAATTGATTATAAAAGGAATCGTTTGTAGTCTCTTGAGCATCTTCTGTAATCTGTGGTGTGCGAAGAGAAATGGTTGTGAGTTTTTTCTTTAGTAGCTCTAAATCAATAGGCTTCACAAAAAGATGAGCAACTTGTAAATCAATTGCCTTCAAAGCATTTTTAAATAATGGCTCAGTTGTCATTGCTAAAATGGCACCAGAAAGCTTTTGTATATCGCGATAAAGAGCTGCTAAGCGATTATTAGGGAATATATCGATATTTAACAGTATGGCATCAGGTTCAAATTGTTTAATGCTATGAGACACCTCTGAAATACTTGTACACATTTCAATAAAAACATCTCCAGGGAAATATGTATGTAAAAACCACTTTATTCCTGCTAGGTCGGTTGGATCGCGATCAATTAATAACAGCTTCATACCATCAGCCCTTCTTAAAATATTCTAGTTTCATATAAAAGTACGGTTATATTAATAAAAATAACATAATAATCTGAAAAAAGTCTTGTTTTCTCTATTAAAATTCTCTATATTCTGAAAAAGGTAGTTAGTACAATGTAAATAGAGTAATTGATCATCAGCAGAAGCCAACTTTTGTTATGAAAACGCTTAAAAAGTTTGAGACTGATGTTTTCATATTACGAAAATATGAATGAAGATAATTTATTTACATAGCCATATAGGGAATAGGGGGATGTCATGTGAAGTCAATCATCGAGCTTGATGGCAATACATTATCAAGACAACAAATAGAGGAAATCGTGAAGGGGCAAGCAACAGTTGCGCTTGCTACAGAGAGTTTGGAACGTATTCGTTTAAGTAGAGAGCGTATCGAAAAGCGTTTAGCTGAAGGCCAAACAATTTATGGTGTGAATACAGGGTTTGGTAAACTCAGCAATATAAAAATTGAAGAAGAAGACATTGAGCTATTGCAGCTAAATTTATTACGATCAGATGCAACCGGTGTTGGTGAACCATTCCCAACAGATGTTGTACGTGCAATGATGGTGTTACGTGCCAATGCTTTGGCCAGAGGATTTTCTGGCATTCGTGAGGAAACTGTCCAACTATTGTTGAATCTTATTAATAAAGGTGTTCATCCAATTGTTCCGTCACAAGGTTCAGTAGGAGCAAGTGGTGATTTAGCGCCTTTATCACATTTGGCATTAGTGTTAGTGGGAGAAGGAAAGGCTGAGTTTAACGGAGAAATCATGAGTGGTAGTGACGCGCTAAAGCAAGCAGGATTAACCCCTGTTAGACTTCAAGCTAAAGAGGGGCTAGCATTAGTTAACGGTACACAAGCTATGACGGGTATAGGTGTATTAACGGTCAATGAAGCTGAACGAATCGGTCTTGCAGCGGATATGGCTGCTAGCTTAACACTGGAAGCTTTAAAGGGCATTACCTCGGCATTTGATCCAGCACTTTTAGCGGTAAGACCACATCCAGAGTTAGAACTAGTAGGCGGGCGTATTCGTAAGTGGCTCGATGGCAGTAAACGTGTGACAAAGCAGGGTGAAATTCGCATGCAGGATGCTTATTCACTACGTTGTATACCGCAAGTACATGGTGCTTCTTGGCAGTCATTTTTCTACGCACAGGACCGTGTTCAAACAGAAATGAATGCAACAACTGATAATCCAATCGTTTTAGAAAGCGGGGAGGTTTTATCGGGTGGGCATTTCCATGGACAGCCAATAGCTTTGGCAATGGACTTTTTGAAAATAGGTGTATGTGAGTGGGCCAATATTTCAGAACGACGTACAGAACGTATGGTAAACCCTCAACTTAATGAAGGGCTACCACCGTTTCTAGCAACAAACCCTGGGATTGAATGTGGGCTTATGATTGCTCAATATACAGCAGCCTCTATTGTCTCAGAAAATAAAGTTTTAGCACATCCTTCGAGTGTGGATTCTATTCCTACATCAGGTAACCAAGAGGATCATGTAAGTATGGGAACAACTTCGGCACGTCAAGTACGTCAGATTGTTCACAACGCTGCTCGCGTTATAGCTATCGAATTGATTTGTGCATCTCAGGCTATTCATTTAGACAAGGCAGAAGAGCAATTATCTCCTACTACAAGTAAATTCTTAAAGAAAGTGCGTGAATTTTGTCCACCATTACTAGCCGATCAACCAATTGGCGATGAAATTGAAGCATTGGCGAAATATTTACTATCAATTAATGATTTAGTAAATGAGTATGTGTAAATTGGTTTAAGTTTTGATATGAAAGAGCAAAGGCGTCGCTCGGTTTATACACCGAGTAGCCTCTGCTTTGAAAATATTTATATGTATTTAAGTCTGAATATTCAGTTATTAATAGCTTTAGACAGCAACATTCACATTTTTTTAATAGGAAAAGGAGCGTGTTTTTAATGGTATTTAAGACAGATATTCGTGCACCACGTGGAAATGAACTAACATGTAAGGGATGGACACAGGAAGCAGCAATGCGTATGTTAATGAACAATCTTGACCCAGAGGTAGCAGAGAATCCAGATGAACTGATTGTTTATGGGGGTATTGGTAAGGCTGCTCGTAACTGGGAAAGCTATGAACAAATCATTGCATCTTTGAAAGAATTAGAGAATGATGAGACTCTATTAATCCAATCTGGAAAGCCAGTAGCTGTATTCCGTACACATGAGCATTCCCCTCGAGTGTTGATTGCCAATTCAAACCTTGTACCAGCATGGGCAAATTGGGATCACTTTTATGAATTAGAAGAAAGAGATTTAATGATGTATGGTCAAATGACTGCTGGGAGTTGGATTTATATTGGTGCTCAAGGAATTTTACAAGGAACTTATCTGTCCTTTGTAGAAGCAGGCAAAAAGGTATTTGGCACTGCTGATTTACGTGGTAAATTCATCCTTACAGGTGGTATGGGCGGTATGAGTGGTGCACAGCCATTAGCAGGGAAAATGGCTGGTGCTGTAATCTTAGTTGTTGAAGTTGAACGTGCTCGCATTGAACGTAAAATCAAAGAAGGTTACTGTGATTATATTGTAGAAACTGTAGATGAAGCAATTGCATTAGTTAATAAATTACGTGACCAAAATGAGCCAGCATCCATTGGCCTTGTTGGTAACTGTGCTGATGTTAATCGTGAGTTGTTGAATCGTGGAATTATTCCAGATTTTGTGACAGACCAAACATCTGCGCATGATCCGATTAATGGTTATGTACCTAATGGCATGACCTTTGAAGAAGCGCTAAAACTTCGCAAAGAGGATGTAAAAACATATGAGCGTAAAGCAAAAGAAACAATGGCAGAGCATGTTCGTACAATGCTAGAGTTCCAAGAGGCAGGCGCAGAAGTATTTGATTATGGGAATAACATTCGTGCCTATGCCAAAGAAATGGGTGTGACAAATGCCTTTGATTTCCCAGGCTTTGTACCAGCGTATATTCGTCCGTTATTCTGTGAAGGAAAGGGCCCATTCCGTTGGGCGGCGCTTTCAGGAAACCCTGAGGATATATATAAAACAGATGCACTGGCAAAAGAGATGTTTGCTGAAGATGAGGGTCTAGTCAATTGGATTGATATGGCACAAAAAATGGTGAAATGGCAAGGGCTACCTGCACGCATTTGCTGGTTGGGTTATGGTGATCGTCATCGTTTTGCATTAAAGGTCAATGAAATGGTTGCAAATGGTGAATTATCAGCACCAATTGTCTTTGGTCGCGATCACTTAGATTCAGGTTCTGTAGCATCACCAAATCGTGAAACAGAAGGAATGCTAGATGGTTCGGATGCGGTATCGGATTGGCCAATTTTAAATGCTCTTGTTAATACTGCGAGTGGTGCAAGCTGGGTAAGCGTACACCATGGTGGTGGTGTAGGAATGGGTTATTCACAGCATGCAGGTCAAGTCTTAGTAGCAGATGGATCAGAGCTTGCCGCTGAAAAAATTGCACGTGTATTAGTTTCAGACCCTGGAATGGGCGTTGCTCGTCATGCTGATGCAGGCTACGATATTGCTATCAATACAGCAAAAAACAAAGGTGTCCATATACCAATGTTAAAGGGTGATGTGAAGTGACCATTCTAATAAAAAATGCAAATGAAGTAATTACCTTGAAAAGTAATGTACAAGGACCACGTACAAAAGAACAAATGCAGGAAATTGCAGTAATAGAATATGGCAGTGTTCTAATTGAAGAAGAGCGTATTGTAGCAGTAGGAGCGTATGAGCAACTAGAAGCTGACTTCCCAGAATTAATAAAGAAGGCAGAAACGATTGATGCTACTGGTAAGATTGTTATGCCTGGCTTAGTGGATTGTCATACACATTTGGTGCATGGTGGAACACGCGAGCAAGAGTTTAATATGAGATTAAATGGTTCTACCTATATGGAAATCATGAATGCAGGCGGTGGCATTCATGCTACAACAAAGCGTACACGAGAAACAAGCTTTGATGAATTATATGAAAAAACGATGCAGCATTTAGATGTATTTTTAAAGCATGGTGTAACAACAGTTGAAGCAAAATCAGGGTATGGCTTGGACTGGGAAACGGAAAAGAAACAGCTAGAGGTCGCAAAAGAATTACAAGCTGCACATCATATTGATGTCATTAGCACGTTTATGGGAGCCCATGCAGTTCCTCGTGATTATAAGGGGCGTGAGGATGAATTTGTGGATGTGGTGGTCAATGAGATGCTGCCAAAAGTAGCAGAACTAGAGTTGGCTGAATTTAATGATGTATTTTGTGAAAAAGGCGTCTTTACACCCGAACAATCCCGACGCATTTTAGAGGCTGGAAAAGCACTAGGCTTAACGCCAAAAATACATGCGGATGAAATCGAACCTTATCAAGGCGCCGAGCTGGCTGCGGAAGTAGAGGCCATTTCTGCGGAGCATTTGTTAGTTGCTTCTGATAAGGGAATTCGAAAAATGGCTGAAGCGGGTACAATTGCTGTATTGCTGCCAGGTACTGCATTCTTTTTACGTGCACCTTTTGCAAGAGGGCGTCTAATGATTGACGAGGGAGTACCTGTGGCGATATCCACAGACTTTAACCCTGGGTCATCCCCAACAATGAGCCTACCCTTCATTATGAATTTAGCTTGCATGCATATGGGTATGACATTGGAGGAAGTATTAACGGCAACAACAATTAATGCAGCATATGCCCTAAATCGAGGCGAGCAAATTGGTTCCCTTGAAGCACATAAAAAAGCTGACGTACTTATCCTTGATGTTGCTAATTACAAGCAACTGCAATATTTCTACGGCATGAATCATACACATACAGTAATCAAAAATGGGCAAGTTGTTGTACAAAACGGAATTCTGCTGAAAGATCAATAATAATAATGGGCATAAATAAGGCGGAGTAGCTTTATTTATGCTTTTTTTATAAATTAGTTGCAAATGCTTTGATGAAAGATTATAATTCTAATAAATAGTAATTAACGAATTACAAATTACATGAACCTTGTAATTATAGAAGGGGTTATACAATGACAAAATTTCGTACCGAAGAAGAAGTGCTTGCTCATTATGATTCTTCAAAATATCAAACACCCGATGGATATACCGCAGATATTGCTATTTTTACAATTACCTCAGAGAAAACAGAGGAAAAAGCACCGCCAAACATGACGCTAAAGATTATGTTAATTAAGCGTGCTACTAGGGATGCTGAAGGAAATCCCAATATTGAAGGAGGAAAATGGGCACTTCCTGGGGGCTTTGTAGATGCAAATCAAAAAGAAACTGCCTTTATCGCAGCAAAGAGAGAATTAAAAGAAGAAACAAATGTAGAAGGTTTACATGTTCAACATTTTGGTGTTTATGATGAGATCGATCGAGATCCACGTGGTTGGATGATTTCAAATGCATTTTATGCCATTGTTCCTGAGACATATATTGAGCAACGTCAAGCGAATGATGATGCAGACGATGTAGAACTGTTTGATATAGAAAGTGTATTTACGCTTCCATTAGCTTTCGATCACCGAAAAATCATTTCCGATGCGTTGCATTTTATTAAAAGGGATATGATTCAGACAACTGTTGCTAAAAACTTTTTACCACAAGAGTTTACATTATCAGAATTGCAACGAGTACTTCTAACAGTTGGAGAAGATCCACGAATCTCTAACGATTCCGTATTCTTTACAAAAGCACCTAAATTACCATTTATCGAAAAAGCATTGGATGAAGAAGGAAAACCGAAGAAAACAAAAAGAAATTCGTTCCGGCCTTCCCAGCTCTATACATTTAATGATTTCGAAATGGTAGAGTCTATCTATCATTAGGAAAGATCCGTCTTTCCTGTTTATTTTAAAGAAAGTAATTTGTAATTTAAATATTACTAATTAAAGAGTGGAGTGATGAAATGATGAAAAAGCGTGCATTAATTAATATTGATTATACAGTGGATTTCGTTGCGACGGATGGGGCTCTTACTTGCGGAGAGCCTGGGCAATTGCTCGAACGTGCAAATGTTGATTTAACAAAGGAGTTTATTAAGAGGGGGGATTTTACAGTATTTGCGATAGATGTTCATGAAAAGGGAGATATTTATCATCCAGAAACAAAGCTATTCCCACCTCATAATATTCGTCATACAGAAGGTAGAGAGTTATATGGTGCATTAAACTCATTATATGAAGAAAATAAAGACCAAGATTTCGTCTATTACATTGATAAAACGCGTTATTCTGCTTTTGCAGGAACAGATTTAGAATTGAAATTGCGTGAAAGAGGAATTGCTGAGCTGCATTTAATCGGCGTTTGTACAGATATTTGTGTTCTTCATACAGCAGTAGATGCTTATAATAAAGGGTTCGATATCGTCATTCATAAAAATGCTGTCGCCTCCTTTAATGAAGCTGGACATGAGTGGGCGTTAAATCATTTCGAGCATACTCTAGGTGCCACTATTATTTGACATGAATGGAGGGGAAAATATGAAATATGTAGATGATAGTTTCATGTTACACACGGACCTATACCAAATTAATATGGTTCAAACTTATTGGCAAGATGGTGTTCATCAACGTAAAGCTGTTTTCGAATTATATTTTAGAAAGCTTCCATTTGGCAATGGCTATGGAGTTTTCGCTGGATTGAAAAAAGTGATTGAGTTTATTAATAACTTTGGTTTCTCTCAAAGCGATATTCAATATTTACGAGAAGAGGGGAAGTATCCCGAGGAATTTCTTGAATACCTAAAAGAACTTAAATTTACAGGGACAATTAAGGGGATGAGAGAGGGAGAATTGGTCTTTGCAAACGAGCCTATCCTGCGAATTGAAGCACCATTAGCAGAGGCTCAATTAATTGAAACGCCGTTGTTAAATATCGTTAATTACCAAACACTGATTGCGACAAAAGCTTCACGTATCAAACAAGTGACGGGTGAGGATGTTGTAATGGAATTTGGAACCCGCCGCGCACATGAATTTGATGCTGCTATTTGGGGAACTCGTGCTGCTTATATAGGTGGATTCTCTGCAACAAGCAATGTAAGAGCAGGAAAATTATTTGGTATTCCTGTGTCAGGAACACATGCCCATGCGATGATTCAAACCTATCGAGATGAATATACTGCGTTTAAAAAATACGCAGCAGCCCATAAAGACTGTGTTTTCCTAGTAGATACTTATGACACACTACGTTCTGGTGTTCCTAATGCTATCCGCGTAGCGAAGGAGCTAGGGAATCAAATTAATTTTATTGGTATCCGTTTAGACAGTGGAGATTTAGCCTATCTCTCAAAACAGGCAAGGAAAATGCTAGATGATGCAGGATTTACTGCAACTAAAATTATGGCTTCGAATGATTTGGATGAATATACAATTATGCATTTAAAGTCACAAGGGGCGCAAATTGATGCTTGGGGAATCGGAACTAAGCTGATTACAGCCTATGATCAAGCAGCTCTTGGTGGAGTATACAAATTAGTTTCGATAGAAAACGAAAGTGGAGAACTAGTTGATACCATTAAAATTTCAGCAAATCCTGAGAAAGTGACTACACCTGGACGTAAACGTGTTTACCGTATTATTAATGCGGAGAATGGTCATGCTGAAGGAGATTATATTGCGTTAGATAATGAAAACATACAGCAAGAAGAAAGATTGAAAATGTTCCACCCTATTCATACGTATATTAGTAAATTTGTTACAAATTTTACGGCGAAAGAGTTACATGAAAGTATTATAGAAAATGGAAATATTGTTTATGAGGAGCCAACTATTCAAGAAATACAAAAATATGTACAGGAAAACTTACATTTATTGTGGTGTGAGTATAAACGAACAATGAATCCTGAAGAATATCCAGTCGATTTAAGTCAAGTATGTTGGGACAATAAAATGGCAAGCATACAGGCAATAAAAGAAAAGATTTCACAACGTATTTAAAAGTAACTGCTAGGAGGTAGAGACGATGGCGAGAATAGGTATTTATGGTTCATCATTTGATCCTATTACCAATGTCCATCTTTGGACAGCAAGCACTGTAGCACATCGGTGTAAGTTAGATAAGGTTATTTTTTTGCCTTGTTCAAATAAACGCAAGGATAAAACCATCAAAACAGCTGATACACATCGTTGGAATATGCTTCAGTTAGCTATTGCTAAGGACGATCGTTTTATCGCAGATTCCTATGAGATGGATCAAGAAGGCTGGAATATCTACACATATGACACTATGAAATACTTTAGAGAGAAGAACCCAGAGGATGAGGTGCATTTTATTATGGGTGCTGATTTACTAGTGGATATTGGTGCAGGTTTATGGAAAAAGGGCGACGCATTAGTAGCGGAGAATAAATTTATTGTAATGGCACGACATGGCATTGATATGCTATCAACCATTAGTCGTTCTCCGATTTTAAGAAATAATGATGATGGAAGATTTCATCTTATAGATAAAGGGCTAGCGATGGAAATTAGCTCTACCTATATTCGAGAAGAATTCGCAATGGGAGGAGAACCGAGATACCTCTTGCCTACTGCTTGTTACAACTATATTAAAGAACATCATCTTTACCAAAAATAAAATAGTGAAGCTATCATTATAAGTGTGGATGACTACCACACTTATTTTAATTTTGAAAAGATGGTGAATTTTATCATATAGAGCTCAGGGTAAGCTATAATAAAAATAGTAATGAAGTACAATTTTTTGCTGTCAATTTTTAATAATGATTAATGTTAGAAAGGAATTCATGAATGTGCAGCTTACATTAACATTTCTTATTTTAGGAGCAACAATTTTCGCATTTGTGACCAATAAAATACGAGCAGATCTTGTAGCAATTGTGTCACTATTAGCATTTGTCATTATGGATATTTTGACGCCCTCGGAGGCATTAGCTGGTTTTTCAAACTCTGTAGTTTTAATGATTGCAGGGTTATTTGTCGTGGGTGCAGGGATTTTACGTACGGGCCTGGCAGGCATGGCGGGGCAACTCTTACTAAAATGGTCAGGCAATAGTGAGCTGAAGTTATTTGTGCTACTGCTTATTATTGTAGGGTCGGTTGGTGCATTTATGAGTAATACGGGTACTGTCGCCTTAATGATGCCAATCGTTGTAAGTATAGCAATAAGTATGAAAGTCAGCCCTTCTAAATTTCTACTACCACTCTCCTATGTAGCAAGTCTTTCTGGTCTGATGACACTGATTGCGTCCCCAACCAATTTAATTGTCAGTCAGTTATTGGTTGATCGAGGCTATAACAAACTTGGCTTTTTTGAAGTAACTCCTATTGGTATCGTGGGGATGATTGCTGGCATTTCCTATTTAGTACTTGTAAGAAATATTTTATTACCAAAGGATCAAAACCGTACACAGACTAATGAAGGCTATAAACTTTCACCGAAAAAAATTATTAAACAATATGATTTAAATAATCGTCTATTTAAAATCTCCGTCCCTGAGGAGTCACCTATTATTGAAACATCGTTAGCGGAATTAAAACTACCAGCTAAGTATATGCTTTGTATGATGAAAATTCATCGGAAATCACAGGAGGGCATTAATTTACTACCGATGACTTATCAAGAAATGGCAGGACCAACTAGTGTCATTCATGCCAAGGATGAGTTATATGTTCAAGGAGAAATAGAGGATATTCGGCGTTTTGTTGAGGATTATCATCTTGAGATGCAAGGATTAGTTGAAGGAGAAGCCGATGAATTGGTATCGAAGCATCTGGGTATTGCAGAGGTATTGCTTACCCCGAATTCGAGCTTTATCAATGAAACGGTTAGTTCCCTTGGGTTCCGGGAAAAATACAATCTAAATATCATTGGTATTAATCGTAAGGGTGGTTACAAGCTTCAGGATATGGTGTCTCACAAATTAAAATTTGGGGACGCAATATTAGTACAGGGAGCATGGGATGAAATTCTTTTGTTAGCAAGAGAAACGCAAGATGTCGTGGTTGTAGGACAGCCGAAAGAACACGCAAGTGTGGCAGCAGCTACAGGCAAAGCTGGAATTGCGGGGATTATTATGTTATTCATGATTATTTTGATGGCATTTGAAGTTTTTCCTGCTGTCATTTCTGTGATGATTGGTGCTGTACTTATGATTTTAACAGGCTGCTTGAGAAACATGGAAGATGCCTATAGCAATATGAATTTTGAAAGTATTGTATTAGTAGCTGCCATGTTACCAATGGCGACAGCGTTAGAAAAAACAGGAGGCATGACCATTTTATCTGATGGTATTATTAATGCTTTAGGTGGTTTCGGACCATACGGTGTACTCATAGGAGTTTATATTTTGACAGCTATTTTCGGTCAATTTATTAGTAATACGGCAACTGCTGTATTGTTTGCACCCATTGCCATGAGTGCAGCCATTGCAATGGAGGTTAGTCCCACAACATTTATGATTGCAGTCGCAGTTGCAGCAAGTATGGCATTTGCTACGCCAATTGCTTCCCCTACGAATGCACTGGTAATGACAGCGGGGGGCTATAAATTTATGGATTTCGTAAGAATAGGGGTTCCGTTACAGCTTGTTATGTTTATTGTGATGATGATAGCCATCCCGTTCTTTTTCCCATTTTAAAAACTCGGTTTCTTTACCGAGTTTTTTGTTTTTTTAAAGATCTATTATTTTTTTGTAGGAAATTATGATAAAATTATTTTCTAGTTCATGGTCTAATATTGAACTAGCTTGTGAATAGATTTGTTAGTTATTAATATAGGAAGTTTTACTTTGGTAATAAAAAAAATAAAGTTTTTTATTAAAAAGTGTTGACCTTTTAAAAATAAGGGTGTAGTATTATACAAGTCGCCAGGGTGACACGCTAAAATAAAGCAAAACATGAACCTTGAAAACTGAACAAGCAAAACGTAATCAATAAAGTTTTAAGTAGCTG
>NZ_JBXAJI010000010.1:0-89904 GCF_058797135.1 Lysinibacillus sp. GW823-FHT02G10
CGTTCACTAGCAAAACTAGCTACTTAAAACTTTATTGATTACGTTTTGCTTGTTCAGTTTTCAAGGTTCATTTACTAGTTACAGTAAGTAACTTTTTATAATTTAACATAATGTTAACTCGTTGTCAACTGTTTATGTTAATATTTTTCAAGTTGTTCGTTTATTTCGTAACAACGTGTTTAAATATATCATCATAAATTTAAGTTTGCAAGTGTTTCATTAAAGTAAAACTATTCGCATTATTTAAAACCGAGTTTCTTCTATATAAATGTAAAAATAATAACTTCTTTTATTTTGGATCAACTCAATAAAAAACACCTTTAATTGTTAGCAACTTACTAACAATTAAAGGTGTCTGTTTAACTAACGTACCCAAATGAAGTATGCAAGGAAAACAAAGAATAGACCATACATCATTGGGTGAATTTCTTTTTTACGACCTGCTAATAACATTGTAATTGGGTAGAATACAAAGCCGATTGCAATACCAGTAGCAATTGAATAACCAAGTGGCATCATTAATACTGTAAAGAATGCAGGTACTGCTATTTCGAATTTGTCCCAATCAATTAAGCGTAAGGACGATACCATTAGTACCCCTACGATTACTAAAGCTGGAGCAGTAACTGCTGGTGTTACCACTGCTAGTAATGGTGAGAAGAATAATGCAACTAAGAACAGTACTGCTGTTACGACTGCAGAAAATCCTGAACGAGCGCCTGCAGCAACTCCAGAAGTTGACTCTACGTACGCTGTTGTTGTTGACGTACCAAATAAAGAACCGATAGTTGTTGCTAGTGCATCTGCCATTAAGGCACGTCCTGCACGCGGTAATTTATTATCTTTTACTAAACCTGCTTGTGTCGCTACAGCCATTAAAGTACCAGCTGTATCAAAGAAATCAACAAACAAGAATGTTAACACTACTACTAAAAACTTCACGTTAAATAATGTACCGAAGTCACCAAGTGGTTCTAGTGCTACCATGAATGTAGAATCTACACTTGGAATAGCTGATACAACGGCTGTCGGAGGATCAATGATACCTGTGATCATCCCAATAACTGCAGTAATCACCATTCCTAAGAAAATACCGATACTGCGCAATTTAATAATAAGAATAACTGAAAGAATAATTCCGAATACCGCTAATAATGTAGCGCCTGTGAAACTTCCTAAAGTGACTAAAGTAGCTGGGCTATCGACAATGATCCCTGCTCCTTGTAAACCAACAAAAGTTATAAATAAACCAATACCTGCAGAAACCGCATATTTAAGTTGTACTGGTATAGCATTAATAACAGTTTCGCGGATACCAGTTAAAGATAAAATAATAAAGATAATCCCTGAGAAGAACACGCCTGTTAAACCAGTTTGCCACGGAATACCGTATGCTCCGACTACAGTAAATGCAAAGAATGCATTTAACCCCATCCCAGGAGCAAGTGAAATCGGGAACTTAGCGAAAATCCCCATAATCAAAGAACCGACTGCTGCTGCTAATGCTGTTGCTACGAAAACAGCACCTTTATCCATTCCTGCATTTTCTAGAATACCTGGGTTAACAGCTAGAATATATGCCATTGCAAGGAAGGTTGTAATACCGCCTATTATTTCGCGGCGATAATTAGTTCCTAACTCATCGAACATGAAATATTTTTTCATTATCAAAAAATCCTCCGTGTGGTCGTCTTCAATATCGAAAACAAAAAAGACACGCTGACTACTCTACTAGTCGCATGTCTACGATATATTTCATCACAATTAGTGTGTGAAACAAATTAGTGTTTATACATTTATGTATAAACCTAAATCGTAGTCAAGTTATTTACGGTAACTTGGTAGAAACTCACGGGCCTTATCCCCGACATTATACGACGACGTATTTAATTTACATTCGTAATATATCATTTCGTTTTTTAGATTTCAACCCCATTTCCGAACATTTTTCTAAAAAGAAATACGAAAGTTCGTGTAAAATTCTTATTTAATGTTCAGGTTCTATTAAATGTATTACTAAAGAGGCTTTGTACTGAACATTTCAGCAATTAGTTTAAAGAAAAAATCCCCTAGAAATTCTAGAGGATCCTTCTTTTGAACGTATGTTTTAACTCATCACTTTACTTTGCAAGACTTGAATTCTTTTTTCTAATTTTTCTTTCCAATCTTCTGCTAATGCATCTACTGCTTGTATTTGTTTCATAGCGATTGCATCATTGTTTTTGAAGTACACTTCATTGCAATACAAAACAGAGATACGTGCAGGATGCTTTTCTACAAGCTCAATTGTTGAATCTGCACAGATTGTCCCTTCTTCAAGTACACGCGCAAGGAAACCTGTATAGCCTGTTTCGATTAAACGTTTGAGTAATGTGTTTGCCTCGGTATATCTATCAATCGTACTACATGGAATACGTCCCTGTGTAATTTGAATGACAGCATCTCCAATTTTATAAATATCACCAATACAAACATCTGATTCTAACATATTTGTTACGGTTAAATTTTCGCCAAATGCAGCAACGGGTAACGTTTTTCCAAGTTCCTGTTCCCATTGTATGTAATGCTCCGCAGGATATAAACAAACTGCTCGATCAGGGCCACCGTGATGTTTTTTATCTGCCACATCATCCCCTTCAAAGCCTTGAGAGGACAAATAAACTTCTTGCACTCGTTGCTTTTCAATCCCTGTAATCATTGAACGTCCTTTACTATCAACTAATTCTTTTGGCATCCCAACCGTTAATGTATGAATCATTGGTTTATTTTTCTCCATTTAAATCCCCCCTAATCTGAATAGTATAATTTCTTGTGCATTCATTTAGTTTACTACATACAACACTTTACCAGCAATTTTTGCAGTTGAGATACTTCATTAAGCCATAAATTCAGAAGGAAATAAATCAAAAAAAGCCCTAAAAACCTCTCAGGGCTTTTAGGGCTTTTGCTATTATTCCCACTCAATCGTTGCTGGTGGCTTAGATGTAATATCATACAGCACGCGGTTCACGTGTTTTACTTCGTTTACAAGGCGGACGGAGATTTTCTCTAGTACATCCCAAGGAATACGTGCCCAGTCAGAAGTCATACCGTCGATAGATGTAACGGCACGGATACCGATTGCATAGTCATACGTACGAGCATCGCCCATTACACCTACTGAACGGATATCAGGTAATACCGTAAAATATTGCCAAATGTCACGATCAAGGCCAGCTTTTGCGATTTCTTCACGTAGAATGAAATCAGATTCGCGAACGATTTCTAATTTTTCTTCTGTTACTTCACCAAGCACACGGATACCTAATCCAGGACCTGGGAACGGTTGACGCCAAACGATTTTTTCGTCTAGTCCAAGCTCTAAGCCTAGCGCACGTACTTCATCTTTAAATAAAGTTTTCAGTGGCTCAATTAGTTGGAATTGCATATCTTCAGGAAGACCACCAACATTATGGTGTGATTTGATTGTTTGTGCAGTTGAAGTACCAGATTCAATAATATCTGTGTAAAGAGTTCCTTGTGCTAAGAAATCCATACCTTCAAGCTTAGATGCCTCTTCATCAAACACATAAATGAATTCATTACCGATAATTTTACGTTTTTTCTCTGGATCAGAAACCCCAGCAAGTTTGTCCATGAATCGTTTACGTGCATCAATTTTAATAAGATTCATGTCAAAGTCTTCTGTGAATGTTTTCATTACTTGTTCAACTTCGCCTTTACGGTTTAAGTTGTGGTCTACGAACATACAAGTTAATTGATCGCCTATTGCTTTATGGATTAACACCGCTACCACTGATGAGTCTACACCACCAGAAAGTGCACATAATACTTTTTTATCGCCAACGATTTCACGAATTTTTGCAATTTCAAGCTCAATGAAGTTTGCCATTGACCAATCGCCTTTCGCTTCACAGATGTCGAATACGAATTGACGTAATAGATCATTACCATATACAGAGTGACGTACTTCTGGATGGAATTGTACAGCATATAGTTTACGTTCAACGTTTGCCATTGCAGCAATCGGACAAGATGCACTAGTTGCGATGACTTCAAATCCAGCTGGAACTTCTGTTACATGGTCACCATGGCTCATCCAAACGATTTGTTCTGTAGGTAATTCACCAAATAATTTGTTTGGTGTTGTTACTTGAATTTCGGCTTTACCATACTCGCGTGTTTCAGCACCTTCAACTTTACCGCCGTTTGTATGGGCCATTAATTGCATACCATAGCAAATACCTAAAATCGGTAAACCTAATTCGAAGATAGCTGGATCCACATGAAAGGCATTTTCATCATAAACAGAGTTTGGACCACCTGAGAAAATAATACCTGTTGCGTTCATATCTTTAATTTCTTCTGCAGTTACCGTATGTGGATGTAATTCACTGAAAACACCAAATTCACGAATACGACGTGTAATTAATTGGTTAAATTGGCTACCGAAGTCTAGTACAACGATTTTTTCTTGCTCTTTTAATAAAGGGCTAGCTGTCAAAATTTCCACCTCTTCTATTATTTTTAAAGGATTTTTCATGTGTTCAAAGAAAAACGCGAAGAAAGTAAAAAAACTTTCTACGCGTTCATAAGCTCTAGAATATTGATAAAGGCGAATGCGTAGCAAAGTAAAGTGATTTACTATACTTTTCACCTAACGAAAACATCCGCCTTCATAGAGAAATCATTTAAGGTGATTTCGTAGAAACATCCGAACCCTATTATCGAACTTATATGAAAGCAATCCTTGCATTTAATTTTTTTCATTTTACTCTTTGTCTACGTTAAAATCAACTGATAGTGCGATTGATTAAATATTCCCAACTTTCTTTCAGCTTCACAAAATCAACATCTTCTTTGTCTTTCCCATAAATATGTTGCTCGTAGACTACCGTCAGCTTTTGCATTTCATCTGTTTCTAATGCTGAATCTACACGCTCTGCGAATGCACTTAACGTTTCTCCATCTTTTCTGCGCAAACCAATACGAGATAATTGCTTCAGTAAAACATGGTAGGAAGAATCGAAATTTGACCAATCCGCTACTTTTTTACGGTATGCTCGAACATGCATCTTAGGAATCCACGTTTTACGCTGTAAGAATAAAGAAATACCTGTGATTATTAATAATACAACAATTATCACCCAAACATAGGCAAACTTTTTCATCCATAACCACATTGCATCAAAGCTAAATGTTGATTTTGTCTGTTCCTTCTCGGTTACCTGTTCTTGCGGTTGTGGCTGCTCGGGTTTTCGTTCTGGCTGCGCCACTTCCTCCTCATCAGACGCATCTAACGGAATATCATAATCGATGTTAACATTCCCAGAAAAGCCGATTGTAGGCTCAAACTCCATCCATCCCGTTCCAGGTATAAAAGCTTCTACCCATGAGTGCGCATTGTCATTCGTGATGCGATATTCGCGTAATCCATCTGACATAGGTCCTGCAGTCCCAGGTGCAAAGCCTTTCACCCATCTAGCTGGGATTCCTACTGAGCGTAAAAGTACCACCATTGAAGTGGAGAAATTATCACAATACCCAACTTTTGTATCGAACAAAAATTGATCGACATAATCCTGATTTTCACCAGGAATGGCAGCTTGCGTTTTATCGTACTTAAAACCATTTGTTCTAAAATAACTTTCTACAGCCTTAATTTGTTCATAAACCGTATCTTTCTTTTGCGTTATTTCAGACGCTAAGTCCCTTACACGCTGAGGAAGTTGGTTAGGTAACTGCAAAAATCGATCAAAGGAAGAATCCATTGTTTCAAGTGTTGCTGGATATGACAATTGGAGCTGCTCCATACTATAAACAGGCTCACTATAAGACAATGAATAGTTTGATAATGATTTCGATTCCCCTACCTGTTGTTCTATATTCATTCTTTCAGTCTGCTCATCTTGAATAAATAAAGTGGAATCTTGAGCCGAAACAGAAAGCATACCATATGTTTGAATTAAAAATGGCATTGGAACAGCAATATCTAATTGAATCTGACGTTCACTTTCGGGCGGCCCTACTTGTAAAGAAGTCAGAATGGGTGTATTTGACTCATAAACATTTTTCCCAAAGTTCCCCTCTGAAACAATCCAACCTTTTGACGTATACGTATCTTTTGTTTCAATACGCCAATAATGACGATCACGGGAAGAGGCAGTGAATATTAAAGTATTATCTCCTTGGAACGGACCACCTAACTGACTATCATCCTGGCTATAACCGACTGATTTTTGACCATTTCCATTTCCGTCTTGTCCAGTAACCCCTTGGATAAACGGCACCGGATCTGCCCATGTTGGCCCAGTCTTTGGTAAAAAGTATGCTACAGAACTAACGAGTAATACAGATACTAGCATGGGAATAACAATTTTCCATTTCTCCATTACCGTACTTGTAGTTTCTACTTGAAGCCATAGGCGCTTGACAAAAAGAACACCTGTCATGATTAATCCTAAAACAACAACTTTTACAATTGCCGCTTTACCGTCATAGTCACTAAATGTATCCAAAGTAGCAATAAAGAATACGGTCATGGCAAAGAAGTAGAATATATTTTTTCGCACCGAAACCCAATGGTGAATTAAATAGACCAGCATCCAAATCAATACAAGAAATAACACTGTTCTGAAAACATCTGAAACCTGTCCAAAGTCACCTGTTAGAATCGTGGCCATGTTCCCTCTCCATTCAGCCAATAAAAAAGGCAATGTATCACCAGATAATACAGGACTAGGGCTATAGATAAAAACGACAAACCAGGTAATATAACCAAACTTCACTAATCCTGATAATAAAGGATGTACGCGGAAAAGACTTAGCGCTAAAGACATACCGATAAACACTAAGAAAAGATGCATCCCACCTGTATTCGTTAATTGCATAATGGGAATAAGCCATTCACGCAAAATGAAAAATACAATAACATAAGCTATGGCTAATTCTAAAAATTCTCCTAATGATTGCTTCACGGTCTTATCACCTCCGTGAATAAATGATAGAAATCTGCTGGATTTACATAAATAACTTGTATATGTTTATACCGCATCGCAAGCTCAGATTGCACTGGTTGCTGCTTTGCCACTACAAAACAAATACAGCTTTTCACTATATTCGCAAGAGTATGTAGGAATTCATCTGAAACATCACTTGTCACATAAAGCAGTGTTGCAATTTGCTTAAAGGCTTGTTGGTCATGAAATCGAAACTTGACATTCTCTGTAGGTTTTATCGCAGCTAAATGATACATGACTTGATCTAAATGCTTGTCACCCTGTATAGCTGGGAATACTTTCGTCATTGCTCCAGCAGAAATAAATGTTAAATCTCCTCGTTCCTGAACGATCATTTGTAGCATTGAAGCTACTAACTCCACTTTTTCTTCAAACATCGAGGATTTTGTAGCGTCTAGCACTAACATTAGTTCAGATGATTGTCGATCCTCAAATTCCTTAGACTGTAACTTTTGTGTACGTGCAAATGATTTCCAATGAATCCATGAAAAACGATCTCCTGGAACGTACTCTCTTAATCCAACAGCCATCGATGTGTCCTTCACAATAGAGTATGGTGACATCATCGGGCCAACATCATATTTTGTTTGAAGCGCAGCATATTTCATCTCTTGTACTCTTGGGTAAACTAAAATAGTTTGGTCCTTTTCTGCTACGACAACCTTTTTAGCCCAGCCAAAAAAATCATAGAAAACAATTGTAACACCTAGGTAGCGATGTTCACCACGTGGCATATTTTCCAATTCATATTGCCAGCTAAAGGTCTTTTTAAATCCAACGAACTTAATGGCATTCGCATTTTGTATTTTAGCTTGCACTAATCCCTCACTATCCACAAGTTCCTCCATTACGATATAGGCAAATGGAAAACGTGTTTTACGTTCTATCGTAATAAGCACCTTCGCTGATTGACCTCGTTCTATATGAATCGGGTCAATCTTGCGTTCGATTAGTAAAATATCTTCTCTAACGACAAAGAAAATGAATGCATATACTAAAAATGGGCTAACCGTAAAAAATACAAACCAGCTCACAAACCCACCTTGGAACATTGCATAACAAAATGTTACGATCATCAAGAAAGCGATTAATAGGAAATGTTTACTTTTTTCTACAAAAGCTTTCCATTGCCTCATTGTTCTGCAAACCTCTTTGTCGGAACTGGTGTTTTAGCAATGATCCGCTGGATAATTTCGTCTGCTGTCACGTTATCATAGCGTGCATCTGGTTTTAAAACTAAACGATGGTTAAAAACAAATGGCACTAAATATTGAACATCATCAGGGGTAACATAGCTTCGTCCTTTTAAAAATGCGTAAGCTTGAGAAGCTTTCATTAGCGCTATTGTGGCACGTGGACTCACACCTAAATAGACATAATTATTTTCTCTTGTTAGGGTAGCAAGCTCCACCATATAATTTTTAACAGAATCTTCTACATACACACCTTGAACAAGTTCCTGTAATTCGATTAATTGCGCTACCGATAATACTGCTTCGATTTTTTCAATGGCTTTACCATTCTCAGCTCTTCGTAAAATTTCAACCTCTTGCCCCCTAGATGGATAGCCCATTTTTATCTTTAAGAGAAATCGATCTAGTTGTGCTTCAGGTAAAGGATAGGTACCTTCATGTTCAATCGGATTTTGTGTAGCCATCACAAAAAATGGCTGATTGATCATCAGAGTTTTCCCATCAATTGTAACAGAAGCCTCTTCCATCCCCTCTAACAACGCTGATTGAGTTTTCGGAGACGTTCGGTTAATTTCATCGGCTAATACAACATCCCCCATGATTGGTCCTGGACGAAATTCAAACTCCATTGTCTTGGGATTATAAATAGAAATACCGACTACATCTGATGGCAATAGATCTGGTGTAAATTGAATACGCTTAAATTGTGCATCAAACGATTTTGCAAGTGCTCGCACCATCATTGTCTTTCCTACTCCAGGTACATCCTCCAATAAAACGTGTCCCCTTGCTAATAATGCGACAATACTGAGCTCAGCAACTTCTCTTTTACCAATCATTACTTTTTCTATATTTTCTAAAACATTCTGTATCTGAGCATTCATTAATCGAAAAGCCTCCCATTCCATCAAGCAATTGTGTGAATTGCAAGCAAACTTAATCTAAGCATAGCGAAATCTGTCTTGTAAAACAATTATCTGAAACTTCTACTTCCTACGAACATTCATAAAAAAGGCTTGTTTGATAACATCCAAACAAGCCTAATCCTTATTATATAACGTCATTAACCATTAGAATGTTACAAATTCAATCTTTTTAACCATATTTCTTCTAAAGATGTAGAATTTTCTTGCAAGAAAATTTCAGATATCGCCCCAGAAATGATAATTTCACCTTCATGTAAAACTAATACATCATCTGCTATTTCTTCAGCAAAAGATAGCAAATGAGTAGAGAAGATAACCGTATTGCCTTTTTTCTTCTCCTCCAACATCATGTTTTTCAACTGTGCTATCCAAAAGGGATCTAGACCATTCGTTGGCTCATCTAAAATTAACAATGACCCGCTACCAAGTAAGCTCTGGGCTAGGTTTAGCCGTTGGAGCATCCCTTTGGAAAAGTGTTTAGCTCTTTGCTTCCGAACATCCCACAAGGAAACACGCTTCAGTACATTCTCTTGCTCATATTTATCTACTTGTTTTAAAGATGCCAACAGCTCTAATATTTCAGCTGCAGTTAGCATAGTTGGAAAGTTTACATCATCAGGCATAAAACGGATTGTTTGTGGTTGATGCCATATTATTTCACCAGATTGCTGTTTCTCTTGACCCGTTAACAAACGAATCAAAGTACTCTTTCCAGCCCCGTTTCCTCCAACCAATGCAAGAATTCGACCAGCTTGCAGCTGAAAGGAGGCTTCTTTTAATCCTCTATCATTTTCATAAACCTTAGCTACATTTTTTCCCTCTAACAGAATCATCGCCGCTCCCCCTCCTTTAACAGCTTCGTAGCAAGCATTAACGGTAGTACAATCCAGAGTATTGTTATTATTCCATACACCACCTGACCAAGCGGTGATAAGTAAAACCTCGTTACATCATAAAAGGCTGGACCAAGCACACTAGCTTGATTACTAAATATAAAATAGCCGAAGCGCAGCCATTCTACTGGATTAATATGTATCGTTATGATGATGAGCTTTTGTAAAAGATGCCCTGAAACAACTGCACCTATCGCCATTAAAGCATAAGAAATGAGCAATAAAAGAAAGGACCATACTACAAGTGATAATGCAAGTGCAAATAATCTTGTTTTTGCAAATACCCCTAGCAAGATTCCTAAAGACACAAAGATAATAATACATAATAGCGTAAGAATAACTAAAACAATTGGTAACCGTACCCCACCTAGTAACCCACCTACGGTTAATACAAAACCAAATGCCACTACTATTACTAATAAAAACGCAAGTACCGTAGCTACATATTTGCCTGTAATATATTGCTTCCGCTTCATAGGGTATGTTTTTAATAACGATAACCAACCTGATTCTATATCACCAGCTATACTCATACTACCAATGGTGAGGATAAATAGCGGCAGCAGAAATAATAACACACTTAAAAATGATGCAGTTTGACGTGTAAAGCCTTCAATATCTGGTAAAGCCATTTGTTGAATGACGACTATGGCAACGAAAACAAACGTAAACAGAAAGGCTACTAGTTGCATCCATCGACTTCTTAAAATCTGCTTCAGCTCTATTTTTACAAACATCACTCATGAATCCCCCAATTCAATGTCAGCAAATCACGATAGGCAAATAGTTGACCTTCTTCTTCATCATTCATCCATTCTTTGGCTTCGTCTTTTGTAGCAAATGCAATAACACCATAGTTCATCGGCGTCCAATAATTTTTGTTGTACACATAAATCGCTTTATAAACGTCAATCCATTCATTCGTTGCTTTATTTTTAATATAGGCTGCTCCCACTTCACCATCGCCATTTAGCTCAATGTAATCCATTAAGCATCCAATATCATCAAAAATCTCATAGTCTCCATTTTTTAAAAGAATTTGCCCTGCGTATTCATTATGAACAATACTCATATTACAAACTTTACAAACATCTGTTTCACTATTGATTTCACGTGGATGGTATGTTTTTTCACCACAGCCTACTAAAATAACGCCACATATAATTACTATCATTATCCATCTAGTCACACTCGTATCCCCCTTTTCCAAAGCCATAAACTTCCCATAAACACGATAAAACCAATCACTAATTGTAAGATATTTAATGAAAACTCTATCTCTTTCATATTGCTCAGTAATTTTGGTTCATTATCTACCATTAGATTTCGTTCTGTTTTATTAATCTGTTGATCTAGTGACGTCAGGATAACAACGCTTGGTGATGCCACAAAAAATTGATAAACTGGTTGTCTCACCATCCATTGTCCAAAACTCGACACAGCCACATATGGAATATCTCCAAAACCATCACCTGTAACATCTAGCCCTGTATAATCATCATAAAAATTATGAATTAAACGTAATCCTCGATTGTCTGACCTTGCTGTTAATATATTGCCTGTAAACTGATTATTCATAATGATTGAACGCTCATCGACTTTTGTACCTTCTAATGCAGTTTGATTCATCTGAAAGCGATTTTCTTGTATTTGAATCACTGAACTCTTCTGCAACGCTACCCCTACACGATTATGTAGAAAGCTATTTTCTCTTACCATTGCCTCCTGTGTGTCATACATCATAAGTCCATAACTATTGAAGCCATTATGAGCACTAATTGTATTACTACTTATTTCTAAATTAGTAGTCATCATCACCATAAGACCTGTAACATTCTGTAAATATGTATTGAACAACACCTTCACATTGCTTGAATACATAAAATGTGTTCCATAACGGCTATTTGTTACCTTGTTTCGCTGTACATCTATTCGCGTCCCTTCTTCAACATATATACCATCTTGGACTTGTTCGATCGTATTTTGATCGATCACGACATCTTCACTTTTAAAAACCGCAATTCCATTTCCTTTTTCAGCAAAGTGAGATTCATTTCCAATGATCCTATTTTCTAAAATTCGAATATGCCTTGATTGTTGAAGATGTATACCAACTCGGATATCTTTTAGTTCAATAGCTCTTAGCTCTAAATTATCCGCCTCATTAGCAACAATTCCTTTATTTTTTGCTGTTATCCTTATATTTTCTATGGAAACATTCGATACATGTTCAATTTTTAATACAGGTTCATCATTTTGAGCATAAAGCTCAGTCCTTTTTTGTCCGTACAGTTTGATCGGTTTCTTCACCGTGAAATTCCCTTGGTAACGACCAGCAGGAATATGAATACTATCTCCAGCTTTTGCTTGATCGATAGCATATTGAATATCAAATTCTGCATACGCCGTTTGACTTGTCATGAGAAAAAATAAAAAGAACAACATGATTTGCTTCATTACTTTCCACCTCCTCATTCAGCAAGAAAAGACTAGAGGATTTCCCCTAGTCTATAATTTAATGACCGTGCCCTTCTTGATTCATCTCATTCGAATGCATAGAACCGGATGCATCTTTTTCATCCTCAGCCTTTTTTTGCATCATTTTCTTACGTCTCTCCAATGCATCATCTTTAATTTTTTGTAGTTCCTCCACATAAGCTTTCGAATTTTCTTGCATATATTTATCTGCTTCAGCCTTGTCCACGAAATAAATATAGCCCCAGTTCATCGGAGATTTCAGCTCTGTTTTTATAATTGTTACATCTTCAATCTTTGCCCAATCTTTCGACACAAAATCACGTACAAATTTTTCGTTTTTTTCTTCATTAGCAACCTCTGCATTTAATAAACAGCCAATATCGTCATAAAAAGCAATTGTTCCATCTTCTTTTATTGCCTGTGCTGAAAATACACCCATCTCATGGTCTTTCATATAAACTTTCATATTACACATTTCACAAGTTGTCTCTTCTTCGGGCTCTTGTAACCGTGTATCTACTAATGAAGCAACTTGCACGGTTTCTGATTCATTTTTCGTAACTTCTTGCTCAATTTCCGTTTCTTCTACCTGTTTCTTTTCGCTACCACAAGCTGCAAGTACAAATAATAATATTAGTGCAGGTAACCATAATTTTTTCACAACTTTATCCTCCAAGTTTAGTTTTTTGTTGCCATCTCCTACACTACAGATTAGTTGTGAAATTAGTTAAAAATCGCTGTGAAGAAATGGAAAAATTACCTTGAACATTCCATGAACATCTTCACTTCAAATATTTTGAATTTAGTACTTTCATTTACTTCCCCTCAAAAATAAAAACTCTCCACACTGATGTGGAGAGTTTGGCTTATATGGAAGAACGGTAACTATTGAGACGCTTCTTTTGTTTGTTTAAACGACTGAGCTTTAATGCCGTCTCATTTAATTCACGGCGAATTTCCAAATCACTAGCGCTATCTATATGGATAGGTGTAATCGGTTGCTGCTGTTGTGAATTTACAGAAATAGTTGTTGAATTGTACGTCTTCTCTTTATTTTTTTGTAATCTATTCCGAAATTGCTTTTGTGGATTTTGCCCAAAGTTATGGCTGAGATCACCAGCATGTAAATACTGTTGTTCCTGCCGAAAAACACTACTTGTCGTTGCACTCACTCTAGAAGTCCTCATAAAAAGTTACCCTCCCCTACATTTTATTATCCTTATAGGTAATTATATCGACATTATATGCTGACAATTAACAACATAGAACCATAATACATAAAAAAAGAGCGAAAAGAGCTATTTTTAAAAGTGAAACCACTTTCTTTATAACCCTTTTCGCTCATCTTACTTCCAAAAATCATCAAATATTGTAATTGGCATATGACGTTTATGTTGGGAACGCAAATAATACCCTTCTAATCTTTGGCGAGGTTCTTCTGGAATTTCTTTCCCCTCTAAATAATCATCTATTTGATCATACGACACACCTAGCGCCACTTCGTCTGGCAATGAGGGACGATCTTCTTCTAAGTCTGCTGTAGGCACCTTTTTATAAAGATGCTCAGGGCATTGAAGTTCTGCTAACAATTGCTTTCCTTGTCGTTTATTTAAACGAAAGATTGGCATTAAGTCTGCTCCACCATCCCCGAACTTTGTATAGAAGCCTGTAATAGCTTCCGCAGCATGATCTGTTCCTAATACAACCGCTCCATTCATTGCAGCAATTGAATATTGGACCTTCATACGCTCACGAGCCTTTTCATTCCCTTTCACAAAGTCATTCAGCTCAACCCCCGCATTTGTTAGAGCTCTCACACTAGCATCCACTGCGTCTTTTATATTTACTGTATAAACCTTCGTTGGCTTTATATAATCAATGGCATCTTGGCAATCCTGTTCATCAGCTTGTACGCCATATGGTAATCGTACAGCGAAAAACGAATACTTCATTTCTCCCTCTTCTGCATTTAATTCATCAATAGCCAACTGCGCTAGTTTTCCTGTTAATGTTGAATCTTGACCACCAGAAATACCAAGAACAAAACCTTTTACAAAACTATAGCGTTTTGCATATTCCTTTAAAAAATCAATTGATTTACGTATTTCCCTCTGTACATCAATGTTAGGCAGTACGCGTAATTCCTCAATAATTTGTTGCTGTAAAGTCATTGCACCCGTCACTCCTTTTTACATTCGTTTAACCATCGCATGCACTTCTTCAATATTACGCATCTTATTATCCCAGCATTTTTGACTGAGATCGACCGGATATTCTTCAGGATTCATCGCACGCTTATATTCATCCCACAACAGCTCTAAATTCTCCGCCGCGTAATCACGCATTTCCTCTAATGTAGGGTTTTGATAATTGATCGCTCCATTTTTAATAACATGCTGATGTAAATTTTTTGCTTCAAAATTTGTGACAAACTTTGAGACAAACGTATGAATCGGATGGAACATTTTGATACGTTCCTCAGCTTGAGGATTTTCATCGTGCATTGTGATGTAGTCTCCTTCTGCCTTTCCATTCTTTTTATCGATAATACGATAGACATTTTTCAAGCCTGGCGTTGATACCTTTTCCGCATTAGCTGAGATTTTTATTGTATCTTCAAGTTGCCCTTCGCTATTCTCGATAGCCACCATTTTATATACTGCACCTAACGCAGGCTGGTCGTAAGCTGTAATAAGCTTTGTACCAATTCCCCAAACATCCACTTTTGCTCCTTGAGCTTTTAAATTTAAGATGGTGTATTCATCTAAATCGTTTGAGACAATGATTTTGGCATCATGGAAGCCTGCAGCATCCAACATACGACGAGCTTCTTTTGATAAGAAAGCAATATCGCCGCTATCTAAGCGTATGCCAATAAAGTTAATTTTGTCTCCTAGCTCTTTAGCTACTTTAATTGCAGTTGGCACCCCTGATTTCAATGTATTATAAGTATCTACCAAAAACACACAATCGCGATGACGTTTTGCATAAGCATGGAATGCATCGTAATCATTTTTATAAGCTTGTACTAATGCATGGGCATGTGTACCAGAGACAGGAATTTTAAAAAGTTTACCTGCTCGAACATTACTTGTGGAAGCAAAACCACCGATAAACGCGGCACGTGTTCCCCAAATAGCAGCATCCATCTCTTGTGCACGCCTTGTACCAAATTCCATTGCCACTTCATTTTTAATAATTTGCTTGATACGGCTAGCCTTTGTAGCAATTAATGTTTGATAGTTAACAATATTAAGTAAGGCTGTTTCAATTAGCTGCGCCTCTACTAATGGAGCTTCAATTCGGACGATTGGTTCATTAGCGAAAACAAGTTCCCCTTCTACCATGGAATACATTTCTCCAGTAAATCGGATGTTCTTTAAATACTGGATAAAGTCATCTTTATAACCTACTTCATCACGTAAATACGCAATATCCGATTCACTAAAATGAAAATCACGTAGATAATCAAGCATTCGCTCTAACCCAGCAAATATGGCATAGCCATTACCAAAAGGTAATTTTCTAAAATACAATTCAAAAACCGCTTTTTTATTATGTATGCCATCCGCCCAGTAGGATTCTGCCATATTGATTTGATATAAGTCTGTGTGTAGCGCTAAGCTATCATCTGCATAGTTTGATCTCAAAAGAAACCCCTTCTTCCGCTTTGATAATTAGTCCTAGTATACACTATATACCCAAATTCTTGCGTATTACATTCCCTCTTGTAGATGTTAGGTTTTCTAACATAAATAGTCAGAAAATTTAGAACTGTACACATTTTAGACACAAATTTTAGTACCGCTTTCATTCCCTATATAAAAACCTTTTTTCTAAAATACTTCGAGACTGGAAATATACTATGTAAACTAACCTTACATAGAATTCAAAAAAACAATTGCACTGTTTTTAATACCGTTTTAACATGTAAATTAAATTTACGCAAGGAGCTGGTACTCATGAAAAAAATTGAAGCAATCATTCGTCCTGAAGTTTTTGGAGCTGTTCGGGATGGTCTTGCACAGGAAGGAATTGCAGGGTTAAGCGTTTCTGAAATCGCTGGTTGTGGTCGTCAGCTAGGTCGAACAGGACTCTTCCGCGGCAATACGTATGAAATTGAATTTTTACCTAAATTAAAATTAGAAATGATTGTAGACGATGGCAAAGTTGATGCCATTGTAGAGATTTTATTGCGTGAAGCAGCAACCGGTAAAGTTGGGGACGGGAAGATTTTCATTTATCCAGTAGAACAAGCAATTCGTATCCGAACAAAAGAAGTCGGATCGATTGCAGTAGAATAAAGGGGGCGATATAGATGGATGAAGTACTATTATCTGTTAATTTAATTTGGGTGATGCTTGGCACTATTTTAGTATTCTTTATGCATGCAGGTTTTGCTATGGTTGAGGCTGGATTTACCCGCTCAAAAAATGCAGTCAATATCATCATGAAGAATTTTCTTACCATTTCTCTTGGTGGAATCGTCTATTTTTTATGTGGCTATGCCATTATGTTCGGAGACTCAGTAGGTGGCATTTTCGGCACAAGTGGCTTTGCTTTAAAAGGAGTAGATGATCTTTCTTTCTTTATCTTCCAAACGATGTTTGCTGCAACTGGAGCAACTATTTTATCGGGGGCTGTTGCAGAACGTACTAATATTTTTGCTTATGTTGGAGTTATTATACTTATGTCTTTAGTTGTTTATCCTGTAGTAGGCCACTGGGTTTGGAGTGGTCAAGGTTGGTTAACAGATTTAGGTTTTGTTGATTTTGCTGGCTCGACAGTTGTCCACTTAACAGGGGCTGTTGCAGCATTTGTGGCAGCAGTTATGGTTGGACCTCGACTAGGCAAATATGAAAATGGGCGAGTAAATGTTATTACAGGACACAGCATTCCATTAGGTGCATTAGGCGTATTTTTACTTTGGTTTGGTTGGTTCGGCTTCAATGGCGCTTCTACATTAGCAGCTGATCCAGAGCTAGTTCCTAGTGTTATTGCTAATACGTTTTTTGCAGCTGCAGCTGGTGTCGTTGCCACTGCTTTCTATACAAAATTTCGATACGGACATATCGATGGCTCTCTTACATTAAATGGTGCATTAGCTGGGCTTGTAGGGATTACTGCTGGTGCAGCGAATGTCAGCATTTTTGGCTCACTTATCATTGGTTTAATTGCTGCCCCTTTACTTGTGGAAGGTGTACGCTTCCTAGAGTGGAAGCTAAAAGTTGATGATCCTGTTGGAGCAATTGCTGTTCATGGTATTTGTGGTATTTGGGGAACACTGGCAGTTGGCCTCTTTGATATTGGTGGGCAAGGCTTATTTTATGGTGGGGGTTTTGGTCTATTAGGTATTCAAGCAATCGGCGTTATTGCAACTATTGCTTGGGTTAGTGTATCTGTAGCTGCAGGTTTATTGATCATCAAAGCATTTGTCCCATTACGAGTAACAGCTGAAGAAGAAATTGCTGGATTAGATGTAATGGAACACGGAACGCCTGCCTACGAATACCAAGATATTTTCAAAAGCTCCGCTGTGCGAGGCGAAACCTTCGCTCATCGTTTAACACATTTCGGTAAAACGCAGAACAATGTTCAAGAAGAACAACATGTATAGCTAGTTCATCTGCTCCTTTATCTTTGGATAATGGGGCAGATTTCTTTTGGTGCACTCCTACATGTGAAACTGTTCGTTTACAGAGAAAGAAGATTACTTTGTTTGAAGTGATCTAATCCATAGAAAAAGCGCTCTTTCCATTATTTCGCAAGAGACTAACATTTACCGCTTCACTCGTTCTATTCCTTCTCTAACTCAAGTAAAAATTGTTTCATAGCTAAGCCGCTTCTGAAGCCTGTTAATTGACCATTTTTGCCAATAACCCGATGACATGGAATAATTGCCAGGATTGGGTTTGCTCCAATAGCAGTCCCCACCGCTCGAACCGCTTTGGGATTACCAATGCGTTGAGCAATATTTCCATAAGTTGTTGTTGTACCATAGGGTAATTCTTTTAATGCATCCCACACTGCTAATTGAAATGCTGTCCCTTTCACATGAATTGGAAGATTAAATTCAATAAGTTCCTTCTTAAAATAGGCTGTTAACTGCTCTTTATATGGGAGCAACTTTTCTGAATTCTCTTCAAAACAATATCCTTTAAATGGTTTTATAGCCCACTCCTTTACTTCATCGAATGCTGCATTTGGTGTACCTATATAAACAAGTCCTTTGTCTGAAGCCACAACATACATATCGCCTTGTGCATATGTTAATGTATCGAAATACAATATTTCCATTCCCAAATCCCCTTCTTTCTTTTATTTCAACACCATCTTCCAGTCATTTCATGCTACAGTTATTTTACTGACTAAAGTAAAGGAGTTTCAATAGATGAATATGTTATATGAACCTGCCATTCACTTTCAACAAGTTCATTTTTCAGTAAATGACAAAATGATATTAAAGTCAATTACTGGGTCATTTCCGAAAGGGCAAATCACCACTCTCGTTGGCCCCTCTGGCGCTGGTAAAACAACATTACTTAAATTATGTAATGGCCTTCTCTCACCATCAAATGGGCATATACTTGTCGATAATCAACCTATTTCTACATATGATCCAACAGCTTTAAGAAGGCATGTTGGTATTGCTTTACAGGCAGCTCCTATGATAGCAGGTACAGTGTTAGAGAATCTTGCACTTCCCCGTACACTGCAAGGACAAAAACTTTTGCAGCAGGAGGCTATTCAATATTTAGAGGACGTTGGGTTAAACGAAAGCTTCCTGCATCAATCTACAAATGATCTATCAGGCGGACAACGTCAAAAGGTATCCATCGCTCGAACACTTATCAATAAATCCTCTATTTTATTATTAGACGAAATAACGTCTGCCTTGGATCGTCAATCCGTACAGGATATTGAAAAATTGATTGTCACCATTAACAAAAAATACAATGTTACCATGATTTGGATTACCCATAATTTGCAACAAGCGCTAACGATTGGTCACTATACATGGGTTATGATGAATGGGGAGCTCGTTGAAACTGGTAAAAGTTCATTACTCGATGCACCAACAAATCCACGTGTTGCCGAGTTTGTACAGGGGGTAAACAAATGACATATACAGCCTTATCACTGACATTAATTTTTGTTTGTATCCCTTTACTATTATCCAAAATATTAAAATTAGACCTTGAAAAAGATACGCTTATTGCAACATTACGCTCCATCATTCAATTGCTTGCTGTCGGCTATATATTAAAGTTTGTGTTTGATGCAAATAGTTATAGCTATATTTTACTGATGGTAGCACTAATGATTATCGTAGCCACGTTAAATGCACGAAAAAAAGGAGCAGGTATTAAAGGAATCACCTGGAAGATAGCACTGACTCTTGTCATGATAGAAATAATTACACAAGGTGTTTTGCTAGGCTTTCATATTGTTCCAGCAACCGCTCAGTATATCATTCCCATTAGCGGGATGCTAATTGGTAATTCCATGGTGCTATCCATTTTATTCTTAAATCGTTTTACAGCTGAAATTATTAACCATAAGGATCAAATGGAACTAATACTATCCCTGGGTGGCACACCAAAACAGGCTATTCATCGCCAATTAATTAATGCCATAAAAGCTAGTATGATTCCTACGATTGAGAGTCAAAAAACAATCGGGCTAGTACAGTTACCAGGTATGATGAGTGGTCAAATTATTGGGGGAGCCGACCCTATTCATGCAGTCCAATTTCAACTTTTAATTATCTTTGCTCTCTTAACTACTGCAACATTATCCAGCGTTATGATTGGCTTTTTAAGTTATCCTGCACTATTTAATGAACGTATGCAATTACTCGAAATGAAATAATTGTTAGGCTGAATGTAATATAGTTTAAAAAATTTATGTTATACTAAAAAGAAAATGCAGTTAGGAGAATGACCATGTTATTACGCGATTTTTTCATCCACTTATCTGAGAACCAACTATTAAATAGTGCTGCAAAGAAATATGGCCTAAAATTAGGAGCACAAAGTGTAGTAGCTGGTACAAATATCGAAGAAACAATTGCAAGCATCAAAGAACTAAATGCACATAATATTTCTTGTACAGTAGATAACCTAGGTGAATTTGTTTCAAGTAAAGAAGAAGCGACTGCTGCTAAAGAAAAAATCCTTACTGTGATCGAAGCTATTCACGAAAATGGTGTAGCGGCACATATTTCATTAAAGCCATCTCAATTAGGCTTAGATATTGATGTTGATTTTTGTTATGACAATCTGTATGAGATTGTAGAAAAAGCCGCTTCATACGATATCTTTGTTAACTTTGATATGGAAGACTATGGACGTCTACAAACTTCCTTCGATATGGTGGAAGAATTATCGAAAACATTTAATAATGTTGGTACAGTCATCCAATCATACTTTTACCGTGCAAAAGATGATATTGAAAAATTTAAGGACTACCGTTTACGTATCGTAAAAGGTGCTTATAAAGAGCCAGTTGAAGTAGCCTATCAAGATAAATTAGATATTGATTTAAACTTTATTGAGTTGATTGAATATCACCTACTAAATGGTAAATTTACATCAATCGCAACTCACGATCACAATATTATTGCGCACGTAAAACGCTTTGTAGCTGATCATAATATTCCGCTTGATAAATTTGAATTCCAAATGCTATATGGTTTCCGTACAGATATGCAAAAAGAACTTGCAAAAGAGGGCTATAACTTCTGTGTGTACGTTCCATTCGGTGAAGATTGGTACGGTTATTTCATGCGCCGTTTAGCTGAGCGTCCTCAAAACCTTAATCTTGTCACAAAACAAGTATTTACGAAAAAAACGAATACTGTTCTTGCAGTAGCAGCAGGTGCATTCGTTCTTGGCCGTTTAACTAAACGTAATAAGTAAAAAAAAGAGAACCTTTTCGCTTATGATGCGAAAAGGTTCTCATTTTATTTATTCCATCCTTTTTCTTTAAAGCGTGCAATGGCCTCAATTCGATTGCCGACGTTTAGTTTTTCTAAAATCGTCGAAATATAGTTACGAACTGTGCCAGCAGACAAAAACAGCTCAGCAGCAATTTCCTTTGTCGTCTTGCCCTCTGCTACAAGTGTCAGAACTTGACTCTCTCGCTCCGTTAAAGGATTTTCACTATCATCTTCATAGACAAAATCAACGAGCTCTGGCGCATAAATGCGTTTACCGTCCATGATTGTACGGATTGCGCTCACTAACTCCTCTATAGGGCTATCCTTTAATAAATAGCCTCTGACACTCGCTTTTCTAGCACGTTCGAAATAACCAGGTCTAGCAAATGTAGTTAAAATAATGACTTTACAACCTGAGCCAGTGCTATGCATTTCTTCTGCTGCATCTAGTCCCGTTTTCACTGGCATTTCAATATCCATAATACAAATATCAGGCTGATGCTCTTCCACAAGCATCAATGCTTCCTCACCATTTTTTGCTAAGCCAACAACCTCCATATCCTCCTCCATACTAAGTAAAGAGCGAAGCGCGCCTAATAGCATCCCCTGATCTTCAGCAATCACAATTCGTATCATGTCACAATCCTCTTTTCTATATGTTCTTCAGATTGTCTTTGACATTCTGATGCGTAATAGCTACTGGGATAGTTACCGTTAATGTGGTGCCCTCAACACTTTCAATTTTAAAGGACCCATTAATAAACTCTAAACGTTCCCGCATTCCTTTCAATCCATTACCAGTTCTCCAGGCTTGTTTTTTTGTAATGCCCTGTCCGTTATCTCGCACTACTAAATAAACTTCTTTAAAATTTTGATGGAAGGCAATTTCACATTTTGTTGCTCCACTATGTTTGACAACATTATTAACCGCCTCTTTTAAGCACATAGATAAAACATTCTCTACAAGTGGTGGAACTTGCAGTGCGTTTTTATCCCCCTCAAAGACAAACTCCATTTCAGCTGCCTTTAGCATTTGTGAAATACGCATGATCTCATCTTCAAATTTTGCCGTGCGCATATCTGAAACTAATTCCCGAACCTCTTTTAAAGCAATACTAGCGGTCTGGCGTATATCCTTAATCTCAATCAAGGCCTGCTGGGGATTTCGTTCAATCAGCCTAGAAGCTAGATCACTCTTCAAACCAATCATGGACAATTTTTGTCCTAATGTATCATGCAAATCTCGAGCTATTCTTTGTCGTTCCTCAAAAACAATTAACTCAGCAATACGTTCATTGGCTGTTTCTAACTGTCCCTCTAAATTTTCACGTTTATTTTTGGAATAAAGCGTTAGCGGTAAAAGGACAACAGCTAAAATAGTTAATACAACGAAAGGCAACTGCGATAAAAATAGGTTGAGCTCTACAAAGAATCCAGCACCAGTTGAAATAACTGTAAAGCCAATATGTAGACCATACATAATATAAAAGCCGACGGGTCTTCGGATATTCCCAATAAAAAATGCTGTAAAAATGGACAAATAGACATAGCCATACAAGATGGTCATAATAATGTTTATGACCATTTCAAAGCTAATCCACATATAAACTAAACCGCTTTTCGAATTCATGGCAAATCGATAGAAGATAAAATAGAGCATTAAAAATGTAATGCCTATCGAAATTTCGATGTAAGAAGATTTCCTAAAAATGAAGAAAAACGGTAGGAAACAAAAAATTATCCACAAATATACACTGAGCATCGGACTATTCGGAATAATACTATGCCATTTCCTCAACATAATCTCACGCTCTTTCCTACTTTTCCCTTATTATAACAAGAAAATTAAATTTATGCCTGTACATGCTTTGACCCATATTCTTCTCTTTACATAAAACAGCCATCTCTCTTGCAGAGATGGCTGTTATCAACTAAGCGGCAATACTGCCTCTTTCTTTACGTTTTATAATTTCATTTACTTCTTTAAACGTCACAAATTTACCTTGATCTTCATCATATAACTTGTAACGTAGTGATTCTAAACTCGTACGTAAAGTAATCGTTGTTGCCATGTGTAATGGCGGTGTCTCATTGTGTGCCTTTTCAAGATTATAATTAGGTACACGAGGAGCTAAGTGATGAACATGATGGAAACCAATATTCCCTGTTACCCATTGTAAAAGTTTTGGCAATTTATAATAGGAGCTTCCTTCAACTGCAGCTTTCACATAATCCCACTCTGAATCGTGTTCAAAATAAGAATCTTCATACGTGTGCTGGATATAAAATAACCAAATTCCTAAAGAACCTGCAATAAATAAAGTAACGCCTTGCACTAATAAAAACGCTTGCCAGCCCATGAAGAAAATTAAAGCGGCACAAATTCCCACAATGACAATATTCGTCAAAATTGTATTGAGACGTTCCTTCTTCTTCGCATCCTTACGATTAAAACGATTTAAGACAAGAACCATATAAAGTGGGCCTAATCCAAACATCACAAATGGATTACGATAGAAGCGGTACCATAGACGTTGCCCTTTTGAGGCTTGCATATATTCTTCAACTGTCATCATATCAATATCACCGATACCACGCTTGTCTAAGTTTGAGCTTGTTGCATGGTGAATTGTATGTTCACGTTTCCATTTTTCATAAGGGAATGATGTTAGCACCCCAGTAAAAAATCCAACCCAGTCGTTTGCCTTTTTACTTTTGAAAAATGAGCCGTGTGTACAATCATGAAAAATAATAAAAGTTCGTACGACAAAACCTGCTGAAATAGCACTTAAGCCGACTGTTAGCCAAGGTGATACATCCACTAACAAGTAACCAGCCACCCATAATGCAATTAACGGTACAATTGTATTTATAATCTGAAAAACACTTTTACGCGTATCTGATTTGGCAAATGGCGCTACATCTTGGCGTAACTTTTTTGTTTTTTCTTTAATAGTTGCCATCTTTTACTCCCTCGTTTCTTTTTTTCTTATGACCTCATCATAAAACAAGAATACAAGTCAGTAACAGACGCAAACATCACAAAAAGGATATGACATTTGTCATATCCTTTTATGATTTCGGTCCAGTCAAATGAAGTTGATAGAACACAAGGTCTAGCCATTGTTCAAATTTATAGCCTGCATTTTTAATGGTTCCTGCATATTCAAAGCCTAATTTTTCATGTGCTTTAATACTACCAATGTTTTCTCCATCAATACCAGCAACAAGCGTTTTGACACCATTTTCTTCAGCGATCGCTATCAGCTTGTTCATGAGCTTTGTCGCAATCCCTTTTTGATAATGTTCTTTATGCACATAGACAGAGTGCTCCATTGTATATTTATAGCCTGGGTAAGGACGGAATTGACTATAGGTAGCAAAGCCAGCGACAAGCCCATTATCCTCAAATACAAGTAAAGGATTATCTAATGCTTGTTGCTCCCTAAACCACTGTACTTTTTCATCTAAAGTTTGTATGTCGTATCGATAGACAGCCTTGCTTGTTAAAATAATATCATTATAGATAGCCAAAACCTCGGGAATATCTCTTTCTTCCATGAATCGTATCATTCTGCTCACTTCCCTTAACCAAATGTTTTCTTCTATAAAGGAACAGAGATAGACAGTCATTGAATAGACTATCTATCTCCTCTTATTTTATGCCTTAAACATTGAAGTAGCGAGCATCAGGATGAGCAAAAACGATTGCAGATACAGATGCTTCAGGCTCCATCATAAAGCCTTCTGTAAGATGGACACCAATATCCTCAGGTTTTAATAGGCCGAATAGTTTCTCTTGATCCTCCAAGTTAGGACATGCAGGATATCCGAATGAAAAGCGTTGACCTTGATATTTTGCAGCAAAACGATCTCTCATAGTGAAATCTGTTGCATCAGGGAAGCCCCATTGGTCACGAATTTCCTGATGCATACGTTCAGCAAAGCCCTCTGCTAATTCTAAAGCAGTCGATTGCAAGGCATGACTTTCAAGAAATTTCCCATCCTCTTTTAACTGGCGTGCTTTAGCCATAACTCCTTGACCTGCTGTTACAACCATGAGTGCAATATAGTCCATTTCACCACTCTCTACCGTTTTTAAGAAATCTGCAAGACATAAAAATGGTTCAACCTGCTGACGAGGGAAGGTAAAACGTTCAATTTCTGTCTTACTATCAGCAGGATCATACACAACGACATCATCACCATCTGCTTGAGCAGGGAAAAATTGATACAAACCTGATGGCTTTAATAGATCACTTTTTAAATAATCATCTACTAAATCCTTGAGCTCTGTTGCTCTTGAATCGCCCGCATCAAGCAATTGCTGAACTTGCCCTTTCAAGCCTAAATGGTGTCCCAGTAATGTACGCATATTAACATAAGGATATAAATGAGATACAGAATAGTCTTTTTTCACATGACGTCGTAAATCAGCTGGTAAAAATACTGGCGCTCCTTTTACTGTTCGTGCAGGCTTTATTGTTACCTCTTTTGCCGGACGAGCAGCTCGTTTTTCATCAGCCGCTAAACGTTTTTGACGGGATTCTTCAATTTCTGCTAAGAAATTTTCACGTGTCCCTTCACCCATTAATAGATTCGCTTGCTCTAAGCCTTGCATAGCATCCTTTGCATAAATAACAGGACCACCATATTCATCTGCAATTTTTGTTTCAGTAAAACGACGTGAAAGTGCAGCACCACCAACTAAAATAGGAACATCAATTCCCGCCTCTTTAAAATCCTGAGCAGTAATAACCATCTGTTGCGCTGATTTCACGAGTAAACCTGACAGCCCAATAAAATCAGGTTTTTCCTTACGAATCGCTTCAATCAATTGGGCAGGAGTTACTTTAATGCCCAAATCGACTACCTTATAGCCATTATTACTTAATATAATATCAACAAGGTTTTTCCCAATATCGTGAACATCACCTTTTACTGTAGCAAGTACCATTTTCCCTTTTCCAGCACTCTCTTCATCCTTCTCCATGAATTGCTCTAAATGAGCAACTGCGGCCTTCATCACACCTGCTGATTGTAAAACCTCTGCTACAATGAGTTGATTATCATTAAATAATCGACCTACCTCAGCCATGCCCTCCATTAAAGGACCATTAATTATATCAAGTGGCGCCTCGAAGATTTCTCGTGCAGCGTCTAAATCCTCAATTAGCCCTTCTTTTGTACCTTCTAATATATAGTAAGCTAAACGACCTTCAACCGTTTTTGGAATATCAGCTTCCGTTTTTTCCTTCTTTTTATCTCGATAAAAATCTGTAAACACTGCTAATGTTTCATCATTTGTATTAAAGAGCAGGTCATTTGCGAGTTTGATTTCCTCTTCAGGGATGGATGCATAACGCTCCAATTTCTCTGTATTAACAATGGCATAATCTAAGCCCGCCTGTGTACAATGATAGAGATAAACAGCATTCAGTACTTCACGACCAACAGGTGGTAAGCCAAATGAGATATTACTTACGCCAAGTACAGTCAATGTCTGCGGCAATTTTTCTTTGATGAGACGAATGCCTTCAATCGTTTCTAGCGCTGAACCAATATACTGCTCATCCCCAGTTCCTACAGGGAACATTAATGGGTCGAAAATGATATCCTCTGGTGCAATCCCCCATTTTTCCGTTAAAAGTTGATAGGAGCGCTCGGCAATTTCGAGCTTTCGATGACGGTCAACCGCCATCCCCTTTTCATCTATCGTTCCAACAACTAATGATGCACCATATTTTTTCACGAGTGGTAATACTGCATCAAATCGTTCTTCACCATCCTCTAAATTAATAGAGTTAATGATGGCTTTCCCTTGTGAAAACTTTAATGCTTCCTCAATTACTTTTTCATCAGTTGAGTCAATCACAAGAGGCACCTTAACCTTTTTTACAACCTCCTGCATAAATCCACGCATATCGGCTAATTCATCGCGATCAGGGTTGGCTAAACAAATATCAATAACATGTGCACCATTTTTGACTTGAGCACGTGCAATCTCTGCGGCCTCCTCAAATTTCCCGTCAATGATTAAATTCTTAAATTTACGAGAGCCGATTACATTTGTTCTCTCCCCAATAAATAACGGACGCATAGAATCGTCATACAATAACGGTTCAATTCCTGATACCGCATGACCATGTGTTTTTTCTGGTAATTGACGAGGTTTTTCATCTTTTAAGATCTCACGAATGGCTGCAATATGAGCGGGTGTCGTCCCACAACATCCACCTACAATATTAAGCCAACCCTTTTCTGCAAAGCCTTTTAATTTTTGTGATAGCGATTCTGGTGATTCGTGATAACACCCTTCTTCATCTGGTAAGCCAGCATTTGGGTAACAGCTAATATAGCCTGTTGAAAGCTCTGCTAATGAACGAATGTGATCCGTCATAAACTCAGGTCCCGTCGCACAGTTTAGGCCAACTGATAATGGTTTAATATGCTCGATCGAAATATAAAAGGCATCAATTGTTTGCCCTGCAAGCGTTGTACCCATCGGTTCTATTGTTCCTGAAATCATGACAGGTAGCTCTTTTCCCGTTGATGCAAAAGCGCGCTTTACGCCAAGTGTGCCTGCTTTGACATTGAGCATATCCTGACTTGTTTCTAATAACAAAACGTCGGCTCCTGCCTCAATTAATGCTTTTGCCTGTACATAAAAATTTTCCTCTAGCTCTTCAAATGTAATACCACCTGTTACTGATAACGTTTTTGTTGTTGGCCCCATAGCCCCTGCAACAAAACGTGGCCAATCTGATGTGGAATAACGATCCACTGCTTGGCGAGCAATTTCCACTGCACGCTTATTAATTACTTCTGCTTTTGTGCCAAGATCATATTCATTTAACACAAGAGGCGTCCCACCAAATGTATTTGTACAAATAATATCTGCGCCTGCCTCTAAGTATTTATGGTGAATTTTTTCAATAACATCTGGTCTAGTAAGCACAAGATTTTCATTACAGCCATCAAGTTCCTCGCCACCAAAATCCTCTGCTGATAAATTTTCATTTTGTAGCATTGTTCCCATTGCGCCATCAAGAATTAAAATACGTTTCTCTAGTTGCTCTTCAATCGAGTGCTTAGCCATGTATACTTACTCCTTTTTTCTGTTCATCCAATTGCTCTATATATTTCATCAACTCTAGTGTCACATCGTAACGTAAAAATGGTGTAATAAGGTAAATCCCATTGAAATATTGCGTAGCCACTTCTACTAATTCTTTGGCAATAGCAATCCCTTCCAATGTTGCCCTTTCTTTATCTTCTCCACATGCTTTCATTCTTGTTAAGGCATCTTCAGATAATTTGATACCTGGCACTTCATGATGTAAAAATTCAGCGCTTTTATAACTCGTAACAGGCATAATACCGATGTAAATTGGAGCTTGTAAATGCTTTGTTGCCTCATAAATCTCTACAATTTTCTCTTTCGTATATACTGGTTGAGAAATGAAGTAGTCTGCCCCATGCTCAATTTTCTTCTCCAAGCGTGTCACAGCACGATCTAACACACGGACGTTTGGATTAAATGCAGCAGCAACTGAGAAATTTGCTTTTTTACGAAGTGGCTTACCTGAGAAAGAGACCCCTTCATTTAATTGCTTAATTAATTGGATTAGCTCCATGGAAGATACATCATAAACACTTGTCGCACCTGGGAAATCTCCTACTTTCGTTGGATCACCCGTAACGGCCAACACATCATGAATACCTAAAGCATTTAACCCCATTAAATGAGATTGTAGACCAATTAAATTACGGTCTCGACATGTAATATGAGTTAGTGGGCGTACACCATGTGAGCTCTTCAACAATGCGCCCATTGCAATATTGCTAATACGTGGAGAGGCCAATGAATTGTCTGCCATCATAACTACATCTGCACCTGCATCATATAATTGCTTTGCTCCTTCAAGGAACCCATCAATCTCTAAATGTCTAGGCGTATCCAACTCTACTATGACAGAACGTTCACGTTTAACTTTTTCATGAAGAGGCTCATACTTTGTTGGCTCCGCTTCCCGAACAATCTCAATCTTTTTAGGCTTCGCAAGCTTCTCCTGAACCGGTGATAACTCTTCTAAATACTTCTTTGCTGCTGCAATATGTTTGGGTGTTGTACCACAGCAGCCCCCTATTAAACGTACACCTTGATCACGCAATTCAACAGCCGCTCGACCAAAATAATCAGCTTCTGATTCATAAACGACACGCCCATCCTCTAAGTCCAGAAGTGATGCATTTGGATAGGCCGACATAAATGCCTTATTAGGAAGTTCTACACCTTCAAATGCCTGAATTGTATGGTGTGGACCTAGTCGACAATTGACACCAACAATATCAGCACCTAGGGCTTCAAGCTCATGGAGAGCATTATTTAAAGACATCCCATTTTGTAGAACACCGGGCTCATGCATAGAAACTTGTGCAATAATCGGCAATTTTGTTTTTTCTCGTAGCATCTTTAAGGTTGCTGTTAATTCTTCAAAATCATAATAAGTTTCAAGTAAAAGGCCATCTGGATTCCCTGCAAGTAAGACGCTTGCTTGTTCTTCAATAGTCGCTAATATTTCATCCAAGGTTGCATCACTTTTACGAATTCCCCGAATACCACCAATTGTTCCTAAAACAAATTGACCGCCATCAGCCGCTGCTCGTTTTGCGATGGTGATAGCAGCTTCATTAAATTGTTGGACACGTGATTCCAATCCATAGCGAGCTAATTTAATGGCATTTGCACCGTACGTATTCGTTTGAATGATGTCAGCACCAGCCGCAATATATTCTCTATGAATCTTTTCAATTAACTCGGGTCTCTGAACATTCATTTCCTCATGGCAATACTCCAATCCATAGCCATATAGCACTGTGCCTATTGCACCGTCTGCCGTCAATACATGCGTTTTTAACCTTTCAAGCAATCCCATAAAATTAGCCTCTCTTCCTATGTCTCTATATAATAAAAAGCCTTCTTTCATAAAAAAAGAAGGCTTTAACGATTCATCATTGTTGTTCCTTCTCATCTTCGACTCAACGGTCTTCTGGATTTAGCACCTGACAATAAAGTTGGTTGCTGAAGCTTCAATGGGCCAGTCCCTCTGCTTCTCTTGATAAGAATTAAGTATGAATTTTTTAAATAATTAAAAGAATCATATCGTTTACTGACGAATGAGTCAAGACTATTTCACATAACAAAGTTTTTTTCCACTTAAAACCTTAGAAATTGGCAAGTTCCTTTGCAAGCTCTTCACCAATTTTTTTCCCGTTTTGAATGCAAGCACCAATACCTACGCCAAAATACGAGCACCCTGCAATCGATAAATTAGGATATTTCTCATGTAATTCTTGTAGTAATCCTTGTAATGCTTCACGATGCGCTAGATCATATTTAGGCATTTGATCAATCCATTTTGTTACATTCACAACGGTTGGCTGCTCCTCTATTCCTAGGCTCTTTCTCACATCTTCTAAAGCAACTGCTGCCAATTCTTCATCCGTCATGGCGCGTAGTTGCTCATAGGCTGGATTGATGCTCTTATAAAAGAGTCGCACAAGTAATTTATTTTCTTTCGATGTATGCTTCCATTTACGACTAGTCCAAGTTGCCGCATTACAAGTTACGTCTGAATTATGGGAAACAATATAGCCCGTTCCATCTGCTGGCAATTTAGCGTCTGGCACATCAAAACCTAAATAGATAGTAATCGCTGACGCTGTCGTAAATTGGTCAAAATAGCGGTTTAAAGATTCATCCTGTAGCAGATTTTGTACAGTATCGTTCGGTAATGCTAAAACGACATAATCTGACTCAATAATTTCACCATTAGCTAAGGAAATTGTGTAGTTCTTATCTTGTTTTTGAACATTTAGTGTAGTAACACCCTTGATAATTTCTACATCGGATAAGGTTTGTTCAAGTCGATCAATTAAAGAAGATAAACCATTTTTAAAGGATATAAATTTTTTGTTCGCTGCTTTAACAAATTGCTCACGATTCGCATCAAAGCCTTTAATAATACTTCCAAAATCATTCTTATAATCAATTAAATACGGTAAAGTAGAGCCAATAGAAAGCTGATGTAAATCTCCCGAATAAACACCTGCAAGGACTGGTGCAATTTGGTTTTTCACCAGTTCCTCTCCTAAATAGTAAGTTAAAAATTCACCAATTGAACTTTCCTTTGTGAAGCCATTGTTTGGCAATGTTAAATCCTTCAACGCTTCTTTTTTTCCCTGCTCGGAAATAAGTGTACTTTCCTCTAAGGATGCTACACTCATCGGTATTCCGAAAGTTGAATCTGCCGGAATAGCATGTAACTCATTATTCGTATAAATATAAGAAATACCTGTTTCGTTGTAAACTAATTCCGCCTCAAAATCAAGCTCCTGCACGAGTTCCATAACGCCTTGATGACGGGCTACAATAGAATCAGCACCCGTTTCCATGATGAAACCTTGTTCATGTGCTGAATATAATTTGCCTCCTAAATATGTATTTTTTTCTATAAGCACTAGACGAACATTTAAATTATGTTCCTTCACTTGACGTTGCAAATAATGCATTGTACATAGTCCTGTAATACCGCCGCCTAAAACAACAACTGTTTTCATCATAACCGCCCCTATTATTCATTCTTTCTACAGTATAATCCTTTTTTCATTGAAAATTACGTAAACCCTTTACAAATTTAGCAAAAATAGAGCTATTTCATCAGTGAAATAGCTCTTACTTTCTGAATCTCTATAAAATTGATCCTCTATAGCGATAACTTCACAACAAACATTTAAATAGGTACTATAGTGTTTATTACGTCTAAAAATATGAAAAATAGAATGTAAATGTTAGTAGTCTATCCTTTTAAATTTTGCGCAAAGCTCGCTAATTTTTCAGCTGAATTTGTTACCTCAGTAAATGAAGTGCCTAATTCACTTAATATGCCTACAATTGCTTGTATTTTTGTTGCCATACACTCATTTTGATCTTTTGCTTCTGTCATGGCTCCCAATATACTCGTAAATTGGCCTTCAGTTTGTAACATATTTTCTTCACCTGCTGCAACTTCATCTTGAATGTTGGTCAAAGAATACTCTAATTTCTCTGTTCGTTCACCTGTCTTTTTCAATAACAAAGCCACCGCTGTAACAGATTCTTTTGTCTGAATTGATAATTTACGTACTTCATCGGCCACTACGCTAAAGCCCTTTCCCGCTTCCCCAGCACGTGCTGCTTCAATTGCAGCATTTAAAGCCAATAGATTCGTTTGATTCGCAATATTGGTCACAACACTCATAATTGTTTCCATTTCCTTAGACATACCTGATAATTGTTCAATATTTTCTTCTATATCATGAAGAGAATGACTAATATTGAGCATATTTTGTGATTGATTTTTTAAACGCTCGCGACCCTCAAGTGCTTGGTTTTCAGCCAGTGTAGACACATCGAGTGATTTTTTTGCCAAATGTTTAATTTCGTCAGATTGCTTACTTAAGCAGCAAAATGAATTATTGGTTTCCTGCGAGATAGCTGCAAGTGCTTCCGAAGAATCTACAATCTGTCGTTCAATCGCTTCTTTTTCATGAACCATTTTTTCTTTCAGTTGTTCCACAGTGTTTTCAAAAGCTTCTAAAACGAGTTGTTGCTCAAAATTACAAATTTTCGATATAGCTCTGATCGTATTAAATTGATCTTGTGGAAATTCTATATTTTTTTCGACTAAATCAATAAATGATATCGATAAATCTTGGAATGCGCAGATATACCACTGTGTTCTAAGCCCAATGTGGACATGCACCTTTGCAATTTTTACACGCCTTTGGTAATACATCTCATCAATGGTTCCGTTAAACATTTCAATAATATGTTGCCGTAATGTTACTTTAAGCTTTTCTACAGAACTATGATGACTGATAATATCTACCAAATGATGCTCTGTTCCAATCATGTTGTAAAAACGGTTTACGATGTGATCTACATTATCCATAACTATTGGCTGGAAAGCTTTTAAATATTGTAAGTCGTTCTTCGTTAAGTTCAGCATTTCAATTTGCTTCGCCATCGATTGACGAGAGGACAAATCCATTTTCACTGTGTATTGCTGTAAATCCAATACCTTCGTCTTTCTTTGTTTTTGAAAAATCACACATCTTCCCTCTTTCATTCCGTTTACTTTCATCAGGCTGAGAAACATCAAATCCCTTTTAACATATTGATGGATACACGAAAAAATACCGATAAAATCTGATTAGTCAGATTTAATGGTTACATTCGATAGCGCAATTCCGTATGACAAACTTCCTCCAAAAGTATGTCGGGTACCCATTTGCTCAATTTATCCTAAGGTCATTTGCTCTCAGCAAACAGATATAGTCCCTACATGACTAACAGTAAATTATTTACGTATGCTTCTTTTCAAAATCACTCATTTACATTAATCATTTTATAAATGACTGTCAATCTTATTAATACCATTTTTTTACACAAAATGTATAAAAAGTCCTTGTTGTTAAATAAAGCGTAATAAACTATAAAAAAGCTACCACAATATTATTGGGTAGCTTTTTTAACTATTTTTTTGTTTATTATGCTTACTTGCTTTATATTTATTCTACTTTTTTATCGATCATCTTCAAATTTCACTATACTAATATTTTTTATCCTCAATCATGATCTATCTAAATACTCGTAAAAAGCAGTATGATTTAGACTAAAATACCCATATACCCTAGCATTATAAATCATTCTAAAAGCCTATGTTTTTTTAACACTAAATTTACAATCCTTTAAGTTCCTGTAATATTTTAGCCGCTTCTTCGGATCCTGCATCTGCCGCGAGTCCATACCATTTAATAGCTTCTTTCAGATTTCTATCTAACCCTGTATCTTTATTAAAAATATGCCCCAATTGTAGCTTGGCTTCCACATCTCCTTGAAGTGCAGCCTGCTTAAACCAATGAATACCTTTTTCGAGATTGCGTATTCCTGCCAGACCATTACTCCATATATAACCTAAATCATAAAAGGCGTCTACATGATATTGCTCCGCAGCTCTTTCATACCAAAACAGACCACGATTGACATCTTTCGCTTGGCCTAAGCGCCCCTCTAAATAAATTCCACCAAGTCGATATTGTGCTTCCACATACCCTGCCTCAGCTGATTTTTTATAGGCGTTAAAAGCTTCTTTCTCATCTACCTCAACGCCTAACCCCTGCTCATAAATTATTCCTAACGTAAACATTGCCTCTGCCACATTCTTTTGTGCAGCATAATCAAACCATTTTTTTGCTAATGTATAATTCGTTGCTACGCCCTCGCCATTAAAGTACATATCTGCTAAATTATTGGCAGCATCCGCATGTCCCTGCAAAGCTGCTTTTTCATAGTATGAAAAGGCAAGGGAATAATTTTCCTCCATACCTATGCCCCCAAAGCAAAAATTCCCAAGCATATATTGAGCATCTGCATTTCCCTGGGCAGCGGCTAGCTCAAACCATTTCAATGATTTTTCAGGTTGAAAATGTTTACCCTCTCTAGAATTATAGTATTCACCCAGTTGATATTGGGCATCCCCATCCTGCTCTTCAACCGCTTCTTTATACAAATCAATAATGAGCTCATGATCTAAATCCTCTTCATCTAGAGCAGCAACTTGTTCATCTTGATGGCGAAAATACCACTCTACAATATCAAGCACATCATCTACTACTTCTAAGCTGTTTTTTAACTTTTCTAGCGAAGAAATTTGCCAAATGAGTATATAGATAGGCTGTGGAATGGCATCGCGCAAGACATCATCATATTCTGCCAACAGCGTTAATACATTCTCCTGTATCGATTGAGATTGCACTGTATGGACAATCTGTAAATGACGTTGTTGCTGTTCTTTTAATAACCCTCGTACTACTTGATACAGTATTTTCTGCAAGGCTGTTAGGTTAACTTCAGCGAATGTAAGTAATTTTATATTTTGAGCAAACCACTGATCTTGAGTTTGTGTAAGATTTTGTAGGGAAATTATTCGTTCTTTATTTCGCTTGGCTAGAATTTGCTCGTACATTATTTTCCTCCCTTGCACACTATGTAAAAAAACTGCCTTACCACTATTATATGGAAGACAGTTGAAGTTTGGTTACACATATGCTCTCAATAGTAAGCCTACGAATAGCGTAATAATTAAAAATACTGTGACATGGGTCCATTTATACATGGCTAATAAACCTATAAATTCTCGTGTGAATGCATTAGGAACATAGTAAAAAGCAGTTTTTGAACCAATCCCCTCGGCATCTAATGCTGCTTTCCTAGCATAAATACTTGCGCGAAACACATGGAAATTATTCGTAACAAAAATGGAACGATAGTTCTCTCCATGAGAATGGTGGTCCATTATTTGCTTTGAAAAGATCATATTTTGTTCTGTATTGGCTGAACAATCCTCCATAATTATCTTGTCAGTCGGAATATGATGTACTTCTATTAGGTATTGTTTCATTGCATATGCTTCTGATACCTTTTCATCATTTCCTTGACCACCAGAGACAATGATATAAGGCTTCATCTCATACTTTATATATTGCTTTACTGCTTCATCTAAACGGCTTGCTAAAAGTGGAGGTACTCTATCACCAATTAATCCTGAACCTAATGCAATAATGTAATTTGGTTTATAACGTATTGGTGTAAGAAGATACAATATTGAATAAGCAAGGACACTAGTGTATAAGAACATTGTATAACCAAAAATCAAAAACGCATAGAAGAAAAGAATATGCCAAAATACATTTTCAATTTCAATAAAAATGACGAATACATACCATAACATCATAATAACAAAACTTAGCCCTAATATGGCTAACATTAAGTTACGGAATTTGCGTCCTTCCTTTTCCAATAATACTTTACTATTGAAAAACATGGCTATTGATAAAATAAACATAATACTTGGAAAGCTTCCTAATATAATGAATATCCCCATTTCAGAAATAATCCCCTGATCATTTGGTAGCAATAAAGGATAATGAATAATAAACGCTCTGACAATATATATCCCTATCACGCCAAGGGCTACAACGTTGAGAAAGCGCCTTTTTTCTGTTAGGTACAAAATGATAAAAATGGTAAGGAAGATTGATAAAGTTAGTAGCATTTTTTCACTCCTTCCTATTGCATAATTTCTACAATCATTACATCTGCCACTATTTGTCCATATTTTTTGATATAGCTTAATTTTTGAAAGCGTTTGTTTTATTTTTTAATATAGTTCATGTAATATTACTATATAAGAACTAGTTTATGATTAAATTAAAAATTATATTGGAGGAATGTATGTAATGAAAAAAATTCTTGCCGCTCTTTTTGCAGCGACACTGATATTTTCGACTGTTGGTGCAACATTATTTATTTCTGATACACCAACGGCAGAAGCTAAATCCTATAAATCGGGTAAAAAGGGCTTCTCTAACAATAATAATAGCTCGAATATCCAAAAATCGGATACTACTAAAGATCAAAACAATGCAACAACAAATAAAAACAACTCAACATCTACTAATAAAGCAGATACTACTAAAAAAGGTGGTTTTTTCTCAGGTGGTCTGATGAAAGGATTAATGCTTGGCGGACTTGCTGGATTATTATTCGGTAGTCTATTTAGTGGTATGGGTATACTGGGGAATATTTTAGGTTTACTTATTAATGTGGCAGCAATTGTTGTTATTGTGATGCTTGTTGTGAAGATAATAAATATGTTTAAAGATAAAAAGCGCAAAGAGGAAGCACAATGGCACAAATAATCAACGAACAAGATATTATTAATGCTATTTGTTTATCTCAAGCCTACTATCAAAACATTCGCCCTGAGGATGTTCTTGTTGAATTAACTTACGAGGATGATGTAGGTTTTGGTGCAGAGGTCGAAGTCAACGGTCAAATCGAGGTGCTTAATACAGCAGCCATGATTGGTGCCTTACGTGTTTGGATCAAGGATGTTCTACACGGTGATCCATTCTCGACAGGGATTGAATTAGTTTTAGATGACGAAGAAGGCATTATTGCCAAACTATCATAAAAAAATAGCAGTACAATGAATCGTCCAAAAAATTCATTGTACTGCTATTTTACTTTTTCAAACGTTTTTTAACCTCTTCTTTTTCTTCTTCATTCAGAGAAAAATCTACGATAGAGCGTCCCAGCATTAATAACATGATAAACATTACTCCTGTACCAACAATTAAATAAATCATTGTAAATACTTTAGAATAAGTCGTTGTTGGATATAGTCCTGTTTCGACTCCAGTTGGAATTAAGCTCACTACAGCAAAATACATGGCATCCAACCAGTACCATCCTTCTGTCCCCTTGTAGAATAGAGTTCCTGATAGAATGATTAAAAATAGTGTAGTAAATAATGATAGGAACTGTGGACGTTTAAAGGACCTCCACAGTCCTTTTCCTAATCTTTTAGCAGATAATATAAATGACAGCATCCCATTCTCCTTTATTTAGATAGACTATACTTCGTTTTTTACGAAAACATCAAAAGGTAGAGGAGACAATCCCCCTACCTTTTAATGATTATTGAATGAGTAGCTGACTAAGATTGGTAAATATTTTAGCTGCTTGACCTCTTGTTGTGACAGCCTCAGGTGAAAATTTCCCTCCATCCCCTGTCACGATTCCTAATTCATACAGCATTGTGATTGCACGTTTGGTTTCTGCATTATATGAAGCGACATCTACAAATGGCACATTGCCTTTTGCAATATACGGCTGATTAGATTGCTGTTCATAAGCGCGATGAATCATTAAAGCTAATTGAGCGCGTGTCACAGGGTGTCCAGGCTTAAATTTCCCATCTGTTCCTTTAATAAGACCATGTACATATGCTGCCGCAATTTCTGCCTGTGTTGCTGCATCATAATTTTCGATATCAGTAAATGGTGCTTTTTCTTCTGTAGTTAAGCCAAGGCTTCTTACAAGAATAGCTGCAGCTTGGGCACGTGTTACACTACTCTCAGGTCTAAATGTCCCATCAGTATAGCCGTTCATTATACCTATATTTGCAGCTGTTTGAATATAATCTTTTGCCCAATGATTCTGTGTATCTGTAAAGCTAACTGTTCCTTTCGTAGTGAAAGTTACTGTAGGATTTTGAACACTTTCATTACCAGCAGCATCAATTGCTTTGATAGATACATTGTAGGTTGTATTTTCTATTAAATCTTTGAGCGTAATTGTAGTAGTGTCAGCATTTAATGTTGAAGTTAATTTTCCATTCACATAGACAAGGTAATTTGCTACGCCTACATTATCTGTCGCTTCTTGCCAGCTAACCTTAACAGTTGTACGATCTTTTACCTCTAATCCAATAGCCTGCGTGACATCCCATAAAGAGCTTGTTTTAATGATTGGTAAAAATGCTTCATTTGCTACTGCTAAATAACCAGCTTCACTTAAATGAATATTTTCAGGGTTTGGTAGATAGTTGGCAACATCCTTTGCAACAACATCATATGTAGGAACAAAAATAGCGCCCGCTTTTTCAGTAGTTGTTTTAATTGTTGCATTCAATGTAGCTAATAACAAATTAAATTGTTTTTGTAAGTTCTCACTATAGTATGGGAAGGAATTATAATAGCCCATTACATATACTTCAGCTTGTGGATTAATCTTTTTGATTTCAGATAGAATAGTAGCAATGTTCGATACAGCTTCTTTAGTAGCTTTTATGATAGCCACAGTGTCAATTCCCGTTGCTTGAGATTCTTTTAATATTGGCAATAGATCATTTGCCCCAGCTGTTAATGTGATGATTTCAGCTTCTTTAATAGAAGCCCGTAACTTTGCCTGTTCGTCTGTATAGCCAAAACCAGTCACTGTTTTTGCAACATCATTTTGTAGATCAGCTAAAACATTTTTAGTTGTGTAGCCTGACATAGCAAAGCCCTTATTAAAGGAAGTAAGGAAGCCGTCTTGCTGTAATGCCTGTGCAATAAAATCGGTATAGCCTAATCCAATTACACCTACTTCATTCATCCCATGTGCTAATGAATCACCAAGTGCCACATAATCGGTTTGTACAACCCAACTTGGTGCTATATGGTCACCCTGTCCTTCTTCTGCACTAGCTGCTACAGGTATAGCTAATTGCAAAGCCAATACACTTGAAGCTAAAAAACGAAATTTCTTTGATAATCGCATTTACTCTCTCCTCTACTTATAAAATAGTCGTTATTTTCACTATTTTACTAGAGGAACGATAAAAATAGGTTAAATTACAACAATCTTTTTGAAACATTTCATTTTTTATCTAATTAACCTGTATCTTTCCATAAATCCCACCACCACCAACTTCAATGGCTAATTGGCCCTTTCTCGCTAAATCGATTAAATGGGCTAGTTTATGTGGCACAATTTGTTCAAGCTGGTCGATTGTTACACGATGCAAAATATTCATTTCTGTACCAAATGCTTCGATTAAACGTTCCATCATTTTAGGACCAATACCTGGAATGAAATCAAGTGGTATCTGATGAATATAAGGTGGTCTATTTCGTTTATTGGGAAAGTCTTCAGATAGCTCCTGTATACGGGTAGCTACTCCCTTTATAATTTGAGTACTCCCACATTTTGTACAAATGGTAGCCTCTTTACTTAGCTGTTGACTACATTTTGCACAAACTGTTTGATGATATTTGCCAAGCAAAGGGTTTAGGCCATAATTGGCTATTACCGCTCGTCCCTCTTGCTCATGCAGGGCCATTTTTAATTCTGTAAAATTCGCTTCTGCTAATCGTAACTTTTGATACTCTCGTGCTAATTTCCCAAGCGAATGTGCATCAGAATTGCTAACGAATGTATATGCTTGTAATTCTTTAATATGACTTACCATATTTGTATCAGAGCTTAAACCTAATTCAATACCATCAATAAGCTGCGGATCAAAGACTTCAGTTAAACTTCGACGAACCCCTTTGCCAAACAAGCTTTTAAATGGTGTAAATACATGTGCAGGAATAAAAATACCTCCCAATTCATGTACCTTTTGCTGCAAGGTCTGACCATCACAATAAATACGCTGTGAACTTAAATGGATATTCTTCATATGTTGTGACATCCATTCTGAGAACAGCTTCATGAGCTCTAGTGTAGGAAAGTAAGCAAGCACATGAATAGGACCCTGACAATGTTGATCATAAATTTCGATCTCTGATCCGGGAATTAAAGTTGTTTCCTGAAATCGCAGACCACCTTCTTTAAGTTCTTGCAGTTCTCCGTGTTCAATCATCCTCACCATTTCTTCGATTACTTCAGGTGAGTGACAGTCAATGATCCCAATGATGTCTAATCCCTTTCTTGCACTAGCCGTCTCTAAAATTCGTGCTAATGTTAACGTTTTACTGCCAGTAATTTTCACTGCCCTTCCACTAGAAGTACGTCCAATATGAATATGTAAATCAGCATAGAATTCATTCAATTCAAACACTCCTTTAAATACATTCTATAAAACGAAAATACCTTACATTACTGCAAGGCATTTCTCACTTCATTATGATGGATGATTTGTAGTAGTGCTATTATTTGACTCAAAAGCGCCGGAACCGTGTGATGGTGTGGAGGAAGCATCATAGGCAACTAATGTTACACCAATCTTTTCTTCAAGCTCATTAATTTTTTCTAGTTGCTGCGGGTCTAATTGTGCAAACTTAATTTCTTTCATGGTCATCAATCCTTTCAATTATACAATTCCCCGAAATATAGAAAATATACTCCTTCGCATAATTGTGGAATTACGAACGAACATTGGATAATAAAAAATGACTGATAATCAGTCATTTTTATTGACATTATTTTTCTTATTCTATAACATAATAATTAAGTAAGGCAAAAGTGAGGGATTGCATGTCAAAAGAAGAAAAAATTATTCAAGCTGCCATTGAGGTTTTTCGAGAAAAAGGTATAGAAAAAACAAAAGTTTCAGATATCGTTAAAGCTGCTGGGATCGCTCAAGGAACATTTTATCTTTATTTCCCATCACGCCTTTCTGTTATGCCTGCTATTGCAAAAAATATGGTAGAAAGAATTATTGCTACCTTAGATGAAGGTATTTCAAGTCATAAGCCCTTTGAACAGCAACTTGAAGAGGTTGTGGAAATGGTTTTCTTAATCACGAAAGATTATGGAGATATCGTTGCACTTATTTATGCAGGTATTGCGCAAACTGAGCATTTAAAAGAATGGGAAAATATATATGCACCCTATTATGACTGGATGAGTCATTTCTTATTATCTGGCCAGCAACAGGGAATGATACGTGATTCAATTGACCCAACACGTTCTGCTAAACTGATGATTGGTCTAATTGAATCTGCTGCTGAACAAATTTATTTATTTGATGATAGCAAGGACGAAACAATGAAATTGCTCAAGATTGAGCTTATAGACTTCCTATCTCACGCACTTGGCCTACGTCACCCATAAAAGTGACGTTCTCTTTTACCCTGAAAATGACTGAATGTCAGTCATTATATTACCTAATAGAAAGGATTTTATTGATGAAAAAAGAATGGATGTACGTCGTTTTAACAAGTTTATTTGAATTGCTTTGGGTATTTGGCTTTAACGTAGCAAGCTCATGGTGGCATTGGATAATTATTGTGACAATCATTGCTATAGATTTTCATTTCTTATCGAAGGCTTGTGAGAGCTTACCTACTGGTACAGTCTACGCTATTTTCGCCGGAGCAGGTGCAATCGGTACCACATTAATGGATATTTTCATTTTCGAAGGAGAATTTAATGCCATTAAAGGACTGTTCATGATTATTTTATTATTAGGTGTGATTGGTCTAAAATTAGCGGATAATTCCTCTAAAGAGCAGGTGCAAACGAAAGGAGAGAATGTATAATGGGTTGGGTACTTATTATCTTAGCTGCATTGTCTGAAATTATAGGTGTGGTTGGCTTACGCTTCTATAGTCAGCATAAAACATTACGAAATCTAATGTTATATATTGGTGGTTTTGGTGTGTCTTTTGCCCTTTTATATGCATCCTTCAACTATTTGCAGTTAAGTATTGCCTATGTTGTTTGGGTAGGAATTGGTACTGTTGGAGCTGTACTCGTAAATATCATTTTCTTTGGCGAATCCAAAAATCTATCACGTATTATCAGTATCATAGCAATTATCATAGGTGTAGCAGGCTTAAAAGCAGTATCTTAATGGCTTTACAATATAGGACGTCACCCTTAAATCGGAGGCGTCCTGTATTCATTTATTTAAAATGGCATGACGAAGAAGGATGGGAGTAATTAAGATAAAAATTCATAAATACCTTCCGCAATAAATTCTGCAGGACCACGCATCCAGATATGGTCATTGTCAGCCCATCGAATGACTAAGTCACCGCCACTAAGTTGGACTACTATCTCTTCTCCCTTCTGACAAAAACCATTTAATATAGCAGCCACTACCGCTGCACAAGCACCTGTCCCACATGCCTCTGTTATACCCGAACCTCGTTCCCAAACGCAGCATTTTAATGCCTTCTCATGAACAACCTCTACAAACTCAACATTGCAGCGATAAGGAAATCTCATATCGTTTGCTATAATACCGCCTAATGTTCCTAATGGTACTTGCTCGATCGCATTCACAAAAACTACAGTATTCGGATTGCCCAAAAACAAAGCTGTTACCAAAAGAGATTGTTGGGGTAAAGGAAATATCTCATTGATGACAAGCTCATTTGGGTTTCCTAACATCGGAATGTCTTTGCGCAATAAGAGAGGTTTGCCCATATCGACAATCACTTCTATTACACGATTGTCTTGCACCACTACCTGTGCCAGCATAATCCCGGATTTCGTTTCAATCGTAATTAGCTCTTGTCGTACAATATGACGTTCAAAAATATACTTAGCAACACAGCGAAGACCGTTACCACAATTTGTCCCCTCAGATCCATCTTTATTAAATACACGCATACCACAGTCAGCAATTTTAGAGGGTTGGATAATAATCAATCCATCTGAGCCAATACCAGTATGGACATTGGCCATTTTTTGAGCCAATTCACAAAAGATATCTTCCTTGTAATCATGTTGGAAAAGATCAAGATAGATATAGCTGTTGCCAATACCATGCATTTTCGTAAAGGCTATTTGCATACAGTCACTCCTTAAAGGATGTTTTATGTATCTAATAGAAGATGAAACTTTTCTATATTTGGCTAAACCCCTTAGTGAACTGTTCAGGAACATATGTAAGATACGGCTTCCCTGTCATTGGATGTATTTGAATATCCGCAAAAACACCAAATACATCTTGCAGCACTGTTGGCGTAAGTACTTCCTCTGGTGTACCATGACAAACTATTCGCCCTTGCTGTAAAACGTAAATTTGATCGCAATACATAGCAGCAATATTCAAATCATGTAAAGCTGCTACTACGGTTAAATGCAAAGTCTGAATTAAATCCATAAGTTGAAGTTGATGTTGAATATCTAAATGATTCGTCGGCTCATCTAATATTAATATCTGTGCTTGTTGAGCGAGTGCCCTTGCAACCATGACACGTTTTTTCTCGCCACCAGAAAGCGAACTAAAGTCTCGTTTCTCTAAATGCGATATGCCCGTTTGTCTAAGAGCCTCTTTAACAATTTGAAAATCTTTCTCTTGATCAAGCTCTAACAGCTTTTTATGTGGGGTTCTTCCCATACTGACTAAATCATGCACAGTGAAATCAAATAATACGGGTGTCTCTTGGCTTACAACAGCCAAATTTTTCGCAATTGCTTTACTTGATTGCTTTAATATATCTTGCTCATTTAATACTACCGATCCACTTTCAGGTTTTAGGAGACGATACATATTTTTTAACAATGTTGATTTTCCGCTCCCATTAGGACCAATTAATCCAACAAATTGCTTTTCTTTTATTTGAATGCTTACATCATGCAGTATACGCTGATCGTAAATGGAGAATGATACTTGTTTCGCTTCTAATGTCATGGAAGTTAATCTCCTTCACCGAAAGAATAGTTGTTACGACGGAGAAGCCAAATGAAAAATGGTCCTCCACAAAAAGCTGTAATAATACCAATTGGCATTTCCTGAGGAGCAATAATAATTCGAGCAAAGGCATCTGCCCACACTAAGAATATTCCACCTATTAAAGCACTGATAGGTATTACGTATTTATAGTTTGAGCCCACAATTAAACGCACAATATGGGGAATAATCAAACCCACAAATCCTATAGAACCACTAACTGCGACAAGCACACCTGTTAATAGAGATACTAGTAGTATTAACTGAATGCGGAATTGCTGAAGATTAACGCCTAATGTCACTGCCGCCTCTTCTCCTAGTAATAATAAATTTAAATTGCGATAGTGTAGCCACAGTAGCCCAAATACAATAAAAAATACGAAAGCTGGAATCACAATATTATTCCATTTGGCTCCAGCTAAACTACCTAGCATCCAAAACATAACAGCCTTTAAGGCCCCTTCTTGCTTTGACATCATTAAAATAAAGTTAGAGATAGCCGTTAAGATAAAGGACACAGCCATGCCTGCCAATAGCAAGCGGAAAATAGAGACACGTCCCCCAACACGTGATAAGAAAAAGACAAGTGCAATGGCAAGTAATGAACCAAGGAATGCGGATACTGAAAGAGCGTAAATACCTAAAAATGAAAAGGCTCCTAAAATAATCACAGAAGTAGCTCCGACAGCTGCCCCTGAAGAAATCCCTAGAATATACGGGTCTGCAATAGAATTACGTACTAGTGCCTGAATGGCTGCCCCTGCAATAGCTAACCCCGCTCCTACTATCGCAGCTAGCAAAACACGAGGTGCTCTTATTTGCCAGATGATGATTTCCTGAGAGCGACTCCAATCTTGCTCGATCGAATTTTGTATAAAAGGAATTTTAGAAAGAATAACTTTCCATACATATAACGGTGTAACTGAAACTGAGCCAACCATTACAGCAAAGGTCATTGAAACAATTAATACCATGAAAAGTACGAAGGAAAATAACATAAATTTTTTATTCATCTGTTTTAAACTCCTACTGAATATTGATGAATGAAGCAATAAAAAAAGGTATCCCATGCGAAAATGCGCATAGAAATACCCAAGATTAAACAAAGTCAGAAAAATATCCAGCTATTGTCCGTAATTGCTTGCATCCTCGTGGGCATTACAGGTATTACTAAATGGCAGGTCTCCTGGCTTCGATTCACTATCCTATAATTGCCTTCCCATTCTTAAACAGTGGCAAATCATATTATAGGATTCCTCGTTACAGTTGCGGGACAGCGTCGGACTTCCACCGACTTCCCTTTTAAGTGACATTCAAAATGTCACACCAATAGTATTTGAAGTTATAAAATTGTGACGGTTCTATCATACATTTTTATAGATAGATAGTCTACTTCAATTTAATTCAGCAATTGAGTTAACTTATATAAATAATAAGGTTGACACAAATACATTCGTTTTTTACACTAGCAGTAATAACTTATAAAACGAGGTGAAATCATGGCAACTGTTACACAACATAGTCACCATAAGTTAAGAACTGTTGACATTACCTACATTGGATTATTTACAACGTTAATGATGGTGGGTGCTAATATCACTTCCTTTGCACCTTTTATGGTAGTTGGTGGTGTACCCATTACGCTTCAAACCTTCTTTGCAATTTTAGCAGGGCTTATTCTTGGTAGTAGAAAAGGTGCGCTTGCCTGCACAATTTATATGTGCGTAGGATTGGCAGGAGCTCCTGTCTTTGCTCGTTTCGGGGGTGGAATTGGCCAAATTTTAAGCCCTACCTTTGGGTTTATTATTACTTTTATATTTGCGGCATTTGTTGCGGGGTTAATCGTAGAACGAAGCGGAACAAAGAAAAGTTTTATCGTAGCTGCTTTGGTAGCAACGGCTATAAATTATTTGATAGGAACAAATTGGATGTTTTTTGCCTATAAGCTATGGGCAAGTGCGCCAGAGAATTTTTCATATAAGCTCGCTTGGCTTTGGATGATTCCTCCACTACCAAAAGATATTATTTTAGCTATTTTTGCTGGTATCTTCGCCCATAGATTACAAAAAACATTGAAGATCATGCCTAATCAATAGCATATCTCCCCGCCAGACTAAAGAAATGTTTTTCATAGGTTATATCCATCGTTTCTGCACATTTATTTGCTACATTAGGAGCACATAGTGAGGAGGATATCATATGAAATTCAATAAAAGATGGTCAGTCGGACTATTATCAGTAGTCGCTCTAATTAGTTTATCGGCTTGTACAGAGGATCAAACAAATCCTGCGTCCACTTCTAATGAAGCTGCTGAAGAAATGGATCATTCTACAATGAACCATTCAAGTTCTGGCGAAGTACCAGTAACGTTAAAAAAAGCTGAAAATCCGAAATTTCCTATAGGAAGCACAGCCATTATTACAGATGGACATATGGAAGGTATGAAAGGGGCCGAAGCAACAATAGTAGGTGCCTATACTACAACTGCCTATGTTATTTCCTATGAGCCTACAACTGGTGGAAAGCGAATAGAAAAGCATAAGTGGGTAATTCATGAAGAATTAATTGACCCACAAGAAGCACCACTGGCTCCTGGAACAGAAGTAAAAACGGACGCAACACATATGGAAGGTATGGAAAATGCGACTGTCCTTATTGACGAGGCTGTGCAAACAACTGTATATATGGTTGATTATACTTCCACTACAAGTGGTGAAGCTGTAACAAATCATAAATGGGTAACAGAAGAAGAGCTTAGTCCAAAATAATAGAAATAACCTCTACCTTCAATTCTGGTAGAGGTTAATTTCTAGCTTTTATGTTCCATTTGCTTTCTCTTTGCAGACTTATGCCATTTATAGCCGATGCCCCAAACGGTTTGCAAGTAATCATCCGCCGGAAAACCACTTTTTCTTAATTTTTCTCGTAAATTACGTACATGTGAATCAATGGTACGATCTTCAATCGTTACATCATATCCCCAAACGGCATGTATAAGGTGTTCTCTAGAAAATGCTCTATTTTGATAATCTAAAAATAGGGCGAGCATGGCAAATTCCTTTGGTGTTAATGGAATTGCCTTATGCTGAAAATATACTTCAAAGGACTCTCTATCTAAACAAAGCCCTTCAAAGTTAATCACTTTTTCTTCAGATATCGTTCTTCTTAATACAGCATGTATGCGTGCTAACAATTCTTCCTCATCAAAAGGCTTTAAAACGTAGTCATCAGCACCAAGATTTAAACCTTTTACAATATCAGCGTGTTCTCCTTTTGCAGTAAGCATAATGATAGGAACATCCCAAAACTTCCTAATTTCCTGGCAAACCTGCCACCCATCCATCTCTGGCATCATTATATCCAAAAGAACTAAATCCACATGCTCTTCTTCTAAAAAATCCAATGCCTCTTGTATAGAAGACATTGCTCTACAATTAAATAGTGGTTCCAAATAAAGGGTTAATAAATCTAACATTCTTGGTTCATCATCAATGCATAAAATCGTTTTCATTCATTTCTACTCCTTTAAATGATAATTCAAAAGTAGTCCCTTTATTTATTTCACTTCTAACCTTTATTTCTCCCCCATGTGCTTGTACTAGCTCCTTGACAATAGCAAGCCCAAGTCCAGATCCACCTAAAGCACGACTACGTGATTTTTCCACTCGATAAAACCGATCAAAAATATACGGTAAATCCTTCTTTGGAATTCCTTTCCCTGTGTCTTCAACGATGATGCTTAAAATTCCACTGTCTTGTTTTACAGTGACTGTAGTCATATCTCCTGGTGCACAATAGATTAATGCATTATTTAATAGATTAATCAGAATTTGCTCAAGTCTTGCTTCATCTGCACATAGTGTTAAGCCATTATCACAACGTACAACTAAATAGATACCTTTATCTTGAAAAGCGGGACTTAATTTTTCTTCAATGCTTGTAAAAAACGGCTCTAAATGTAAGCAATGTTTTTCAATTACAAATGAGTTTTCATCCATTTTCGCTAAATCAAATAAATCTTTGATTAATCTAGAAAGTCTATTTGTTTCTTCTATTATAATAGCTAAATACTTTTGACGATCTTGCCCTGTTAAATCCCGTTTAGCAAGAATGTCTGTATAGCCTTTAATAAAAGTTAGCGGTGTACGAAGCTCATGTGCAATACTCGATAAAAACTCCTTACGCTCTTGCCTTAGATGATTTAAATCATTGGATAAAAGCTGGATAGCATTTGATAAATCCCCAAGCTCATCTTTTCCATTCGTAGAAAGAGCAACTGTAAAATCACCCTTACTCATTTTCAATGTAGCCTCTTTCATTTGAATAAGTGGCTTAGCCAGCTTACGAGATAGAACAACAATGACTGCAATACTGACTAGACCAGATACAATACCCACGATGAGAAAATGCTTATTCAGCCGTTTCATTAATGCATGGATGGAATCGGTATTTTGAAACATAAATACATAGCCAATCGTTCCTTGCTGATTTTGAATAGGGCTTATAGTCGCAATTGCTTTAACTTCTTGCCAATTGTCTTGTAAAACCCTTCCTTCATAAGGTATTTCCCCCTCTATTTCACGAATCAGATCACTGATTTCTTGATGTGGCTGTGAGGATGCAAGGATTGTCCCGAAATGGTCAGTCACCACGACATCTGTACTTGCTTCTGATTCCATAAGAACGACATGTGCTAGTGTTTCATTATTGAAGTTCTGTTCTAATATAGTACGATGTGAATTTCCTCTCGCTTGTAAACGCTCTAGTTCCTCTTCCACTCTAGAATTCGTCAGGGAAACATGCAAAAAAAACATCATAAAGGTTTCAATACAAAACAATGTGATGAAGAAGATAATGCCCAGCTTTAATGATAATTTTCTCATCCGTAACCACCATTTTAGAATTTCTTAAAAGTATATCTTGAAAGTGTGAAGATTTCATGCAGAAGTAGCATCTTTCCAAACAAAAAATGCCCATAAGTATATTGTATACCTATGGGTCATAGTATTGAACATTCATTAGAATTTGTATGAAAAAGGCTTGCCGTTTCACAAGAATTACCATCTTAGCAAAGATTTTATGGGTAACTAATCACTTCTCCAAGTGCCTATCCTTTCTCTAATGGGCTATTTTATCCGCTACTGCTAATATGAAAAATAATCTCTTGATGTATGGTTGATGGGAGAGGAGCTAGCGTCACAGAGTAGACCCTAGAGCGAACGGAATTGAGGGAAGCGGCATCGGACGCTAGCGGAACCGAAATCAACCATTCGCCTTAACAAAAGAGCTTTTTTTGCTAGTGACATCCTCTTTTTTTTCAACAATATAACCCATAAGTATATTGTATACTTATGGGTTATATTTTAATTAAACGTATTTTTTTGCCCAACTTAAGAAATTATCAATAACTACGTCAAGGAATTTCACTGTACCTTCATCAGTTAAATTGCCTTCTTCATCAAATTTAGTGTGAACAGCACCAATATAAACGTCATTACCGCTAAGTAATGGTGAGTTAATGCCTGGAGAGAATAAAATATCACGTAAATGTAATTGTGCTTTTACAGTACCTAAGTTCCCCATTGATGCACCCATAATGATAGATGGTTTGCCAATCATTACTTTATCTACACGAGATAGCCAATCAATAGCATTTACCATAACCCCAGGAACTGTACCATTATATTCAGGTGTAACCCAAAGTACAGCGTCTGCAGCTTTTACTTTTGCTTTAAAATCAAGAACTGCTTGTGGAGCCTCATTTTCAATATCTTGATTATACATTGGTAGGTCCTTTAAGCTTAATACTTCAAGATCTAACTTTTCTGTATAACGTTTTTGAATAAATTGAGCTAATTGCATATTATAAGATTCTTTACGGATACTACCTACGATTGCTACTACTTTCATGATGTTTCCTCCTAAATGTACATTATTCATAGTATTTGTATAGCTATTGTATTTTATACCATCTCAATAATAAATGGCAAATTCTTCAACTGGCTTGCGATACCCACGTAATCGACGACTGCTTTCTTTTTCTTTCCCAATAGTAATCATTAAGGCTATTTCATGTGTTTCTGGCACATTGAAAAGCTCACGCATTTTCTGATTATCAAAGCCAATCATTGGGCAAGTGTCCCAACCACGATTTTTCGCAGCTAGCATGAATAACATTGCAGACAGAGAAGCATTACGAATGGCTTCATCTTTCATGAATCCTTCACCGCGATCCTCATAAAATCTTGTATTCTCTGCTACAATATCCTCTAGTTCACCCGCTGTAATTATGCCTAAATCCACCATGCCCTGACTTAACTCAGCAGTATTTTTATATGCTTCCTTGTCACCTAGTACAAGAATTACACCTGAAGCTGAATGTACTTTATATTGACCATATGCTGCCTCTCTCACCTTTTCTTTCATATCCTCATCCAGCACAACAATATAATTAGCATGCTGTAAGTTAAATGCTGAAGGGGCAAGCTTAACATCCTCCAAAATAGGGCGTATATCTTCTTCAGTCATTTTAACGTCCTTGATAAAATTATTAGCAGAGCGACGCTTATCAATCAGCTTGGAAAATTCCATTTTTTTATCCCCCAATACAGTTATGTATACATCCAGTGGGGCTTTGCTTTCCCAACTGGATGAAATTGTGTTACTCATATTCTTTATCGAACATAATGGAACTTCTTACAGTGTCAATCGGACGAACAAGACTTTCAATCTGTTCACGTTTTGGTTCTAAAAATGGTGGTAATGACAGTTTTTCTCCTAATGTTTCATATGGCTCATCGCCCATAAATCCTGGACCATCTGTAGCCAATTCAAATAAAATCTGCGGAGCTACTCGTGCATACAATGATTCAAAGAAATGACGATTTACATAGCCAGAAGTGTGGAAACCAAAACTTTCGAAACGTGCAGTCCATTCATCTAATACCGAACGATCCTCTACACGAAAGGCAGCATGGTGAACAGTACCAAAACCTTGACGAGCAACGGGTAACACTGTGTTGTGCTCGACAATAATCTGGGCGCCATTTCCTCCCTCACCTACTTCAAATAAATGGAAGTCCTCTTCTTCTGCAATCTCTGTAAAGAGCATTACCTTTTCTAAAACATCCTTAAAGTATTTAAAATTAGCGACACGGACAAAAACTGGTCCTAAACCTGTAATGGCATACTCAAGTGGGATGGGGCCATTCTGCCAAGGCGTACCTGCCGCCACACCTGTATTGTGCTCATCAGAAATTAACTGATAGTGCTGATCATCAAAATCTACGAAAGATAGTGTTTTCTTACCAAACTGTTCTTTCATACCTGTATGCTTCACATTTAAACGGTCAAAGCGCTTTATCCAATAATCTAAAGCAGCATCCGTTGGTACACGGAAAGAAGTCTTTGAAATTTCATTTGTACCATGTACACCTTTTGGGATATTAGGGAAATCAAAGAACGTCATATCTGTACCCGCACTACCCTTATCATCTGCAAAGAATAAATGGTATGTTTGAATGTCATCCTGATTCACTGTTTTCTTTATTAAGCGCATTCCTAAAACATAGGTAAAGAATTTATAATTTTCTTCAGCACTACTTGTGATAGCAGTTACATGGTGTACACCTTTTAAATGATTCATAGTATGCTCCTCCTATATATCTCGATATCGAGATATATATTTAAATTTTTTTATTGGTTAGTGGCGTTCTTGCCAACTTTTTTAAGTGATAAAATCATGTTGTCCAGCTCCTGGGCTTCCAATACTTCAAATATCTCATTTATTTTCTGTTCATGCTTAGGGAATATTTCCTCCATCAAAACCTGTCCCTCAAGCGTTAGTAATACGTACGTAACACGACGATCTCTTGGACATGCCTTACGGTACACATAGCCCTTTTGCTCGAGCTTATCGATCACATAAGTAATACTACTGCTTGCAATTAATATTTTTTTACCAATCATTTGAACTGGTTGTTCACCATGGTGATACAAAAATTCAAGAACCGAAAATTCAGTTTGATTTAAATCGAATTGAAGTAAATCTCTTCTAGTTGCATCTTGAATCGTTTGATATGCTCGGAACAAGACCGTAAATGCTTTTAAGTTACGATTGTTTTGCTTCATACGACTCCCTCTTTTTACTTCGAATTTAATTATCTCTAATTCGAGATAATAATAACATATACATTTTTAAACAGCAAACAATTTGTTTCTTTATGTTTGCCATCTTTTCGTTCGGGTAGAAGGTAGTTGTAACTTATAAAGGAGGATTCTAAATGAAAAAAGATGTCAATCAAAAACAACAACAGCTAGAAGCATTCCGAGTAAGTGATAAAGATCAACCTCTCACAACCAATCAAGGATTAAAAATATCGGAAGATGAACATTCACTAAAAGCAGGTGAGCGAGGACCCACTTTACTAGAGGATTTTCATTTCCGTGAAAAAATGACTCACTTTGACCATGAACGAATTCCTGAACGAGTAGTACACGCACGTGGCTCAGCCGCTCATGGAATTTTTGAAACATATGAATGCGCAAGTGATATTACAAAGGCTCAATTTTTAAATGGAAAAGGCACTAAAACCCCTGTTTTTGTCCGCTTCTCTACCGTTGCCGGGTCTAAAGGCTCTGCAGATACTGTTCGTGATGCACGCGGCTTTGCTACTAAGTTTTATACACAAGAGGGCAATTATGATTTAGTTGGAAATAACATACCAGTATTTTTTATTCAAGATGCTATTAAATTCCCCGATTTTGTACACGCTGTAAAGCCCGAACCAAATAACGAAATACCACAAGCACAAAGTGCCCATGATACTTTTTGGGATTTCATTGCAAATAATCAGGAGTCTGCTCATATGGTTATGTGGCATATGTCAGATAGATCGATTCCACGAAGCTATCGAATGATGGAGGGCTTCGGAGTTAATACTTATCGCTTTATTAATGCCGAAGGAAAAGCCCACTTTGTTAAATTTCATTGGAAACCCGTACTTGGGGTAAAATCATTAGTATGGGATGAAGCACAAATCATTGCTGGAAAAGATCCCGATTTTCACCGCAGAGATTTATGGGAATCCATTGAACGTGGGTATTTCCCAGAGTGGGAGCTTGGTGTGCAACTTATTCCCGTTGAAGATGAATTCAAATTTAGCTTCGATATTCTTGATGCCACGAAAATATGGCCTGAAGAAGAAATTCCAGTACGCATTCTTGGGAAAATGACCTTGAATAAAAATGTGGATAATTTTTTTGCAGAAACGGAACAAGCCGCATTCCATGTCGGGCATGTTGTGCCTGGCATTGATTTTTCAAACGATCCTTTATTACAAGGTCGTTTATTCTCCTACACCGATACACAGTTAATACGACTGGGAGGACCTAATTTCCATGAGCTTCCTATTAATAAACCAATTTGTCCATTTCATAATAACCAACGAGATGGCTATGGCCGACAAACCATTAATGTGGGACAAGTTAGCTACCATAAAAATTCCTTAGCCAATAATACACCACATCCTGTTTCTGAAGCAGATGGTGGATATAAGCATTATGAAGAAAAAGTTGAAGGGCATAAAGTACGTGCACGTAGTGAGAGCTTCAAAGACCATTTTTCTCAAGCAAGATTATTCTGGCTTAGTATGACAGATATTGAGAAAAAGCATATTATCGATGCCTTTAGCTTTGAACTTGGCAAAGTAAAAAATAAAGCGATTCGAAAACAAGTTGTAGACATGTATGCTCATGTCAGTTACTCACTTGCTTCAGCTATCGCTGAACGTATTGGTATAGTTCCACCTGTAGAAGTGGAAGTACCACATATTCAACAAACTTCTCCTGCTGTTAGCCAAGTAATCAATGCAAAGGAAAGTGTCAAATCTAATAAAGTAGCTGTAATTGTTACAGAAAATAGTAGTGAAAAATTAAATGAACTTATTGCTACATTTTTAAGTGAAGATATCGTAGTTGAACTAGTAAGTAATAAACAAGGCATAGTAAGCGGCTATGAAATTCACGAAACATTTGCTACTACCTCCTCAGTTCTTTATGATGGGGTTTATGTTACAGGAGCCTTTCAGAATTCCTATGAACAAGCAAAAGCAGAACAGTTTATTGAACAAGCCTATCAGCACTGTAAAACAATAGGTTATACGGAAAATGTTTTATTTTTACAGCATATAGCCAATAAACATGGGGTTGCAACCGATCCAAAATCTTTTGTTCATGCCCTTGCTAAACATCGACATTGGGTACGAGAATGTAAATGAATGTAAAGCCAGCTAACTGATTAAATCAGCTAGCTGGCTTGTTTTTATTATTTAATTCGTTTAAATTCCTTTTCATTGCCGTCTACAAATTCGACATCCACTTCAATGGATTGATAGTTATCTTCAATATTGAATACTTTGATTACTTGATCAATCACTTCATCATTAGATGTTGTAGAATCAAAATTCAACTGCTTAAATAACGGCTCTAATTTAGTATAAGCTTCATCGCCCTGCAGTTTTTCATTTTTTCGATCATCTTCTAATTTTGCTTCTATTCCTGTTTTTTTATCCTCATATTCTACCTCATAAGACTCCGTTGCAGAGTAATCAACATCTAAAGAAAACTCTAAAAAATTAAATGTCACTTGGTCAGTTGGCGTCTCACCCGTCTGTTGAGTAGCATTCTGATCTGCTGGAGCATTTGCAGGCACATCTTTTACCTCATCCTTATTACAGCCGTAAAGAATAACAGTCATTAAAGAAATCACTAAAATAAATTTCAATTTCAATTTATTCACTCCTTTCTTTACATATTATTTCCCCATTCTTCTACAAACTAACCTAAAAAGGGCATCTCCTACAAATAAGGAGATACCCTTTTCATGGAATGCGACTTAATAATAGAAGTTACGATCCACTTTATTTTCTTGAATAGCTTTTGCTAAACGAACTGTTGACACAGCCAAATCGGCATATGACACACTCTTGGTAGCATTAAAGTTATTTTGCTGTGTATCAATCAGCCCCATCCCATTTGCTATTGCTATATAGCCTGTATACGCTGGATCAATAGAAGCTGCATCCGCAAAGTTTAATTTGTAAATATCCTTATACTTTGCAACATTCTCCAATTGCATTGCTTTAACAGCCCATACTGCTAGCTCTTGACGAGTCAATGTTTCATCCAAAGCGAATTGGTTTGCTGGCTGTAAAATTCCCATTCTTACAGCTTGTTCAACCACTCCATATAATGGATGGTTTTTATCGATATTGCTGAAGGTTTGCTTTTCACCATCGCCACTACCAAAATGGCCATATGTTAAAGATTTTAGTAGAATCTTTAATGCTTCTCCCTTTGTCACAGCAGCATCAGCATTAAAGTTTGCTATATCTTTTATCTCTAATACATTTTGATGTAGAAGATAATTTAATTCATTGGCTGCTGTTGGGTGTGAAATAGATTGCTTTTCTTTTGAGCCATCTACCTCATACAACCATTCACCAGTAATTGCATCAATTTGATTAACTAAGCTACCGTTGTAAGTTGGAGCATAGACTAGATCATAATGTTGTTTACCTTCAGTATCCTGCTTTACATATTGTAGTTGTAATGTAAGGGCCTTACTATATGCTTCTTTTGCTTTATCAGCAGAGATTACTTGACTAAGAGAAGGCCAGTTATTAATCTTTTGTTTATTAACATTCAATGAACGTAATGATCCATCAGAGCCAATACCTACGTTTATTTCATCTCCAACAACCGCAATTCCGTTTACGATGCGTGGGAAGGAGAAGTAATAATCTTTACTATAATCATCATGTACAGGATCATCAATTGGCATCGAATACTCATGTAAATAGGATGGAGCCCATTGCTTTAAGTATTCAACAGCCTTTGCTAATGCCGCATCCTTAGAGAGGGTAGTTGTTTTGTCAGTGTTGATAAAATCTCTCATAATATCGTGATACTGCACGATATCGCCTGTTGCCTTATTAATTTCTAAAGAGGTACCAGACCCGCCATTATTGTACATATACATGTAATTTACTGTATAAACCGTTTCACCATTGTCATTTTCTCTTTCGTCAACCATATCAATAGTGAGCTTTGCCTTGTCTTCATCAACTTTTAATAAATTTTTAGCGAATTCCTCAACTTCTGCTACTGTCATACCGCTTTTTCTTGGTGGTAATTGCTGTGAGGATATTTTCTCAGCGCTTTTCGTCTTAGGAACTTGTGTAGAGAAGCCATTCGTTGTTTGCCATTGACCTGTTAAAGCATGTACACCATTAAATCCTGTTGCTGGCATATAGACAAGCTTCACATTACGTTGATCGCTAAAATAGTCAACGTAATAACGAAGTTCAACTGCTAAGTTATCACGTACTTGTGCAACAATTTCTTCCTCATTTTTTTTCTGGTTTGAGTTATCAAAGGTTGCTTTACCAATTGATTCTGTATTTTTATACATTCCTGTTATTTGACCATTAGCAAGAACATCTATAGTGATACTTTGATCGCCAATAAGCACTCCATTATAGGTTGGTGAATAAACAAATGAGTAGGTAATTGGTTGTGATAATGGACGATTAATGACATTGTAATAACCGAAGCCATCTTCACGGAGTTTATAGTTCTCTATTTTCGCAAATTTTCTTAGGAAGTCATCTGCAATTTTTTTTGCTTCAGTCTCTGAATATTTTGCGGGATATACTGCTTCAGCGATATTAGCTGGCTGATAATAGAAATGTTCTAACTCTAAATCTTCACCTTTAAATGTAAAACCACCATATACATCTTTACCATTTACCGTTTTATGGAAGTTTAAATCATAACGGACCGTTGTATCATCTCTAAAGAAATGACCGCCTCCAGAATTAAACTCATTATCAGCTACAAATTTGAACTCTTCAGGGAATAGTGCACGTAATTTGTTAATTAGCATACCTTTTGTCACTTTCGTCTCTGAGGCAGCCAACTGTATTGCAATACGCTCTGAAGGCTCTTTCACATTTGCAGAAGCTTGTGAAACGGGTGCTAGAATACCAACAGAAAATGCAGTAGTGGTTAAAATAATACCTAACTTTTTAAATTTACCCAAAATATACCTCCTAAAATACTATTTACCATAATTATAATATATTTACCCATAATTAGAAATGAATTTTACAGATAATTTCCTCTTCGAAGAAAATACATTGGGCAATCCGTCCTTTTTTCTTCATTTTCTCATTTCTTTACCACATCAAAATTGGCACCAATTAACACCCAGTTCTGAGGGAATGGTAGTCCTAATTTCCAATAACCAATACCACGAAGGTTATATTGTTTAATGAGATTGAATTTAGCTTGAATAGATCTAGCATCTTCAAACCACACCATATGCGCCCTACCTTGCTCATCATAGTATTCAAAAAATGGTGCTTGGGCTCTCCAATCATACTGAATTGCTGCATTATAACGTTTAGCAATTTCAATGGCTCGCTGTGGACTAAGCGCTTCTGCATACGGTCCCCCCTGAACAAAAGGTAACGTCCAATCGTAGCCATATAAATTTTGCCCTAACATAATTTTGCTTGCAGGTATTTCACTCACCGCATATTTTACAACTGCTTCTACCTCTGGGAGAGGTGAAACGGCCATTGGTGGGCCAGCTGAATATCCCCATTCATAAGTCATGAGTAAAACAAAGTCCACGATTTCCCCATGTGCTCTATAATCATGTGCCGCTGTCCATGGTCCTCGTTCACTATCACTTGTTTTAGGAGCTAATGCTGTAGACACTGTATATCCTTGAGTGTGAAATTTTTCTACAGCTCTTCTTAAAAAATTGTTATAGGCTTGTCGTTGATCTGCTGGCAAATTTTCGAAGTCAAAGTGGATATCTTTAACATCCCCAAGTCGCTTTGCTTCTGCAAGAATATTATCAAATAATAAATCTTGAACAGCTGTACTTTGAAAAATATCTCTCGCTAATTCACCACTAAAACTAAAATTCTCCAAATTAGAAATAACCATTGCCATTGATGCTCCCGTATCATTTGCAATTTGTGTCACACCTTGGCTTGGTGGCCTCTGTAAAGTACCATCACGCCTAGCCTCATAGCTAAATAAAGCTAAATATGTTAAATTAGGACCCGCTTCCCTCGCTTGATTCAAGAGTGCTTCACTAACTGATGTTCCTCTCGGCTCTAAATAGGCTAAAGTTTCTGCCCTTGTTTTTGGTGGCTGTGGGATATATAATCTCGTTCCAACTGCTAATGGTTGATTTGGATTAATGCCATTTACTTGTGCAAGTGTTACATAATTAATACCGAAACGTTGGCCAATTGACCATAGGCTATCACCTGGCTGTACATAATAAAAGCTTCCGACAATCGGGATTACAAGAGCTTGCCCCACAACTAAACGATTTGGCTCTGGAATTTGATTGGCATCTATAATGCTCTGAACCGTAGCCCCATACGCCTGTGCAATTCCCCATAAAGACTCGCCAGCCCGTACAACGTGTATTTGAATGATTTTGCCTCCTTCTAGCTTTATAAAATCATACCTATAAAGCTTATGAAGTCAGAGATGAAAAGATGTCTTTTAACAACTCCACAAAAGTACACCACTATTTATAGCAAATAAATAGTAGGCTGTATTATGTCACCTATTTAATACTAATGAGAATAATCTTCGTTTACGAGATTTCATGAAAGAATGTTCTTTTAAATACGTATGTCTAAAAAGTTACCTGAGTAATATATTCTGCTTCTTCACCGTTATTAGAATAAAAAAACGCAAAATGATACTTATCTTGATAACAATAATCGTACAAATGTTCTACTTTCTGCATAATCTTCAGTAAATTTTTACCCACTTTCTACCCTACAAATCAGTTGTAGCAGGCTACTTTTGATAACACTTTTCCCAAATTTTTTTACGCAACTAGCGTCATATGCCTTATTCTTTTCCCTGTTCTCACTCTTGTATAATGAAATTATTGTAAGGAGGTGTTAGATTGCGTTTATTTTACCAGCAAAAAGTAATCGGTAAGAAGTCTCGTAAACTTGAAAAAATTTCATTTTCAATTGAAGAGCCTGTCATAACGTTACAAGATTTACTTGTTCAGCTTGTTACACAGCAGGTTCAACAATTTAATGAGAAAATGGTAGATACACCACTTCATGTTTATTTATCGGATCAGCAACTAGAAGAAGCTGCTCAATATGGCAAAGTACATTTTGGAGAAAAGAAAAAGGATACTGTACAGTCAGTGGATCAAGCTATTTCCACAATGCTTCAAGCCTTTCAGGACGAGCTGTTTTTAGTCCTTCATAATGAAGAATCTTTAGATTCTCTTTCTACACCATTAAACATACAGGAAGACGATGTCTTTACATTTATTAAACTTACTATGCTTGCAGGACGAATTTGGTAAGGAGGGATTTATATGACACTTTCACATGAACAAAAAATACATTTTCAAAGTATAGTTGATTCTGCACCTATAGCAATACAGCCTTTAGCAGCTGCATTGTTAAAATACATGGACAATAGAGATTATGACATTGAAACGCTTATAGCTGCTCAACAATATTTATCACTTGAAGAACTATTTAGTGGACCATTATTTGAAGTGCTTACCATGTTTTCTTCACAAGAACGTGCACTTAAGATCAAGAAACTAGCATTACGCTTTGATGCTACAATGTTCCAAAGAGGTGTTTTACGTCGATCTTTTCGTTCTTCTCAACCAGTGCAAGACCATCTGTTTCAATGTTTACAATTAATAGAAGAAATGCTGACATTTGAGGAAATTACTTTGCAGGAGTTGTTAACGAATCATCGTCAATATGAGCATGGAACCTATCCAAGCTATAGCTCCTATGTCTTAAAGAATGAAAATACAAAAGTAATGGGTTTTAATGTCTTTGAGCAGTTGCTTGCTGAAGAACTATCATTAGAAAACCCGTCAATTGAAGAAGCAGTAGAAGGTATTTTATTTGATGAACATCAAAGTAGCTTTTTCGGCCATCCATTCATTCGAGGTATTTTTAAATCAAGTAATCATCGGATGCATGATGCCCTTGGCAAACTCTTATTAGCAGCTGCACGACAAGAAGGTTTACGACAGGCAATAGTAGAAAATATTGACCATGGCAATCTTGATGCACAACTCAACATGATGAAGCTTATTCAGGAACATCGCCTAACACGCTTCTCCTCTGTAATTCGAGCAGTCGATACTTGGATGGGACTTGGCTATAATAGTTTCGAAAATCAAAAAATAACAGAGGAAGTTCTTGCATTAGCCATCCAAGCAATCGAAGAAGACAGCTTTGTTGAGCAACTGTTAACGAGTGAACGTACAATTGATATCTATGTTGCATTATGGGCAACTGCTACAAAGGACTATACGAAATTAAATGACCTTGTAACAATACTCTTAAAACGTGATAAACATATCCAACTTACAACGCTTGCCTTTTTGAAAAACTTATCGAAAATTTCCTTCACAGCGCCATTTGTAAAGGATTTAATCTTATCAACAAAAGATATCGAGTTGTTTGCCTTTGCATGGGGCAATTTTCTTTATGCTAATCACCATATTAATAGTGAGTATGCAAGAGACAATGAATGGGCGCAAATCCTTCAAACCTTCATGCAAGAAAACACACAGTTACAAGGGATTGAATACCTTTTATTTGAACAGCTTGAGTGGGCAAAAAGTGAAATTACGAAAGACGGACTTAACATTACAGGCAAACCTCTATCCTTTGTCCATGTCCATTTGTCATTAGAAGATTTAATTTCAACACAAATTATTTTAGCCCATCATGTACAAGACGAGGCATTATTCCAACGAATTATTGAGCATGCAGATTCTTACTCACCATCTAGCAGAATCGGCCTACTGAATATTTATTGTCTAGAACCTGTCACACAAGGTCAACGCGAATTTTTATTTAATTCTTTACGAGATCGTAGTTCCATTAATCGTTCTCTCGCGTTAAAAAAAATACGTGCTTTAACACCAACAGAAGAAGAAATAGCAAAGATTGAAGATCTTTTAGCAAATAAATCAGGTGCACTTCGTAAAGAGGCTATTTCACTCTTAAAAGTTCAGGCACAGAATAATCTGTTACAAAGTGCTGAAAGGCTGTTAAAAGATAGTAAGCAGTTAAAGAGACTTGGAGGGCTTGAATTACTATTAGAAGCCTCTAAGCGACACAACTTAGCAAGCGAGCAAATTACAGCTTTATGCTCCTTATTACCAAAAGTAACTAAAAACGAGCAAGTTTTGTTAGAGCAATTAATTACAAGGGATGTCCCTGAGTATAACGAGAGTAATGGCTTTGGCTTGTATACGCCACATCCCCCTATTCAATACGGCTGTATTTCGGATGGAGCCATTCAAATGAATGGTGTAGAGCCTTGGCAACAGCTTGCTCCACTTTATGTACAGGCACCTACACCTTTTGAAAAATTCTTTCAATATGATGTTGATAAATTATTATCTAAGCTAGAGCAGCTTATTCAACTTTTAGATAAACATGCTGAACTAGAATATGAAACATACCAATGGAATGACACACCCATTAGCACTACATTAGGACAAAGATATAGTGTAATGGCAACTAAATCGGATAATCAACGACATGCTAGTCTTGATGCTTATCCTATCCCCAAAGAAATTGTTCAATGGATGAAGACAGCATTATTTAGTAATGAGGACTTAGCCTATTTTAATTTTTACCATAATCTATCAGAATACCCTGCTGCTCATGATCTTTCCGAAGCAGCTCATACACTAATTAAACCGTTCTTCCAATACAAAGATTTAAAAGTACGTGTTGCGCAATTTAATTCCTTGAAATATGACGATACAATTCAACAGATTTTCTCAGTGCTATCCCAAGACATCGACAAAATCTCAGGTGATACAGTGCTACATCAGGAAGCACTTTCATTACTCGAAAAGCATGCACCCGAATTTAATCGCTTCGAACAGGCAGTAGGCATAATGTTACAGCTATTCAAACAAATCCCTGCTGATCAGTGGCAACTTGATGTTCGAGAGAAGGGTTATTATTACTATCGTTCCACTTCTACCATTATCGATTTAGATGTCATTGAGACATTTGCTGATCGATGCTGGTCTGATTACTCAACCTATGGTGAATATGTCAAAATGCTAGCTCTCAATGAAGAGCTAACAAAGCGTATGAAAAATGAAAGCTATAAGCCAAACGTCTACAATTTATCTTTATTCCAATATTTAGACGCAATGAAGGTTGGTTTATTTACGCAAGATCACTTATTTGAGGCCATCTTTACCAATACGCTCGCTTCAGAAATATTTAACGAGCCAACTAAATTACGAGAACGCTATCAACAGTCATTTGAAGATTTAACCGATTTCTTTACTATTCGTGAACAAGCAATTGATCGAATTTTAGCCATAGAGCTAAAACGTGGTGATACGCCTACTGCTGTTACAAAGTTAGCTAGTAGCATTTCTTATTTTGAGGGTATTAATTATTTCTTACAAATTCTACAAGCACTTGACGGAGAAAAACTTGCGCGAGGATATATTTGGCAGGCAGAAACGAAAAAGGATGTATTCTCCAGATTGCTAACTAACTGTTACCCTAAAAAAGAAGAAACAGCCCAGCAATTAAAAGAAGCATGGCTGAAAACAGACATTTCTAAAGAACGTTTAATTGAAGCCATGATGTATAACCAGCATTGGATAGACCTTGTCAGTGAAGTGATTGGGTGGGATGGACTAAAAGAATCAGCCTGGTATTTTATCGCTCACACCACAGATTCTTTATCCGACTTTGCCAAAGATCAGATTGCCCTTTTCTCTAGCATAACTGCTGAGGATTTCCGTGATGGTGCATTCGATTTAGCTTGGTTCCAAAGCGCCTATCAAACACTTGGGGCTAAGAAATTCAAACTTGTTTATGATGCTGCAAAATATGCTTCTGAAGGAGCCAACCATCGTCGGGCACAGCTTTATGCAGATACAGCTATCGGTAAGCTCAGTCCAAAACCGTTAATGCAAGAAATTCAAGATAAACGCAATAAAGATAAACTGCGCGCACTTGGTCTTATCCCTTTAATAAAATCCGATGACAAAGACGCCCTGACACGCTATCAATTTATTCAACAGTTTTTGAAGGAAAGTAAGCAATTTGGTGCTCAACGCCGCGCAAGTGAGGCTCGAGCAGCAAGTATCGCTCTAGAAAATTTAGCGCGCAATGCAGGGGATGGAGAAGCCACTCGCTTCACATGGCGTATGGAGTTATCTGCCTTTAACGATATGAAGCAATTATTTAAAGCACAACAAATCGAGCAAATTACAGCCCATCTACAAATAGAGGATGATGCCTCTGTAGCTATTATTGTTGAAAAGGATGGTAAACGTCTAAAGAACGTTCCTGCTGCATTAAAAAAGCATGCTGATATTGTAACCTTGCAGGAAGCCCGAAAAGACTTACAAGAGCAATATAAACGAGCACGCCCAGCGCTTGAGCAAGCAATGGAATTAGAAACAGTATTTTCGGTCGAGGAGCTCATTCATTTATTAGATCATCCGATTCTAGCTCCGCTGTTACAAAAACTACTATTTATTAGCGATAATTACGTTGGAATGCTGACATCAGAAGGTTTACAGCTTTTATCGGCTGACATTGTGAACCTTGCTCCTACGTCCTCTATAAAGATTGCTCATCCTTACCATCTTCTAGAGAGCGGTCAATGGAGACAGTGGCAATCCTATATGTTCGAGCACAACATTAAACAGCCATTTAAGCAAGTGTTCCGTGAGTTATATCTCATCAATGCTGATGAAAAAGCACAGAAACATTCATTGCGCTATGCAGGGCATCAAGTAAATCCTTCACAAACAGTAGCCCTGTTGAAAACACGTGGCTGGCAAATCAGCTATGAAACAGGACCACGTAAAGTATATTATAAGGAAAATATTGTGGCATCCTTGTATGCACAGGCAGATTGGTTTACGCCAGCAGAAATTGAAGCACCTGCAATCGAAGGTGTTTACTTCTATGATCGACTAACAGGCAAAGATATCGTTTTAGATGATATTCCAGCTGCGATATTCTCTGAGGTTATGCGAGATATTGATCTTGTTGTCAGCGTAGCTCATGTTGGTGGTGTAGACCCTGAGGCAAGTCATTCTACTGTTGAAATGCGCAGTATTATCGTAGAAGAATTGGCTAAATTATTGAAGCTAAACAATGTGGAAGTGAAAAAGCAACATGCCCTCATAGAAGGTAAGCTAGCAAGTTACTCCTTACATTTAGGAAGTGGTGTGGTGCATCAAATAGGCGGTTCCATGATCCCAATTATTGCTGTCCCATCTCAGCATCGTGGACGAATTTTCTTACCGATGGTGGATGATGATCCACGGACGGCTGAGATCATGACCAAGCTCTTATTACTATGTGAAGATACAAAAATTAAAGATCCAGCTATATTAACTCATATTCGAAGCTATGAGCAAATGCACTAACGTACTCTAGATAAAAACAGGTGACTCCATTCGTCACCTGTTTTTACTTTACATCTGTTTTAATCATTTCAAACAATAGCGGTACATTCGTGCCACGATGCAATGAATGACAGCCTTCCATTAAAAATGACCAACTTTTCTTTATTTTTTCCCTATAAGACAACTCTGAACTAACTGGGAGATAGGTGCTTAAATATTCCTCAATCGTGCATGTCAGATTGTCCATAAATTCATCTGCTTTTTGTATTTTTTCTGTTGGGATTTCATTGCGCTCATTCCATAAGACATGTTCTAAATTCGTAGAAAAATAAAATAATTGATAAGGTACTTTCATACGGTTAATGCTAAAGTGGTCATTGGCAATCAAAATTCTAGCATTCTTAGCCTTCATATCATTGCGTTGTTCTATTTGTTCTTTGCGTTTATCCGACTTCACTAAAATAGCATCCTCTGTATAAAATAAGTTTTGCTCGATACGCTCATCTACCTTGACGCACTCTGGTGCGATAAAGCATCCATCTGCATCTGTAATATGAACAACCGCTGTTAAATCATTGGCTAAAAATTTATATTTTTCAAGATAGCTTTGAATCACTCGTACAACACTGTTTTTAATATTCGGTATTCGTTTGTGCGCATCCCACTTTGTTAAGATATCTTCTCGTTGTACATCAAAACGTATTGTGGAGTTCGCAAAATGAGCATCTAAATAATCCTCTAAAATAATTTGCTCCGTCTGCCCTTCCACAATAATCAAAAGTACTTTTTTAGTCATGTTGAACACCTGCTTTACGAAAAGCCCGCTTTATTTTAAATGTTTTAGTTTCCTTATATATCTCTTCCTCTTGCCCGCCAAGCTGGATAGCACGTAAATAGACATCTCTAGCGTTATTCACTTCTTTGATACCTTTTAGCTGCATATAACGGTGATGTTCATTTGTTGTCGTAAACCATAAATTTTTAATAGCTAGCACCTCTAACACACGTAGATTATGGGAAGTAAAAATAAGTTGCCCTTTTCCATCCTCATCTATCACTGTTAACAACTCACCTAACAAATATTCAAATACACCTGAATCTAATTCATCAATAACCACGCATGCATTCGGATTATTGTATACAGCAATTAATACACTAAGAATAGAAATAATCTTTAAAATTCCCTCTGACTCTGTTCGTAGCGGTAATTCCTGCTCCCCGCGCTGAGACAAAAATTCAAAACGAATTCCTTGCTCGCCACTGTCCATCATTTGCTTTGTAATGATATTAATTTTAATCGTCAGACCAGGAATAATTGCTGAGAGCACTTGATTACTTTGTTCAATAACTTCACATAATGCATAGAATGCATCCTCTGGTAATAAAGCTGGTCCATTTAAATCATAAGGAATAAGACCTCTTGTTTTCTCTAAATGAATACTGAATGGCATCATCCGTTCTTCAAATAGTGGGGCAATATTTTGAGTATTAACAACATGTAAGTCTCGACTAAAATCAACAGCAATATTTTGTAGCAACTGCATTTCTAGCTCAGAAAGCCGTTCCTGTAATAATGTCTTTATATCTTTATGGAATAGAAATGATATATATTGTTTTCTTGCTAACTGTTGAATAACCAGTAATTGAATTCGTGCTTGTTCACTCAAATCATCCAGTTTCGATTGACGAATTTGTACATCCCTCTCCGTCACAGCCACTAAAATCTTTGATCGCTTCCCTTTCGTGTTTTCTCGATAGGTAAGGCGCTCCAACGTAGTATATAGTCGATGTTGATCCTCCTGTAGCTCCACATAGTAATTCACAAAAAATGTACCGAATTGATTCTGAACTAGAAATTCTACATCCATGCTAGCTGTTTGCTCTCCTGCCAATATAAGTCGCTTCTTTTGAGAGGGCAACTTCACTTCAGCAAGCCATCCTGATAGAAGTGTCTTCAATAAACTAAATGCATCTACAATGGTTGTCTTTCCAGAGCCATTTTGTCCATATAGGCCAACAACATTCGCTTGTAGAAATGTCTCAAAATTTACTGTGAGAACAATTTCACCCTGTCGTACATTTCGTAAATTTTGTATGTTTATTTTTTTTATCTTAATAATTGCCATGTGCTAAACATCCTTTTAGCTTTTTCCCTTATTATAATGAAAATCGTTTTATTTTATAACAAATTCGAACTTAAGCATCCATAGCCTATAGCCTATGACAAAAATCGTAATAGGCATATGTTAGAAAAAATGAAGAAAGGTGTGTTTCATTGGTTTATCCTAGATTAGCCCCTGATGATTTTAACAGTCAATTTCGCCCAGGTATGAAAATATGGGTAACACTCCCTACTGGTACTTATTCAGGTACATTAATTCGGACATTCGGAACTGGAGGAAGGACTGCTGAAATTCAGTTAGATAATGGTCAAATAGTGACTGTGGATGTTAGTCAAATCACTGCTGCAGGTACAGGAACACCTCCTGGTAGTTCTTATCCGCCGCCATACCCACCACCATATCCACCATATCCACCTCAACCTTATCCACCGCGGCCATACCCACCACAGCCTTATCCACCGCAACCTTATCCACCACGTCCTTATCCACCACAGCCTTATCCACCGCAACCTTATCCGCCACGTCCAGGGGGGCAATATCCTGGTTTCCCACCACCATTAATACCAGGACTCCCTAATATTTTACCGGGCATATTTGGTAATCCGCGGCCTTAGCAACAATAGAAAAGGTTATTTCTTTATTTAAGAATAAAGAAATAACCTTTTTTCATTTTATTCCCATAACAATAATCATCAAATTCCTTTACATATAAGTCATGACAAAATAAGTAAAAAGCCCTAACAAGGAATTGGAAATTGGTATTTCAGCCAAATTTTTAATCAACTGAAAATAAGTTAGATCTGAGCATACTTCTTTTTTATACTAGGAAATATATAGCTTTTTGTAAAAATTTAACCTAACCTAAAAAATATATAGACCAAAAAACTATATATCATCATTTATTTATAGAAATCATGACTTGAAATAGTAAGTTTTCTGGGTTGTGAATCAATTTTTTTGGCAGTATAGTAGTTAAATGATAGGGGATAAATAGATTATTTTGCATTTATAAATAGTTAACACGCATCTGGACTTCTACGAATAACATCAACATCTTCAATGTGTAGTACATTGACTAAATTATCCATTTATAGTCCTTAGCTTGAAATATTTGCTATATCATATTAGGAGGAAAAGCATGAAAACACGCAAGAAGCAGCAAATGTCTATTAGTAAGAAATTAACTGCAATAGTAGTGAGTATTTTATTATTATTTGGATTAGTTACTTTAGGTCTTTCTTATTATATAGTAAGAAATAGTAATTTAACAGACATGAATCAATCTCTTTCTGACAAAGGCATGATCCTAGCCAAAACCATTGATATTACTACACTAAAATCGATATTAGAGAATCCTACAAATAGTAACCCTGATGCTCTACGATTAACTAGTGAAATGGATGCAATCAATGATAATTCAGATAGCATTACCAATCTATTTTTAATTACAGTTAACGGTGAAAATATTAATGCACCTGTTCTATCATCTAGTATACTTGAACTAGGGGCAGAGTATAACCAAGATATGATTGCAATGGGTTTATCTCCAGATTTCCTAGCAAGAATTAAAGAAGTCTTTGATACAAAAAAAGCAACAGCAACAGATATTTATAGCGATGAATATGGTAGCTATAAAACAGGCCTTACACCAATCTTGGATGAGAATGGGAACATGCTGGCTGCTTATGCCATTGACTATGACGTATCAATGGTAACAGGAAAAGCGATGTCTGAAGCCCTATGGACATTATTAGTAACGGTTATTTTCTTAATTGGTTCATCCATTGCTGTTTACACTCTTTTAAGAAAAAAATTAACACCAATTCAACATCTTTCCTTACAATCTAAAAAAGTCGCAGAAGGTAATTTAGAGCTGGAACCATTACCAGTTACTTCAACAGACGAAGTAGGAATGCTCACACAAAATTTTAATTCTATGATCGATAACTTAAAAAATGTTATTAAGAGTACAACGATTGTTTCTGAGCGTGTTTCAAACACAGCCAATGTTTTATCTGTAAATATGCAAGAAGCTTCCGATTCATATAATAATGTAGCATCTTCCATGCAGGAGATTGCAAGTGGCGCTGATCTTCAAGTACAAAAGGCAAAAGAAAGTACAATTACCATTGAAGAAATGAATATTGGTATTCAACGTATTGCCATGACGTCCAATCAAATTTCAGAATCCTCGATTTTAGCATCAGAGGAAGCTGAAAGAGGGAATGAATCGACAAACAAATCTGTTGCACAAATGAATGCTATTAGCAAAGCTGTTAATCAATCTGCAGCTTCTGTTAAATTACTTGGCGATCATTCCAATAAAATAGAAGAAATCGTAGGAATCATTACAGGGATTGCTTCGCAAACCAATTTACTTGCATTGAATGCGGCAATCGAAGCTGCACGTGCTGGGGAGGCTGGTAGTGGCTTTGCAGTGGTTGCTGATGAGGTACGTAAACTTGCAGAGCAATCTGAGGCATCTGCGAGAGAAATTTCTACACTTATTTCTCATATCCAGCATGATACAAACGAATCTGTAAATATCATGGTTCACGCTGTAGAAGAAGTAGATCATGGTATTGTCATGATCAATGATTCGGAAAAATCATTTAGCCAGATTTTAACTTCCATTCACCATGTGACAGGGCAAATTCAAGAGCTTTCTGCAACAATTGAAGAAATGGCAGCTGGTATGGAAGAAGTAACATCCGCCGTAAAAGATATGGAAGATTTTTCAGTCAATTCAAAGGACAATACAAGAGCAGTAGCAGCAACTTCTGCCTCTCAATTGAATACAGTACAACGAGTTTCTGAAGAAGCTCAAGTATTATCCGAGCTATCTGATGAATTAATGAATGTTGTTAATACCTTTGTAGTGAAATAAAAAATGAAAGGGCTGCCCTTATTAAGGAGAGTTATGTCCGTTAGTTTCTCACAGATCGATTCACTACTGTGGACCTAATGACGATAATCGCTCCTTCATAGGTGTCGGCCCTTTTCTAAAATAGGAGTTGTCATAATTGAATAATAAAAAAGAATTTGATGTACACCCATCACAGAATAATACGCTTTCTTTTGACCAACAAACACTTCAATCCAATAGTACACAATTATTAAACAGAGAAGACTTACTCGCATATCAAACGTTAAACCGTACAATAGCTGACTACGATCAAAACACCACAATACCTGACGTATTTTATCAGGCAGCACAAAAATTTGCGGAACGAATCGCATTATCCTATGAAGGTGGAAAACTTACCTACCGTCAGCTAAATGAACAATCCAACCAAGTTGCTCATATGTTAGTTGCCAACGGTCTACAAAAAGGAAACTATGTAGCGATAGTTATGGAACGCAGTAAAGAAACCGTCATTAGTTTGTTAGGTATCCTGAAAGCTGGTGGAGTTTATGTTCCCATTGATCCGAGCTATCCAAAAGAACGTTGTCAGTACCTATTAAACGATACAGGTGCTCCATTTATCATAACGAAAAACGAACATACAGCTCTACTGAATGATTTTATACATAATGATTCCCAAACACGCACAGTGCTCACAATCAACCAAATGGAGCAAGGATATTCACAGGAAAATATCCAATGTGAACTTCTTCCATCCGATTTAGCCTATATTATTTATACATCTGGTTCAACAGGTAAGCCAAAAGGCGTCATGCTTAAGCATGAGGCTGTCATTAATTTAATAACAGATAATCAACGAATCTACCATTCAACTAAAGAAGATGTTTATTCCCAGTTTATTTCTTTTAGTTTTGACCCTTCTATAACAGAAACTTTTACTGCTTTATTTTCAGGTGCAAGACTTCATATGCTTACAAGTATAGAGCGTTTGTCCATTGAGGCATTTGCTGATATGATCGACCGTGAGCAAGTAACGACCGCTACTGTTCCAAATGCTTTCTTTACACAGCTAGCTACACATTTACCAGTAAGCTATAGAAAAAAGCTTTCGACATTAAATTATTTATCTGTAGGTGGTGAAGCCCTATTGCCTGCCATTGTTCAAAAATGGCAAGACAAATTTGGACTCTCTACAGAAATTATTAATGTGTATGGACCAACTGAATGTACAGTATTGTCCTCCTATTTTAAGGTGAAAAGTCAGATAACAGACATGCAATCTAGTATCCCTATTGGTAGACCAATCGCCAATTATGAAATGTACGTTATTAACACGGACGATCAGCTATGTCCCGTTAATGTAATCGGAGAATTATGTATTGCTGGTGCTGGTTTAGCAGCAGGTTATTTACATCAGCCTGAAAAAACAGCTGAAGTATTTGTACCTCATCTCTTAAAGCCAGATCAAAAAATGTATCGAACAGGTGATTTAGTTCGACTATTGCCAACTGGTGTCATTGAATTTGTTGGACGTAAAGACTCTCAAATTAAAGTAAGAGGCTTCCGTATTGAACTTGGTGAAATCGAAACAGTATTGAGCAATCATACGAGTATTCAGGAAGCTGTGATCATTGCAAAGAAAATGGCTGATGGGAATAATCATTTATTTGCCTACTATACGGTGGCAAGTGGGATGCAGCTTGAGGAGAATCTTTTAAGGGACTACTTAGCAAATCTTTTACCAGATTATATGGTGCCAGAGCAATTTATTGAATTGCAAGAAATGCCATTATCCCCTACAGGAAAAATTGATCGAAAACACTTAGCTTCATTGGAATTAACTTTATCACGCAGTACTACATATATTGCCCCAGAAAATGATACACAGCGTATGCTTGCTACTGCATGGGAATTTGTACTCGGTATTGAGCCAATTGGCATTCACGATAACTTCTTTCATATCGGAGGGCATTCGCTAAAAGTGCTCGAGATTCTTGTACAAGTGAAAAAACATATACCATTCTTAAAGATTCAGGATTTCTTCCAATATCAAACGATTGCTGAACTGGATCATTATATTCGTCATTATCAACCAGAAGCGATTGAAGATCAAGACGAGCCAGCTAAAAACATTGTATTCAAGGACTTAATGGAGCCTAGTCCTCTAAAAGTCTCCCAAAATGTGAAGCCCTTGCCAATGACATCGGTATTACTAACAGGTGCTACAGGTTATTTAGGTAGTCATGTATTATATGAGCTATTAGCAACAACAACTGCGCACATATATTGCCTTATTCGACCAAGCACCCAAACTACGATTGAAGATAAACTAAGAGAGAGTATGCAATTTTATTTTGGCAATACCATTGCTCAGCAGATGAAAGATCGTATTACTGTTATCCAAGGTGACTTAGGGAAGCAACGACTACACTTATCTGATAAAGATGAAAAAATCATTATGAAAGAAATTAATGCTATCATTCATTGTGGTGCAGATGTACGTCACTTCGGTGCAGCTGATCATTTTAATAATGTCAATGTGAATGGAACTCGCTACTTGCTTGAAATAGCCAAACAGAAACCAGGTGTGCATTTCCATTATGTATCGACAATTGGCATTCCAGAGGAGCTAGCCGCCATACAATGGGGACCAAATGAAGCAAAAGGTAACTTCAATTACAATGTTAAGCTTGATAATGTTTATACTCAAAGTAAGCTAGAAGCAGAAAACCTTGTTAGAAACGCTGTACAGGATGCAATCCCTGTCTCCATTTATCGTGTAGGAAATTTAAGCTGTCATTCTGAAACAGGTAAATTCCAACGTAATATCGATGACAATGCCTTTTACCGTATGATTAAATCAATGCTTTATTTAGGTAAAACACCTACCGCACAATGGCATGTTGACTTCACACCAATCAATTATGCTAGTCAGGCAATTGTTTCTTTGGCAAGCCAGCCAGCAACCAACGGCCATGTCTTCCATTTATGTAACCCTGTATCGCTTACTTATTTAGAATTAATCGATATGCTTAAGGAAATTGGTTATGACCTAACAATTGTGTCAACACAAGAGTATACAGATTGGCTATTAAATGGTGATCATTCAAAAGATGTACAGGAATATTTATCGTTAGCCATTGCGCAGCTTGAAGGTGATGGAGCAAGTGACTCCCCATTTATCTTCAATTGCAAGAAAACGATAGAATTTTTAGCTCATACCAAGATTGAATGTGCGGCACCAAATAAAGCCTTTATTTACAGAATGATTCAATATGGCATTGATACAGGCTACTTTCCTGAACCAAAACAAGTCAATATAAGATGATAAAACAAACTATACAGTTATTTGCACTTCCTCTAGGAGTACAGTTAGCACCACCAGAACGGGATGCTTTCCTTAAAGTACTCCCTTTTGAGGTGCAAAGAAAAGTTCAGCAATACAAGCACTGGCAGGATCAGCAAAGAGCGTTGCTAGGTAGCACTCTTATTAGATGGGCACTCCTTCCCTATATAGATGACGTTCTGTTACAACTAGCTCATAATGAATTTGGGCGCCCTTATATTGCAGGACACCCTCATTGGCAGGGAGATTTTAATCTCTCTCATTCTGGGGATTGGGTAGTGTTAGCAGTCACCACTATCGGACGAGTCGGCATTGATGTTGAAGAAATAAAGCCAGTGAGTGAAGATATGATGATATATGCGCTTTCTGAGACAGAGCGTCAATTGGTCTCTCATCAGCCTTTACATGTTTTTTATGAGTTTTGGACTTTAAAAGAGGCTCTTTTTAAAACAGGCTTATTGCCAATCCTATCGCCATATTTGCTTGATACCACCAACATAAAAAAAACAAGAAAAGACCTTTTTACCCAATTACTCTATCTCGATCAGCAGCATCCTGTATCCGTCTGCTGGAACAATGAAAATTCCAAGTTAATAACCACAATATTAAATAAAGAGCAGCTTCTACAGCCATAACAATAATTATTCCTCCGTATTAAGAAAACGCTGCCCTAACGTGTCATTTATTCGACCCGCTAGGACAGCACTTTTTGTTTTATTTAAATAAGTCTGGATACATTTCTTTTGCTAATGCTTCCATTCCATCAATTGTGTTATAGCCATAGCCAAACATGTAATTGTAATCTACAATATACATTTGTTTATTTTTAATAGCCTTCATGCTTGATAGTTTAGGATTCGCATAAATTTCTTCACGTACTTTTGTCAAATCAGAACCATCCCAGTTAGGAAGAATTAATACATCTGGATCTGCTGCAATTAATGTTTCAACACTTACATCGCCTGTTTCATCTTTAAAAATATTATCTAATTTAACCATTTTGAATGCATCATTAAAGAATGTTTCATCGTGTGCTGGATAAACAAAAAGCTCTTTTGGATCATTTGTATGCAAATAGGCAAATGTTTTTTCTTCTTTTATACTTTCTAATTTTGAGGAAATATCTTGTTGTCGACCTTTTAATTCTTTAATAAAGCTATCTGCTTTGTCTTGAACATTAAAAATTTCACCAATATTCTTTATATCTTTATAAATAGAATCATATGTGCCGCCTGTTACGGATGACTCTAAAACATATGTTTTTACACCCATTTCATTAAGCGAATCTACTGTCCCTACTCCCCATTCAGCATTATCAAATAAGCCACCACGACCAAATACTAAATCAGGATCAGTACCTAATGTAACCTCTTTCCCAACATATTCATCACTTAAAATATTTAGCTTAGCATACTCTTCTTCAACAGCTTTATCAACTGCACCAAAGTTTGCACCAACACCAACGATTTTATCGCCTAATCCTAAATGTAATAATAATTCTGCAGCTGGACGTGTATTTGCCATAATTCTTTCTGGTGCTTGATCAAATACTTGATCTTTCTTTTCCCATGTTGATCCACCTTCAGCCTTTGTAAAGTTCTCAATTGTCAGTGGATAATGCTCTTTTGTTTGAGTTTCCTTAGATGTATCTTTTGATGTGTTACCGCAGGCTGTTAATGTTAATAAAGCTGCTAAACCAATTCCTAATAATAATTTTTTCTTCATGTTTTTCCTCCTACAGTCCATATGCAAAGCCTAATCCATTCGTCACTGGATTAGTAAACGTTTGACATTTGATATGATATAAAGCTTCTATTGTTTCTGGTGTTAAAACTTCTTGGGGTGTACCATGTGCATAGATTTCACCATCTTTTACTGCATAAAGATAATCACAGTAATGTGCTGCCATTTCTAGATCATGAAGAGCTGCTAAAACACCGATGTTTAAACTTTTTACACAGGATAGTATTTCAATTTGATAACGAATATCTAAATGATTTGTTGGTTCATCCAAAATCATAAATTTAGGCTGCTGGGCAATCGTTCTAGCTAAAATAACCCTTTGCTTTTCACCACCAGATAGTGAAAGAAAACTGCGTTCTCTATAAGATTGTAAGTTCGTTCTTGTCAATGCCTCTTCTACGATGTCAAAATCCTTTTGGTTATCTGACTCTAGCATTTTTTTATGAGGTGTTCTACCTAACATCACCATTTGTTGTACCGTTAAATCAAAGTGCATTTCATTGAATTGTCCAACTACACCTAAGTGTTGAGAAATCTTTTTTTCGGCGCTTTTTAAAACATCTAAATCATCTAAGAAGACCATCCCTTTTTGAGGTACTAGGCTTTTATAAATGCTTTTCAGTAAAGTTGATTTTCCGCATCCGTTTGGTCCGATTAAGCCCACAAATTGTTGCTTATTCACATGAATGGATACGTTTTTTACGATTTCCTTTTTGCCGATTTTTACTTCTATTTCCTTTGCTACTAATTCCATTGTTCTACCCTCCGAAGTTGTAACCTTTTTTTACAATCATATAGATAAATAATGGTGACCCAATGACAGAAGTAATAATACCAATCGGTAATTCCACATTTTGGATTAACGTTCTAGACAGAATATCAGCCCAAATCATGAAAAGGCCTCCTAAGAGCAATGTTCCTAACATTAATCGTTTGTGATCTGCCCCGAAAATACCTCTTGTGATATGAGGAATAATTAAACCAACAAAACCGATCATACCTGCATAAGCGACCATCGTTCCTGTAATAAGCGAGGTAAGAATCATATATAATTTACGATAAGCACTTAAATTGATCCCTAAGGTGATAGCTGATTCATCTCCAAGTAGCATTGTGTTTAGCACACGATGTTGGAAAAGGAATAATGCAGCTCCTAGTACAATCACGATTGTTAAAATTGGTGTTTTGTCCCAGCTGGCAGATGCTAAACTCCCCATAGACCAGAACGTAACAGTTTTAATGCCCTCTGCATTATTGGCAAAAAAGATGATAAGGCTTGAAAACGAACTACATAATGCACCGATAACAACCCCTGATAAAACCAATTTTACTGAGGTTGCTTTACCTCCAATGCTGGATAAGATAAGCACTGCCATAGAGGTAATCATCGCCCCTGCAAATGCACCAAAGGCTACTCCAAATTGTGCTAACAATGCACTACTCCCAAAACCAACTAGAATAGCAAAGGTTGCACCTAATGACGCTCCTGAAGAAATACCAAGTATGTATGGATCAGCAAGCGGGTTTTGGACAACTGCCTGCATGACAGCCCCACACAATGCAAGACCGACACCAATCAATAAGGCAAAAACCACACGCGGCATTCTGACCTGTAGAATAATATTCAAATAGGATTCACTTTCCACACTATCAAGTGTTCCAAGTTTTCCATTGGATATAGTATGTAGCAAAATATCCATCGATTGCTTGAAAGGAATGCTGACTTGTCCTATTGATACAGAAAAAACGGCAGATATTAAAATGGAGGCTATTAAAAGCAAGATAATAACATAATAAATATTGCCCGTCCCTATTCTGTTAGCTTCCTGTTTATTCAAGATTTCACCTCTATCTATTTAACTATTAATCAATGATAACGATTATCATTTTCATTTGTATTGTAAGTGATAATCCATTGAAAAACAACAGGAAAATTTTTAATTATAGATTATGCATACATTCAGTAGATAAATATTCCACTACTGGCGGGTTTTAATTCGCTAAAATTATTGTTCCGATAGAAATTAAAACAGCTCATTGTAAATTCCGGATATTATATAGCGAAGAAAATTTAAGGATTTTTATTTAAACTCTGTTCTAATAAAAAATCAAAATAAAAAACCACTTTCCATAAAATTATGGAAAGTGGTCATATTTACTTAAAAGATTGTGCTTTAGTTTAAGCTAAATCTTACATCATTCCTGGCATACCGCCCATGCCGCTCATATCTGGCATTGCTGGTGCTGCTTCAGGGATATCTGCTACAACCGCTTCTGTTGTTAAGAATAGGGCTGCAACTGATGCTGCGTTTTGTAAAGCTGAGCGAGTTACTTTTGCTGGGTCTACTACGCCTGCTTCCATCATGTTTACCCATTCGCCAGTTGCTGCATTGAAACCAATGCCAACTTCTTCACGTTTTAGACGATCTACGATAATTGAGCCTTCAAGACCAGCATTATTAGCAATTTGACGAACTGGTTCTTCTAAAGCACGTAGAACGATTTTCACACCTGTAGATACGTCGCCTTCTACTGCTTCAGCCGCTTTTTCTACTGCTGCATAGACGTTTAGAAGAGCAGTACCACCACCTGATACGATACCTTCTTCAACAGCCGCACGAGTTGAGTTTAAAGCATCCTCAATACGAAGTTTACGCTCTTTCAGCTCTGTTTCTGTTGCAGCACCAACCTTGATAACTGCTACACCGCCTGCTAATTTTGCAAGACGTTCTTGTAATTTTTCTTTATCGAACTCTGAAGTAGTTTCAGCAAGTTGTGCACGAATTTGACCAATGCGTGATTCAATTGCGTCTGCTCCGCCTACACCTTCAACGATTGTTGTGTTGTCTTTTGTTACAACAACTTTTGCTGCACGACCAAGTGCAGAAATATCAGCTGATTTTAGGTCTAAGCCTAATTCTTCTGTAATCACTTGTCCACCTGTCAGGATAGCAATATCTTCAAGCATTGCTTTACGTCGATCACCGAAACCTGGTGCTTTTACTGCTACAGCATTAAATGTACCACGAAGTTTGTTCACAACAAGTGTTGCAAGAGCTTCACCTTCTACATCTTCAGCAATCATTAAAAGTGGACGACCTTGTTGCACCACTTGCTCTAATAATGGTAATACTTCTTGAATGTTTGTAATTTTTTTATCAGTAATTAAAATGTATGGGTTATCAAGAACCGCTTCCATTTTATCTGTGTCAGTTACCATGTAGTGAGACGCATAACCACGATCAAACTGCATACCCTCAACTACATCTAACTCTGTTGTGAAGCCTTTTGATTCTTCAATTGTAATAACTCCATCGTTACCAACGCGTTCCATTGCTTCAGCGATTAGTTGTCCAACTTCATCATCTGCAGCAGAAATAGCAGCAACTTGTGCAATTTCTTCCTTATTGCTTACTGGGCGAGAAATAGCGTGTAATTCAGTAAGTGCTGCAGCAACTGCTTTATCGATACCTTTACGGATACCTACTGGATTTGCGCCAGCTGTAACGTTTTTCAAGCCTTCACGAATAATTGCTTGAGCTAATACTGTTGCTGTAGTTGTACCATCACCAGCGATTTCGTTTGTCTTAGAAGCAACTTCTGCTACTAATTTTGCTCCCATGTTTTCGTATGGGTTTTCTAGTTCGATTTCTTTAGCGATTGTCACACCATCATTTGTAATAAGTGGTGAACCGAATTTTTTTTCTAAAACAACATTACGTCCTTTTGGTCCTAATGTTACTTTTACTGCATTTGCTAATTTATCTACACCTTGTAACATTAATGAACGAGCGTCTTCTGAGAATTTAATATCTTTTGCCATGAGAATTTACCCTCCTGAAATGGAATATTCGTTAAGCTTCTTCAATATATTTATATCAATTTCACCTTATTGTCACATTTGTTATGCAAACAATAAGTATTCACCTTACGTAAGGTGCCTTTAAAGTTCTTATTCAATAATTGCAAGAATATCGCTTTCGCGTAAAATTAGGTATTCATTACCTTCAAATTTAACTTCTGTGCCAGCGTATTTAGAGAAAATAATGCGGTCGTCAACTTTAACGTCAAGCTCTACACGTTGCCCGTTCTCTAATACACGACCTGTCCCAACTGCTACTACTTTACCTTCTTGTGGTTTTTCTTTTGCAGAGTCAGGTAGTACAATACCGAATGCAGATTTTTCTTCTACCTCGATTAGTTCAATTACAATACGATCTCCTAGTGGTCTTAACAAGTGAAACAACCTCCTAATAGTTAAATAATTGTTGATATTTATTAGCACTCTATATCAATGAGTGCTAACACAATTATTATGATAATCAATCACTCTTTTTTTTGCAAGTCAGAACTTCAAAAAATTTTGTTTTCTTTCCATATTCCTCTACAATAGAAAGGAAGCATATGAATGGAAAGGATTTTGACTGTGACTAATTCTCAAAAAGTAACGAAACATAAAAAAACAGCCCTGTATGTTTTGCTGATTTATATCTTGATGCAAATCTCTAGCAGATGGTTGCTCTTACCGTTCCATAAGCTCATCATGAAGGTAACTGGTTTAGCTTCTGAACAAGCGGCTCCTATTACTCAAGGTTGGTATATCGCACTAAGTTTTGCGGTAGCGCTCATTTTAAGCTTAATCCTTACATCTCGAGATAAAGCATTTTGGAACATTTATCAAGGAAAAAAAGAAACGATACCTCTTACGATTGTGTGGGGAATCATCGGCTTTTTCCTAGTGTTCTTTGGACAAATGATTGGTGCAGCTATTGAGATGGCTGTTTTCGGTATTGAAGGAGGCTCACAAAATACTGCAGATATTGTCGCGATAGCTAAAGGTGCTCCCATCGCCATATTAGCAATTGTTGTATTCGGGCCAATCTTAGAAGAATTCGTCTTCCGTAGAGTGATCTTTGGCTCGCTTGTCCAAACAACAAATTTCTGGGTGGCAGCAATTGTGAGTGCCATTTTCTTTGCGATTATCCACTTCGACTTCTCACATATCTTGCTTTATACCATCTGTGGTTTAATTTTCGCCTTTTTATATCACAAAACAAAGCGCATTTGGACGTCTATTATTGCACACGTCATGCTTAATGGATTTGTGACACTTGTACAATTCTATGCGGAACCATTGCAAAAGTTTCTTCAAGAACTCGAAAAAATGCAATAAATTTTTGTAAAGCGATTGTAAGATGCAAAAATAACACAAAAGCTCGGTGTCCCATTTAGGGCACCGAGCTTTATTTATTACTGTTGATTCAATTCTTCTATTTGTCGTCGTTGCTGCTCAAGTGCTTCTTCAATCTGGCGCTTTTGCTCCGCTTCCTGTTCTTCTTTTAATCGAATCTCTTCGGATTTAAGATATTTCTTATAACCAATTCGTGAAATCATAATACTAATTTCATACAAAATAAACAGCGGAACTGAAACCATTAAATGTGAAGCCAACTCAGGTGGTGCAATAATCGCAGCACATACAAATAAACCGAAGTACGAGTATTTACGAATACGAATTAGTAATTCCGGACTTAATATGCCAATTCGTGAAAAGAATAAAACAACAATTGGCAACTGGAAAAGGAAACCGAACGGTATTGTAAGCTTAAACAAGAATGTAAAATACTCATGAATACCAATGGTTTGCTGTATCTCCAAATCATTCGATAAATTCATCATGAATTTGATGACATATGGGAATAGTAAAAAGTACGAAAAAGATAACCCTGCAAGAAACAATAAAAATGAATACGGAATATAGCTTAGAGTTGCTTTACGCTCTACTTCCCTTAATCCAGGGCTAATAAACGACCATAATTGATACATCAACACGGGTGATGAAAGAATAAATGCAATTATAAAAACAACTTGTATATAAATTGCAAGTGGTGTGACTACGTCAAATGCATGAAGCTCTATATTATATTTGGCTCCAGTCATTTGAAGGTATTTTACAAGTGGCTTTGCGACAAAAAAGGCGCCGGCCATAGCTAGAACAAAGAAAACGGCAACAATGAACAGCCGTTTTCTTAATTCTTCTATATGCTCAATGACAGTTAGATCTTTTGGATTCATTCCTCAAACATCCTAACTTACTTATCTAGTTCTTTCTTTTTCTTATCATCATCATCTTCGTCGGCTAAACCTTTAGTAGCATTTTTGAATTCACGTAGTGTTGAACCAAATGCCTTACCAAGCTCTGGTAACTTTTTAGGACCAAAAATTAGTAACGCGACAACTCCGATAATAATGAGGCTCATAGGACCAATACCACCCATTACAGCCACCTCCTCTTTATATCCATCATTTTAACGCATATTTCGCCATTTTGCTAACTAATTATATGTGAAAGTTTTTCGTCACACTCACTGATTTGACCTCATTTTATTTAAATTATCTATTTGACAGAAACGGTGAATTACACTAAAAAATATGTATGATTTCACTCTTCCTGATTACGAATTAAATAAATAAGCGCTTGCAACTCTACCGATAAATCGATTGTTAAAAGCTGCATTCTATCAGGTACTGTTAATCGCTCTGGCGTAAAGTTTAAAATTCCCTTTGCATTCATGGCTGCTAAGCGATCCGCCATTTTTTGAGCGGAGCGTGGTGAAACCGTTAAAATAGCAAGCTCTGCACCGTATTCTGCATATTTTTCTTCCAATAAATCTGGATGAAAGACCGGAATGTTACTGATCATTTTGCCATCCTTCGGTGCTTTTGAATCGAATGCTACCACAATATGTGTATTATGGTTTTTTTGAAAATTATATTTTAATAATGCACTGCCTAAATTCCCCACACCAATTAACGCTACTTTTGTCGTTTCATGTTGATCAAGCGTCTGGCTAAAAAATTGTAATAGATGCTGCACATCGTAGCCATAACCTTTTTTCCCAAGTGCACCAAAATAAGAAAAATCACGGCGAATAGTTGCAGAATCTATTTTCATCGCTTCACTCAATTCCTTCGACGAAATACGTTCCATACCTTCTTGTGCAAAGTTTTGAATAAATCGATAGTAAAGAGGAAGTCTTTTTGTAGTGGCTTGTGGAATTTTTAATTCTTGTTTCAAACTTTTTCCTCCTTATGATGTACCTCCATCAATTTTACTGTCTTTAACTACTAATTTTAATACATTCATCCTTAACAATATACAACATTTTTGCAATCCCCTGCTGTATTTCTCTTTAGTTAATGGCGCCTTATACGCAGCTAACTAAAAAGAAATCGTTTCAATCTTACATGACTGCTAGGAATAAGTAAAGCACGGACATTGCATGCAAATCGTTCATCCATTACACTAAGGTAGAATTGAGGTGTCAAGAATGATTGTTTTACAGGTCAATCAACTAACTAAATCCTTTCTTGCAGATGAAATTTTAAGTGGTGTTAAATTAGAAGTTCAACACCGTGACCGTGTTGCCTTAGTAGGACGAAACGGTGCAGGTAAATCTACTTTATTAAAAATAATTGCTGGTCAAATGTCTTATGATTCAGGTGATATCATTATCCCAAAGGATATTCAAATAGGCTATTTAGAGCAACATGCAGGATTAAACTCTACGCTAACAATTTGGAATGAAATGATGACTATATTTGAATCTCTTTTAGCCCAAGAACAGCTGCTACGCTCACTTGAACAACAAATGGCTGATCCTACTGTCTATGAAAACCCTACTATGTATGCGAAAGTTATGTCGGAATACGATCAATTACAGCATACGTTTAAAGATGCAGGTGGCTATCAATATGAATCAGACATACGGTCAGTCCTTCATGGTATGCAATTTTATTCCGAAGACTATGACAAACCCATCAGTTCCTTATCTGGTGGACAGCGCACACGTTTAGCACTTGCTAAGCTCTTACTTAGTAAACCAGATCTTTTAATTCTCGATGAGCCAACGAACCATTTAGATATCGAAACACTATCTTGGTTGGAATCCTATTTAAAGGGCTATGAAGGCGCTATTTTAATTGTTTCCCATGACCGCTACTTCTTAGACCAAGTCGTTTCTATTGTCTACGAAGTATCTCGTCATCGCGTTACCAAATATCCGGGTAATTATAGTGCATATCTAGATGAAAAAGCTAAAAATTATGAGCGTGATGTCAAACTCTTTGAACGTCAGCAAGATGAAAAGGCCAAGCTAGAGGATTTTATCCAAAAAAATATTGCACGTGCTTCTACAACAAAAATGGCACAAAGTCGACGTAAAATGCTTGAACGTACCGAGTGGATGGAATCGCCGGATGGTGATGAGAAATCCGCTAGTTTCGGTTTCACGATTGAACGTCAAAGTGGAAATGATGTTTTATCTGTTGATGAATTAACGATAGGTTATAACGATCGTACCATTTCTAGTGGGATAAACCTCCGCACTTTTCGTGAGGATCGTATTGCCCTTGTTGGACCAAACGGAGTTGGTAAATCGACATTATTAAAAACAATTGTAAAAGATTTATCCCCTCTTGGAGGTAGTATTCGTTATGGTACGAATGTACAAATCGGCTACTATGATCAAGAGCAAGCAAAGCTATCGAGCAATAAGAGTGTCCTAAAAGAATTATGGGATGAATGGCCACTCATGAACGAAAAAGATATTCGAACTGTATTAGGGCGTTTTCTTTTTAGTGGTGAAGATGTGGATAAAGCTGTATCCTCTTTATCGGGCGGTGAAAAAGCACGCCTTGCACTCGCAAAGCTAATGATGCAAAAGGCTAATTTCTTAATTCTAGATGAGCCTACCAATCATTTGGACTTAGATAGCAAAGAGGTATTAGAAAATGCCTTGATTGATTATCCAGGTACGCTTCTATTTGTCTCACACGACCGCTACTTCATTAATCGTATCGCAACAAAAGTGGTGGAGTTATCTGGAACGGGTTCATTTGAATATTTAGGTGATTACGATTATTACGTTGAGAAAAAGCAGGAACTATTAGAGCTAGCACAAATGAAGGCTGCCTCCCAACCACAAGTACAGCAAGACCTCCCTGATAAAACGTCTACATCAAAAATTGATAAAGAAGCAAAAAAGCGTGAACGTCAAATTAGACGTACGATTGAAGATTTAGAAAGCAAGATGCAAGAAACATCTGCTATTGTTGCAAGACTAGAAGAAGCTCTTTGTGACTCTGCCATTTTTACCGACCATGAAAAAATTTCAATGCTTCAAGCAGAATTATCAACTGCTAAAGAACAGCATGAGCTATTAGAATTAGAATGGCTTGAGTTAAATGAAGAACTTGAAAATATTAGTATGTAAATGATGTAAGCCATGTGAAAGGTCACATGGCTTTTTCTTTACTTGTCTTCATTTTTCATATATATTGGTCAAGTGCTATTTTTCGACAAAAAATGCCCACAGTTTTATTCACACTACAAATATAGTAGTACCAACATATCAACAGAGTTTTCCACATTGTCCACAATGAAAATTTATTTTATCCACATTCTATCGGATAAAACCAGCTACTATATATTGAATAATCACAAGTTATACACAAGTTATCAACAATTTGTGCATAAGTACGCGTGTTCGCCATTTAATTCGCTCCTTTACCTGTGGATAATTTTCTGAAAAATTTGTCAATTGTGATGCCTCTACTGACTATTCCCTTAGCACGGTTCTTTTTTATCAACAATTATTCGACAATTTAAAAAAGAGATATCTAAAAATATAGATACCTCTTTCCTACACTATACCCAGGATTTTAACTCCATTCCTGGACGTCCATTCATCATTAAGTTTCCTCGAATACCAGCCTCAAACATCGGCATAGCTGCTGCGCCAATCATTGCCGCATTATCAGTACACAATTTAAGCGGCGGTACAAAAAACGGGATACCTTCCTCTTCAAATACAGTCTCCAAAGAAATTCGCAACCCCTTATTTGCTGCTACCCCTCCAGCTGCAATAACCTGTTTCACCTGATATTCGCGAGCAGCACGTAATGTCTTAGCAGTCAGTACTTCAATAACACTTTCCTGAAAGCCCTTGGCAACAGCTGCTGGTGAAATAGCTTCACCTCGTTGATCCATATTATGTTTATAATTGATGACAGCTGATTTTAAACCGCTAAAGCTAAAATCATATGAATCCTCTTCTAACCATACTCTTGGAAAAGGAACAGCCTCTCCTTCCTCATGAGCAAGACGATCAATATGTGGCCCACCAGGATAAGGTAAATTTAAAACACGCGCCACTTTATCATAAGCTTCACCAGCTGCATCATCTCGTGTTTCACCAATGAGCTCAAAAGAGCCATGTTCCTTCATATAGACAAGCTCTGTATGACCGCCTGAAACTACTAGTGCTAATAAAGGGAACTCCATCGGCTGAACAAGCGCATTGGCATAAATATGCCCTGCAATATGATGCACACCTACAATTGGTAGGTTATTCGCAAAGGCAAAAGCCTTCGCTGCATTAATGCCAATCAACAATGCCCCTACAAGACCCGGACCCTCTGTAACAGCAACCGCATCCAAATCTACCGGCTTTAAATTTGCTTGAGCTAATGCTTCTTCAATTACCATCGTAATTTGTTCAACGTGATGGCGTGATGCAATTTCAGGAACAACGCCACCAAATCGCTTATGACTCTCTATTTGAGAAGCAACAACATTCGACACGATTTCATGACCATTTCGTATAATCGCTGCAGCTGTTTCATCACAGCTTGATTCTATTGCTAATATCAATCCATTATTCATTATAAATTCACCCACATGACAAGGGCATCCTCCCCGTTATCCGTATAATATCCTTTCCGTATACCACCATCTTGGAATTGGAGCTTACGATAAAGATTTTGTGCAACTGTGTTCGTTACTCGTACCTCCAATGTCATAACCTCCATTCCATGTAAACGAGCTATTTGCATTGCCTCACGCATTAATCCCTCGCCTATACCTCGTCCACGAGCTGCCTCAATAACAGCTACATTCGTAATTTGGGCTGCATCTATAACCATCCACATCCCGCAAAAACCAATAATACTTCCACTTGCATCAACAGCCAGCACATAATGGGCATACTGATTTTCATGTACTTCATAGTAAAAGGAATCCAACGTCCAAGGTACAGGAAATGAAGCTACTTCAATTTCATAAACTGCTGGTACATCATCAGAAACCATTTTACGATAAGTTACATCACTACTCATGTTCTTTCTCCTTCTGTTCTTTCAGCCAATTTGCTTCAGCCTCTGCAATTCGTTTATATTGTGGGACAAAGTGATGAGTAGCTTCAACACTCGGTAATTCCACTTTAGTTCCTACACGAATAACTTCCGTTGCACGTGGCAAGTCAAGACTAAAAGGTGCACGAAAAGCGTTATCGCCAAGCTCCTCTACAATGTTATCCCAAAATAAGCCCACATCTGTTCCTACAAATAAAATAGGTGCATCTAATGCCCTTAAACGCTCTAATAAATCAGCGATATGTGCATGATGATCCTCCACAAGAGCCTCTAGAGTCACTCCTTGATAAACAGCTGTATAAACATTATCTCTTCTTGCATCAAAAATTGGACAAATTAATCCATTATAAAGGGTAGCATTTGCAGCTAATGCTTTTAAGCTAGAGACACCAACTAAAGGTATCTGTAATGTCCATGCTAGGGTTTTCGCTAATGTTACACCTATACGGACCCCTGTATACGAACCTGGCCCTTCAGACACTGCAATAACATCCAAGTCGCCTGCCTTCAAACCTGCTCTTGCTAATACCTCTTCAATAGCGGGCATTGCGCCTGCTGAATGTGTTAATTTTATATTTTGTACCAGCTCAGCTACCACTTTTCCATCCCTCACAATAGCAACGGAAAGTGGTGTATTCGCTGTTTCTATTCCTAACCAAATCATTTCATTAGCTCCTCACATAGTGCCTCATAGCGTTCCCCACTAGGTATTAACACAAATCGTCGTTCATTGTCTCCGATTCGATAAATCTCTATCGCTAATCGATTCCGTGGCAAATCCTGTTCTATTAAATGCGCCCACTCTACCACTGATACTGCATCTCCATAAAATAATTCATCCCAACCAAGGTCCTCGTCACTTTCAGCCAAACGATAAACATCTAAATGATTGAAGGGTAAACGTCCTTCATACTGTTTAATGATTGTAAATGTTGGACTGTTGACCGTTCTTTTCACACCAAGCCCTTTTGCTAAGGCCTTCGTAAACGTTGTCTTGCCTGCACCCAAATCTCCTTCTAATGTAATTGTATCTTGAGCTTCTAGTAATTTTGCAAGTGTCACGGCAAAACGCTCTGTATCATCAACTGAATTCATGATTATTTCATACATTCTCATTTTTCCTCTCATCACTACATTACCTCTAGTTTACCTAAACTAGCGAAAATGTTCAAAGCATCCAATATCATTATATCCTACATAGATTATCTTCGTTAAAAAGCCTAATTTTATGACATAGGTAGCCATTTAAATAAAAAAACACGCCTTCTTTTACAAAGACGTGACAACTATTTATCTGTTTGAATGACCTTTCACTGCTATGATTTCTTTGCCAATTAGTTTATCATCCTTAAATTTTACTATATAGGCCTGTGTCATCAAGATTTCATCATTCCAACGATATTCATTATTTTTGATTTTTTTACCTGCGCCGCCTGCTGCTTCTACTACCTCAATATATGACATATCATTTTTTAATTTCTCAAATTCTACTTCGTTCATATTTTTTTGCCAGTGATACGCATTTGATTCTTCAATCTCCATAATAGGATCTCCACAGCCTACCATCATTATCATGGAACCAATAAGCAAAGGGAAATAAATACTTTTAAAAGAATAATCTTTGCTCATATAAACACCTCCGTAGCCAATCCGATTACATCTACTTTTTTACCCCTAATCTTTATATTAGAAACATCTCTAATTTTACCTTATAGAAACGCTATCATTTATCGGTAATTTTTACTATTTTTAGATAATGTTAAATATATGAAATTCGCTATGTTTATGGCTATATTATCGATCATTTCACAGCGATTTAAGCCATTTTTTAGATACACTTGATATGTTTTAGGGAAATAGATGTTGTTTATGAAATAATAAAGGGAAGTTGGTCTCAAATACTTCACAAAATGTTATGCTTTTAGCCTCTGTGTTTCTACTAGGCAGTGTTGATCCTTTCGACATTATTCATTTGTCATGTAATTTCTACTTAATTTACTGATAAACTCCTGAAAGATGAATTGGATCCATACTCCAATCACATACAAAAAAGTCCCTATGATGTAAAATCATAAGGACTGTAATATCAATTTAAATGGCGGTCCCGACCGGGATCGAACCGGCGATCTCCTGCGTGACAGGCAGGCATGTTAACCGCTACACCACGGGACCTCTTTAAGACATTTATAAATATATCATAGAAAATATAGATATACAATATCTTTTTTCACATTTTTTTAATATATTTTCCAACACTCTTTAATCTAGGATAGAGGTTATCCTGCAATGCATTTTCCACATAATCAACATCTAATTTCATATAAGCTCTAAACATGATGCAAATTTTGCAGTATATTTAACTTTGAAGGGGGAAACATAACATGTCAAAATTAGAACAATTACAAGCAGCCTTACAGCTCCACAATACCGATGCAATTATTATCACAAATGCTCAAAATCGTCGCTATCTAACAGGTTTTACAGGTAGTGCAGGTACAGTTATTGTAACAAAGACACGCGCACTTTTATTAGTAGACTTCCGCTACACTCAGCAAGCAACAAATCAGTGTGACACCTTTGAAGTACTAGAGATTGATCGCAACCATTTATATGAAACCATTCAGGAAATTCTTGAACAGGAATTAATTCAAACTGTTGGTTTTGAGCAACATCATGTAACTTATTTTAGCTATCAATTAATGAAGAGCAAATTGACAGCTATATTAAAACCAATGCCTACTATTGTAGAAGATTTACGGATGATTAAAACACCAGAAGAAATTGAAATAATTAAGAAAGCAGCATGGATTTCCGATGAGGCGTTTAATCATATTCTGACATTCATCAAACCAGGTATTTCAGAACTTGAGATTGCCTATGAATTAGAGTCTCATATGCGAAAAAATGGTGCAACAGGTGCAGCCTTCGATATGATTATTGCTTCTGGCCATCGTTCAGCACTCCCACATGGTGTAGCATCCTCTAAAATAGTGGAGCAAGGTGACATGTTGACAATGGATTTTGGTGCTTACTACCGAGGTTATCGTTCTGATATGACAAGAACGATTGCTGTTGGAGAACCATTAGAGCAATTAAAAGAAGTATATCAAATAGTTTATGGTGCCTTACAGCATGCCCTTTCCAATATGAAGGCTGGTATAACTGGACAAGAGGCCGATAGTTATTCACGAGACTACATTACTAAAAAGGGATATGGACAAAATTATGGACACGGTGCAGGACATGGTATAGGCTTAGATATCCATGAAAACATATTTATGTCTACCATATGTAAAGACATGTTAGAAGAAAATATGGTACTAACTGTCGAACCGGGTATTTATATACCTAATGTAGGTGGTGTTCGAATCGAGGATGATGTTATCGTTACAAAAGAAGGTGTGGAAGTCATCACTCACTCTCCTAAGGAACTCATTATTTTATAGCCCATTAAAGTGATGTTTTATATGGAGATATCATTAAAGAAGTTTAGCTGCTTACTTTGATATATAACAAATGTTTTAAAGAGTAAGTACAATAAATTCTTTGTACTTACTCTTTTTATAAAAGAAAAAACAGCCAACAC
>NZ_JBXAJI010000011.1:0-83084 GCF_058797135.1 Lysinibacillus sp. GW823-FHT02G10
TGGATTGAAGTACATCTGTATGTTATAAATACTCTTTTAACTCATTCGCTAAAAATGGTGTTGCATTCAATAATTTTAAGAAGGCATCATAGCTGGCACGTTGCTCTTCATTTGGTTTTTTACCTGTTTGATAGGCTCGAATTAATATGTTTTTAGGTGTATTCTCCATATCGATAAACTCTAAAAGCTGTGCCTCATAGCCAACAAGCGATAAAATTTCAGCTCGAATAGCATCTGTAGCAAGTGCCGCAAATCGCTCTCGAACAAGTCCATGTTGCAACATAATATCGAGAGCAGGTGTATTTAGTTGACGATTTAACTCATGCTGACAGCAAGGCACACTTAGAATGACACTTGCTCCCCATTTCACAGCACGAGCCAAGGCCATATCTGTCGCTACATCACATGCATGGAGTGTCACCACCATATCCACAGCACTTTCATCATTATAATCATTGATATCTCCTACAAGAAATTCTAGCTGATCATAGCCTAGATCCTGTGCTATTCTTGAGCACTCTTCAATAACCTCTTTTTTTAAATCTAAACCAGTAACACGAATGTCTAAGCCTTTTTCAATTTTTAAATAATGATACAAAGCAAAGGTTAAGTAGGATTTTCCTGAACCAAAATCTAAAATCCTCACCTGTCGATCCTGAGGTAAATAGGTTAAGGCATCATCTATAAATTCAATGAAGCGGTTAATCTGTTTAAATTTATCATACTTTTGTTTCTTAACCTTTCCTTCTTCTGTTTGTACCCCCAGTCGAATTAAAAATGGATAGGGTTGATCATCAGATAGTAAATAATTTTTTTTACGATTATGGCTTAGATGGACTTGTTTAGGTGAAGCTGTTTTATCTGATTTCCAAAGGACTTTGTTCTTTTTTGATAATTGTACTTGTACCGTTTCATCTACGAAATCAATATGAGCTTGACGATACTCCTCAAAAAACGCGTCAAGCTTGGAAGGTAAATGAGCCAATAGAATATTTTCATGTTTTAAAATCCGTTCATATTGGTATTCAATTTGTATATGGTACTGATTTTTTAACATTAATGGTTTTAATTTTATACGTTTTATTTCATTTGATTTCATACGTGGTTGACTGATTGTAGCTGTCACAAGCTTTTGTTGCAAAATTTGCTCAGTGAGCAGAGCTTTCATTTCTTCAAATGTCATACATTTTCGCCTACTTTATTGTGTTATAGATGGCACTAGTTTAACACATTTTATAAAAGACAATGGCATCTTTGGTATTCGGAATAAATTTAATAAAAATTCCGAGTATTTATAGGTGGAATTGTATATTCGTGGTATCTTAAATACAGTAATTCTTTTTAAATTGGTGATACTAAGGATTAATAAGGAGGAGAAAATATGTCGGATAACATGTATCAATTATTAGCGATTGTTATTTATATGATCGCCATGCTAGCAATTGGCTGGTATGCATTTGTTAAAACATCTAATTTAACAGATTATATGCTTGGCGGTCGTTCCTTAGGTCCAGCGGTTACTGCGCTAAGTGCGGGTGCTGCGGATATGTCTGGCTGGCTCCTAATGGGCTTACCAGGTGCGATATTTTTATCAGGTCTTGTGGAGGCTTGGATTGCAATTGGATTAACAATAGGAGCTTACCTAAACTGGCTACTTGTGGCACCACGTTTACGGGTATATACACAGGTTACAAATGATTCCATTACTATTCCAAGTTATTTGGATAATCGATTACGTGATCATACGAAGCTTATTAGAATTGCTTCAGGTATCATCATCCTCATATTCTTTACATTTTATGTATCGTCAGGAATGGTAGCAGGGGGCAAGTTTTTCGATAGTTCATTTGGTTATGAATACCATACAGGCTTATTAATTGTGTCAGCTGTAGTTGTAGCATACACTCTTTTTGGCGGATTTTTAGCGGTAAGTTATACAGACTTCTTACAAGGTCTTATTATGTTTTTAGCACTTATTATGGTACCGCTATTTGGTTTATTTGTAACAGGTGGTATAGGTGAAACCATTTCATCTATTAAATCTGTTGATCCAGATCTTCTAAATTTATTACCAGCCACTGCGACAGCAGCAGGGATCATTTCTTCAGTTGCTTGGGGATTAGGCTATTTTGGACAGCCTCATATTATCGTCCGCTTTATGGCGATTAGTTCCGTTAAAGAAACGAAGCAAGCACGACGCATTGGTATTGGCTGGATGATGTTAAGCTTATTTGGAGCTATTGGAACTGCCTTGGTTGGTGTAGCCTATTATCAGCAAAATGCTGGTGAGCTAAAAGACGCTGAAACAGTATTTATTGTACTTGGTCAGATTTTATTCCATCCATTTATAGCAGGTATTATGCTGGCGGCTATTTTAGCAGCTGTTATGAGTACAATCTCTTCTCAATTAATCGTAACTTCTTCAGCACTTGTAGAGGATATTTATAAAGCATTATTTAATAAAACAGCAGACGATAAGCATTACGTTTTTGTTGGGCGTATGGCTGTATTAGTTGTTGCAATTATTGCAGCAATCCTAGCGTGGAATCCAGATAGTTCTATCTTAAGCTTAGTTGGCTTTGCTTGGGCAGGATTCGGTGCAGCCTTCGGACCTGTTATTTTACTTTCTTTATATTGGAGAAAGTTAACAAACTACGGAGCACTTAGCGGAATGGTAACAGGGGCTGCAACTGCGTTTATTTGGGGTAAAGTAGATGCTTTATCAAGTGCGTTGTACGAAATTGTTCCTGGCTTCATTGTTTGTTTAATTGTTGCGGTTGTTGTCAGTATACTGACATATAAACCAAATAAAGAAATTGAAGAAGAGTTCACACGCTCAGAAGCCCTGCTAAAAGAAGAAAGAAAATAGTTGAGATGCGCCTTTCCATGAGGCGCATTTTTTAGGAAAGTTAACGATGATCTTCAAATACGAAAAAGGGTATATTATGGTAAGATGAAGAAAATTTGTCGTAGCGACACCAAGCTTTGGTGGGAGGTTTCTAATGGATAGAATTAAGGAAGTTGATGTATTAATTGAAAAGGCCATACTAGTTGGCGTGAATTTACGAAATGATGAGCACTTTGACTATTCTATGGAAGAGTTACAAAATTTAGCTGAGGCCTTGCATGTAGAAGTGGTTGGGACTGTCACGCAAAATTTGGAACGTGTGACACCTTCCCATTATGTGGGTACAGGTAAAATAGAAGAAATCAAAAATTTTTATGAAGAAGCACAAGCAAACCTCGTGATTTTTAATGATGAACTGTCTCCTTCGCAAATCCGTAATTTGGAGCGTGATTTAGCAACGAAGGTCATTGATCGAACAATGCTTATTTTAGATATTTTTGGAAGGCGCGCAAAAACACGTGAAGCCCAAATGCAGGTGGAATTAGCACAGCTTCAATATATGCTACCTCGTTTAGTGGGTTTGCATGCCTCTTTAAGCCGTCAGGGTGGAGGTACTGGGGGAGGCTTTAAAAACCGTGGTGCTGGTGAGACAAAGCTGGAATTGGATCGACGAAAAATTGAAGATCAAATTGCTAAAATTAAAAAGGATCTAGAGCACGTTAAGGAGCAGAGAGAAACGCAGCGTAAACAGCGTCGTAAAAATGCTCTTCCGGTTGTATCGATTGTAGGCTATACAAATGCTGGGAAATCAACGATTATGAATCAACTGCTTACACAAATAGGACAAGAAGAGCACAAACAAGTCTTTGAGAAGGATATGCTTTTTGCTACCCTTGAAACTTCTGTTCGTCAGATTGAACTACCTGATAAGAAGACCTTTTTACTGACAGACACTGTAGGCTTTGTTAGTAAATTACCTCACCATTTAGTGAAGGCATTTCGCTCCACTTTGGAAGAGGCGCGAGATGCGGATCTTTTACTCCACGTGGTGGATGTTTCGAATACAGAGCACGGATTTATGATGGATGTGACGAACGAAACACTTAAAGCAGTTGGTGTTGAGGACATTCCTACAATCTATGTATACAATAAAGCAGATATAGCAGATGTTCCATATCCTGTGGTAAGTGGAGATAATATTTGGATTTCAGCAAAGCAGGGGGTTGGTTTAGAAGAATTAGTAAAGCTAATTCGTCAACACATCTTCTCGCATTACGTAACGTGTGAAATGTTAATACCTTATGATCATGGGAACGTTGTTTCTTATTTAAATGAGAATGCCTCTGTTTTTAATACAGCCTATGAAGAGGGTGGGACATTATTGTCTCTTGAAGTAAAAGCAGCAGATTACGCAAAGTATCAGCACTATGTTATTAATTAAAAAATGTACTTCCCAAAGCATGCCAAAAGATTTTTGGCATGCTTTTTGTGATTAGAGGGAATAGTAGAATCTAGAACAAAGGTAAAACATGTAGTCAAGAAATTGTATTAATTTTCAAGTAAAGTAAGAAATCTGAATTTTAAATATTTTAGAATAATTCATTGTAAATTTAAAAATCTTTTAGGTATAAAGTGTGAGAAAACTTAGATATATCAAAGGATTTAATAATTTATCTAATAATCAATCAGAATTTATAGAAAAATGACAAATTTTCAACATTTTTTAAAACTCTTGCTAAAGTGTATAAAACGCTTTAGTATGATGAAACAAAGTTTTTTTATCCTTATATTAGGGTAGTTGTGTTTTTGTAGAATAATTTTTTATTGGGAGAGGGTATTGTATGTCTAGTAAAGATGAAGTTGTAAAATCTGTCCCTCAAAATGGTTTTGTTGGACACCCTAAAGGGCTCTTTACTTTGTTTTTCACAGAATTTTGGGAACGTTTCTCGTACTATGGTATGCGAGCAATTCTTATCTTCTTTATGTATTACGAATTACATGACGGGGGCTTAGGTCTAGACCGCGGAACAGCAAACTCTATTATGGCCATCTACGGCTCACTTGTTTATATGTCTGGAATTATAGGTGGATGGATTGCCGACCGAGTTTTAGGAACACGAAAAACCATTTTTTATGGTGGCGTGTTAATTATGATTGGTCATTTACTGCTAGCATTGCCTGGTGGTGTGAGCATGTTATTTGCTTCCATGGCATTTATCGTTATGGGTACTGGTTTATTAAAACCGAACGTTTCAAGTATTGTTGGGGACATTTATGCTGAAACAGATAGCCGTCGTGATGCAGGTTTTTCTATTTTCTATATGGGTATTAATATGGGAGCATTTATTGCACCTTTTATTGTCGGAACAATTGGACAAAAATATAGCTTCCACCTTGGCTTTGGTTTAGCGGGTCTGGGTATGTTTATTGGTTTAATTGTTTATAAATTAACAGAGAAAAAATATTTAGGCTTAGCGGGCTTACAAGTAAACAACCCATTAAAGCCTGAAGAACGTAAAAAAGTCTTTACGCAATTCGGAGTTGCAGCTTTACTTATTATCATCTTGGGTGCTATCGGTATTAAAACTGGTACTTTAACAATGAATGTATTTAGTTTAATCATCACAGCTCTAGGTGTATTAATTCCAACTGCATTCTTTATTTATATGTATCGCAGTAAAAAAACAACAAAGGATGAAAAGTCTCGTCTACTTGCTTATATTCCTTTATTTTTATCAGCTGTAATGTTCTGGGCTATTCAAGAACAAGGAGCAACTATTTTAGCGACTTATGCAGATGAGCGTACACAGCTAAGTTTTGGTGGTATTCAGCTTCAATCTTCTTGGTTCCAGTCATTGAACCCATTATTTGTTATTACAATGGCTCCATTATTTGCGATGCTATGGCTTAAATGGGGAGACAAGCAGCCAACAACACCACGTAAGTTCTCATATGCATTGTTCTTTGCGGGTCTATCATTCTTAGTGATGATGATTCCAGCACACCTGTCTGGTGGGGATACATTAGTGAGTCCTTTATGGTTAGTATTGTCATTCTTCTTAGTGGTTGTTGGTGAGTTATTATTATCACCAGTTGGTCTATCTGCCACAACGAAATTGGCACCACAGGCATTCGCAGCGCAAACGATGTCTTTATGGTTTTTAACAAGTGCAGCAGCACAAGCAATTAATGCGCAATTAGTTAAGGTCTATGAAGTTGTAAGCGAATTCACATACTTTGGTTTCTTAGGTACCTTATCTATTGTAGTCGGGATTATTATATTGGTGCTTTCACCAATTATTTCAAAAGCGATGAAGGGTATTAATTAAATGAAAGATGCAAGTACAGTTATTAAAAAACTGTGCTTGCATCTTTTTTTGTATCTAAATAAAAGTCTATCTAAGAGGCTGAGAGCGAAATATATTATCGTAAGTAGTTATTTTGTTGAATGTGGGTATAAGTTTCTATGTAGAAAATTATCATTTTCGTTATAATAATTTTAATAATATGAAAATTTAAGGGGTTGGAATCTATGAAGGAAGAGTTAGATTATTTGAGGCCAAGATTAATGGAGATTTTTACGTATTTACATGCAAATCCAGAAATCAGCTGGCATGAAGTAGAAACCACCAATTATATAGTGGAGCTATTAACGCAGGAAGGCTTTTCCCCTAAACGATTTAAAAATTCCACAGGATTATATGTTGATGTAGGCAAAGGTAACCCCAAAGTAGGACTAAGAACAGACATAGATGCCTTATGGCAAGAAGTAGATGGTCATTTCCGTGCGAATCATTCATGTGGACATGACGGTCATATGACGATGGCCATTGGTACACTATTACTTTTAAAAGAACTACAGCAATCTATTAATGGTACAATCCGCGTTATTTTCCAACCTGCTGAAGAAAAAGGAACTGGAGCGTTATCTGTATTAGAAGAAGGTGTTATTGATGACTTAGATTATTTATTTGGTGTCCATGTAAGACCTGTTCATGAGCTAGAGGACGGCACTTATTGTGCAGCCTTATATCATGGTGCCTCTCGTTTACTTGAAGGCGAAATTATCGGAGAGGATGCTCATGCTGCAAGGCCGCACCTTGGTATTAATGCCATTGAAGTAGGTGCAACAATCATCGAAGATTTGCGAACCATTCATACAGATCCTATGGTTCCTGTATCTGTAAAGATGACGAAATTCCATGCTGGGGGAGATTCGGGCAATATTATCCCAGGTAATGCCTCATTTACGATTGATATTCGTGCACAGCAAAACAAGGTGATGGACGATTTAGCACAAGGCGTAAAGCGTGTGATCGATTCCTCTAAATTGTTGCATAAAGTACAAATTGAATTACGTACGGTGGCCAATATCGTAGCTGCTGAAGTTGATACAAGTGCTCAATATTTAATGGAGCAGGCAATTATACAGGCTGCTGGATTATCAAATTTAAGAAAGCCTGTTCATACACCTGGAGGAGAGGATTTTCACCATTATGCTGTACAACGGCCGCATTTAAAAACAACCATGCTGGGCTTGGGTTGTGGATTAACACCAGGCTTGCATCATCCGAAAATGAAATTTAAACAAGCAAGACTTGTCACGGGAGTGGAGATACTTACAAGAGCAGTTTTATTAGCTTTGGAGTCAGGGCATAAAAAGGAGGCGTCAGCGTAATGTTAGAGCAAGTGCGAATTCACAAAGTAACGACACCGAAAGAAATTGCAGAGATCCAAAAATTAAATGCTGAAATATGGGGCAGTCAAGCAATCCCCTCCCATCAATTACTAGCTGCTGTACAAAATGGGGGAATCGTATTAGGAGCGTATTTAGATGAAAAGCTAATTGGCTTTAACTATTGCTTCGTTGGCTATCGGAATAGAGAAATGTACTTACATTCGCACATGATTGGTGTAGAAAAAGCATATCGTGAACAAGGTGTGGGTGAATTATTGAAGCATGCCCAACAAGAATATGCAAAAGAGCATGGTTTTCAACTTGTCCGCTGGTTAATTGACCCATTAGAGGCGCGTTTAGCGAATCTAGCATTTCTAAAACTGAACGCCACTAGTTATCAATATGAAAATGATTATTATGGTCCACTTCGAGATGACTTTAATGAAGGACTACCTTCAGATAGACTTGTCGTTGAATGGTGGATCGAGCGTGATCAAATGGCAGATAGCCTTGATGAATTAGAAGAAGTAGCACAGGAAATTGTACCTTGGACATTAACAGTAGACGGATTACCAGTTCTAGATGTAGAAAATACATTTCAGTTAAATCAATCCTTTTATAAAGATGCCTATTTTTTACCGATCCCTCAATCTCTACAGAAAATGAAAGTGGAAAGTCCAAAACTTGCAGAGGACTGGCGTTATAAAATTCGCACAATCTTAACAACATTATTTAACCAAGATTATGCCATCGTACGCATGAAGAAACATCCAGAATATGTTCATAGCTATCTGTTAGTCAGACGCTCCTTATTAGCTTTATAATAATGATAAGGAGTGAACAATGTGAGATTAGAAAAGATTACATTAAGGCATTTAAAAATGCCTATGAAAGCACCATTTACTACGAGTTTTGGCACAGTTGATGAAAAGGAAATGTTACTGATAGAAGCAAAAGATGAATCAGGGACGACGGGGTGGGGAGAAACTGTTGCTTTTGTAGCACCATGGTATACGGAAGAAACATTAAAGACAACATGGCATATGCTACAAGATTTTTTGATACCCATCTTGTTACATAAAAAGATTGGGCATCCAGATGAGGTAACCTCATTATTTGCACCTATTCGGCGAAACTGCATGGCGAAAGCTTCAATTGAGGGTGCTGTATGGGATATCTATGCTCAGCAAACAAAGCAATCACTTGCACAGGCGTTAGGTGGTCAAAAACAACGTATTGAAGTAGGAGTCAGTGTGGGTATTCAACCCTCTATTGCTCAGTTAATTGCATTAATAAAAGGTCATATTGAAGAAGGCTACAAAAGGGTGAAGATCAAGATAAAGCCTGGAGAGGATGTAGAGATAGTACAGGCAATTCGTGCGGAATTTCCAAATTTACCCTTGATGGTTGATGCAAACTCTGCTTATACATTAGAGGATATAGAAATACTACAGCAGCTTGATGATTTTAATTTATTAATGATCGAACAACCATTAGCTACTGATGATATTGTCGATCATGCAGCATTACAGAAAAAGTTAAAAACGCCTATTTGCTTAGATGAAAGCATCACATCATATGAGGATGCCAGACGAGCAATTGAACTTGGAAGCTGTGGTGTCATAAACATCAAGATTGGACGAGTAGGTGGTTTAACGGAAGCAATACGAATCCATGACCTATGTAAAGCAAACCATATTCCAGTTTGGTGTGGTGGTATGTTAGAGGCTGGAATTGGACGAGCACATAATGTTGCCTTAACGTCTCTTAGTCAATTTATTTTACCTGGCGATACAGCAGGTTCTAGTCATTATTGGTACGAGGATATCATTGATCCTGAAGTAAAAGTTAAAGATGGTTATATTGAGGTACCCCAGTCGGTAGGTATTGGTTATAAGCCTAATATGGCTGTGATTGATAAATTAACAATTAGCAAAGAAATCTATCAATAAGGGAGTACTTAGTCGATCATTTAGTATAAGGAAAACGAGGAGAGAACTGATTGAAAAAAAGCTTGCAAATCGGTGGTGCCTATGTGGGGATTATCGTTGGAGCAGGATTTGCATCAGGGCAGGAAATTGTCCTTTATTTTACAAGCTATGGCTTTAAAGGAATATATGGAGCATTGTTAGCTATGGTTGGTTTCTCAATTGTTGGAATGTGTGTTGCTCAAGTGAGCTCTAAGCTTCGCACATCGTCCCATAAGGATTTGATTTATCAAATTTCAGGGAATACTATGGGCTTTGTCTTGGATTTAGTGCTATCACTCTTTTTATTTGGTGTAGCTGTCATCATGTTTGCTGGCGCTGGTGCAACATTTCAGCAAATGTTTGGACTGCCTATTTGGCTAGGGAGTATTTGTATGATCTTGCTTACAGTAGCCACTGTCATGATGGATGTGAAAAGCATCATTAATATCATTGCACTAGCAACCCCCTATCTACTAACCGTTGTCTCCATCATCGCTATCTATGCTATTGCAACGATGGATTTTACCTTTGCAGAGCAAGCTGTTATTGCTCAACAGGCTCAAATAAGTGAGAAAAGTTGGTGGGTAACGGCTTTATTGTACATGTCGTTCAATGTAGGGGTTAGCTTCTCTTTACTGACTGTTATGTGTGGATCCATACGCAATCATAAGGTAGCTGGCATGGGTGGTATAATTGGTGGGATTTTGTTAGGTGCTTTAATCTTACTTGTGAATTTCTCCCTTTTAGCAAAGATGAATATCATTGTTGGATTAGACATTCCGATGCTAGCGTTAGCGAATGAAATTCATCCGATTGTTGGAGTATTAATGACTATTTCTCTTTTGGGAATGATTTATAATACGGCAGTAGGGATGCTATATTCCTTTATGGTAAGGTTTTTCGAGCCTAGTAGAGCAAGCTTTAGGATTGCAGTTATATTTATAGGTGGTCTTGGTTTTCTAGCAAGTCTTGTAGGGTTTACAACGCTAGTAGCTAAACTATATGCAGTGATGGGCTATGTTGGGTTAGTATTAATCATATTCATTATTTCTGCATGGTTAAGAGGCACTAAAAAAATTATCTAATATAGAAATGGTAATTGAGGGATAGATTTTATTCTCAATTACCTTTTTATTTGGATAAAAATATTGTAGAAATAGTGAATTATTTCTGTTGATTAATTTACGGTAATGCTGATATTTCGTTAATTTGGCATATTTTTTAGTTAATCATTAATAAAACGAGAATAATTCTCATTTGCTGGTTGACTGAGAATAAAATCATGCTTATAATGGAAATCGTGAGTAATGATAATCATTTTCACTAATAAGTGAGTTACACACAAAAATGAAATCTACCGGGGATTACTATGAAAATAAGATATCTTTTAACAGCAACTGTTTTGCTGTCTATTGTGTCGCTCTTTATCGGAGTAGTAGATATTAAGCCTAGCGACCTATTAGACTTCCAATCAGAAGAAGCTAGACTATTTTTAATTAGTCGTGTACCTAGACTTGTTGCAATCTTGCTAGCGGGTGCAGGTATGAGTATTGCTGGTTTAATTATGCAAAGCTTAAGTAGGAATAAATTCGTTTCACCAACAACAGCTGGTACATTAGATGCCACACGGTTGGGTGTATTGATTTCCATGATGTTCTTTACGAACGTTACGTATTTCCAAAAAATTTCCTTCGCTTTCATATTTGCTTTAGCCGGCACATTACTATTTATGCAAATATTAAACCGAATTAAGTTTAAAGATGCGATTTTTATACCGCTTATTGGCTTAATGTTTGGGAATATTTTGTCCTCTGTTACAACATTCTTTGCATATAAGGCGAATATTATCCAAAACATTTCTGCATGGTTACAAGGAGATTTCTCATTAATCATGAAAGGCCGTTACGAACTGTTATACGTAAGTTTACCAATACTCATTTTAGCTTACATTTACGCAAATCGTTTTACAGTAGCTGGGATGGGAGAGGATTTTGCAAAAAATCTTGGTCTATCCTATAAATTTGTAGTCAATTTAGGCTTGGTGTTGGTAGCTCTTATCTCCACGACAGTGGTGTTAACAGTCGGTATCATTCCATTTCTTGGTTTGATTATTCCGAACATTATTTCTCTGTTTAAAGGTGATAATTTGGCAAAAACCTTGCCGCACACAGCATTACTTGGTATGTCATTCTTGTTATTCTGTGATATTTTAGGACGAGTACTGATTTTCCCTTATGAAATACCAATAAGTATGACTGTTGGTGTAATTGGAAGTGCCATCTTCCTATTCATGTTGTTTAGGGGGAGAGCATATGCGTAATCGTACAAAAATGTTCATTTTACTAGGTCTCGCTGTTATAGCAGTTGTCCTATATTTATTTTGGGAACTCAATGGTAATTATCACTATGCTTTTCCACGCCGTGTCATAAAGGTTGTGGCAATGGCATTAACGGGTATAGCGATTGCCTATTCAACAGTAGTTTTCCAAACAATTACACATAATCGAATTTTAACGCCAAGTGTCATGGGTTTAGATGCTTTGTATATGTTAATTCAAACATGCATCTACTTCTTCTTTGGCTCTACATCCATATTAGTTATTAATATCTACTATAATTTTACGCTTGCAATTGGAGCGATGATTCTATTCGCTTTAATTTTTTACCGAGTATTGTTTAAAGAAGGAAAGCGACCGATTTATTTTTTACTGCTTGTTGGGATGATTGTTGGTACGTTCTTAGGAAGTATTACAACGTTCTTCCAAGTATTAATAGATCCGAATGAGTTTTTAGGCTTACAAAGTAAAATGTTTGCAAGTTTCAATAATGTTAATTCAGATTTAGTTTGGCTAGCAGGCGTTATCATTTTAATAACATTTATCTACGGTGCTCGTCATATGAATCAATTAGACGTCATGTCTTTAGGACGAGACACAGCTATAAATTTAGGTGTACCTTACGATAAGCTGGTACAACGTATGTTAATTTTAGCTTCAATTTTGATTGCTGTTTCAACAGCGCTTGTTGGTCCGATCACGTTCTTTGGTTTAATCGTTGCAAATTTATCATATCAGTATTTCAGAACATACAAGCATTCCATCTTAATTACTGGCTCCTGTGTAATGAGTGTTGTAGCTTTAGTCGGTGGACAGTGGATGGTTGAACGTTTATTTAGTTTCACTACTACACTTAGTGTCATTATTAATTTTGTGGGTGGGGTTTACTTCATCTACTTATTATTAAGAGAAAGTAGGTCAGCAGGATGATACAAGTCAAAGAAATTACAAAGTTTTTTGGTAAAAAACCTGTCGTTCAAGATGTAAGTGTTGATATTGTTTCAGGAAAAATCACATCGTTTATTGGACCGAATGGTGCAGGGAAGTCCACGCTACTTTCTATGGTGAGTCGTTTACTGAATGCAGATACTGGCGAAGTACTACTCGATAAGGCAGATGTACGTAGCTGGAAATCAGATGATTTCGCTAAACGTGTATCTATTTTAAAGCAATCAAACTTTATGAATGTTCGTCTAACGATTCGTGAGCTTGTATCTTTTGGCCGTTTCCCTTACTCAAAAGGACACTTAAAACCTGAAGACGAAGAAAAAGTGGATGAAGCTATTCGCTATATGAATTTAGAAGATATGCAACATAATTATTTAGATGAGCTTTCAGGTGGTCAACGTCAGCGTGCATTTATCGCAATGGTTATTGCCCAAGATACTGAATATATCTTACTGGACGAACCATTAAATAATTTAGATATGAAGCATTCTGTCCAGATTATGAAGATTTTACGTAAGTTGGTTGATGAGTTAGGCAAAACAGTGGTTATCGTTTTACACGATATTAATTTTGCTTCTGTTTACTCTGACCATATTGTTGCATTAAAAGATGGCCGTGTTGTTAAAAATGGTCCTACAAATGACATTATTAACTCACATGCATTGAAGGAAATTTATGATATGGATATTCCTGTTCAAGAGCAGGATGGCTGTCGAATTTGTGTTTATTTTAATTCGTAAAAATAGTTCCAGATGATGAACATCTAACTATCAAATCATTTAATTAAAGGAGAAATTTCACAATGAAAAAATGGAAATTACTTACGGTATTAATGGCAATGATGCTATTAGTATTAGCTGCTTGCGGTTCGAAAGATGAAGCAAAAGAAGATGATAAAGGTACTTCAACTGACAAACCAGCTGAGGAACAAAATGGAGAATCATCAGTATATCCACTAACAATTCCAGGTAGCACAGTTGAAGGTCGTGACGGTAGTACAACATTTGAAGAAGTAACACTTGATAAAATGCCAGAAAAAGTTGTCGTTTTTGATAATGGTTTCTTAGATACATTAGATGCTTTAGGCGTTAATCCTACAGCAGTGGTACAAGACTCATTACCAGCATATTTAAGCAAGTTTAAAGATAGTACTTATGTAAACGCAGGTACATTATTCGAGCCTGATTATGAAAAATTATCTGAAATTAACCCAGATATTATTTTCATCTCTGGCCGTGCTTCAGCAGCTTATGCTGAATTATCTAAAATTGCTCCTACAGTATACATTGGTGTAGATAATACTAACTTCTTAGAGTCATTCAAAGCTAATACAGAATTAGCTGGTAAAATCTTTGGTAAAGAAAAAGAAGCGGCAGATGCAATTGCTGCATATGAAGCAAAAGTAGAAGAAGTAAAAGCTAAGGCTACTGCAACAGAAGAAAAAGCGTTAATCGTTTTAGGTAGTGAAGGTTCATTATCAGTATTCGGTCCTGGTTCACGTTTCGGTGTGATTCATGATGTATATGGTGTAAAAGCTGTAGCTGAAGCTAGTGGCTTCAAAATCGAATCACATGGTGATAATGCAAGCTTTGAATTTGTACGTGAGAAAAATCCAGATATCTTATTCGTTATTGACCGTGACGCTGTTGTAAATGAAAACGGTGAATCAGGTACAAAAGCTGCAATTGAAAACGAAATTGTAAGTGCAACAAACGCTGTGAAAAACGGTAAAGTATTCTACTTAGATCCAGAAATTTGGTACCTTTCAGGTGGCGGTTTACAATCAGAAACACAAAAAGCTGAAGATGTATTAAAGGCGTTCAACTAATATGTTTGTACAAATTAAACGTATTGTTGTGACAGAAGGGAATTCGGATAAGGTTGTGGAACGTTTTGGTGCTAAGCCAAATGGTCCCTCATTACTTGAACAACAACCTGGCTACATTGATAAGCAGGTACTTGTAAAGAAAGTTCGCCGCGGTGATGAAGAAGTGCTAGTGATGGTTCGTTGGGAATCAGAAGAAGCATGGAAAAATTGGGAGAAGAGTCCTGAGCATATTGCAGGCCATAAGGCAAGTGCAGGTAAACCGAAGCCTGATCATATCATTGAAAGCGGACAAGAAGTTTATTATGTAAAAGGTTAATCATCTAAAGGTGTCTCAAGGGATTGAGACACCTTTTCTTGTTGTTGAAAAAAGAATGTCACTAGCAGAAAAAGCCCTTTTAGCAAGGTGAGGGGTTGATTTCCGTTCCGCCAGCGTCCTTCCAGGGGGCGTCCGATGAGCCGCTTCACTCACTTGCGCTCGCTCCAGGGTCTCCTCAGTGACGCTAAATCCCCTAGGAGTGACGTTGGCTCCACTCCAATCAACCATTCTGCAAAGTGTCTTTACTTTTTTCATAGTAGCATAACAATCAAATAGCCCATTATCTGTATTCTTAGAGGGGATAAGCTCTTATTTTCAATGTGGAGAAGTGATGCGTGACAACACCTCTTCATAAAGAGTAATGAACACCTTCACTTTATTTGAATACCTTTGCTAAAAAGCGGTTTATAGTGGTGGGCTACTGGACTACCATGGAATAGTGAGACAGGCAAAACTTTAAACGGAGCAGTAGCGGAGGAAGCGATTCGGCGCTCGCCTACAGGAAAGCAAGTAGCCTGCAACGGAAATTCATTTTCATCTTTTATAAAAATGCTATTGATTGCTTTGTTTATCAACACTATGTAGAGATGTCGTTTTATTACTCAAAAAGCAGGTCACAATCAGTGTGACCTGCTTAGCTAGGGGTATAGGTTAATGTGTAATAGATGGTTTTCTCCATTTACTAAATGTCGAATCCATATTAAAGGATATGGTGTTCTCATTAATGGACAAGCCTGAGATACTGGTATTACAGAGCTCATCCAAACTATCAGAATGATTGTTATTATTAGATGCATTAGCCGCTATTACTAGCCCTCTTGCATTAATAATTGTGTCATGTGGCGTTACATACACTATAGGGGAATCTATATTTAATCCAAAAGTGAAAGGATTGACTAATGACATAGTAGAAATACTTTCGTTTGATATTCTAATAATGCCATATTGCTCAATATAATAATCTCTTTTTTGTTGAAATGTATCCTCAAATCCAGGAATATCACTAATATATTTTGAATAGGGTGAAATATTTTTATATGCAGCCAGTGTATCTTGATAGGCTTTTACTTCAGATTGAATAATAATTTGTTCAATTCGTCGTTGATCATTGCTAGGCTGTTTAATTGTAATTTCTTCAGCTGAGACAGAGATATTACATGAAAAAGTAGCCGTAAGTATGAAAACAGTTTCATTCAATTTTAAGTCACTCCCAGTACAAAAAGATTTCATGTTCATCAATCTATCCTGACTTTATAAATATATTTTATTGCTAATCTAAGCGTAACATCTGTTAGAGCGCCATTTCAATGGTAAGTTTACGCCACTTTAATGGCGGTACTTGGTTCTCTACCGCCATTTTTTTAGTAATAATTAGCAAAAATCTGGCGTGATTTGCATGAATAACGCCATTTTTTGGCGGTCTCTCTCTTTATAAAGGAATTAATGGTATTTAATGTATTATAAAACGCTGTGACTAGTATTAATTCCCACTAATCTATATAATATCTAGTAATACACCAGATAGGAGAGAGGACTATTGAAGGATTTAGATGTACACATCAATGAATCATTAGACATCCTTATAGAAAATGAACTATTACTTGGACCAGAGCTAAAATTAATGCTAAAAAGCTTTAAAGAAGAAAAAACAACAGTAGGTTTTTCCTTTGGTAAAATGTGTTTTTGGCATTATGAAGCATTTTCAAGTAGTATAAATCCAGATATCTACAAGGTAGCTGCTGCAATTGAACTTTTAATACTGTCTTTTGATATTATTGATGATCTGCAGGATAAAGATTCAGACTATAGTTGGAACAAAACACCTGAATTATCATTAAATGTTGCTTTAGCTATGCTGGTCATGGCATCTAAAACAATAGATGAAACCTCTTTTGAACATAAAAGAGCGGCTATAAAGCTAGTTGATGAATACGCATTAAAAAGTATAAATGGACAGCAATTAGACTTATTAAATAGTTGTCGCGATGAAGATTCCTATGTAAAAATGATTACCTTGAAATCCGGCTCATTAACAGCGATGGGTTGCTTGGTTGGCGAAGTACTTGCAAAAGGAGAAATATCTCAAGAAGTAGAGGAATATGGGAAATACATAGGGATCATCCAACAAATTAAAAATGATATTCAAAGCTTAAAGGAGTGGGGTCCTAAAAATGATCTGCTAAATAAAAGGTATTCTCTTCCTATTATTTATCTATTATCACAGAAAAATGATGTTTCAAAATCTGTTTCTAGCTATTATAATAATGATATAGTTACAGATTTGGATAATAATGCAACAGAAGACGCGTTGACAAATGGTGGGGCGATACGTTATGCCATTACCATAAAAAACGTCTATAAATTTAAAGCATTGAATTACCTGGAAAATGTAGCTATAAATCAGGTAGGTAGAGAATACCTACAAAAACTATTGAAATGAGGAGAGATAAGAATGATTAATGTAATCCAATATTTAGAGCAAAATCCAAGCCTAGTTGCACTATTAAAAGATCAAAAAGCCTCATTAGTTGGAATTTCATCTGTAGAGCAAACAGCAATTTTAGAAGCGTTTAACGGTGAAATGAATACAGAAAGTGATATTTGGAACTAAGAAAGTTGCGAAGTAAGTTGTTTTGGCCCGCTATAATTCTCTATTTAATTATTGGTTTTTATTTAAATTATGTGAATTATAGCGAGCCTTATATACAGATTGGGGTAGAAGAAGAGAATGACAAATGGGTCATTTCTCAACTTTATTATAAAGACTGGGCAGAGGGTCAAAATATTTCTGTTGGTGATGCAATTTTAACTGTAGATCATGAACCCATCAATGAATTAAATCAACTGAGATATAAATCTAAAATTTTATCAGCTAATGAAATAACAATACTGAAGCCCGATGGAGATCTAATCAATATACATATTAAGCATTTGGATATCCCTCAACAATTTATCTATGTATTAATCATTCCAGCTTGTTATTATTTATTAACATTATTTATAGCGTTTTATTTACATTTCAAACAAAGGAATACAAAATTAGCTGACTTACTAATTCTTTTTATGTTAACGGTTTCTTTGGCCTATGTAAGTAGTGGTGTCTCTGGTAGAATGGATACGATTGGCATTATCGTAAATCGAAGTAGTATGCTGTTATGTTTAGTTATACTGTTACATTTTTTGAGAAATTATTATTCATTTGTGAAAACAAATTGGGTGTTTACAAATAATATCAAGCTCTTTTATATACTTCCTTTCATAGCTTTTGTATTAGGATGTATGGGTACTATTTATCCTGCTTCAAATGATATTCTTTCCAATGTTATATTGGCTATTTTCTTTATTCTCCTAGTGATCATCCTTAGTATTTTATTAATAAGCTATTTTAAGTACAGCTCACCTCAGTTGAAGATTTTATTAAATAGTATATTAATTCCGTTTCTACCATTTCTTTTTTTATATGCACTCCCTAAAATTTTTTTTCATACGTATATACTTTCATCTGAGATAAGCTCATTATTTTTATTGCTTATACCCTTTAGCTTTATTTTTACGCAATTAGCAGAGAGATTATTTGATATTGAGTACCATATTACAAGATTACGTTATTATGTTATATTCTCTTTAATCTTTACTGTATGGTTTACAGTGGGACTATATTTTATTGCAGGGCGTTATTTAACCATGACGGTTATGTCAGGGGTATCTTTCTTTACATTTTCTTCATTAGTCATACTTTTTTACGTAAAAGAGAAGGTCGATTATCGCAAGCGGAAAATATTATTTTCCACAAAGGGTGACTATATTCATCAGCTATATACAGCCGTAGATAAAATTGGGAAAACAATTAAAATTGACGAACTTTTAGAAAAGTTTGCTTATGAGGTTTCCATGCATCTGGAGTTAGAGGATGTTTTTGTCTTAACATATAACTATGACAAAAATGAATTCATACCAATAGCTGGTGAAAGTATTACGATAGATCCTGACATAATGGAAGATATCAGATTAGGTGAAATACGCAAAATTGACAAAGTTTATATAGCATTCCTCCATCAGGATGCACATTTTAAAAGAGCTTTAGTGCTAGGGCATAATAATACGATTCATTTAAAAGATGAGGAGCTTTTATGGCTTGAACTGCTCTTATTATATGTAAATAATTTTATTGAAAATACCAAGATGGTGGAAGAACTGCTAGAGGAACTAAAGCATATGAAGCAAGCTGATGATGGTCAGTTACCATGGCTGAATAAGCTATTATGGCTAAGATTTGAAGAAGAAAAATACCAGTTAGCTCAAGAGTTACATGACACCAATTTACAGGAGCAACTTCATATAGCCCGCGAGGTGGATGTCCTAGTAAATGCAAAAAATACAACGGATATTCAAGAAAAGCTTGCGAAAATTCATAAACAAATGGTTGCATCCTTACATGAATTACGTACTTATTGTGAAAACCTAAAACCACCGTTATTAGATACATTAGGTTTAAATGCAGCTTTGGAAAAATTGATTCGGAAAGTTCAAGAAAGAGCTAACTTCGTGCTTATTTACACCATTGACCGCCTTTATTTAGAGGATGAGCGTATGAATTTAATGATTTATCGTTTATTCCAAGAGTTACTTAATAATGCGTTGAAGCATTCTTATGCAGCATCAGTTGAAATTCATTTAAAAGAAATGAACGATGGTTTCGAAATCATTTATAAAGATGATGGTGTAGGCTGTAATGTAGAGGACATTATAGTAGCCGAATCAATGGGCATTCAAGGTATGCAGGAGCGTGTAAAAGCGTTTAACGGACAATTTACTATTGACTCGAATATCAATGAAGGGATGTTTATTAGAATCATGGTGAAAGAAGGGAGTGAAACACTTGATTACGATGCTCATAGTGGATGATCACCCTATAGTGTTAGAGGGAACTAAAAATTTATTTCAAGAGAATGAAGATATTATCATCGATACGGAAAGTGATGCAACTTGTGTCATTCAAAGGATAAAGAATAAACCGTACGATATCTATCTAATAGATATCAATATGCCATTAGAAAATGGAATTAACCTAGCCCGTAATATCAAGGCTATTCAGTCAAATGCTTCAGTTATTCTTTACACAGGTGATGATATTACGGATTATTATCCACTCATTTTAGAAAGAAAAATAGAAGGTATTTTAGCTAAAACAGCTTCGAAAGAGCAAATATTAAGAACAGTAAGGGCAATTGCAAACGGTGAAATTGTTTTACCTAAAAATTTCTTAGATTTTCTGGATGATAAATTTAAACTGCAAGGTGCTAAAGATATTCACTTAAATGAAAAGGAAAAGAAAATTCTAAGACTCATTGCAGAGGGCCATACAAATAAAGCTATCGCTATTGAATTAAATATTCCTCAACGTACAACGGAAAGATATTTAACTCAACTCTTTTCTTTGTTAAATGTAGATTCACGAACAGAAGCTGTAAATCTTGCAGAGAGAATGAATTTACTCTAAACTATTTCTATGTTATACTGTTGGTATATTTTTCAATTAATAGGGGGCATTATGGGAATTAAATATCCTATATATTTCCTTAGTAAAATAAAACCATATCCCTGTACTAAATTACCTATAAAATATGATAGACACCGCCAAAAAAGTGGCGGTGTTTTTTTGTAACCGCCAAATCACGCCAAAAACTTGTCTGAATCACGCCAGAAAATTGGCGTAAACCCGAAGTTGAAATAACGGTATAACAACTGGTACGCTTAAATTAACAGTGGTTAAGTAGATTTGCTTTAGTGAGTAATATATAAATCATTTTATTAAATAAGCAGCCTGACTATCTATGAATAAAGTAGCGTTAGTAGATTGTAGAATGTTACTAGCTAGTCAATATACTTCACCATAAAACTTTATAAAGGTAGGCGTGTATTGTGAAAGTAGAACTTGAAAATTTGTTTTCCATAGATGAAACTAGTCAAGATCAAGTTATTAACGTTTATAATCGTCATGGTATTGCTATTGGTGCGCCTGAATTGAGAAAAAGAAACTTAAAAACTAAATTTAATCCTATTTTTACATTAAATGAAGATGTAACATACGAGCAGGTAACAGCTTTATATGAGTCATTAGAGCGTGAATTTGGAATCGTTTCAATTGGAGAACGTTTTTATTTTGAATTTTCAGATTTAGAGTATGAACGAGCACCATTATTTACTTTAAATTCAACAGGTAATTCACCAGAAATGTTCTTAGAAGATAAGGGGACACTATTTTCTTTGAGTACACATTGTAAGTGTTGTGGGCTCATGGATAAAGAGCAGTTATCACCAATAGTTATCGATACTACGCAGATGAAAGATCGTCATTTAGTGCATGTAAATGGTTATTGGGTAGCTTCTGAGGAACTAGTATCATTAATGAAAAGAGAAAAACTAGAAGGCTATGAGCTTTTAGAGGTGATCCATCAAGGTCCGGAAGAAGGCAAACAGCCAGCTTATCAAATTATTCCTATACAAATGCTCCCTGAGTGTAGTAAGGACAGGGTTAAATTATACTTTGCAACTGAGCAACCTCCGTGCAGTTGTGGTTTAAATGGTGTCATTAATGGTCCTGATATTTATCATCATGAAGATTTGGAAAACTTAAAAGGGGATGTTTTCTACTCAGCCGAGTGTAGTCATGATGGAAGATATCTATATAGAAAGACTTTGTTTAGTAAAAGATTTAGAGAAACTATTATAAAATATGGTATTTCACGTGAGGTTAGAGGAGAAAAGGATGCAAACTTTGGTCCAAAAGATTGGCTTTTTGATCCAGTGCTAATTAAGTAGTCAAATTTGGACTAGTAAAAGAATAAGGGAGTGTTTAGGATGTTTAGAAGAATACTACCTATAGTAGCCATTTTATTCATTGTTGCATTGGCCGTCTCCAATTACTTTAACAAACCAGAAGAAGAATCAGTCACTATTTATCAAGAGGTCAATGGTGTATACCTTTCTTAAAATGATGGCCTATATTTCATTCAGAAAAGATTTATTTGTGTTATGATGTGAAGGACATAGCATGAATGTTTTTTGAGGTGAAAAAATGAAAAAATGGGCATATCCATTAGCAGTCTTAACGTTAATTGTCTTTATTGTATTAAGAGCCACCTATCAAAGTCAGCTGATGAATACATTTGATGCAAAGATGGCAGAGCTTTTTTTTGGTAATCGATTTATTGAGATTTTTCATTATATAGGTGAGCCTAAATTTGTTGTTGCTGTTGCAGTAGTTTTAATGGTGTATTTAGCTTGGAAGGAAAAAAATTATCGAGGTATGCTATTTGTTGTCCTAACTTTTGCGGCAGGCAATGTTCTGAACCAATTGCTAAAAAAATGGGAGCAGCGTCCACGACCTGAAATTGAGGATCAACTGACATCCTTTAGTTTTCCATCTGGACATTCGATGACTGGTATACTTTATTTATTTACACTTGCTTATATTTTAGCGGAGAATAGTAGTAAAGGACGTAAAATCCTTCTGTGGCTTGGGGCAACAATTTTAATGGTGCTTATTGGTTTATCACGTATTGCAGGAGCTCGACATTTTGCTACAGATGTACTTGCTGGTTGGAGCATCGGCTATACTTGGTTTATCATCTGTGTCATTTGGTACGAACGTCGTAAACGTTTATTTCAATCTAATCATAAATAAAAAGACAGGCAGTATCTATTTCTATGATAGATACTGCTTTTTTACATTTTACCGAGACATTGTAAAGAATGATATTTGCCTCATAAAAAAGAATTGCGTATAGGAAACTTCTACGTTAAGATGAGTACAATAAGAAAAAGAGCAAAGGAAGAAGGGTATGGACGGAAATGTTTTACTGGCATTAGGATTAACTCTGTTTGCTGGACTTGCAACAGGTGTAGGTAGTTTAATAGCATTTTTTACATCAAGAACAAATACAAAATTTTTATCATTAGCATTGGGGTTTTCAGCAGGGGTGATGATTTATGTATCCCTTGTAGAAATATTTGTGAAAGCTAAAGATGCTTTAACCAATGCATTAGGTACAACTAATGGCTATTGGATGACAATCCTTGGATTTTTCGGTGGGATGTTGTTTATTGCCTTAATTGATAAATTCATTCCGAAGGCAACTAATCCTCATGAAGTAAAGCTGGTAGAGGATGTTAATGCCATCAAACCACAGGTTAATGAAGAACATTTGATGAAGATGGGCGTTTTTACAGCCCTGGCGATTGGCATTCATAATTTTCCTGAGGGGATCGCTACATTTATGTCAGCTATTAATGATCCGAATGTAGGAATTGCTATTGCCATTGCAGTTGCTATTCATAATATTCCAGAAGGCATTGCTGTATCTGTTCCTATTTTCTTTGCAACAGGTAATCGAAGGAAAGCCTTTAAATTATCCTTTTTATCAGGATTGGCAGAGCCTGTAGGTGCATTAGTAGCTTTTTTGCTTCTTATGCCCTTTTTAACAGATGTCATGTTTGGGATCGTTTTCGCTGGGGTTGCAGGGATAATGGTCTTTATTTCACTAGATGAATTGCTACCGGCTGCACAAAGATATGATGAAACACATTTGTCGATGTATGGTCTAGTAGGGGGAATGGCAGTCATGGCCATTAGCTTAGTATTATTAGCATAAGTAAGTAGGAAAAGGGAGACATCTTTGTAAAAGTGGCTCCTTTTTCTTTTTTCTATTAGCGTGTAACAACAGCTTCTTTTGACTCCACTAGCTCTTGTACTATTTTTAGACAATCATGAAATGTGGTAAAAGGTCTATATGGAACATGAAGCTCTTCACAGCGTTGGATAAGATGATCTCTAGCTAAAACAATATCTGCTAGTTTAGCTGCCTCAAAATCTGATAGAGAATCACCAATTACAATTTTATAATGATCCTCCTTGGCAACCTTCCGCATTACGCTTGGTTTACAGCAGCCGCATCCTTGTGTGTTGTATTTAGCGCATTCCTCATCGCAGCTATTTGGGTAGATCAATTCTATTTGTTTACCAGAGAAATCTGCTCTATTACAGTAAATGCCTGAAAAAGGACCAAATTTTTCAACTAAAGGCTCGATGAAAAAATCAACTCCGCCACTTACAATATAAAATGGAATATCGTTGTTTTGAGCATAGCGGGCAAAATCACCAAATCCCTCACGTATGACTGCCGACTCCATCAGGTATTGAATGACTTCATCTTTTTGATGAGTAGAAAGTAGGTGAAACATTGCTGATAGCCCATCTTTAAATGAAATGGTTTGTTCCATCATCGCTTGAGCAATTTTCTCAGATTCTTCTGGTACAAATTCAGTCATAAGTGAAAAGATGTTATCTGTTTCTGTTATCGTGCCATCGAAATCACAGAATATAATGGGTTTCAAAATAATTCCTCCTTAGGAAAGCGCGTATAAAAAGTTTAATTCTATACTTCTATAATATTAGTTTTATCCAATCTTGCTTTCAAGAAAAAACGCCTACTATTAAAGTAGACGTTTCACACATTCATTGACTTGTACACCATGTTCATCAGCATTTGTTAAAATAATTTGATGCTCTGGGAATTGCTTTTTCATTAATTCAACGAAGTCAGAGGCAATAGCAGAAGGAATAATAGAAATCATTGTTGGTCCAGCGCCACTTAGAGCAGTACCGTATGCACCGTTCGATTTTGCAGCCATACGAATTTCTTCATAAGCAGGAATTAGCTTTGCACGAAACGGTTCATGAAATAAATCTTCCTCCATATAACGCCCAGCACGTTCAAAATCTCGCGTCATTAAAGAAGCGGCTAACATATTTGCATTTGCTGAGGCATGAACAGCATAGGAACGGTTAAATTGCTCTGGTAAAACAGAACGGGATTCGCTTGTTTTTAATTCAACATCTGGTACATATACCACAAAGGAGGCATCGATATCATTGATGTGGAATGTATCGACTATGCCATTGTCATCCATCGAAGAAATCGTTAATCCTCCTAAAACTGAAGCAGTTGCGTTATCTGGATGTCCTTCAATTTGTGAAGATAGATTGAGTTTATCTTGAATTGTTAATTCCAGCTCGCAGACTTGGTTAGCAAGCTCAATACCTGCAACAATAACTGCTGCACTGCTGCCAAGTCCACGTGCCAATGGAAGTTCACTAGCCATCTCCACACGACAAGCCGGTAGCTGTTGACCATATAGATCTGCAGTTTTTTTAGCAATGACGTATAGTAAGTGTTCTTCAAGCTCAAACTCTTTAGGACCATTATCATCAAGATGAATAATTTCCCATTGTTCTTGCAAGGTAACAGAAAGCTGTAAGTAAAGAGACAAGCCAAGTCCTATTGAATCAAAGCCTGGACCTAAGTTGGCTGTGCTTCCAGGAACTGAGATTTGCCACATTTTACTCATAGTACACCCTCAATATATGCACGAATTTCTTCTTCATCGTTTTTAAGGGATACGACCTCTACAGTGGATACATTCATGGCTGTATCAGGATCTTTCAGGCCATTCCCTGTAAAGATTGTTACAACTTTGGCGCCTTGAGGGATTTTTCCATTTGCAACAGATTTCATAACACCAGCTAAAGAAGCAGCAGAGCCAGGCTCAACAAAAATGCCTTCTGTACTTGCGATTAATTTGTAGGCTGCTACAATTTCTTCATCTGTAACAGAATCAATGATACCACCAGATTCATCTCGAGCAGCTTCTGCCAATGTCCAGCTCGCAGGATTGCCAATACGAATGGCAGTTGCCACTGTCTCAGGATTAGCAATTGGCTCACCTTTAACGATTGCTGCAGCACCTTCAGCTTCAAAGCCATACATTTTTGGTAGACCACAATTTTTTGCAGCGTGATATTCTTTAAACCCTTTCCAATATGCAGTAATATTACCTGCGTTCCCAACTGGAATACACAAATAATCAGGTGCTGAACCTAAGGCATCTACGATTTCAAACGAAGCCGTTTTTTGACCTTCGATACGGTATGGGTTTACAGAGTTAACAAGTGCAACTGGTGTCGTTTCACTTACTTGGCGAACGATATTGAGTGCATCATCAAAGTTTCCATCAATTTCAATGATCTTTGCCCCATACATTGTTGCCTGTGCTAGCTTTCCAAGAGCAACTTTACCTTTTGGAATAACAACGATTGATTGGATGCCTGCACGAGTTGCATAGGCAGCCGCAGCAGCGGAAGTGTTTCCTGTAGAAGCGCAAATAACGCATTGACTTCCATCCTCGATAGCTTTTGCAACAGCAAATACCATTCCTCGGTCTTTAAATGAGCCAGTTGGATTTGCACCCTCAATTTTTCCGTAAAGCTCAATGCCTAGTTTCTTAGATAAATTCACTAAATGTATAAGAGGCGTATTGCCTTCGTTTAAAGTTAAAGCAGGTGTATTTTCAGTTACGGGTAAAAATTGTTTATATTCTTCAATAAGGCCTTTCCACATAACGTAACGATCTCCTTTTGTTCTTATAGAAAGAACAGTTGTTTTTGTATAAAAGACATTTTAACGCAAATAGCACTATTATTTCAATACCATTTCATTAATTGTCGAAACAATTCGGTAATTTGAATAGTACTTGTCACTTTCTTGAAACAACTGTATAGTAATCTTGTAATGTAAAGTCATGTGTAAAGACAGGTGGTTAGAATGACAATAAATACAGTAGTAACAAAGAAACCTCAGCAATCCATTTCCAGAAATAAGTTATTGGGTGTAGCGGGGGTTGGGTGGCTCTTCGATGCAATGGACGTTGGTATATTATCCTTTGTCATTGCAGCATTGGCCGCTGAGTGGGGACTATCACCAAGTCAATCTGGTTGGATTGGTAGTATAAATTCTATCGGGATGGCTGTAGGAGCTCTGTTTTTTGGTGTGTTTGCTGATAAAGTAGGTCGCAAGCAAATATTTATGTGGACACTTGTCCTTTTTTCTATTGCAAGTGGTTTATCCGCTTTTACAACAACATTAACTGCATTTTTAATTTTACGGTTTTTAGTAGGGATGGGGCTAGGAGGAGAATTGCCTGTAGCTTCAACACTTGTATCTGAAAGTGTGGCTGCCAAAGAAAGAGGTCGTGTGGTTGTATTACTTGAAAGCTTTTGGGCAGCAGGTTGGTTAATAGCGGCACTTATTTCGTATTTTGTTATTCCCACATGGGGATGGCGAGTAGCCCTTATACTAACAGCACTTCCAGCGTTTTATGCTATTTATCTTCGTTGGCATTTGCCAGATTCACCTCAATTTACGGTGAAGGAAGAAGCGAAAAAACGGAGCATTGGTCAAAATATGAAAGAGGTTTGGTCAAAAAAGTATGCTCGTTCTACATTTATGCTGTGGCTATTATGGTTTACGGTTGTATTTTCGTATTATGGCATGTTTTTATGGTTGCCAAGTGTGATGGTAGGGAAGGGCTTTGACATGATTACAAGCTTTAAATATGTTTTGATCATGACTTTAGCTCAATTACCAGGTTACTTTACAGCCGCTTGGTTTATAGAAAAGTTTGGGCGTAAGTTTGTCCTTGTTTCCTATCTAATTGGTACAGCAGCGAGTGCTTATATTTTTGGAAATGCAGATACTTTAGCCGTATTGTTAACTTCAGGGATGCTTTTATCTTTCTTTAACTTGGGGGCTTGGGGAGCATTATATGCTTATACACCCGAACAATATCCATCGGTTATACGTGGAACAGGTGCAGGTATGGCAGCAGCGGTTGGACGAATTGGTGGTATTTTTGGGCCGTTGCTCGTTGGGTTTTTATTAACGGCAGGCTATGATATAGGTTTTATCTTTGCCATTTTCTGTGGAGCGATTATTATCGGTGTTGTAGGGGTCATCTTCCTTGGTAAGGAAACGAAGCAGCTTGAATTAGAATAGTATGAAATGAATGTCCTGGATCAAAGAATTGATCTAGGACATTTTTGTCTGATTTCGCTTAAATAATACATAAAAATTAGCTTTTATTAATTTTTATTCGATTTTACTGATTTATTTGTTAAAATGACAAATCAATATAAAATGGTTAAAGAGTAAATCAAATTGTTTTATTAGCAGGTTAATGCGATGAAGATTTTTCAGAAAAGTCATTGTATTCAAATTGTAATCGTGATACTGTATTTTTAATCGAATTTTGAGTCAGTAGGAAACAATCTCCCGTTCGTGATAAGGTCATTGAAAGAAAGGTTGTTAGGAATGAGTATTCATGAAGATATAAAGAAAAGGTTTGTAAGGCTGTCAAAGGGCCAGCGTAAAGTAGCACAATTTGTAATGGATAATCCCACAACAGTAATTGCTAATGGAGCAGCAGAGGTTGGCAGATTGGCTAATGTAAGTGAATCAACCGTGATTCGATTTTGTTATGCTATGGATTTGTCAGGGTATGTAGAACTACAAGAGGAAGTTAGAGGCTTTATAATGTCTCAAGATGTAGGTGCAAATCTACAGCCTACATATACTGCTAAGAAGCTGACTAATTCTAGCTTTGGTAAGGTGATGCAACGAGATAGCCAAAATATTCAAGAAACAATTCATTTGATTAACGATCAGCAGATCCAAAAATGCTCAAAATGGATGCATGAAGCAGACAATATATATATTCTAGGTACTCGTCACAATGCATCTGTTGCAAATTGGCTATCTAATACATTGAAAACACTTCGTGCTAATATTAAGCAGCTTCGTTTAGACTCAGATGATTTAGTGAATCAAATAAACAGTATGGGCGAACATACGACTTTAATTGTACTATCTTTTGATAAACAGATTGTGGATATTAAAACGATTGTTGAAATTGCAAAGGTAAAGAAAGTGAAAATTATTGCCATTACAGGTTCTGCATTTTCGCCTATTCGAGAATATGCCAGTGCATTATTTACCCTCGGTACCAAGAATCATTCTTCTCTAGACATTGCCCCAGTCTTGATTTCATTTTTGCATGCGTTGATAGAGGAAATGATAAGCCAGGATAAAGACCACTATGATAAATATCAGCAATTGTATGAGCAAGTTGAAAGTAATGTATTATTCTTAGATGCTATTAGAGAAAAGCAGGTATTTTAATGTAACTACGTATAGATAGTTGTTGAAACACACTATCTATGCGTATTTTTTTGAAATTTTCTATATAAAAAGATGTCCAAATAGTATTTAGACATCTAGGAAAAGTGAATTATAGAATTTTACTCAAGCTATATTCATTAATATAAGTATCATTTAATTTAATGGCATTTTTTCGAATGCCCTCCTGATGAAATCCTAGCTTTGTAAAGAGGTGTAAAGCTACATTGTTATGCTCCATAACAGATAACTCTAAACGAGAAATATCATGTTGTTTAGACCAACTTTCAACAGCTTTCATCAGTGCGGAGCCAATACCTTTTTGCTGATACTCTTCTTTCACAGCTAAACGAATAGAGGCAACATGTCTAGCTTTTGATTGTTTATATCCATGAATAACCGCATAACCGGCAAAAATTCCGTTTAGTACACAAAGTAGTATAGTACGGTTTTTTAATTGCTTCCAATAGGTTAAATTTTTACGAAGTTGTTGGACAGTGAGATCTAGCTCGTTTTGAACATTATACATGAAGTCAGTTTCTTGAAAAATCTCCTCTTGCAAATGAATGAATGATCTAGCATCAGATGCTTCAATTCCTCGTATTATGTATGCAGATGAATTCTCCTCACTATTAGAAGTGTTGTTTTCGGTAGACTTCATTTGCGTACGTGAGAAAGATACACTAGAACCTAGTTTAACATCAATGACATAATAGCCTGCATTTGTCCATGATAAATAATGTGAGAGAGGGGGCTTAGTTTTTTTCCACCAGCTTTTATTTAAGTAGGCGGCGTTCGGTAATGCTTGTCCCATAATGTTTTCTAATTCACCAAAGGATAAAGTAATTTCTTGTTGTAAAGCTACATCAAAATAGTTAGCTAAAGGAATGTACTTTTTTTCTATCTTCTTCGTCATCGTAATCCCCATTTCCTGAATATCCAAAAATATAGACTACCTGATGATAGCATAAAATTATGATGACTTAAATATGAAAACCCAACTAAATATCTATATAAACTAATTATTTTATAAAAAAGAGGCATTTTTACTATTGAATGTTAAAAATAGGTTGGTAAAAATAGAGAATTTTATAGAAGTAATTAGACCTATTAAAAGTATACATAGCAACTTAAGCTAGTTATAATATAGATATCTTATTTGAAAAGTATGTATTTAGAGCGCTATCATTATATTTGCATAATACAGGTTAACCGCAATTAAGCCTGTATGTTATTTCGAGAGTGAAGGTCAATGGCAAATACGCTGAGGCGAAATTGTTCCAAAGTTTCACTTTATCACTTGTCAGGCTATAAGGTATGATAAAATAAAATATAAATGTAAGTGCCATTTTAGGAGGAATTAATTCAATGAGTAAAGTATTAGTTTTTGGACATAAAAACCCAGATACAGACACAATCACGTCTGCAATTGTATATGCCTATTTAAAACAGCAAATTGGTGAAGAAGCTGAGGCTGTACGTCTTGGAGATGTTAATAATGAAACTCAATTTGCATTAGATAAATTTGGCTTTGAAGCGCCTCGTTTAATCTCTTCTGTAGTTGGTGAAGCGGACAAAGTTATTCTAGTAGACCACAATGAATTCCAACAATCCGCTGACGGTATTGAGGAAGTGCAAATTGCAGAGGTAATTGATCACCACCGCATCGCCAACTTCCAAACAGCTGATCCACTATATTATCGTGCAGAACCAGTAGGCTGTACGGCTACTATTCTTAAGAAAATTTTTAGCGAAAACGGTTTAGATATTCCTGCGAACATTGCTGGTCTAATGTTATCTGCAATTGTTTCAGATACATTACTATTCAAATCACCGACTTGCACAGAGCAAGATGTAAAAGCTGGTGAAGAGCTAGCAAAAATTGCTGGTGTGGAAATTGCAGAGTATGGCTTAGCAATGCTAAAAGCAGGTGCTGATTTATCTGATAAATCATTAGAAGATTTATTATCATTAGATGCAAAAGAGTTCCAATTTGGTGAGTACAAATCTGTTGTAGCTCAAGTTAATGCAGTTGATGTTAATGATGTTCTTAATCGTCAAGAGGAGTTAGAAATCCTACTCAATAAAAATGTTGCAGAAAATGGCTTAGATCTATTCTTCTTCGTTGTGACTGACATTTTAAATAATGATTCAACAGCTGTTGCAATAGGGCAAGTAGCAGAAGCAGCAGCAAAAGGATTCGGTGCTGATCTTATCAATAACCGTGTTGTATTACCAGGTGTTGTTTCTCGTAAGAAACAAATTGTTCCAGTATTAACAGAAGCTCTAAAATAAAAAATACAAAAGAGGTTGTCTATTTAGACAGCCTCTTTTTTTAATCAAGTTTTAATGGCTGTACAGCAGGGCCTTCAAGCACCTCACCCTTAGCGTTAAAACGAGAACCATGGCAAGGACAATCCCATGTTTCATCAGCTTCATTCCATTTTGTTTTGCAGCCTAAATGAGTACAGGTTGGAGCAGTGGCATTCCTCATATACCCAGCTATATATTCCTTGGCAACAAAGCCTCCTACTTTCAGCATTTGCATGAATTGGGCACCGAATTTAGTACGTGATGGTGAATAAAGAGCGATAGCACCTTCTTCAATCTTTGAGCCTGTTAAAAGAGACGATAAGATATCACCTGCGACAAAGGAATTGGAGATTCCCCATTTTCGATAGCCAGTGGCAATTAATACGTTAGGTAAGGAGTTTGTAATTCTCCCAACATAAGGGACAATATCAGGTGTTTCTATATCCTGGGCTGACCATCGATAAAGTGGCTGTTGTTCAAAATGCTCCTTCATTTCATTGGAAATGGCCTCATAATATGGCTCAGTATGAACGGTTTCGCCAGCGATATGATTCGCCCCTCCTAAGACTAAATAATTTTCCTGATTGATCGTGGCAGTCCGTATCGAACGGGAAGGAAAATCAACTGATAAATATTGACCTTGCATAGTCTCAGAGGTTTTACTTGCAACCATATAGGAGCGACTATTGGATAATTTAAAAAGTTTAAGCCCTTTAAATGCTTCAATGGGATAATGTGAACATAAAATAAGTTTATTATATTGAACCGACATATTTTTTTCGGTATATAAGTTATTCTGTGGTATGTTTAATTGCTGAACACGGGTATTTGCATAAAGCTTTGCGCCCATCTTCTGCGCCTCTTTCGCAAGAAAATTACTTACTTCAACAGGATTTATTTGTGCTTGTTGTGTCATACATAAAGCTTTTGTAATAGGGAATGGGAGCTCTGTGTCAGAGGTAAGGTTAGACTTAATGTTTAAAACCTTATAGGCATTCCATTCTTTTAATAATTGTGCATAGCCTTCTTTTGTTTGACAGTATAACAGTGAATCCACCGAACGAACCCTGTCTGGTGGGAGTATTTGTCTAGCTTTATCAATGGCTTGTTGATTCAGTTGATAATAAAGCTGTGCCTCTTCCAAAGATAATTTTTCTAAAAGATTTGCATAGACAATGCTATGTTGGGCTGTTAATTTTCCTGTTGAATGCCCTGTCGTACCGTGACCAAAATGGGTATTTGCTTCGAGAAGAACTACATCCACACCTGCTTTTGCTAAAGTATAGGCAGTATATAAACCAGTTAAGCCACCACCGATTATACATACATCGCATGTTGTTGAGGAAGTAAGAGAAGATAAGGAGACAGACTCAGTTGTAGCAAGCCAAAGAGATTGTGTCATATAGAAACCTCACATTGTTTTTGTGTTCAGTATGTAGAAGAACTTGAAAATTTATGCAGTGAGGCATTAAAATTGCCTTGTGATTTCAACTATCGCTACAATGTAGCAAAAGGAGTGAGTATGAAATGAAAATTGAAATTTGGTCTGACTATGTATGCCCATTTTGTTATATTGGTAAAAAACAATTAGAGAAAGCGATTGAGGATACTGGCTATTCGGGGCAGGTGGAGCTTGTCTATAAAAGCTACCAACTAGATCCAACTACTCCAATAGATTCGCATAGTACTGTCTATGAATCATTGGCAAAGAAATATGGAATGTCCTTAGAGAAGGCAAAGGAAATGACAGTGGGTGTAACAGAGCGTGCGAAAGAAGTAGGGCTAAACTACGATTTTAGCAATTTGATGGAAGAGAATACGCTAAAAGCACATCGGCTTGTAAAATGGGCTGAACAACAGGGAGATGTTACAGCTCTAGTGGAGTCACTTTTAAACAGTCATTTTATTGAAGGAAAGCGTATCGGTCAAGATGATGTTTTATTAGAGATAGCTGAGAAAGTGGGCCTAGAGCGTGAAGAAGTTGCAAAGGTTCTTGCTGATGATGTTTATAAAAATGAGGTAGAAGCGGATATTCAAGAAGGTCTCCAGCTTGGTGTACGAGGGGTACCGTTCTTTGTCTTAAACCGTAAATATGGTATTTCAGGTGCACAACCGCAGGAGGTATTTGAGGATACATTGCGTAAAGTTGCTGAAGAAGAGGGCTTACAACCATCGCTAAAGATGGCTGGCACAGGTGATGCGGGTATTTGTACTGACGATAACTGTAAATTTTAGCTTACTAGAGAGAGGAGTAAGGCTTTCAACTCCTCTTGTTAGAATGGATGAAAGATAGAATATTTCAGTCAAAAGTCTGAGGCAAGTAGCATTGACATTTTAGATGAAATTTTTTAAGATAAACACATATCTTGAATTCGAGATATTAGATTTTGAAATTTAAGGGAGATTTTATATAATGAACGTTTTAGTAGTAAAAGCTAACAACCGTCCAGACGGTATTTCAACAAAAATGTATGATACTTTCATGGAAAATGTACAAGGTGCCAACGTAACAACTTTTGATGTATTTGCAGAAGATATGCCTTATTTTGGCCAAGATCTTTTCAATGCTTTTGGTAAAGTACAAAATGGTGGAGAGTTAACAGACATTGAATCACGTCTATTAGCTGCAAAACAAAAAGCAATGGATGTATTAACTGCTGCTGATTTAGTTGTATTTGCATTCCCACTATGGAACTTAACAATTCCAGCACCTTTACAAACATTTATTGACTATGTATACCAAGCAGGATTCACATTCAAATATGGCGAAAATGGTCAATTAATTAGCTTAATGACTGACAAAAAAGCGATTATTTTAAATGCTCGTGGTGGCTACTATTCATCACCTGAAGCTCAACCAATGGAAATGTCAGTAAACTACATTAAAAACGTAGTAGGTGGCGTATTCGGGATGGAAGTTATTGAAGAAGTGATTATTGAAGGTCACAATGCTTCACCAGATAAAGCGCAAGAAATTATTGCAAATGGCCTAGAAGAAGTGAAAAAGGTTGCTCAATCACTACAAACTGTGAATGCATAAAAATTATTTTTTATTAAAAGTCCTCTCAATTTTGGGAGGACTTTTTTTATTTTGTCAACAGATGTATGGTGTGGTATGGAGGTCGGACATATTGACAGTAACTAATTATTTTGAATTTACATTTACTAACATCCTATTTAATAGAAAAATAAAGAATGGTAGAAATCTGTGATTCGGAGGGAAAGTAATTAACCATTCTTTTAAAAATACATATAATTAGGACTATATATTCAGTAAAAATTAGAATGGTTTTAATATAATAGAATTTGTAGGAAAATACTAGATTATTAAGGAGGTTGTTGTATGAATAAGAAATTAATAACTAATTTCTTGGCGACGTTACTAGTCCTTTTCGCGTTTATACCATTTGGAATTTCTGCTGATGCTGCTTCCAATGATGTAACACGCGCAGATTATGTAAAAGAATTAGTAGAAAATTTAGATGTAGAGATGGGTGACGGCTCTTCGCTTGCCTTTAACGATGTCTCTAAGGATTTAGCACCTTATGTAGAAAAAGCTGTTCAATTAAAACTTATTAAAGGGAAAACAGCAACGACATTTGGCCCAGATGACAAATTAACACGTCAGCAAGCATTTGTTATCTCTGCTCGTGGACTTGTTAGTGAAAACGCTTCCCTCAAAGTTTTAGAGCAATTTAAGGATGCAGATCAAATTGCAACGGCATATAAACAAGATTTAGCGAATGCTGTTGCAGCAAACATTTTACAAGCATTTGAGGATAATACTATTCGTCCTCGTGACTATGTGACAAAGGAACAGATGGAGAGTATTGTGGAGCGCTTTGTAGCAGAATACAAAGCACCTTCAACTGGCGTATCAGTTGATCTTCAGATTTTAGGGACAACAGATATTCATACCAATTTAGCTAATTACAATTACTATTTAGATGCTCCATCATCAGAGCTTGGGTTAGCTAATACAGCAACACTAATTGAGCAAGCAAGAGCTAAAAATCCAAACACATTACTATTTGATAATGGTGATTTAATTCAAGGCACACCACTTGGCTCATATAAAGCATTAGAAAGTGTTTTAAAGCCAGGTGAAGTTCATCCAGCTATTGCTGCACTTAATGCATTGAAATACGATGGTGGAACTTTAGGGAATCATGAATTTAACTATGGTCTAGACTTTTTAGATGAAGTATTAAACGATGCAAAGTATCCAGTCGTAAATGCTAATACCTATGATGCAAAAACAAAAGAGCGTATGTTTACACCTTATGTCATTCTTGATAAAGAAGTGGTAGATAGTTCAGGCAAAAAACATACACTTAAAGTTGGTGTAACAGGGATTGTTCCAACGAAAATTGTTGAATGGGATGCCATTCATTTAGCAGGTAAAGTTGAAATGCAAGAGCCAGTCGAAGCTGTGAAAGAGGTAGTACCAGAAATGCAAAAGGCTGGAGCAGACGTGATTGTCGTTCTGTCACATTCAGGTATCGGTGAAGATACTTATGTGAAGGGTGCTGAAAATGTTGGTTACCAATTAGCAGAAATTGATGGTATTGATGCTTTAATTACAGGACACTCTCATTTAACATTCCCTGGTGACTATAAGGATTTGAAAGATGTTGACCAAGAAAAGGGTACAATTCATGGTGTTCCTACTGTTATGGCAGGTAGCTATGGTAGTCATCTTGGTGTAATTGATTTAAAACTAGAACAACAAGGATCTGAGTGGGTAGTGGTAGATGGTAAAGGTTCATTGCAATCGATCAAGCAAGAAGGTTTACAACCATCCACAACGGTTTTAGAGGCTATTAAAGAGGCACATGATGGCACATTAACGTATATCCGTCAGCCTGTTGGAGAAACAACTGCACCAATCCATAGTTATTTTTCAATGGTGCAAGATGATCCATCCATTCAAATCGTAACACAAGCTCAAAAATGGTTTATCGAACAAGAGCTAAAGGGTACGGCTGATGAAAAGACACCAATTCTTTCAGCAGGAGCACCTTTCAAAGCAGGATCACGTAATAATCCATTAGATTATACAAATATTCCTGTAGGACCGCTTGCTATTAAAAATATGGCCGACATTTATCATTATGACAATACTGTTGCTACGATTAAAGTGACAGGCGCACAAGCAATCGAGTGGTTAGAGATGGCTGCTGGTATTTTCGCAACAATTGATCCGACTAAAACAGAAGAGCAAAATATTATCGATGCAGAAGCACGTTCTTATAACTTTGATGTGTTAGATGGCTTAACATATCAAATTGATGTCACATCGCCAGCAAAATATGACCGCCGCGGTAATCTTACTGATGAAAAGGCAAATCGTATTAAGAATGTACAATATAATGGTAAACCAATCGATTTAAAACAAGAATTCATCATCATTACAAACAATTATCGTGTTGGTGGATCATATGGGGCGACATTTAAAAATGCAGAAGGCTCTAACATAACTAACTATGCTTATGAAAATCGACAAGCTGTTGTAGATTATATTATGGCGAATAAAACAATTAACCCAGCTGCGGATAATAACTGGTCATTTGTACCGTTCCCAGCCAATACAAAGGTTATCTACCTATCTGCAAAAGATGCACAAAAGTTCATACCAGCAGGTAGTGGTATTGAATATTTAGAAGATACAGAAGCTGGATTTGCTAAATATTTAATTAAATAAAAGAATAGGAAAAGGAGAGTAACGATAATCGCTACTCTCCTTTTTTATGTCTGTTGAATGAATGATACCGTGTACCTTGATAGGTTAAAATGCCAAGATCACCTTCTACAAGCTGACCATAATCGTAGCCATTCATCTTTAGTTCATGCCGTTCTCCGTTTTGCTCTTCAAACGTAACGTAGTAGGACGTAGATGCCCCAGTATTGTTAGATCCCCCACGTATATTCGTACGCTTTGTCACAACCTTAGCGGGTACCGTTAATATTGGTGAACGGTTGTTTTTAGACCAAGTGATAATACCGTTTACAATCATAAAGGCTATGCTCCCAAAAACAATAAAGAAGATGATGGTAATAAAAGCAGAGCCAAATAAAAAATCATTATCAAACCAAAACATAAATTCCTCCCTTTCTTTAAGGTAGAAACAATACTTAAAGAGGATTTAATTCAAGATCTACTATCACGTCTATTTCATCGCTAATCAATACACCACCTGTTTCTAAAAAGGTATTGTAGACTAGATTAAAATCACGACGATCAATTTGGGCTTTAGCTTGGAAGCCAAAAACTTCTTGTGCCCATGGATTCACACCTTTTCCTGTATATACTGTTGTAAATACGATAGGTCTTGTTATGTTTTTGATGGTTAAATCCCCATGAATAGCAAAATTTTTATCATCAAGTTTATCAATATATGTAGAGGTAAATACTATTTTTGGATAGACGTCTGCATCAAAAAAGTCAGGAGACACAAGGTGGACATCACGATCATGATTCTTGGTGGAGACACTAGCCACTGTAATCGTGATAGAAATGTTTGCATCCTGCATTTGTTCGATATTGGATGTAACTATTTCACCGCTGTACGATTCAAACGTACCATGAATACGAGAAATCATCATATGTCTTACGGAAAACCCGATCGTTGAATGACTGAAATCAATAGCATATTTTTTCATTTGAAAACCTCCTAAAACAGCATTCTACAACGAATGATAAAGTAAACAAATCGCATATTCAATGAGTTTTTTATAAATGTGGAAGTATTTCCCTCTATAAAAGTGTAATCTGTGAACATGAAACAGAACATATTTAAAATCGAATAGGCATATTATTGGAAATATGTGCATTTTATTAAGATAGCGTTTAGTCTAAGACATTTTATGTTCCCTTGTTAGATATGTCCAACATTGAAATTGTGAGTTACTATTTGTAATTAAATATATAAAAGTTAATAGATTATTTTACGTAAATAAGTTACTTCAAATTTACATTTAGTGCATTAATCGTTACAATAGTTACATAGAGGTGAAAAATTATGAATGAGACAACTTTGTGTCCTCGTTTAGCTAAAGCAATGGATTTAATCGGAAAACGATGGACAGGGTTAATATTATATCAATTACTAGATGGACCACAGCGCTTTAATGAAATCGAATCTGCACTACCTGTCAGTGGACGTTTATTATCAGAACGTTTAAAGGAGCTTGAAAAAGAGGGGCTTGTTGAACGTAAAGTATATTCAGAAGTACCGGTACGCGTTGAGTATTCATTAACAGATAAAGGTCAGGCACTTGAAGGTGCTATCCGCAATATCGAAACATGGGCAAGTAGTTGGCTCTAGGGTGAATGGATTATTTTACTAGATAATACAATGAAATAGTGTCCTAAAAACGACACTTGGAATGACTGTCAATTTTCTTTATAATATTCATCATCTCTGCACAGGTCTTACCTGTCTTTTAATATGAGATAAAAATACCCTTCATTTTACTTGTCAAATTGGGGTTGTAAATCCATACTGGTGTAGAGTAAGAAGGACGTTAGAAAGGAATTAGCTCTCATGACAAAAGAACAATGGGCGATGGATTTAGCAAAAAGTATTAATCCTGCCAATATTAAGTTAAATGAATCATTACAGCAATACACAATGACAAAATTAGGTGGCAAAGCAGATGTTTTTGTTCTTCCTGAAACAGAAGAAGAGGCGGCATCCGTTATTCGCTATGCATATATAAATAATATTCCTTTATTAATGTTAGGTAACGGATCTAATATGGTTGTTCGAGATGGCGGTCATAGAGGAATCGTTGTAACATTTTCACGCTTAGATGAGATTCGTATTACTGGTGAGCATGTGTATGCTCAAAGTGGTGCACTGATCAAAGATGTATCAAAGCTATCAGCGCAAGCATCCTTAACAGGTTTTGAATTTGCATGTGGTATTCCTGGATCAATTGGCGGAGCAATGGCTATGAACGCAGGTGCCTATGGCGGTGAGATTAAAGATATTATTGTTTCATCGAAGGTGTTAACAAAAGAAGGGGACATTTTAATACTAGGTAAAGAAGACCTTGAGCTAGGATACCGACAAAGCATTATTGCCAAAAAGGGTTATTATGTGCTGTCCTCTGAATTTCAATTAGCGGTTGGCGTACAGGAGGAAATTGATGCGAAGATAGCTGATTTAACCTTCCAACGTGAATCAAAACAGCCTTTAGAATATCCATCTGCTGGAAGTGTATTTAAACGCCCACCTGGTCATTTTGCTGGAAAACTTATTCAAGATAGTGGCCTACAAGGTAAAGGTGTTGGTGATGCTGAAGTCTCTACCAAGCATGCAGGATTTATTGTCAACAAAGGAAATGCTACTGCTTCAGACTATATTAAGACAATCCAAATGGTTCAACGTGTAGTGAAAGAAAAATTTGGCGTTGAATTAGAGACGGAAGTCAAAATTGTTGGTGACGATCTATAATAGGATGCCCTTCGCATAAGCCGAAGGGCGTTTTTTTAGGAGTGTGGATAAAATGAAATTTATATCATGGAATGTTAATGGGATACGAGCATGTCTAGGTAAAGGCTTTTTAGAGTTCTTTCATCAAATAGATGCAGATTTCTTTTGTATCCAAGAAACAAAATGTCAGGCTGGACAAGTTGAGCTCTCTATCGAAGGTTATGAGCAGTATTGGAATTACGCGCAGAAAAAAGGGTATTCTGGAACAGCAATTTTCACGAAACACACGCCATTGTCTGTTAAGTATGGGGTGGGCGCCGAAGATTCTCAGGATGAAGGCAGAATTATAACATTAGAATATAAGAATTTCTATTTAGTAAATGTTTATACTCCAAATGCACAGCGTGATTTAGCGCGGTTACCATTACGTTTACAATGGGAGGATCGTTTAGCTAGCTATTTACAAGAACTAAATAGTCAGAAGCCAGTGGTTTATTGTGGTGATCTAAATGTTGCACACACGGAAATTGATTTAAAAAATGCAAAATCTAATATTGGAAATTCGGGCTTTACATATGAAGAGAGAGCAAAATTTTCAGCGTTATTGGAAAGCGGTTTTGTAGATTCTTTTAGATACAAGCATCCCGAGGAAACTGACCACTACACATGGTGGTCCTATATGAATAAAGTGCGTGAACGTAATATTGGTTGGCGTATCGATTATTTTGTTGTATCCAATCAATTGAAGGAACAAATTGAAAGCGCAACAATTCACCCACACATTATGGGCAGTGATCATTGTCCAATTGAATTGCAATTACAATGCTAGTACTTAAATCGTATTTTCTAAATGGAAATACGATTTTTTGTATTTGTAACTTAATAAGGTGACTTTTAAAAATGTGAGATTTGGCAATGCCAGGGGGTACCTTCAAAGTGAGGAGTAGACGCTACAATCACATGGGAACTCGCCCTAAAGTAGGGAAGAACGCTCCAATCATGTGGGAATCCGCTTCCACCATATAAGTCCGCTCCACGAGAGAAGATAAAAGAAAATATACTCTATAGAATCATTATACCTCTATGAACATACGAATTTTTAACATTACTCAGTAGCCTTCATAATTCCTATTGATTATACTATTCTAATAGCGGATAAATATAAAATTTTGTATTTAGAGACAATTTTATATACATAAAATAAGAAATTTCGCTAAAAAATTTTGCGTTTCAAAGCGGGTTTGGGAAGGTAGTACGGGAATATAGTGCAAAAAGGGGGTTATTCAGTGGGGAAGAGAAAGTTTAATTGGAAAAAGTGGCTCATTGTCATAGCTGGGATAATAGCTGCTTTGGCTCTTGTGGCTTTTATTGGATTTACATGGTTTATGAATAAATCTAAGCCGGTGATTGATGGTGAATTAGCTGTTACTATTCTGGATCAGGATGTGACAGTCACGAGAGATGAAAAAGGGGTTCCGCATATTTTTGCCAAAACAGATGCTGATTTGTATCGTGCACAAGGTTATGTCCAAGCACAGGATAGACTATTTCAAATGGACTTAGCACGAAGGCAGGCAAGTGGTCGACTATCTGAAATTATTGGAGAAGCAACGATTAATACCGACAAACATTTCCGTACATTTAGCTTACGAGATGCTGCAGAGAAATCATTAGCTGCCTATGATGACGAAAGCAAACAAGTACTTGAATGGTATGCCGAAGGAGTAAATGCTTTTATTGCACAGGCAAAGGAAAGCAATACACTAAGCTATGAATTCGCTTTGTTAGGCTATGAACCTGAGGAGTGGACAGTTGTTGATTCCTTAACCATTGGAAAATATATGGCCTATGATCTGGGGGGAAATTGGAATACGTTAGCTTTTCGTCATTGGGCACTACAGAATTTTGATGAAGAAAAGGCAAAAGAATTATTTATTAAATATCCAGAAAATGCTTCGGCGATTATCGAGGCCAATATCCAAAATCCTGTAGCAGTAGCTGGGCAATTCAGTGCGGAAATGCTACCAAACGAATTTAACGGAAGTAATAACTGGGTAGTTTCAGGTGATAAAACGAAATCAGGAATGCCTATTTTAGCAGATGACCCACATTTAGGGTTAAGCACCCCTTCTATTTGGTATCAAATGCATCTGCAATCACCACAGCAAAACGTTAGTGGCGTTATCTTTGCAGGGATTCCAGGTATTATTTTAGGCCATAATGATGAAATTGCTTGGGGGGTAACCAATGTGGGTCCAGATGTACAGGATTTATATATTGAAATACCAAATCCAGATAATCCAACACAATTTCGATACGATGGAAAGTGGGAACAAGCAGAGGTGCGCGACGAATCAATTAAGGTAAAAGATGGAGAAACGGTAGATTTTGAAGTCGTTGTTACACGTCACGGCCCTATAATGACAGATTTAGCTTTTAAAGATACAGAGCCAACCGCACAATTTTCGATGCAGTGGACAGCACTACAACCGACAGCTGAACTAAGAGCAGTGCTTGGTTTTAATAAGGCAAAAACTTGGAGTGATTTCGAAAAAGCATTAGAAGACTTTAAAGCGCCAGCACAAAATTTTGTATTTGCATCAAAAGACGGTACGATTGCCTATAAAGCTAATGGTCAAATACCTATTCGTAAGCAAGGTGAGGGCCAATTACCAGTTCCAGGTGATTCGAGTGACTATGGCTGGGAGGGCTTTATCCCATGGGATGAATTACCAACTCTAGTAAATCCAAAAGAAGGTTTTATTGCAACGGCAAATAACCAAGTAATAGGAGAGGACTACCCTTATCACATAACTGATTTCTGGGCGCAACCTTATCGTTTCGAAAGAATTAAAGAAGTGTTAGAGGCAAATGATGCGATTACAGTAGAAGATATGATGGCTTTGCAAATGGATCAGCACAACCTCTATGCAAGAGAATTTCTGCCTGATTTATTAACATCTTTAAAAGAAAAAGATCAGGATGGGAAGTATGCCGAGATTATTGCCATGCTAGAGAAGTGGGATATGGTAGACGCAAAGGAATCAGGTGCACCACTTGTGTTCCATACATTAATGATTAAGCTACAGGAAGTTTTGTTTAAAGATCAAATGCCTGAAGATATGTATGGCATCATGTATGGGAAGTTTAATATTACAGACCAGCTCTTACGTACAGCCTATTCAGGAGAGAAAAGCATTTGGATTGAGGAGCAGGGTGGCATTGATGAAACCATATACAAGGCATTTGAGCTAACAATTGCACAATTAGAAGATCAATTCGGAAAAAATTCCTCGAAATGGCAATGGGGTGATTACCATCAGCTTACTTTTGACCATACACTAGGAAGTGCATCGCCTATTCTTGCAGCCTATTTTAATGCTAAAAAGGTTCCTATTGGTGGATCAAAAGTTACCGTACAAGCAGCAGATAATGATTTAGCTGGTAATGTAGATCACGGTGCATCTTGGCGTTTTGTGGTGGATGTAGGTGATTTAAGCTCAGCCTATCATATTGTTGGTCCTGGTCAAAGTGGTCATGTAAAATCTGATTGGTATCAAGATCAGGTGCTGGATTGGGCAAATGGTGATTACCATCAAACATTTATTAAACAGGAAGAGATAAAAGGGAAAACATTACAATTAATAGCGAAGTAATAAAAGAGTTAGCGTACAGAAAGTGCGCTAACTTTTTTATTTAAGGATATACATCCTAACATTCAAATATTCGTTTGAATATGATGGAATAATATGTTACATTGAATACAATCAAACGAATATTTGAATGAGGTGAGAAAAATGCCGAAAGAAATATGTGAGGTGACGCATGTACATGAAGAGGCAGTCACAAAGGTGAAACAACAAATGCCTGATTTATCAGGTGTAGCCAAATTTTTAAAAGCGTTAGCTGATGAAACTAGACTTAAAATTGCCTATGCTTTAACGGTGGAAGATGAACTATGTGTTTGTGATGTTGCAACTATTATTGGTTCTTCAGTTGCTACAGCATCCCATCATTTACGATATTTGAAAGATAATAATTTAGCGAGATCACACCGCAAAGGTAAGCAAATGTATTACTCTTTAGCGGATGAGCATGTATATCAAATTGTAACAATTGCCTACGAACATGCGAAAGAGGGGATTGCGAATGGCAACGACACCAATTAAACAAGAATACAGATTGCAAAATTTATCTTGCGCTAGTTGTGCTGCAAAGTTTGAGAAAAACGTAAAGGCTATACCAGAAGTACAGGATGCACAAGTGAACTTTGGTGCTTCTAAAATTACAGTAATCGGTGCTATTAGTGTAGACCAAATTGAAGAAGCAGGTGCCTTTGATGGCATTAGGGTTACACAATCGGCAGCAAAAGCACTTGAAAATACTACACCTTTTTATCGTAAAAAGGAAAACGTTTTAGCAGGAATTTCATTGCTTTTTGTCATTCTAGGTTATCTATTTGCGGGTATGAATGGGGAATCGAGCCCGCTACCGATTTCCATGTTCATTATAGCTATCCTTGTGGGTGGAGTGGGTATTTTTAAAATAGGCTTCCGTAATTTAGTTCGCTTTGAATTTGATATGAAGACGCTTATGACAATCGCCATCATTGGAGCTGCTATTATCGGTGAATGGGAAGAAGCGGCAGTTGTCGTATTTTTATTTGCTGTGAGTGAGGCACTTGAAGCGTATTCAATGGATAAGGCACGTCAATCTATTCGTCAATTAATGGATATTGCTCCACCAACAGCGATTATCAAAAGAGCCCACGGTGAACACTACCATGAGGTTGAGTTACCTACTGAGGATATAGAAATAGGAGATATTTTGATTGTAAAGCCTGGGCAAAAGATTGCGATGGATGGCATAGTCATTAGTGGGTTGTCTGCAGTCAATCAGGCAGCTATTACAGGTGAGTCGATTCCCGTAAATAAAACAGTAAATGATGAAGTATTTGCTGGGACTTTAAATGAAGAGGGTGCTCTTGAAGTACGTGTGACAAAGCGTGTAGAAGATACTACTATCGCTAAAATAATTCATCTAGTGGAAGAAGCACAAGCAGAAAAGGCACCTTCTCAGCAATTTGTAGATCGCTTTGCAAAGTATTATACACCAGCGATTATGGTTATTGCTTTTTTAGTAGCTGTAATTCCACCTTTAATAGTAGGTGATTGGCAGCATTGGATTTACCAAGGGCTAGCTGTTTTAGTAGTAGGATGTCCTTGCGCACTGGTCGTCTCTACGCCCGTCGCCATTGTTACAGCCATTGGTAATGCAGCAAGGCAAGGTGTACTGATCAAAGGTGGTGTTCATTTAGAGCAGCTAGGACATATTGAAGCTGTTGCCTTTGACAAAACAGGAACATTAACGAAGGGGCAGCCAGCAGTAACAGATATCGTAACGACTGAAAACTGGTCAGAGGACTATGTGTTACAACTAGTGGCAGCGGTAGAAAAACAGTCACAGCACCCTTTAGCTAAAGCAATTTTAAATAGATTACACGATAAAAAATTATCTGAGCTAATACCAACAAATTTCCAATCAGTAACAGGAAAAGGTGCCTATGCTACCGTTGATAATCAGATTATTTATGTAGGTAGCATGAAATGGGCTACTTCATTAACTTCTGTAGATCAAAACATAGAAAGTCAGGTTAAGAATCTGCAAGAACAGGGTAAAACAGTAGTAGCAGCTGTTTCGAATAATCAACTTATTGGACTGGTTGCAATTGCTGATCAATTACGTCATGAAAGCAAGGATGTATTGAACAAATTAAATGCCTTAAAAGTAAAGCATATGGTGATGTTAACAGGCGATGCAGAGCCTACTGCGCAAGCCATTGCTACTTCATTAAAGATGACAGATGTGCGCGCTGGCTTGTTACCAGAAGAAAAATTAAAGGCGATTAAGGATTTACGTAAACAATTTGGTGCTGTAGCAATGGTTGGAGATGGTGTAAACGATGCACCAGCATTGGCCACTGCAAATGTAGGAATTGCCATGGGTGGAGCAGGAACAGATGCAGCTCTTGAGACAGCAGATATTGCCTTAATGGGTGATGATTTAACAAAGCTTCCTTACACTATTGGATTGAGCAGAAAAACATTACGTATCATTAAAGAGAATATTATATTTGCCCTAGTTTTAAAATTAATTGCATTGCTACTTGTCATACCTGGTTGGTTAACATTATGGATAGCAATTTTTGCCGATATGGGTGCGACACTATTAGTTGTGTTTAATTCATTAAGACTAATTAGAGCAAAAAAGTAGTAAGTAAGGTGTAGAACAATCTGAAAAGGTAGGAAATTAATCTTGCTTTGACACAAGGGATTTTATGTGAATAGATGCTACTTGTGATTCTTGAAAAAGACTTTTTTTAAGGCTATTATAGTTTCAGGAGTAATGTAACAATTAAATATAAATGAGGCGAAAGTTTGAATATGTCAGATCCTATTTTAGTAAATGTTACAGAAGAAATTGTGCGTGGTTTAGTAAGCTTTTTACTACGAGGACCAGAATATCAAACATTTTGTAAATGCGAAATCTGTGAATTAGACACGGTGGCACTTACACTAAATGCATTGCCAAGTAAGTATGTTACATCTATGGAAGCTAGAGATGAGGCATTTAAAGAAATGAATACTCCTGGAAACATTGAGCGTATTAATAAAGAGATTATTCATGCGTTACATGTGGTAAATAAGTATCCTCGACACAAAATAGAGCCTACTTCTTAATAGAAGAGGCTCTATTTAAGTTGTATAGGAAGTGTTTTTCTAGGCAATGTATTTTCAGTTAACTTTTAAGCCAAGCTTGTAGTAAACTAGAGAGTAAGAAAAGGAAAGAGAGGGAAAAGGATATGCCAACACCTAGTATGGAGGACCATATCGAACAAATATATTTATTAATTGCCAACAAGGGATATGCGAGAGTGTCTGACATTGCTGAAGCATTATCTGTTCTTCCTTCTTCTGTTACAAAAATGGTTCAAAAATTAGATAAAGATGGTTATTTAGTTTATGAAAAGTACCGTGGACTGACATTGACGCCTAAAGGGGATAAGCTCGGAAAGCGTCTTGTGCAGCGTCATGAATTGCTCGAGCAGTTTTTACGAATGATTGGTGTGGATGAAGAACGTATTTATGATGATGTAGAGGGAATTGAACATCATTTAAGTTGGAATTCAATCGATCGTATTGCAGATCTTGTGCAAGTAATGGAAGAAAATCCAGACATCGTGAAAAAATTAGAGGCATCTAAGACACAGCACAATCTTTAAAATGATGGTGTGAAGGAAAGGGAGACAATATGAACGCATTAAAATCAGGTGAAGTCGTTACATTAACGGTATTAGAGCAACAAGCATCAAAATGGATTTTAACAAATGGAGTTGAAGAACTACCTTTAAATGCTTCAGAGGTAACAGAGCCACTAACAGTAGGTGACCGCCTTGAAGTATTTTTATTTGCAGACCGTCGTGGAGATTTGGCTGCAACAACGGCTATTCCAGCTTTTACACAAGGTGAATATGGCTGGGCACGTGTCTTGAAAGTAGTGGAACGTGAAGGTGCTTTTGTGGATATTGGTACATCTCGTGAAGTATTAGTAAGAGCAGAAGATTTACCTGCATTAAAAGAGGTATGGCCAGAACCAGGCGATCATTTATTTATGACACTACGTACAGATCGTAACGGTGATTTATTTGGTCGTTTAGCCACAGAGGAAAAAATTTCGGAGCTATATGAAGGTGCATTTGAAGATATGCACAATAAGAATATCCAAGCACGCCCATATCGTTTGTTACCGATCGGGACATTTTTGCTAGGTGTAGAGGTTCCTTACCGTATTTTTGTGCATGAGTCTGAGCGAAATAATGAGCCTCGATTAGGACAAGATGTAGTTGTACGTATTATTGATGTAAAAGACGATGGTTCCATGAATGGCTCACTTTTACCAAGAAAACATGAGCGTCTTTCAAATGATGCGCAACAAATATTAAAGTATATACAGGATGTGGGCGGTAAAATGCCATTTGGTGATAAATCGTCTCCTGAAGAGATTCAAGAAATGTTTAATATGAGTAAAGGGGCATTTAAACGTGCCTTAGGAACGTTAATGAAAGCTGGTAAAGTGAAACAACAGGACGGTTGGACTGAAGAAATTTAAAGGATGGTTTGTTTGACTAGCTAGCAAAACATTTACAACAGGAAAAGTGACGAGAGACATCCTTGAAACCTTCTCGTCTTTTTTTCGTACTAATTATTGTATAGTGGCATACATTATACTTGCTAATTATGAAGTTTTAGCGAAAGGGGTCACACGATTTGAAAAAAACATGGATTAAAATACTAACTGCTACAATGTTAGTATTTGGAGTGATGGCACCAGCAACAGGATTTGCATCTGACAATACGCCTCCAAAAGCAATTGATGAAAAACTAGGCGTACCGATCGTCGTGTATGGAGCAAATTTATCTGAGGCTGAAAAAGAGTCTGTAAAAAAATCATTAAAAGTAAGCGAAGAACCTGAAATTGAAGAAATTACTGTGTCTGGTGAGGATCTAGTAAAATACATTAAAGATAGTAATTCAAGCTCACGTATGTACTCTTCTGCAAAGATTACACGCAGAGAAGCAGGAGAGGGTCTAGTAATACAAATTGTCACACCATCAAATATAACGCAGGTAACTTCAGAGATGTATGCAAATGCGATGTTAACAGCAGGAATTCAGGATGCATCCGTACAAGTAGCTGCACCGAAAGCCGTTACAGGGCATTCAGCATTAGTAGGTATTTACAAGGCATATGAGGTCACTACAGGGGAAACACTGGATATTGATCGTACAGATGTAGCAAACGAAGAATTATCAGTAGCAACATCCATTGCAGAATCTGCAGGGGTAGACGATGCAAAGGTTGCGGAATTACTGACAGAAATTAAAAAGCAAATTGCAGAGTTAAAGCCAGCAACACGTGAAGATGTGGAGAAAATTGTAGAAGAGCAATTAAGTAAGCTTGAAATTAATTTAAGTGAAAAGGACCGTCAATTGCTAGTGGATCTAATGGATAAAATAAGCAAGTTGGACATTGATTTTAGTAAATGGTCTGATCAATTAAATGATATCAGTAATACAATCCAAGAAAAATTCGGCTCACTTATGGAAGATAAAGGTTTCTGGGAAAGCGTAAAAAGCTTTTTTGCTAATTTAAAAGATACTATTTCTTCATGGTTTAACTAAATTTATAGTTGATAGAAAGGAATCTGTTATACCTTCTCACTTTGCTAGAGAAGGTGTACAGATTTTTTTTGATTCAACAAGTGAAAGATTTTGAAGTGTGATGTTTTCGACATAGGAAAGCTAACCGAATATCTGGACATAGCTTCGCTGATTTGATAAAAGAAACGTACACAAATTTTGTGAAAATATAAAAAGCTATGGTACTATGAATAAAAGGAGTGGTGAGAAATGGAATTCCAATTACAACAATTAGCAGAAAATAAGTTTGCATTTTTGAATGAGCAAGCAGGGGAAAAACTAGCAGAAATTACTTGGCAGCAAAATGGCTCAGTAATGGTAATGGATCACACATATGTATCTGATAAGCTCCGTGGTCAAGGTGTGGCCAAACAATTACTCGATCAAGCAGCATCGTATGCACGCGAAAATGGTTATAAAATGAAGGCCGTTTGTTCCTATGTGGTGGCAGCATTTGAAAAGTCAGATGCATACAATGATGTAAAACAATAAAAAATAAGGCAATCTGCTTTTAATTAAGCGGATTGCCTTTTAATTGCTAGAGCAAATCATGTAAATAGCTCCTTATAATAGAATGACACTATAAATTAGTACTGTTAAGAAGCCAGCCCCGCCAATTAATGAAGCCATATCTATCCAATCATATGCTAAATCGAAATCTTTCATTTTAACCACTCTCCTATTTTAGTATTAATTCATTAATTCCCTTTACTTGCCTTTTATAATCATAAATAGTTACAAAATTTTGACGAATGCTAAAAATAAGGGTACGATAACTGGGCTTTAATAGGAAATAGAGTGTGATTGTCTGCATTAAAAACTAGACGAACTACAATGGATTGACGGGGTTTTTACTAGATAAAAGGGCAAGTATTTATCCATACATTAATATATATGCTAGAGGGTATAAAAAAATAATGTTTATTCTTTTAAGAATAGGGAAAAACTATACTACAGAGCTAGTTTCTATATTTTTAGGAGGTTATAAACTATGGCAAAACGAAAAGGAACAGGTGTTGTCGTTGCAGGATTAGCAGGACTAGCAGCATCTTATTTCAGTAAAAAAGAGAATCGTGATAAAGCACTAACAATGTTTAATAGTATGAAAGCAAAATTAGAGTCGTATCTTACTACAGGTCCTGATATGCATGACAATATTGCAGAACGTGTAGCTACAGAGGTAGCAACAGAGGCTGGTACTTCACCAACTAAAATTGCCTCGAATGAAATGGTAGCTGAAGGTGGAGGACATACTGGTGTCCATTTCTATAATGAAGAAATTCAAGAAAAGGAAAAGTAAACAAAAAACCTTCTCATCTAAGCATGAGAAGGTCTTTTGTGTGGGATAAGAATTGCGCCTGCAAAGAGCAATAATACAAAGCCAGTAAATGCAAAGCCACTGACAGTACCAAGTGATAGCCAACCTAATAAAGAAGAGCCTATAACTACACCTAGAGAGAAAAACGCGTAGAAATAGCCGTAAGCTTTTCCTCGTACTTCAGCAGTTGTAGAGTCAATTAGCAGCGAATTTACCGAAGGGAATAGGAAACCGAATCCGATCCCATAGCAAGCCATTGCTGTATAGAGTAAAGAGCTAGAATTTGCTTGGCTAATTAATAGCTGGCTTATTCCCATTAAACCTATACCAAAAGACAATGTTTTGAGTGGATTAACCTTATCAAAAATACGATTAGTAGGTAATAGGAAAACAAGAACTGCAATAATACCAAATGTACTCATTAAAGTGCCGCTTAAACGAGAGTCGAAGCCTAAGGAATGTACTTTAAGAGGGAGTAGATACGCAATAACCCCTTGAGAAAACATTAAGAAAAAGGCTCCTAAAAAGGCTTTTAATGTTCCTGTATTATTAAAAAAGACACTGATCGGAATGTAATTACTTGGTTTAGCCTTCTCTTTTTTTACTTGATTTGCTTTCAATATAAAGAACGCAAGGATACCTAGCAGAAGCATAAAGCTTGCTGTGATATTGAAAACAAATGGTACACTTGTCCGGCTAGCTAAAATACCACTAAATGCAGGGCCTATAATGGCTGCAATACCAACAAAGGCGCCAGAAATAGCACTGCCCTTACCTCTTTTTTCCTGCTCTGTAGCGTTCGCTAGAAATGTAAAGGCAGCAGGAACAATGAAGCCTGCAACAAGGCCATGGATAAAACGTACAATTAATAGAGCAATGGGCTCTTCTACTAAATTATAAAATGTTAATGATAGACCTGTTGTTAGAAGACCTATTATGAGTATGATGAAAGGTCCTTTGCGATCCGTTAAGAAGCCAGAAATGATATTACCGAATGTATTGGAAAGCGAATACATGCCCACTGCAAGACCAGTGAGGAATGCCGATGCACCTAAAGACTCAGCATAAGTACTCATAACAGGAAGCTGGGTAAAAAGGTCGAAAAACGAAAAGAAAATAATAGCATAGATAAATTTCTTCATGGTTCCTCCGATGAAATAGAACATTATAGTCAATAAGATTAATATAGTCCTATTATAGCATCTTCCAATCGATAATACTTCTCACTTGTTTTTTGCTTTCACGTATAAAAAAACGTCTAATAAGTATTAACTTATTAGACGTAGAGAATGTAATAATTAAGCTTTTGCAACTTCTTTTTTCATTGTTTTGTTTTTAGCAAGATTTACATGCCAAGAAAGTGCTTCCTCTAACAGATGAGGAGTTTGGTGGTTGCCAGTTGCTTCAACTGCACGGTTATAGTAATCCCATAATTGTTCTTTGTAATCTGGGTGTGCACAGTTTTCAATAATTAAAGGTACACGTTCTTTTGGTGCAAGACCACGTAAGTCAGCAATACCTTGTTCTGTAACGATAACATCAACGTCATGCTCTGTATGGTCAACGTGAGATACCATTGGCACGATAGAAGAAATTGCTCCACCTTTTGCGTATGATTTTGTAACAAAAATACCAAGGCGTGCGTTACGTGCGAAGTCACCTGAACCACCGATACCGTTCATCATACGAGTACCAGAAACATGTGTCGAATTAACGTTACCATAGATATCTAACTCAAGAGCTGTGTTGATTGAGATTAGACCCAAACGACGGATAAGCTCAGGGTGGTTAGAAATTTCTTGTGGACGTAAGCAAATTTTATCAGCATACTTTTCTAAATTACCATAAACTTTTTGCTGTAATTCTTCAGTAAGTGTGATTGAAGTTGCAGCAGCGAATTTAACTTTACCAGCATCGATTAAGTTAAATACAGCATCTTGAAGTACTTCAGATGCAACAATTAAATCTTCAAATTCTGAATCTGCAAAGCCATCAAGTACAGCGTTTGCTACAGAACCTACACCAGATTGCAATGGCATTAATTGATTTGTTAAACGACCCGCTTTAATTTCATCACGGAAGAAGTCTAATAAAATGTTTGCCATCGTTTGTGTTTCTTCATCTGGAGGTACGATTAATGAAGGAGCATCTGGCTCTTCAGAAATAACAATTGCTTTAATTTTAGCTGGATCTACTTTGATACCAATATCACCAAGGCGTTGCATAGCATCTGTCATTGGAATAGCTTCACGTTTACCTTGTTCTCCAGGTACATAAATATCATGGATACCGATTAAAGCTTCTGGATGAGAGATATTTAACTCGATAATAATATTTTCTGCATATTCTGCAAAGATAGGTGAGTTACCTACAGAGTTTGTTGGAATGATTAAACCATCTTCAGTAATAGCAACCGCTTCAAGAATTAAATACTTGATTGGTCCGATAATTCCTTGGCGCACTAGCTCAGCATTATGAGAAAGATGAGCATCTACATATAAGATATCCCCAGAATTAATTAAATTACGGATACCCGCATCACCCTGGAATGGTCCACGTTTACGAATGGCACCAGCTTCTGCTAAGTACTTATCTACTTCTGGTCCTAATGATGCACCTGTATATACATCAATTTTGAATTCTTCATTTTTTGCGCGCTCAACTAATGCCATTGGAACAACTTTTGCATCCCCAGCACGAGTAAAACCACTCATCCCAACTACATCACCATTAGAAATAAGTGCTGCTGCTTCTTCAGCAGTTACAATTTTACTCTCAAGTTCTTTTAAACCTAGGCGTTTTTGAACATTTGCATCCATAAAAAAATCCTCCCCTAAATAATTTTGATGGAAACCGATTACAAAACTAGAAAAAACATTTAAGAATTTTCTGTTTATTCAGTTGTAGTATGACTCCAACCATTTGAATAATACTATCACCAAATTGTCACAAAAACTTTAGAATTAGCATTAAATTGAGTAAAAAAAGGAAAATCGAGCATTAAGATGATTTTTCGACAGAGAAAACGTTTTATTGTAGAGCTGTATAAATTTAGTTGTTTTCTATATTAAAAATAGTGCAAAAATAGTTAAATGTTGAGGTAAATGAGGCGGATTTGTGCGCAAAAAAGAACAGCGAGCAATTATAAAAATTGCTCGCTGTTCATACAAATTAGAAACCTAAAGAACGACGGAAATAGCTTGCATAGCGTTGGCTAACAGGAATACGTGTACCATCTTTCATAATTAATAAAAACGTTGAGTGTGAATCTGGTTGAATTTCATCGATGTAGTCAATGTTAACGATATAAGAGCGGTGACAACGAATAAATGAGTCAGGTGCTAAAAATAGCTCTAGATCACTTAAGTTTAAACGGTGATAACCTTCACGTGTCATTGTTTTAACAAATGTTTTACGGAGTTGTGTTTCTAAATAAATAACTTGATCATGTTTGATTGGGTACCAGCAATCATCAATTTTGATTGTAATGTAGTTAGTTAAGAATGCTGATGGTTTTTGCGGGAAGATAGCAGTAATAGCTCCTTTTGTTTCGCCTTCCTCCATTAAAGGAATACTCATGCCATAATAAGCGACACCGAAGACATCAGGTTCGATATAAGAGCTGATTTTTTGACCATAGCTTAATGCTTTGTGTGCGGCTGAACCTTCTTTGATAGGGTCACCAGGTTTAATTTTTAAATCAACTTTCTTGCTTGGTTGGTAATACAAATATTCATTTGTATCAGAGATAGCGATGGACGTATTTTCAGGGAAGAATTCCTTAATAATTTCCATGATCTCTTCTATTTGTTTTGGATCCACTTTAAACACCTCGTCTAAACTTTTAAAAATAGTATTATCATCTATTTTACTACATATTCATATAAATTATATAGAGAAGATTTAGGAATAAAATAGAAAAATGTCGAATGATCCATTAGAATGATGTAAGTTGTTTTGTATAATTTGTAAATAAATTTATAAAATGACTAATTTATTTTGATATGTATATGGTAAAATTTAATTGTTAGGAATAAGTTTACGAGGTTTCTACTATGCATATGTGATAAATTAGAACTAGAGTAGCAATTAAAATGTGGTTGAAAGGAAATCGCAGAATATGGTAAAATTCACTGTATAGTCTATTTTTTTTATATCTGGTGTTTTAGTAGGGTTATTTTTGATTTATTTGTTAATAAAATTTGTGAAATAGGACTCAGTTCTTATATTGAATAAGTAAATACTATTTTCTTATTTTTAATTCGTCGGGATTGGTGTCAAATATTGTCATGCAATTCGTGCACTCTGAGGAAAGATGGGGAAGATTATGCAACTACATCAACATTCTATGTCAGAAACGATATCCAAAAGATACTTCCAAGAAATCGATAATATTAATCAATATATCGGTGTCGAAGAATTTTTTAATATTGAGTCGAAATTAATTTTTGAAATTTACCATTTAGAATCTGCAAAAGCGAAAAAATCTTTGCATGAGTTAATTGATATTCTCTCAATTCGTTTTGGCAAACAGGTCATTAAAATCGTTCGAAGTTATTTTTCTGTTTTGTCATCAATTGTTGCTCGTAAATTGCTGGACAATCAAGTACCTTCGAAAAAAGCATTTGCTTTCAATATTGCGTGTAACGATATGATAGAAAATCAAATGAAAGACGCAGAGTTTTTACAATTTGCTGATGATTTAATTGATTTCTTTGTTTACTTTATTGCAGATCGCAAACAACCGACTTTCCGACATCAAACTGTTAACAAAGTGATAATGTATATAAATGACGAGCTTGAAAATGATTTAACTGTTGAAAGTATAGCAAATAACTTTCATATAAGTACTAGTCACTTATCACGTATTTTTAGAGAACATGTGGGCATTACATTGGTTGAGTATTTAAATGTTAGACGTGTAGAAGAATCACAATACTACTTACGACATACAAACAAAAGTATTACTTCTATCTCAGATCAATTCCATTTCTGTAATCAAAGTTATTTTACTCGTATTTTCAAAAAATATACTGGAGTTACGCCAAAACATTTTAGAGACGAGCTTCATCATGAATTTTATCGTTTTGAAATGGCAGAAGCTGAATTACAAAATGTGTAGATTTTGAGCATAGAAAATGAGAAGGTGCGAACATATTAGCGTTGCTAAAGCTCGCATCTTTTTTGATGAATCATCTGAGGAACCAGCTTAAGGAATAAGTAGCACTTGCTATTTGATAAAGAGAGACCCTATAAGGTATACTTCACAGTAGTTGATAAATAATAGTAGGTGGAAAAATGAAAAATTTGAAGCTATTTTCAATGCTTGGTATTGCCGTTTTTGTTCTTAGTGGCTGTCAAGCTGTGCAAAACAAAGAAGGTTTTTTCTATAGTATCTTTGTAAAACCTATGGAATTTTTATTGGAGTTTTTCGGGAATGATATCTTTTCAGGGAGCTATGGTTTAGCAATCATTGCGATTACTGTTCTAATTCGTTTAGTATTAATGCCGATTATGCTAAAAAACTATCGTCAACAGCAATTAATGAAAACGAAGATGGATGCTTTTAAACCTGAAATGGAAGCCGTTCAGAAAAAAATGAAGGAAGCTAAGACAAAAGAAGAGCAAACGCAATATCAACAAGAAATGATGGCTCTATATCAAAAGCATGGCATTAATCCACTTAATATGGGTTGTTTACCGATGTTAATTCAAATGCCGATTATTATGGGTCTGTATTTTTCGATCTTGTATTCTGCCGATGTTAAATCCCATGAGTTTTTATGGTTTAGCTTAGGTTCACCTGATATCGTGATGACTATTGTTGCAGGGATTGTTTACCTAATCCAGGCTCGTGTATCTTTATGGACGGTACCAGAGCAACAAAAAGCGCAGATGAAAATGTTTATTTATATTTCACCAATTATGATTGTCTTTATCTCCATGTCTTCTATGGCAGCACTGCCTTTGTATTGGTCTGTCAGTGGTGCATTGTTGATTATTCAAACATATATTGGGCGTAAATATTATTCGGAACATCCTGAGAAAGCAAAAAAATAAATTGATTGATGTCGAGGCGCCTTTGCTGCCTCGATTTTTTTAGGAGGACAGCAAGATGAACAAAAAATGGCTATCATCTATTCTTGTCGCAATTTTTAGTATTGCAGCACTTGTATTTATTATTATGGGGAAATTTAATTTTGCCGTACTTGCAATGACGATCATGTTTGCCCTCTCAAATGGGTTTAGAGCAAAAAGCTTTAAAGAGCAAGGTTATGTAAAAGAAGCAAAATGGATGCAGTATATGGCAGTTTTTTTCGCAATTGCATCTATAGTAGTATTTGTCATCGTTCTAACAGATTAATTGAATATTTACGTAGGAAATTTACACCTGAAAATGTGAACAGTGCTAAAATAAGATTATAACTAGTAATACAATAAAATAGGTATTTTCAAGGTGAAATGCTTTAAATATCCTTTTAGATACCTGATATTTTAAAAGGGGTATAAAGAGTGAAAAACAATCGTCTTCCGCTTATCGTTGGTGCTTTCATATCTATCGCGTTAATTGTAGCAATTTTTGTAGTCTATAACTATAAAAATAATCAAGTAAATAGTGCATCTGATGAGCAGCCAAAAACAACAGAAACAAACAAAACAACTGAACAAGATTCTACTGCAACAGAGAAACTAGACAATACTGAAACTCCTGCAAAGCCAGAGCAACAACCAGACGAAAATGGGTATCTTCCAAATCAAACATTACCTACGGAACCAACCTATATCAATGGTATTCTGTTAGCTAATAAAATTTATCCGCTTCCATCTACCTTTGCACCTGAAGAAAATCCAGAAGCACGAGAAGCGTTAAATCAAATGTTAGCAGCTGCCAAGCAGCAAGGATTTGATTTAGTTGCATTTAGTGGCTATCGATCTTTTGAATATCAAACAACCCTTTATGATAACTATGTTAAGCGTGATGGACAGGCAGCGGCAGATCGATATAGTGCTCGTCCTGGCTACTCAGAACATCAAACAGGCTTAGCGTTTGATATAGGAGAGCGTGGAAAAGAAGATGTGTGGCTGACAGAAGAGTTTGGGGAAACTCCAGCAGGGCAATGGCTATTTGCACATGCCCAGGAGTACGGCTTTATTTTGCGTTTCCCTCAAAACAAAGAAGAGATAACAGGTTATATGTATGAGTCATGGCACTATCGTTATGTGGGCAAAGAGATTGCAAAAGAGATAACAAAGAAAAACATTACGTTGGAAGAATATTTAGGCGTAAAATAATAAAAGGAAGAGAAGCCATTCTGTGAACAGGCTCTCTTCCTTTTTATTTTTATAAAATGGGTGTTAATAGACGGGAAATAGATTCTTTAAATTTAATCAGTGTTGAACGGTTTTTATACATTTCCCATGTTAATTCCGTACAATCAAAAATATCCTTCTCAAACAGTTCTGCCAATTGGTGCGATATATTTGCATCATATATGAAGGCATTGACTTCAAAATTTAGACTAAAACTTCGTACATCAATATTCGCTGTTCCGACAGAGGAAGCCTCGTCATCAATAATAATAGCTTTAGCATGGATAAAGCCCTTTTCATAGATGTAGACTTTGGCTCCAGCACGTAATAATTGACCCACATAAGAATAAGTAGCCCAATATACAAACATATGATCAGGCTTATTAGGAATCATTATGCGTACATCGATGCCTGACAAGGTGGCAATTTTAATGGCGTCTAAAAAACTAACATCTGGGATGAAATATGGTGTTTGAATATAAATATATTTTTGAGCCATATTAATAAGCTTTAAGTAACCGATCTTTATTTGCTCCCAGTCTGAGTCTGGTCCACTTGAAACAATCTGTAAACCCACATCACCTTTTTGTGGGATGGCAGGGAAGTAACGATCAGAGTACCCCATTTTTTGTTGTGCACTAGCTTGGTTCCAGTCGAGTAAAAAGCGTGTTTGCAAAGGATGTACGGCACTACCCTCAATACGTAAGTGTGTATCTCGCCAATAACCAAACTTTTTTTGTAAACCTAAATACTCGTCACCGACGTTAAAACCACCAATATAGCCAATTCGACCATCAATGACAACGATTTTTCGGTGATTTCTAAAATTTAAACGAGGGTTAAGAAGTGGCAAAATGGATGGGAAGAAAACTTCTACTTCACCACCAGCATGCAGCAACTCTTTAAAATGGCGTCTTTTAACATTACGTGATCCCATTTCATCATAGAGAAGACGCACCTTAACACCTTGCTTTGCTTTTTTTATCAATGCATTGACGATACGTGTACCTAAGTCATCAAGTCTAAAAATATAATACTGGATGTGAATGTGATCTTTAGCTGCTTCAATGTCTTTAAGGAGCTGCTCAAACTTATCGGCACCATCATCAAAAATATCCAGATGGTTGTCCTGTGTTAACACCGCATTGTTTGTTCTGAGGTGCATATAAATCATCTCTTGATAATTTTCTGCATTAGCAATACGAAACTCAAACGTTTCATCTCGAATCGCTTCCATCTGATAGGTAATCAGATTATCAATCCCAATATCCTTGCGTCCTTCCCAACGGAATAGGTGCTTTCTTCGTAATTGTCTTCCAAGTAATAAGTACAAAATAAATCCAGCTAATGGCAGGAAAAATAACACGAGGATCCATGCCCATGTAGAGGTAGCATCTTTACGTTCTAAGAAAATGATGGTCATGGCTAATAAAATATTAAAAAACAAAGTTAAAGGAACTAAATATTCTATATCTGTAAAAATGCTCATTCCTACACCTGCCTTTGTATTGTTAATAACATACTTAGTATAGCCTACTTCAAATGCGGAAAGAAGATATGAAATGGCTAGATAGCATGGAAAAGGATTATCCCTTTGATATATAGGAATAATCCGCATGGTTTAATTAGTAATTCTCTAATAGTTAGAAATTCATAAAATGCAACCTACTATATTTTACGGAAGACGTAATGATTTACGGGATGCCTTATATATAAAGATTAGGCTTATAGAAAGAATGGCTATTGCAGCCGAAATATAATAACCAAGACTTGCTTGTACGGTAAATAACCATGTAAAAAAGAGTGGACCAAGAATACGTCCTAAGTTATCCATTGAATAGGACAGTCCAGCGGCAGTTCCATATTGTCCTCCAGATTCTTTAGAGGAGAGTGATACAACACATGTTCTTGCAAGTGCATTACCTGCTGTAAAGACACAAAGGGCAAGCCCAGCGATAAAAAGATTAGCTGTCAATGTAAATAAAAGCATGCCGATAGCAGTTACAATTTGTGCACCGATTAACCATGTCGTTTCACTGCCATTTTTTATGCGTCGAACGACCCCTCCTTGAATAGCAGCATCGACAAATCCACTAAACATGAACAAGTAACCAATTTGTAATGGTGTAATGTGAATTTTTTCGATTTGAAATAGCTGAAATGTAGCCTCTACGCCAGCTAGCATAAAAGTTACTAAAAAAGAAAACATAAATAGATAGCGCACACGGAATTGTAACATTGTTGCAGCACCCTTTGGCACTATAGCACGTTTATTTGAATCTTTTCGTTTTTTAGGTTCTTTTAGGACGAAACTTGCATAAATAAATAATAGTGCAATTAATGATGCTGATGCAGTAAACGGTAACTGCAAGCTATAATGGCCTAGCATTCCCCCGATTGCTGGACCAAAAATAAACCCAAGACCAATGGACATGCCCATAAAGCCCATATACTTATTGCGATCCTCTTCACTAGATATATCGGCGATAAATCCTGTTACTGCTGTATATAATGCACCTGAAAATAAACCACCAATAATACGTGAAACATACAATATAGCTAGGTTATCTATAAATAGTGAAAAAATAACAAAACTAAGGCTAAAGCCAATTAGACCAGTAAGGATTAGTTGTTTTCGCCCTACCTTATCTGATAGCATCCCCCATAACGGTGCTGTGAAAAAACTTGCAAGTGAATAAACGGTCAATAAACCACCCACGTGGAGATCATGCCAATTTTGCTGCACAATTACCTCTGGTAAGACGGGAATAATAATGCCGAACCCTAGATAAACGAGGAATTGAACAGACATCAATAGTAAAATAGCCTTTTTCATACAGTTCCCTGCTTTCATACGATATTTCAATATGTATATTCTACCTCTCTTGTTCTGGCGATTACAACAATAGGGGAAGGGAAGCTTGAATAAAGTGGAACAATTTAGTAAAGAAAGAAATGAAGCATTTTAGATTTTTTAAATCTATGTTCTGATTTTTGAATAAAATGTAGCCATTTTGGGTAATTTAAATATGTTTGATGGAAAAGTTTGATGATGTGAAAAATTTACAATGTAACAAAATTGAAAAATTTTAAAGGGAAGTTAAATGGTATGATAAATTTGTCAGACATCATACTCGTAGAAAAATGAAACTTTTTCGTAAATAAAACGTTATATAAAATCGAGGAAAGATTGAGGTGGAATGTATGACAAAAGAAGTAGATTTGAAAAAGATTGTTTCGAATTTATCTAAGTTGGGTGTAACAGCCACTGTAACAAAGTCTCGACTAGAACTTTTAAAAGTGCTAACACCACCAACGCAAACTCCGCAAGTTCAAGCTTAACTCGTTTCCAATAGAAAAAGGGAGGTCTCAATACGCGAGACTTCCCTTTTTCTATATTTATTCATCTTCATCATGTGTGGTAAACATATATGTTCGATAATGGAATCGCATACTAAAGACTAGCCCAATCGCTAAAGCATTCCCCATAAGTGAACTTCCTCCGTAGCTAATGAACGGAAGTGGAATACCTGTGATAGGTAATAATTGAATAGTCATACCAATATTTTCGAAAACGTGGAAGGTAATCATAGCAATAATCCCAGCACATACATAGGTCGAGAAGGGATCTTTCAGTAATAGGGTTGTCTTTGTTAAATGATAAATTAATAAGAAGAAAATACAAATAACAATACTAGCGCCAATAAAGCCCCATTCCTCGCCGATAACTGTAAAAATGAAATCGGTATGGTTTTCAGCTACATATACTTCACGATTTCTAAATCCCTTACCAAAAATTTCACCTGATCCAATGGCATTTAAAGAGGTAATTAAATGATAGCCATCACTGGATGAATAGGAATAGGGGTCTAGCCAAGAATAAATACGAGCAAATTGATAGGCCTTAAAACCAAATGTTTTTTCTAGAAAGTCCTGCATATAGAGTGCCATCCACAGTAGGGTACCGCCTGCTACCATGCCACCTAAAAATGTTGGTAGAATGATTTTCCAAGAAATCCCTGCTACAATGATAAGTGCTGCCGTAATGGCAAAGAATACAAGTGCTGAGCCTAGGTCAGGCTGCTTTAAAATAATAGCTAATGGTACGATTAAGGTGATAGCGATTTTACCTAGTAGCAAAAAGTCTGTTTTAATTGATCGTAATGAATAAATTTCATGGTGCTTACTAATTAATCGAGCTAGTGCTAAAATGTAAAAAGTTTTCATAAACTCAGAAGGCTGAATATTTCCAATCGGCGTATGATACCAACTTTTAGCACCATTAACGGGTGCACCGATTTGACCTTCTCCTTCTGGCATAAAAATAAGCAGTACCAGTAAGGCAATCCCTGCTCCATACATATACCATGACATTTTTTTATATTGATCTGGCTCAAAAAACATGACTATACCAATAATTACTGCACCAATCACATACCATTGCATTTGTTTTGGTACGTAGTTAATGCCATATTGTCCTGAAGTTTGGGCAGATGCAATAGCTAACAAACTAATGACTAGAAAAGTGAAGAGTATAAATGCAAGTGTCCAGTCAAAACGATTTGCGAAATTTCGTTTATTTTCCATAAAAGCCACCTAAAATTAAAATAGTATCTCAATATGAGTAAATGTGATGCGATTCTCCCTATTTCGTTTATAATTGGTCAAAGAAGAAAGCAAATTAATAACCAGCAGTGGTGTGAAAATAGCTCATATCTATTGATAAGCTTGCAATTTGCTTTGAATATTGTCAATGGAATTTTAAGCAAATACTTGAACTCATTGAGTAATCTAAACTTTATATGCAAATGCATGTTTAACATTCCTAATTATAACGCAAAAATTACTTTTATGCCTGCGTATATAGTAGTGACGACAATTAACATAAAATGTTTCAAAAAAATCATGTTTAGTCTTATAATGTAGTGAAGAATGGGGTGATGGTTGTGGCTAAAAAATTAAAGTCAGCTGATGATTTTATGTATCATATTTATGTTCATATGAATGATGTCGATAAATTTGTTATATTTAGCGGGTTAAAATTCTCGCAATTTGTGGCTGCACTTGAACCACTACATCACTTACTGTTATTAAAACATTCCTATGAAGACGGTTCTTTTAATATGCATACACAATTTGAATATGTATTAGAAGAAGATGTTCCTCGTTTTGTGAAAAAATCTGCTGAATCTAAAGAATTATGCTGGGTAGATTTTATGGACGAGAAGAGGCTAGATCATTTAACACCGATGGAACAAGGAGAATTGCTGTACATAAGTCACAAGAAAGAACCAATTACGTCAGCATTTTTTAATAAATTACAAAATAGATTCGTCTATTATTCTTCAGACTTAGAGAAAATGACTAAAATTTATTTTCGTCATTTAAGTGATTCGGATTTATTGGTTGCCAATGTTTTTAATAGTTTAATTCGTGAAAAGGAACGCAGCACTGGATTTTGGCGTCGAAAAGTAAAAGCGAGTATTCCCGCTATATCACCAGATTTTTTACGTTCTTACCGATCCTTTGCGAAAGATGGAGCGTTACTATCTTTGTATCGGATTGAGAAACCAAAAGTAGCGTATGGAATAGAAGTTCGCAATCTGTCTGAATATTCTTTTCCTGACGAAGTTTGGGATGACTTAAATACGATTTTAAAAACAGAGCATGATGAATTAATCTATATTATTTAAACTTCATGGTGACGCAATCAAAGAACTAAGATGTTGGTAGACAATATTTATGTTGCATTATTCCTGTACAATTTAATAGCAGGAAGTATTGATGCTGGGGCATAATCGAAGAAATGTACACGCAAAATCTCACCGTTAAAAATACGGTGAGATTTTTATGTCATTTGTCAAGACGTTTCATGATAAACTAATAGTACTCAAGAAGTATGTGGAGGGCACAAAAATGAAAAAAAGAATCGGTTTATTATACGGCGGAAAGTCAGCGGAGCACGAAGTGTCGTTATCGACAGCACGTGCAGTCACAGGAGCTTTGAATTTCGAGGAGTATGAAGTATATCCGATTTTCATTACAACTGACGGGGAATGGCGCCGTGGAGAGCGTTTAGAAAAACCCGTCAGTGCAATAGAAGAACTACAATTTGGTGATAATACTACAATTTTAGAAAATAATATCACTGATTTTTTGCTTGATAAAAATGGCAATGAGGTAAAGTTTGATGTCATTTTCCCATTGTTACATGGTACGAATGGTGAGGATGGAACAGTGCAAGGTTTACTTGAGGTTCTAAATTTACCGTATGTAGGAAATGGTGTATTGGCATCCTCTGCTGGAATGGATAAAGTGGTAATGAAGCAATTATTTGAAATTGCTGGATTACCTCAAGTGCCCTATACGTATTTTATTCGTAGTGAGTGGAAGAATGAGCAACACGCAATCATTGAACGCTGTGAAAATAACCTGAATTGGCCAATGTTTGTGAAGCCTGCAAACTTAGGGTCAAGTGTTGGGATTAGCAAGGCAACAGATCGCGAGCAATTGGTAAAAGCAATTGAGGTTGCTTTACAATATGATCGTAAAATCGTTGTTGAACAGGGAATTGTCGCTCGTGAAGTTGAACTAGCGGTGTTAGGAAATGACTATCCTGAAGTATCAGTGCCAGGAGAAATTAAACCCGTTACTGATTTTTATGATTATGATTCTAAATATAAGGACGGTTCTACAGCACTTATTATTCCAGCTGAGCTTCCAGTAGAAACTGTGGCAAGCTTAAAAGAACTGGCAAAGCGTGCATTTAAGGCTATAGATGGTAGCGGCTTAGTTCGTGCGGACTTTTTTGTAACAACTGAAAATAACGTTTACATTAATGAAGTAAACACAATGCCAGGTTTTACGCCTGTAAGTATGTATCCATTATTATGGCAGCATACAGATGTGAGTTATCCAGAGCTGATTGACCGTTTAATTACCCTAGCAATTGAACGCTATGAAGAAAAACAACAGCTCCACTATAAAAAAGACTGAGTGGGATTATCGTGAAAAAAACTTTAAAACAATTAGCTGCATGGTTAAATGAGGATATGGCGGCTTTGGGTGACACTGTTGTGTCAGGAATTTCTATTGATACAAGAACAATTCAACAAGGAGACCTATTTGTTCCATTTCGTGGTGAGCATACAAATGGGCATAAGTTTGTAATGCAGGCATTTGAGAAAGGTGCCGGAGCTTCTCTTTGGCAAAAGGATGAGCCGAATCCACCAGAAGGTTACCCGTTGTTGTTTGTGGATGATCCAGAATTAGCTTTGCAAGAAATGGCTAGAGCATATCGTAATGAACATAAAGCAAAATTTATAGGCATTACAGGTTCAAATGGTAAGACATCAACAAAGGATATTTTAGCGGGAACACTAGCTCCATTCTTTAAAGTACAAAAAACGATCGGGAACTTTAATAATCAATTGGGCTTGCCTATTACTATCTTACAGCTTGATGAAGATACAGATGTGGCTGTCCTTGAGATGGGCATGAGTGGATTTGGTGAAATTGAGTTTTTAACGAAGCTTGCTCGTCCACATATGACGGTTATTACCAACATTGGTGAGGCCCATATGCAGGATTTGGGGTCACGTGCAGGTATTGCAAAAGCTAAGTTTGAAATTATTCAAGGAATGCAAGAAGATGGTCTATTATTCTATGATGGTGATGAACCTTTGCTCAAGGAATTAGTGGCAAAAGAACAGCAATTACAGTCAGTGCCGTTCGGGTTAGAATCCAATAATCTTTTATACGCTGACAATATTCATGCTAACGCTGATGGCAGCCACTTCACTACACACGGTCTGATCGAGGGTGATTTCTTTATTTCAGTGCTTGGCAAGCATCAAGTAAAAAATACACTTGTGGCCATGTTAATTTCTCATAAGCTAGGTTTAAGCAATGAACAAATACGTACATCCTTAGAGCATGTCGTATTAACTGATATGAGGATGCAACAGGTACTAGGAACGAATGGCGCTCTATTTATCAATGATGCCTATAATGCAGCTCCAACCTCTGTAAAAGCTGCCATTCAATTTATGGCTACATCAACTATTCGACCTGAAAAATGGCTTGTGTTAGGAGATATGCTAGAGCTTGGACCAAATGAGCAACGTTTCCATGAGGGTCTGGTTGAGCATATTAATGAGGATGAAATTGATTATGTCTGTTTGTTTGGCCCTCGGATGCTATATCTTTACAAAATATTAAAAGAGCGCTTTGAGGCTGAACGTTTATTGTATACAGAAGATGATTATACGGCTATTATTGAAAAGCTAAAACAAGCGAATGAATCATCTATTGTTTTACTTAAAGGTTCACGTGGTATGAAATTAGAGACAATCTTAAAGGCATTTACGTCATAGTAGCAATGAATCGGTGAGAGAAACGCTCACCGATTTATTTGTGTAGGTTTATCTTTGTTAAATGAGGTGAAGAATTTGTTAGTAGGTGTGCTATGTATTCATGGATTTTCAGGTGGACCATATGAGGTGAAGCCATTCACAAGTTATTTACGTTCACATACAGATTGGATAATTGAAGAGCCAACATTGTCTGGACATGGTGAAGAATTACATATGAGTGGTTTTAAGGCGAAACACTGGTTAATGGATGCCGAATTAGCTTTCCGATCGTTGGCAAAAAAAGTTGACGAGGTAATCGTTGTTGGCTTTTCAATGGGAGGAATTATAGCGCTATATTTAGCTAAACGCTATAAAGTGAAAAAGCTTGTATTACTAAGTGCGGCTGCAAAGTATGTGAGCCCTAAACAGCTAGTCAAAGATTTTAAAATGTTAGCTACTGAAGCTTATCACCATAATTTAACTAATAACGAACTCTATCTACGGTACCATCAGAAGTTTAACAATGTGCCACTTGCCTCAACAGTAGAATTTATGAAGTTGGTAAGAATGGTGGAGCCGTATTATCGGCATATTCAAATTCCTGTATATATTGTGCAGGGGAAGTTGGATGGGATAGTGCCTTATCATACGGCTCAATTTCTTTTTGATGAATTAGCCTCTACAGACAAGGTTTTGTATTTTTCTGATAATGGCAAGCACCATATATGTTTTGAGGAAGATTGCTCTGAATGGTTTCCACAGGTTTTAATGTTTTTAAAAGGTAAATAAAGTAGTCAGATTATTACGACTCATGCGTTATCGTTGCATAGGATTTAAAGCCATGTTAGACTAGTGTAAGCAATGGATACATTTTGTGCGAAGACTCTTCATATTTGGTTGAAGAGTACTTTTTTTTGAACACAACGGTTTTATTCTAAAGTGAAAAATTACGACAGAATCGAACCGCTCGGTAAAGACCGGGCTTTCCTTTTCATATAAGAGAGCTCTATATGGACTATCATGTAGAGAAAATTTTTAAGTAACGGAAACGTTCCACTACACAGGCTCGAATTTGCCGACAACTTCATCTGAAAATGTAACCATTTGTCAACTTAAAAGGAAAAAAAGGAGATTGAGAAGTTTGACAAATTTTTCAGAATTAAATATTAGCGAATCTACATTACGCTCAGTAAAGCGTATGGGATTTGAAGAAGCAACACCAATCCAAGAAGGTACTATTCGTTTTGCGATTGAAGGCCGTGATGTATTAGGTCAAGCACAAACAGGTACTGGTAAAACTGCCGCTTTCGGGATTCCACTAATTGAAAAAATCGATCCAAAAAACCCTAATATTCAAGCATTAGTCATTGCTCCAACTCGTGAGTTAGCAATTCAAGTTTCAGAAGAGCTTTATAAAATTGGCTATGACAAACGCGTAAAATTATTATCAGTATACGGTGGTCAAGAAATAGGTCGTCAAATTCGTGCACTGAAAAATAGACCTCAAATCATTGTTGGTACGCCAGGTCGTATTATTGATCATATTAATCGTCGTACGTTAAAATTAGAAGATGTTCAAACATTAGTATTGGATGAAGCAGATGAAATGTTAAACATGGGCTTTATTGATGATATTAATTCAATCTTAGAAAACGTACCTTCTGAGCGCCAAACATTACTGTTCTCAGCAACAATGCCACCAGCAATCCGTAAAATTGCAGAAACATTTATGCGTGATCCAGAGATTGTAAAAATTAAAGCTAAAGAACTAACTGTTGATAACATTGATCAATATTTTGTTAAGTCTGCTGAACGTGAAAAATTCGATATTTTATCTCGTTTATTAAATGTACACCAACCAGAGCTTGCAATTATTTTTGGTCGTACAAAACGTCGTGTAGATGAGCTTGCACAGGCACTATCTATTCGTGGTTATTTAGCTGAAGGTATTCATGGTGATTTAAGCCAAGCGAAGCGTATCTCAGTATTACGTCAGTTTAAAGAAAATAAAATCGATATCCTTGTTGCGACTGATGTAGCCGCTCGTGGACTTGATATTTCTGGTGTAACACATGTTTATAACTTTGATATTCCTCAAGATCCTGAATCATATGTTCACCGTATTGGACGTACAGGTCGTGCAGGTAAATCAGGTCTTGCCGTAACATTTGTAACACCTCGTGAAATGGGTTACTTACGTATTGTAGAAGAAACTACGAAAAAACGTATGACACCTCTTCGCCCACCAACAACGGACGAAGCATTAGAAGGTCAACAACGCTTAGCTGTTGAAACACTGGAAGGTCTTATTGCTAATAACAATTTAGGTGATTACCGTACACTTGCAGCAGAATTATTAGACAATCATGATGCTGTTGATGTTGTTGCAGCTGCTCTGCGTTCATTAACGAGAGAGCCAGACGATACACCAGTAACAATCACAGAAGAACGTCCATTACCAATGCGTCGTGAACGTTCTAGCAATAACCGTGGTGGCGGTGATCGTGGCCGTGGTAACCGTAGCTTTGGCGGCGGACGTCGTGACAATGCTCGCAGTGGAGAGCGTCGCAGTAGCAGTAGCCGTCGAGAGGGTGGACGCCGTGAAGGCGGACGTCGTGAAGGTGGACAAGGTCGTTCTCGTTCTCCAAGACGTCACGAAGGATAATTTTAGACGAAATACACTTAATTTTTTATAGTAAACCTTACAGTCATGATGGCTGTAAGGTTTTTTTTCGGCTATAGTTGAAACAAAAAGGTGAGTGAATTCGTATACACCTAATGAAGAAAGAGGGGGAACGACAATGAGAGCACAACCGATTCATCAAATTTCTCGTAAAGGGCTAACAGTGTGGCGTTTATATGGAGTCATACAAACATTGGTGCTGTTAGTTGTAGCAGGACTTGTAAGCTATGGTACTTATTATTTTGAATGGCCTTCATTTATTTACTTCATAGCATGTGCAATTGTTTTACTAAGTGCGATATTATCTATTTTTATTTTCCCGAAAATAAGATGGGAAAGATGGCGCTATGAAGTTCGAGAGCATGAAATCGAAGTACAACATGGTTTATTTGTTGTGAAACGCACATTAATTCCAATGGTACGTGTGCAACATGTTGATACAACACAAGGGCCGATATTAAAAAAATACGACTTAGGTAATATCTCTATTTCTACAGCTGCAACTGTACATACGATTCCTGCACTTGTTATGGATGAAGCAGACGTACTGCGTGCGCGTATTTCTGATTTAGCAAGGGTGGCTGAAGATGATGTCTAAGGAAATTAATCGTTTACACCCAGTGTCTGCAATTATAACGAGTGTAAAAGCATTGAAAAGTATGATATTACCAATTGCCATTATTATCATAAGTAACGGCTTTAATTTTTCTTTGAATTTTCGTAGTGATCATTTTTTTGAAACCATTTTACTTTTCGGTGTATGGGGAGTAGCAGCACTTCTTGCGCTCGTGGGAGGAATCATAAAATGGCGGACATTTGTTTACTGGTTTGAAGATGGGGAGTTGCGTGTGACATATGGATTATTTGTTAAAAAGAAACGTTATATCCCTTTTGAACGTATTCAAAGTTTGAATTACAATGAAGGTGTTTTTCATCGTATTTTTGGTTTAGTGAAAGTTCAGGTGGAGACTGCTGGTAGTAAAGGGGGAAAACCTGAGGTTGAGCTGACAGCCATTCGCAAAGCAGCAGCAGATGTTATTGAATTAGAAATGCGTCATGCTAAAAACGAAGCAGTTCAACAACAGGATCAAATGCAGGTTGTAGAGGAAGCTATACCAACTCCGATGATTTACCATATGTCCATGCGAGATTTACTAGTATTAGCAACAACATCTGGTGGAATTGGTGTTGTGTTATCAGGTCTTGCAGCCGTTGCTTCACAATTTTCCGACATTATTCCTTATGAAACTGTATTTCATGAGTTAGCTGATTTCGTGAAAATCGGCGCATTTTTAGTGGCATTGACGGTGATGGTTGTTTTAATTGTTGCTTGGATTGTATCAGTGGTCATCACACTGATAAATTATTATGATTACACTGTCCGCATTGAGGAAGAAAAGTTGATTATCACAAAGGGACTGTTAGAAAAAAAGCGTATTACTTTGCCGTTGAATCGAATTCAGGCAATTCGTATTGTGGAAAATCCACTACGTCAGTTAACAGGCTATGCTACAGTGGTTGTTGAAAGTGCTGGTGGTAATGGTGAAAATGGAAATGATAAAAAAATTACGCTATTTCCACTTATTAAGAAGCCGGATTGTATGCAAACATTAGAACAGCTTTTCCCAGAAATGAATTGGCAGCCTACATTTACTCGCTCACCAAAAAGGGCAAGACCATTTTTTTATCGCATTGATTTTTTCTGGCTAGTTCCGATTATCGGTGCATCTATCTATTTCTTTTATCCATACGGGCTATTGTCGTTGCTGTTAATTCCATTAACAATGTTACTTGGTATTTGGCAACATAAAACAGCAGGCTATCAAATAGATGGCAAGCAACTGGCTATGCAGTATCGAGTGTTTAGTCGAATTACGTTAACCATGGAGAAGAAGCGAATTCAATCTATTGAAAGTACACAATCGTACTTTCAAAAAAGAAAGAATGTTATGTCTGTAAAAGCAACCGTCATGTCAGGAGCAACTGGTACAACGGGGAGTGTTTCCAGCTTAGAGCAACAAGATGCCGAGACGATCTTAACATGGTACGAACATTAATGAACTAAAAAGCTAATCCTTTCAATTTTATGGAAGGATTAGCTTTTTTAACTATAAATAAATAGAGATGCTGTTTATAATAAAATAAATAGAACAAAAGGGGTGGAGACATTGTTTAAATATGACATTAATGAAAGCGCTTATTTAAAGCTTTTGGATTTAAGTGATGTAGAAGAGTTATTCGCTTTAACTGACCGTTCAAGGGATACATTACGTGAATGGTTGCCCTTTGTAGATGATGTCAAAACAGTAAAGGATACTGAGCAATTCGTAAAAAATGCTATGCAACAATATGCTGATCACAATGGCATACAAGCAGGGATTTACTATGATGGAAAGCTTGCGGGTGTTATTGGTTATCACCAAATCAACTGGCAACATAAATGGACAAGTATTGGCTACTGGCTAGGGAATGAATTTGTAGGAAAGGGGCTCGTTACGAATTCCATGAAAGCATTGATTGATTTTGCCTTTAATTATTTAAAGTTAAATCGTATAGAAGTGCGTGTTGCAGTTGGTAATATTCGTAGTCGTACAATCCCAAAGGTATTGGGCTTTCATGAAGAAGGGCGTTTAAGGGATGCTGAGTGGCTATATGATCACTACGTAGATCAGGTTGTTTATGGTTTAACAGCAACTGAATGGAAAAAAATAAAGATGTCAAATGAAGCTACAGTGGTTTTATAATGGAGGTCATTGTAAGGAAAGAGGAGCTGCTCTATAGGTGAGCAGCTCCTCTTTTTAATGTTATGGTCTACCAGCCATCTTTTGTTTGCGCCAGCTTAAAATTCTTTTTGGATGTAAATAGACAAGTCCAAGGATAAATCCGGTTACTAGACCGCCTAAATGAGCAAAGACATTCACATTTGGTTGGAGAAAGGTCATAATGACACTGATGACGATGATTGGTAAAATGAGCTTACGAAGCATGGGCATTGTACGTCGAGTATAGTAAACTAATGCCCCAAATGCACCAAAAATTCCAAAAATAGCCCCACTTGCACCAAGGCTGGCATAACTACTATCATAGAATATATAGGTTGCCATGTTGCCTACAATACCTGATACTAAATAAATTGTAATGAAACGTGCTTTCCCTGCGATTTTTTCTAGCTCTGGTCCAAAGAGATATAAGGAAAACATATTAAAAAATACATGCATAAAACCTGCATGTAAAAACATGGCAGAGAAAACACGCCACCATTCCCCACTTTGAATCAGGAAATTTGCTTGGATTCCGTAATTCCACAAGAGTGTTCCTATGCTGGGTATGAGAGACAATACATAAAGAGTAAGATTTATTGCTATTAAAGTTGAAACAACAGGGTAATACTTTGTATATTGCTTAAAATTTTCCGTTCTACTAAACATGGCTCCACCTCAATTTACAATTATTATACATGCCTTGTTGGAAATAGGTAAAGGAGAAGGTTCACATGATTAAGGGAATTGGCCTCGATATTGTAGAGATTGATCGTATTGCAAAGGCTATGAAACGAACAGATAAATTTAAAGACCGCATTTTAACGATAAATGAAAAAAAAATATTTGATGGTTATTCGGAAACTCGCAAAATAGAATTTTTAGCTGGGCGATTTGCTGCAAAAGAAGCATTTTCGAAGGCTCTGGGAACAGGGCTTGGGGAACAATGTAAGCTTCATGATTTGGAAGTGTTAAAAGGAGCAGCTGGCAATCCTGTTTTATATTTTAAGGATGAACTTGTCAATGGATTTGTTAGTATTACGCATTCTAAGCAATACGCAGCTGCTCAAGTAATCTTATTAGAATAGTACTTAACTTGTCTAAAAGGATTGCATGTAAATTTAAATATATTGCCCTTTCTTCAAATGACATAACTGACAAATACGGTTCATATATTGTCGTAGTGGATTTGAAAGAAGAAAGGGTGAAAGCGTGGGCAACCGTATAGTTAAATGGCTCGTCTTACTTTGTACGATATTACTTCTGTCGGCATGTGGTGCAGCCTCACAGGAAAAAGTGTTGAAGAAAGTGAATGGTAAATGGGCAGAGACGAATGGTTATGAATTAAATGCATCGATGGAAATTAAATCGGGTGGGGAACCTAGAAATTATGATGTAACAGTATGGCACACAAAACCTGATTTCTATCGAGTAGAAGTAGTTGAAAGTGGGAAAGATGTTTCTCAAATGATTGTACGTAATGCTGATGGTGTTTTTGTCGTAACACCGACATTAAACAAAATGTATAAATTCCAAAGTGATTGGCCAAAGAAAAATAGTCAGGCATACTTAATTGGAGCACTAGCAGAAGATTTAGCAGAAGATAAAAATCTTGTCATGAAAGAAGAAGAAAAAGCATATATATTTGAAGCGGCTACTAGAAATAGCTATAAGAACAGTATGCCACATCAGGTTATAACAGTAGATAAGAAAACTTTATTGCCAACCTCAGTAGTGATTATGAATGATGTGAAAGAAGAGCAAATCAAAATCACATTTAAGAAAATTAAGCTAGGTGTACAACATGCTGCAAAAGAGTATGCAGTTGAACAATTCACTGATAAAGATAACACGAAAGGTGAACAAGCTACACCTGCCGAAAAAGAAGGGCAAGAAGATAATGAGGATAAGGAAGCTGTTGGAGCAGAAGTTGAATATCAAGAATTCCAAACACATTATCCTGTTGTAAATTGGGCACAATTAGCGAATGAAAAAGTTGTGCAGGAAAGTGGAATGGAACGAGTAATCTTAACATACGATGGTGAGAAGGCATTTACTGTTATGCAGCAACCAGTAATGAAGGAAAATTCAATGTTACCTGTATCGTCACCTGGTGATCCAGTTGATTTAGGCTATACAATTGGTGCTATTACAGATACATCAATTAGTTGGGAAAAAGATGGCGTTGAATTCTTTGTAGCATCAAGTAAATTAACGCGAGAAGAAATGATTGAAGTTGCTACATCTATGACGATAAGTAGTATGAAGTAACTTTTCTGGCTACAGCCTTCTGGGATACGGAGGCTGTAGCTTATTGATAATTAAAATGAACCTATAAAGTATAGGCTCATCCGAAAACTAAAACTTTGTGTGTACAAGCTAAATCGACATACTTTGCAATATGTATGTCCTACATAATGTTTTAATTAAAAATAAAGAGGGTATTCTTATGAAGACACAGCAGTTTTTTCGTCCAACAAAAGCAATAATAGACTTACAAGCAATTCAACAAAATGTAAAAAACTTAAAAGAATTTTTACGACCTAATGTTCAAATTATCGCTGTAGTAAAAGCAAATGCGTATGGTCATGGAGATGTAGCCGTTGCACGGGCAGCTCTTGAAGCTGGTGCCACAGTACTTGCAGTGGCAACGCCCGATGAGGCATTACATATTCGAGCACATTTTGAAGAACCAGACATATTAATATTAGGTGCATCTCCAGTTTCATTTGCTCCTTATGCAGCGCAGCAACGTATTATACTTACGGCATTTGCCGATGATTGGATTCAGCAAGCTGCTTCTCTTTTAGTGGATGAAGCGCTTCCTTTACGACTTCATATAAAAATAGATAGCGGAATGGGTAGAATAGGTATTCGCTCAGAGCAGGAATTATTAGAGCTCTATCAAACAATACAGTCTACAGATAACATGGAGCTGGATGGAATATTTACACACTTTGCGACAGCTGATGAAGAGGATACGCTACATTTTGATCAACAGGTACAATTTTTTGAGAAATGTTTAGCTGTAATACCTAATAAGCCGCGACTTGTTCATGCATCTAATACAGCAGCCTCATTAGTAAAAGATCCGCATTTACAATATGATGCTGTTAGATTTGGTATTTCGATGTATGGATTATCACCTTCTTCATATGTGAAAAGTATATTACCTTTTCCCTTGTTACCAGCGTTCTCGCTTGAAAGTGAACTTGTTCATGTAAAGCAAATAAAATCAGGTGATCCAGTTGGCTATGGAGCTACATATGTTGCTCCGACAGATATGTGGATAGGAACAATTCCAATTGGCTATGCAGATGGCGTGATTCGCAAGTTAGGTGGACAAGAGGTTTTAATTGATGGACAAAGAATGCCGATTGTTGGACGAATTTGTATGGACCAATGTATGGTTGCCCTACCAAAAGCATATGATATAGGTGAGAAGGTAACACTCATTGGTCGACAAGGAAATACTGGAGTATCGATCGATGAATGGGCAACAAAGCTCGAAACAATTAATTATGAAATACCATGCATTATAACAACAAGAGTTCCTAGAATATATCTTTAGTTGTCTTTCATTAGAATAAGTCAAATCTCAATGTAATGTCATGAGCAATGTTCCAAGTTGAAATTGGTAAATAAATTAGCACTGGAGAACTTATTTCTTTTCCAAAACATAGTAATGGCTCATATTTGAAAACACATTGCAATAATAATTATTCAGCATATACCTTCGACAACCAACATATTTTTACAATTTGTACTTCAAATTGTCAGATATTTTGTCATTTCATGTCTTTTCAACAATATCTTTCAATGATAGAATGGGAAGTAATGAAAAGTGTATGGTTCCGTTGGAGGTGCTTGCTGTGTACGAGAAAAAGTTAAGAGAAGCTACAATTGCTGTTCAAGACAGGCTATTTCTACAAACAAAGGAAGTAATTGAAGGTGAATCTTTTGTGCGTATTTTGGCGCGCAAAAATTTAATGCAGGAGCAACCAAATCAAATACGGGAAGCTATGATTAAAGGATATGTTGAAATGTCTCATATTAATTTAATGATTGCGAGCGAATGCTTGCATGCAGAGTATGAAGCACAACATATGGTGGAGCGTCTCGTTAGCGGGGGATGACACTTTGAATGTAAAACGTGGTGACGTTTTTTTTGCAGACTTATCACCGGTAATAGGTTCTGAACAAGGAGGCACTAGGCCGGTGCTGATTATTCAAAATGATATTGGCAATCGATTTAGTCCGACTGTCATCATCGCAGCTATCACTGCACAGATTCAAAAGGCAAAGTTACCGACACACGTTGAAATCAATGCTGAAAAGTATGGTTTTGAACGTGATTCGGTTATTTTGCTAGAACAAGTGCGGACAATTGATAAGTCAAGATTGACGGATCGTATTACGCAACTGGATCATGCTGTGATGGAAAAAGTTGATGGTGCGTTGATGATTAGTTTAGGTCTAGTTAAATTTTGATATACATATGTGTATAGAAGCATCGAGATTATGATATCTCGATGCTTTTTTGTCTTATATCCTTGAAATGTCTTTACCATAATTTGAATTACGATAGATCTTGCTCAGCAAACGATTTTGCTACGAAAGATGAAGTACCTGAAATAATTAAGCCAAGGTGTAATTGATAAATATTACAAAAAGCTTTAAGATATACACAAGATTTTTAATAAAAATAGATTTTTGAAAAAATTCTTAAAAGGTATATGAAAATTTACATAGAATATTCCATTTATAGAGGCAATTCATTCATTTTAAATGATGGCAAGCAGTTTGAACAAAAGTGTAAGAGTATAACTCCAAAGGAAATGGAGGGACAGCAGTGACATATAGGTCTTCGGTTGAAATTATTACAGAGTGGGATATTGTTGCAGCTAGACAACTGGGGCGCAATGAAGCAAAAGCACTTGGATTTGGCACTGTTGATCAAGCCCGCATCACCACGGCAATTAGTGAATTAGCACGAAATATTTATTTATATGCAAGTATAGGTATCATAGCAATTGAAAGGGTTGAAGCAGATACAGAAAAAAAAATAGTTGTTGTTGCAACAGATCAAGGGCCTGGTATTAAAGATGTTCGTAAAGTAATGGAGGATGGTTATTCCACCTCGGGGGGGCTGGGTGCTGGTTTGCCAGGTGTTAAACGATTGATGGATAGTTTAGATATTCAATCTGTCGTTGGAGAGGGAACAACGATAAGAGCGGAAAAATGGTTGCGTTAGGACGTGAAGAAAACTGAAACAATTAGAAGCTCAGTATAAAAAAATATTAGCAGATTATATGGTCAACCAAACAGAAAGAAATTTATATATCGCTCAGAACTTCACACGTCAATTAATTCAAAAAAATATCTCTCCCGAGGATGTTATTAGCATTCATAAAAATGCTGTAGAACAAATATTTCCGAATCAAATGAATGAATTACAGCCTGCTTATGATTTTTTGATTGAAGTAATGGTGCATTATGGAATGGCACATAGAGAGCATCAAAGTTTACTTCAAAAGCAAGCTGAATATGAAATGGAAATGAAAATAGCGACAAACATCCAAAAAACATTGTTGAAAACTTATGTGCCGAATATGAAAAATATTGATATAGGTATGATTTCAGTACCTATTCGAAAAATGAATGGCGATTATGTACATTTTTTTCATGATGGAGAAGAATATTTGAGTGTGGCTGTGACAGATGTTGTCGGTAAAGGAGTTCCTGCTGCTTTATGTATGTCGATGGTGAAATATGGACTTGAAACATTGGTATATGCATATAAAGATCCCTCATATGTTTTAGAAGTTATTAATAGGGTAATAGAAAAAGGTGTGGATGACAGTATGTTTGTTTCGATGTTTTATGGCTGCTTAAATGTAGAGCAAAACATTTTTTCTTATGCTTCGGCAGGCCATGAACCAGCTTTACATTATAGTGCAAAGAACGATCAGTTCTTTACCTTAGAGGCTAAAGGTTTACTATTGGGTGTATTGTCTGAAACAAACTATACGTTTCATGAAATTGTGTTAGAAGAGAATGATTTGATTATTATGATGACCGACGGTGTGACAGAATTTAGAGTGAAAGAAGAATTAAATTCACGAGAGGTAATCACAACTTTAATAAAAGAAAATAGACATTTATCTGCCCAGCAATTGTGTCAGCTCCTTTATAAGGAAATAGAGAGAGTGCAAAATTTTAAACTATTTGATGATTTTACTGTAGTTATTTTAAAAAAATAGGTTTAAGTTTAAATTGAACAGGGTAGAGAAAATAGTCTAACAAATATGGTGGAGGTGTGCTATATGGACGTAACGATACATTTTAAAGAAATTGATCATAAATTATTTGGCTTTGTTGAGGGTGAGATTGATACGTTTACTGCTTCAGGATTACGAGACGAATTAGAAGCTGTAAAGATTACAGAGGGTTTAGAAATTGAGCTTGATCTATCAAAGGTAAATTACATGGATAGTACAGGACTTGGGATTTTTGTTGCCTTTTATAAAAGAGCATTACGTGAAAATGGTAAAGTAAAGCTCGTTGGTTTATCGAATAGGTTACAAAGATTATTTGAAATTACTGGTCTTAGTGATTTGATGGATATCGAAACTGATAAAAAGGTGGAATTAAGATAATGAAGGAATTTGACTATATTGAAATTAGAGTTCCTGCTAAACCGCAATTTGTCAGTGTCATTCGATTAACTGTCTCGGGCTTAGCGAGTAGGATTGGCTTTAATTATGATGATATTGAAGATTTAAAAATTGCAGCAAGTGAGGCTGTGACAAATGTTGTTCACCATGCTTATAAAGACGAAGAAGAGGGTGAAATTGTCATCGGGTGTGCGCTGTATGACAATAAAATGGAAATGATGATTGCGGATTACGGCAATAGTTTTAATTTTGAAGAGATTAAGTCTAAGATTGGGCCGTATCATCCTGAAGAAAGTATTGCAGGGCTAAGAGAAGGTGGTTTGGGACTTTATTTAATGGAAACTTTGATGGATGAGGTGATGATCAATAACGATGGTGGCGTAACTGTCTTCATGACAAAGTATGTCACTAGGGAGCAGGTGGAGAAAAATGTCGAAAGAATCACTACATAAATCTTCATCTAAAGAAGATGTACTTAAGTGGATTGAATTGTACCAGTCAACGGAGGATGATGAAGCACAAACCAATTTAGTGATTCATTATCGATATCTAGTTGAATCTATAGCTCGTAAATATTCGAATGGTAAATCATATTATGATGATATTGTTCAAGTAGGGATGCTGGGATTGTTAGGTGCAATAAGACGTTTTGATCCGAATGTTGGTCGTAGTTTTGAAGCTTTTGCCGTGCCAACAATTGTTGGGGAAATCAAACGTTTTTTACGTGATAAAACATGGGATGTGCATGTGCCTAGACGTATAAAGGAACTTGGGCCGAGGATTAAATCAACTGTGGAGGCGCTGACAATTGAATTACAGCGTTCTCCATCCATTAAAGATATTGCTGAACGATTAGAAGTAGCAGAGGAAGAGGTACTAGAAGCTATGGAAATGAGCCGTAGTTATCAAGCTCTTTCTATGGACCATTCGATAGAGTCAGACTCAGACGGTAGTACAGTCACGTTATTCGATATTTTGGGCAGGGAAGACGATGGCTATGAAATGACCAATAAACGAATGATTGTTTCAGAGGCGCTGGTTGTGTTGAATGAGAGGGAAAAACAAATTATTCAGCTTACATATCTAGAGCAACTTAGTCAAAAAGAAGCTGGAGAACGATTAGGGATTTCTCAAATGCATGTATCGAGGATACAAAGGAAAGCAATAAAGAAATTACAAGAGGCTATTCTAGCAAGTGGCAGTGTTTCGCTCTAATCTTTCATGGGTGTTTAATGAAAAATACCTTTAAAATGAATGGAAATAGTCTACTCATATTCGTCTGAGTAGACTATTTTTTTGCATTTTTAGTAAAGTGTAATGGTAAAATGAAAAGAAAAAGGTAGTGATGATGTGGAGCAAAAGCAAATGTTACAGCTCATTGCAAAGGATGTAGCAGTCAAACCAGGGCAAGTAGAAGCTGTTATTAACTTATTAGAAGAGGGAAATACGGTACCATTTATTGCGCGCTATCGAAAAGAGGTTACAGGATCACTTGATGAGGTGCAAATTAAAGCTGTAGAAGATCGTTATCACTACATACAGCAACTTGAACAACGAAAAGAAGAAGTTATACGATTAATCCAAGAGCAAGAAAAGCTTACACCAGAATTAGAGCAGGCTATTCTTTCTGCAACAATCTTACAACGTGTTGAGGATTTATATAGACCTTATAAGCAAAAACGACGTACAAAGGCGACGATTGCAAAAGAGAAAGGTTTAGAGCCTCTTGCAGATCTCCTGTTAGCATTTAGTGATGATGCATTAGAGCAATTAGCAACTGACTTTGTGGACAACGAACAAGTTGCTAATACGGAAGAAGCCCTGATAGGAGCTCGAGATATATTAGCAGAACGTTTTGCGGACGATGCCTCTATTCGTGAAAAAATCCGAGCTTATTCATGGAAAGATGGAATTCTTGTGACGTCTGTGAAAAATACAGAAATCGACGAGAAAAATGTTTTTGAAATGTATTACGAATATGAAGAGCCTGTTAGTCGCATTGTACCACACCGTATTTTAGCAATAAACCGAGGAGAGAAAGAAGAAATCTTAAAGGTTTCTATTCATGTGCCGGTGGACCGAGTATTAATGATTATGTGGAAAGAATGGATACCTGCAACTGGTTCGTCTCCTGCTATTGCAGAAGTTAAACTAGCAATCGAGGATTCGTACAAGCGTTTAATTCAGCCTTCAATTGAAAGGGAATTACGAAACGAGCTTACAGAAAAAGCTGAGGCACAGGCTATTCATATTTTTTCTGAAAATTTACGTAACCTATTGCTACAACCACCTATGAAAGGTAAATATGTTTTAGGGGTTGATCCAGCTTACCGTACAGGTTGCAAGCTGGCGGTTGTAGATGAAACTGGGAAAATGCTTGAGGTTACAGCTATTTACCCACATCCACCGAAACCAGATGTGGCAAAATCCAAAGCTATTGTAAAAGGAATTTTGGCAAAGTATCCAATAAGTATAATTGCCATTGGTAATGGTACAGCATCTCGGGAGACAGAACAATTTATCGCGGATGTATTAAATGAACTTACTACTGACATAGCCTATGTGATTGTCAATGAAGCGGGGGCATCTGTTTATTCAGCGTCTGAAATTGCACGTACAGAATTTCCTGATTTACAGGTTGAACAACGTAGTGCTGTCTCCATTGCACGTCGCTTACAGGATCCTTTATCAGAGTTAGTGAAAATTGAACCAAAAGCTGTGGGTGTAGGTCAGTATCAGCATGATGTTTCTCAAAAAAAATTAAATGAATCGCTATCTTTTATAGTAGAAACAGCTGTTAACCAAGTTGGTGTAGATGTAAATACGGCTTCATCATCACTCTTACAATATGTTTCTGGTCTATCAAAAACTGTTGCAGAGAATATCGTAAAGACGCGAGAGGAAAATGGTCAATTTACTACACGTGCGCAATTAAAGAAGATTCCAAGGTTAGGCGCCAAAACGTATGAACAAGCTATTGGTTTCCTACGTGTCCCAGAAGCAAAAAATCCGTTTGATGCTACAGGTATTCATCCTGAGAGCTATGCCCTTGCTGAGCAAATATTAGCAGAGGCTCAAATAGATAAAAAAGAGTTAGGGACACAGAAGGCAGAGGATGCTATTGCAGCACTAAAAATCCAAAAATTAAGTGATGTGCTTGGAGTAGGAGTTGTGACAATTCAAGATATCGTGGATACCTTAATGAAACCTAGTCGTGACCCACGTGATGCATTCCCACAACCATTGCTTAAGACTGATGTATTAAAAATGGAAGATTTAAAAGTAGGTATGGAATTGCAGGGGACGGTAAGAAATGTAGTAGATTTCGGCGCATTTGTTGACATTGGCGTGAAGCAAGATGGACTTGTGCATATTTCTAAACTCCAAAATAAACGTATAAAGCATCCATTAGAAGTTGTGGCACTTGGGGATATTGTAACTGTCTGGGTTGAACAAATAGATGTAACGAAAGGACGTATCTCTTTAACGATGCTTCCTCCTAAAAATCAAGCATTAGTTTGAGTACTAAATTTTTGCCACACTGTCTATACTACGCAGTGTGGTATTCTTGTTGTTAGAGGTGATTACTGTGGACAATCAAGAATTACAAGAGCTTGTTCGTCGCTTATCTTTAGAAAACTTTCAGAGGCCTTTTCTGCATCAAGCCTACTTTAATCCGAGATTACGGTCAACGGGAGGACGATATCTTTTACAATCCCATAATATTGAGATTAATCCTAAAGCCTATGAGTTATACGGTTTGAAAGAGATTCAAGGTATTGTTTTACACGAATTATGCCATTATCACCTACATATTGAAGGTAAAGGGTATCAGCATCGAGATAAAGATTTTAGAGAATTATTAAGGAAAGTAGATGCCCCTCGATTTTGCGCAGTTTTACATGTCCCGAAAGCTACAGTTAAAAAACAACGACGACGCTATAAATATACTTGTGTCAATTGCCACCAATTATATATACGGAAAATAAAAATGAATGTTGAAAAGTATTGTTGCAGTAAGTGTTTGGGGAAATTAAAATTAGTAGAGTAAAAAAAGTTTAAAAAATAGTTGACGTTTTGTTGAGTTGTCCCTATAATAGTAAAAGTCGACAAGATAACGACGACAACATAACATGAATTATTCCGAAGTAGCTCAGTTGGTAGTAGCACCTGACTGTTAATCAGGTTGTCGCAGGTTCGAGTCCTGCCTTCGGAGCCATGGCCCCTTGGTCAAGTGGTTAAGACACCGCCCTTTCACGGCGGTAACACGGGTTCGAATCCCGTAGGGGTCATTTTTCATAATTTAATGTAAATAATATTTTGGTCCCGTGGTGTAGCGGTTAACATGCCTGCCTGTCACGCAGGAGATCGCCGGTTCGATCCCGGTCGGGACCGCCACTTATTGGGGTATAGCCAAGCGGTAAGGCAACGGATTTTGATTCCGTCATGCCTAGGTTCGAATCCTAGTACCCCAGCCATTCATTTCTTAATTCGAGCCATTAGCTCAGTTGGTAGAGCATCTGACTTTTAATCAGAGGGTCGAAGGTTCGAGTCCTTCATGGCTCATCTCTTTAAGAAAAAGAGTTGACTTTTTGAATTATCATAGTATAATAAAAAAGTTACTAATTGAATGCGGTCGTGGCGGAACGGCAGACGCGCTAGGTTGAGGGCCTAGTGGGGGCAACCCCGTGGAGGTTCAAGTCCTCTCGGCCGCACCAAGTCAATTAATTAATTTCATATGCGCCCGTAGCTCAATTGGATAGAGCGTCTGACTACGGATCAGAAGGTTGTGGGTTCGACTCCTGCCGGGCGCGCCATTTTTAAGAAAATATATGCGGGTGTAGTTTAATGGTAAAACCTCAGCCTTCCAAGCTGATGTCGTGAGTTCGATTCTCATCACCCGCTCCAAAAAAGTGTTGACAACCTCTTGGTTGTATGGTAAATTTAAATAGTTGTCCAAAAGGGCGATGAC
>NZ_JBXAJI010000012.1:0-74926 GCF_058797135.1 Lysinibacillus sp. GW823-FHT02G10
AGGACTTAACCAAAAAAGTTTGAAGCATTCAATGGATCGTTTATCTAGTTTTGAAAGAATAAGTCTTTCAGCTGAATAAGTGAAGTGATGATGGCAAAGAGGTCACACCCGTTCCCATACCGAACACGGAAGTTAAGCTCTTTAGCGCCGATGGTAGTTGGGGGCTTCCCCCTGTGAGAGTAGGACGTCGCTTCGCTTATTTTTTGTGGAGGATTAGCTCAGCTGGGAGAGCACCTGCCTTACAAGCAGGGGGTCGGCGGTTCGAGCCCGTCATCCTCCACCATTTTGGTCCCGTGGTGTAGCGGTTAACATGCCTGCCTGTCACGCAGGAGATCGCCGGTTCGATCCCGGTCGGGACCGCCATTATTATTGCCGGTGTAGCTCAGTTGGTAGAGCAACTGACTTGTAATCAGTAGGTCGTGGGTTCGACTCCTATCGCCGGCACCATTCCCTTGGAGGGGTAGCGAAGTGGCTAAACGCGGCGGACTGTAAATCCGCTCCTTAGGGTTCGGCGGTTCGAATCCGTCCCCCTCCACCATTTTAGGGGCATAGTTCAACGGTAGAATAGAGGTCTCCAAAACCTTTGGTGTGGGTTCGATTCCTACTGCCCCTGCCAGGTATTGAGGTACTCGTTCATAATACAGCTAATATAATCTATATAGTGGCGATTGTGGCGAAGTGGTTAACGCATCGGATTGTGGTTCCGACATTCGTGGGTTCGATTCCCATCAGTCGCCCCATTTTAAAATTGGGGTATAGCCAAGCGGTAAGGCAACGGATTTTGATTCCGTCATGCCTAGGTTCGAATCCTAGTACCCCAGCCATTTTTAATTTCACGAGCCATTAGCTCAGTTGGTAGAGCATCTGACTTTTAATCAGAGGGTCGAAGGTTCGAGTCCTTCATGGCTCATCATTTTTTAATTAACATGCGCCCGTAGCTCAATTGGATAGAGCGTCTGACTACGGATCAGAAGGTTATGGGTTCGACTCCTGTCGGGCGCGCCAATAAAATCAACGGAATGTAGCTCAGCTTGGTAGAGCACTTGGTTTGGGACCAAGGGGTCGTAGGTTCGAATCCTGTCATTCCGACCATTTTCAAAATGATAAATGGGGCCTTAGCTCAGCTGGGAGAGCGCCTGCCTTGCACGCAGGAGGTCAGCGGTTCGATCCCGCTAGGCTCCACCATTGTAATATTTTTGGAGGTATACCCAAGTCTGGCTGAAGGGATCGGTCTTGAAAACCGACAGGCGGGTAACACCGCGCGGGGGTTCGAATCCCTCTACCTCCTCCATTTTTCGGGTCAGTAGCTCAGTTGGTAGAGCATTAGATTGAAGCTCTAAGTGTCGGCGGTTCGATTCCGTCCTGACCCACCATTATTGCGGGTGTAGTTTAATGGTAAAACCTCAGCCTTCCAAGCTGATGTCGTGAGTTCGATTCTCATCACCCGCTCCAAAATGGGCCTATAGCTCAGCTGGTTAGAGCGCACGCCTGATAAGCGTGAGGTCGATGGTTCGAGTCCATTTAGGCCCATATTATTCCGAAGTAGCTCAGTTGGTAGTAGCACCTGACTGTTAATCAGGTTGTCGCAGGTTCGAGTCCTGCCTTCGGAGCCACGGCCCGTTGGTCAAGTGGTTAAGACACCGCCCTTTCACGGCGGTAACACGGGTTCGAATCCCGTACGGGTCATCAAGCATGTAGCACAGATGTGTGTTACATGCTTTTTTCTATTCTCCTGTTCTTTAAACGATAAAAGATAATGCAATAGCAAAAAAAGACCTATTGGCAAGGTGAGGGACTGAATTTCATTCCCCTAGCATCTTTCTATGGGCATCCTATAAGCCGTTTCACCTACCACGTACACTTCCATGGTCAATACTTTTGTGAAGGCTGCTTGACGACTTCTCTAGTATAGCGATACAGGCGAAATCCTGGCCAGAGAATTTGTGAAACTGGTTCTGCTCTATGCGAAAGCGAAGCAATAGCAGCAAGTAAGTAGCCCAGAACGAATAGCTTTTTCACCATTTACAAATATTCTATTGATTTCTTTGTTCTACAACCCCCTGAAAAAGGCTACATGACTACTGTAGCCTTTTTATAATAATTAAAATCTTTCTCCCTTACATTCTCTTACGAAAGAGAGTCTATAGAGTAAATATGAACAAACTATTTCATATATAAAATATGTATGTTTTTTCAATTACTATTTTCATGGTGCTTGTTGTTTTGTTCCTCTAATATGAGGATAAGTGGAGGAATCGATATGAATATACAGGAGATACAGCAATTTTTAAGTCTATATCAGACAGAACAAAATGAATCAGAACTTTGGTTAAAGAATAGATTACAGGCAGTTAAGGATGCAGGTGAATATCACCCAACAACAGAGGAGCTAGTTTTTGGCGCACGTGTGGCATGGCGAAATAGCAATAAGTGTATTGGACGTCTATTTTGGCAGTCACTGCATGTGGTAGATGCACGTGATATTTTAGATGAAAAGGCTATTTTTCAAAAATTACTAGAACATATTGATTATGCGACAAATCATGGGAAAATCCGTCCAACTATAACAGTGTTTGCTTCAGATAGAGTACGGATTTGGAATCATCAACTAATTCGTTATGCAGGCTATGAAACAGATGCAGGCATTATTGGAGATTCACAGTCCGTTAAATTTACAAAAGTGTGTGAGTCGTTAGGATGGAGAGGTAAAGGAACTGATTTTGATGTACTACCACTCGTTATACAGGTGGATAATCGTGCTCCTCAAATGTTTGTAATTCCTGAAGAAAATATAGTAGAGGTCTCAATCCGTCATCCAGAGTCAAACGATATGGAAAAATTAGGAATGAAGTGGTATGCCGTACCTATTATTTCGAGTATGCGTTTTCAAATGGCTGGAATTGATTTTCAAGCAGCTCCATTTAACGGCTGGTATATGGGAACAGAGATTGGTGCACGAAATTTAGCAGATCATGATCGTTATAATATGTTACCTGCAATTGCAGAGATTTTTAATCTTGATACAACCAAACATGCGTCTCTTTGGCGTGATCGTGCTTTAGTAGAACTTAATATTGCTGTTCTTCACTCATTTAAAGAAGATGGTGTGAGCATTGTTGATCATCATACAGCAGCTCAGCAGTTTAAATTGTTTGAGGAGGCAGAAAAATCAACAGGAAGAGAAGTTACAGGCAACTGGACATGGTTAATCCCACCACTTTCCCCTGCCACAACTCATATATTCCATAAACCCTATGTAAATATTTATCATACACCAAATTATTTTTACCAAAAACCATGCTATTAGTGTAAAGGAATTGTTTACTTTCAATACTTTTGATGAGAGAGGGCGCTTACTATGTTAAATCAGCAAATTCCCAATATCCCATGGAGACAATTGACGACACCTTATGGTAGAGGTACAGCCATTCCTAAGCTGATAGAACAGGAGCAATACACACAACTAGCTGAATTAATTGAACATCAAGGTACACTGTGGCAGGTGACACCATGGGTTTTGCTTGTCCTGCTAAAAAAGCTTACTAGTAAAAAATTAGAGGTTGTCTCCTTACAAGAGGTACAGTTATATTTAGCTGTGGCACATGCTATTACCAAGGATTATCTCGAGCCAGTCAATACTGTTAAAAATATGCAGGAGCTATTAGACGTCAACTATTTGTGGATAGAAAATGAGGATAATGATGAGCAGGAGTGGGAGAAAGAAACGCCAAAGGGCTATGAGGAGCAAGCTTTTGTAGGCTATTACTATTATAGTTATATGCTTTTACAAGAGGCTGTTCCTATTTTTTCTACTATAACAGCTCGTAATAATGAAGCATCAGAATGCCTTGCTGAATTGCTAACATTACTCCAGCAACCCGACAATTAAGTAATGTGTAAACACTATATAGAAATAGAGCAGATGGAGGAATCTAATCCACCTGCTTTATTTAATTTTAATGCACATATTCATCCTTAGAGGCTCTCATTGAGCAAAAGAAGAGTAACATTGCTACAACGACAAAGAGCCATCCCGCAATATTCCAGCCGCCAAATAAATCATGCAAGTAGCCAAAAAGAATAGGACCAATTGCGGCAAATAAATAACCCAAAGATTGTGCAAAGCCTGATAAATCTGCTGCTTCAAATGCAGTACGAGTACGGAGAGTGAAGAACATCATTGCTAGGGCAAATGAAGAACCACCTGCTAACCCTAGAAGAACCATCCACAGTACCCCAAGACTTGTCCATTCCATGACAACCCCAACAAAGCCTACTAAATAGAAGGATGTAAACATCAATACAAGTGGGCGTTGAGAAGTCATTTTACCAGCAATAATAGGCACTGCTAAGGCCATTGGTACTTGTGAGAATTGCATGATTGAAAACATCCAGCCAGCTTTATCAGGTGCTAAACCTTGAGCAATATAGATCTCAGGTATCCAAGCTGCTGTTGTGTAGAATAATAAAGACTGTAAACCCATTGCCCCTGTGACAGCCCAAGTAACAGGTGATTTCCATAAAGGTGTACTGGTCTTCTTAGATGTAGTAACTGGTTCTGGTTTATTTGATTTTAGTTGAGGTATCCAAATTAAGATTGTAATTAGAACGAGTATGAGTGCAATGGAAAGTGCACCTTGCCAGCCTAACGATGAATTAGCTATCGGATAGCTAATACCAGCACCAAGGCCAGCAGTAAAATTCATGGACATGGTGAAAAAGGCCATTAATAAACCCACATGATAGGGAAATTTCAACTTCAATAATCCTGGAATTAGTACATTTCCAAAAGAAATGGCTACGCCAATTAGCACAGTACCCAATAGAAGTAATTCTGTAGTACCAAGTGAACGTAGGACAATTCCTAAAGCCAAGAGAAAAGTGGATAAAAATAATGTTAGCTCAAGCCCTAGTTTGCGTGCTACAACTGGTGCAAATGGAGATATAACAGCAAAAGCCAGCAATGGTATCGTTGTTAGAAAGCCTGCCAAAACATTAGATATTCCAAGATCTTCACGGATAAAGGATATAATTGGGCCAACAACAGTTAGTGGCATTCGTAATGTAGAGGCTATAAAGATAACTCCAAAGACTAAAAGTAAGGTTGTTCCTTTCCAGCTAATTTTTTTACTTGGAAAACTAGTGGAATGATCATTTGTAGTCAAAATAAAATCCCCCCTAATAATAACCATTCTAATTGAACTACTATAACACTTTATCACACTATTAAAAATAGTAGAAGATTCATAAAATACAGAACATTTGTGGTTGTATTGAAATGTCTATGGTCTTATGTTAGTATAATAAACATCATAAATTTAATAATTATATGCCTCATGTTTGTATTGAGGTAGAGGTCGCGATATTTATAAGTATGCTAATTGAAATGACAAGCATTGATGAAATTAGTTGAAAGGAAATATTGCCGAAGTGTGAGGGGACTTGAAAACCTCATGCTGGGGCTGTCTCCGAAAGGAACAGAACTGTCACGTTTGCACAACGTGTTGAGCTATCATGTAGGAAAAACTGAGGATTAATGTAGCCATCACAGTGTATATGTGATGGCATTTTTTTGCCTCATAAATAGGAAGGAAGCTATATCGTGAGTGAAATAAAAGTAAATCAGCTCGGACATAAAGCACCGAAGCTGAAAAAAGAATTAAAAAGCCGTCATATTACAATGATTTCTTTAGGCGGTACAATTGGTACGGGACTATTTTTAGCCAGTGGAGGAGCAATTGCTCAGGCAGGTCCTGGAGGAGCATTGCTTGCCTATGCTTTAATTGGTATTATGGTGTATTTTTTAATGACAAGCTTAGGGGAAATGGCTGCCTATATGCCATCCTCAGGTTCATTTAGTACGTATGCAACCAAATTTGTAGATCCTGCCTTGGGCTTTGCATTAGGCTGGAACTACTGGTATAACTGGGCAATCACCATTGCTGCCGAAATTGCTGCTGTGTCATTAATTATGAAATATTGGTTCCCAGATAGCTCATCAGCACTTTGGACAGTATTATTTATTGCTGTGGTATTGACGTTTAATTTACTATCCGTAAAAAGTTATGGTGAAAGTGAATATTGGTTTGCCATGATTAAAGTAGCAACGGTTATTGTTTTTATTATCATTAGCTTACTAATGATTTTTGGTATTTTAGGTGGGCAGGCTCCTGTAGGTTTCACTAATTTCTTTGTTAGTGATGGGCCATTCCATGGTGGCTTCCTTGCTACATTTGGTATTTTCCTAGCTGCAGGATTTTCATTCCAAGGAACAGAATTACTAGGAATTACAGCTGGTGAAACAGATGATCCTGGTAAAAATATTCCGAAGGCTGTTAAATCTGTATTTTGGCGTATTCTTTTGTTTTATATTTTAGCGATTGGTGCAATTGGGATGTTAATTCCATTTACAGACGAACGTTTATTATCAGAAGATATCGCAGTATCACCGTTTACACTAGTGTTTGACCGCCTAGGTATTGCCTTTGCTGCTTCATTAATGAATGCCATTATTTTAACGGCTATGCTGTCAGCAGGAAATTCAGGACTATATGCATCTTCTCGTATGTTATGGCAATTAGCAGTGGATGGACATGCACCTAAATTTTTTGCAAAGCTAAGTCGTAGAGGTATTCCGATTTATGCACTTATGGCAACATTAGCTGTAGGCTGTTTAGCATTTTTGGCATCCTTCTTTGGCGATGGAGTGGTTTATATCTGGCTATTAAATGCTTCTGGAATGTCTGGCTTTATTGCATGGCTAGGTATTGCGTTTAGTCATTATCGTTTCCGCCGAGCGTTTGATGCACAAGGCTTAGATCCAAAGTTATTACCTTATAAAGCCAAATTATATCCGTTTGGACCATTATTTGCTTTTACAGTTTGTATGATCGTAGTCATTGGACAAAATTACACAGCCTTTACAGGCGATAAGATTGATTGGTACGGTATCCTTGTTTCGTATATTGGGATTCCATTATTTTTAGCATTATGGTTTGGCTATAAATTAAAGCACAAAACAAAAATGCTTCCACTTGAAGATTGTGATTTAAAAGTTGAAGATTAAATAATAGAGCTGTTCTATAAACCAAAGAGTGATGGTTTATGGATCAGCTCTTTTTTCAACACTCATAAACAAAATCTCTCTAATCAAACATCATAAATATGGTAATGTAATATACATATGGAAATTGGGTTTGATAGGAGAGGTGCATCATAGTGCAAAAGCATATTTTACTTGTAGAAGACGATGAAGCCATTCGTGAAATGGTTGATAATTACTTAACGATGGAAGGTTTCCAGGTCACAACAGCGACTAATGGCGAAGAGGCATTACAAAATTGTTTGCAAAATATCTTTGATTTGGTCATCTTAGATATTATGATACCTAAATTAAATGGATTGGAAGTATTAAAGATTATTAGAGAGCAGGCAGCACTTCCTATCATTATTATGTCTGCAAAAGACAGTGATGTTGATAAAGCATTGGGCTTAGGGTTAGGGGCAGATGATTATATTGCTAAACCCTTTTCTATGCTAGAATTTTCAGCACGTGTAAAGGCTGTTATCAGAAGAGCTACGAAATACTCTAGTCAAGCTGAACAAAAGCAAGAGGTCCTCGAAATTGATAATTTAAAGATAGATATTGTTAATTTCTCAATAACAAAGAGCGGACAAGAGATAAAGCTGACATCAAAGGAATTTTCCATTTTAAAATTGTTTGTGACAAATCGTCACAGAGTTTTTACCAAAGAGCAAATTTATCAGATGATATGGAAAGATGCCTATTACGGAGACGAAAATATTATAAATGTACATATCAGAAGACTACGTGAAAAAATAGAAGATGATCCGTCACATCCTCATTATATTAAAACCCTATGGGGAATCGGCTATAAGTTTGAAGGGTAAAAATATATGATATTTCTATTATTAATAATTGTATTGCTAATTGGCATTCTCATTTTTCAATGGAAAGTCAAGAAGGAACAAGAACGAGCTATCCAATATATTCATCGAAAACTACATGTAATTGTGAATGAGCAGACGTATGAAAAGATTCTAATAACAACTACAAATTCAGAAATTCAACAGTTACTTATTACACTGAATACTTTGCTAGATCAACATCAAAAAGTCCAGGCTACACATCATAAAATGGAAAATTCTATGAAAAAGATGTTGGCCAATATTTCGCATGATCTTAAAACGCCTTTAACCGTTGTACTTGGCTATATTGAAATGCTTCAACTTCAAAACGCGAATAGTGACGAGGAACAGCAACGTTTACTTACGGGTGTACATGCTAAAACATTAGAGGTATTAAAAATTATTCATACATTTTTTGACTTGGCAAAATTAGAGGCTGGGGACACAGATTATCCAATCACTAAAATCAATGTCAGTGAAATATGCCGAAAAAATGTTTTGTCTTTTTACGATTTGGTTACTTCATTGGGATTAGATATTAAAATTGATATCCCTGAAAGCTCCATATATGCACTTGGTAATGAAGAAGCATTAAATAGAGTGCTAAACAATCTACTGTCTAATGCTATTGCATATGGAGCAGATGGCAATGTAATTGGAATTACTATAAGAAACGATGAAGCCAATATTGATATTGATGTGTGGGATTGTGGCAAGGGCATTGATGAATACCATATCGATCGCGTTTTTGAAAGGATGTATACACTTGAGGATTCTCGAAATAAATCTTTCCAAGGTAGCGGTCTGGGACTAACGATTACAAAGCGGCTTGTAGAAATAATGAATGGCTCGATCCGTTTATCGAGTATTCCCTATGAAAAAACTATTTTTACGATTTCGTTAAAGCGAATGATGTATTGAATCCATTATGCTTGTAGAGCTTTAATGCTTTGCAGGCTTTTTTACTTAAGAAATTTGTAAGAATGCAGTAATAAAATAGAGAGTTTCATTTTTTATAATGAAACTAGTCACAATTGAGGGAGAGAATTACATGACATACATTGTAAAAACAAATCAGCTTACGAAAGTGTACGATGGAAAGGAAGTTGTTTCTGCTGTCAATATGAACGTTAAGAAAGGTGAGATTTATGGATTTTTAGGTCCTAATGGTGCGGGTAAAACGACTGTTATGAAGATGCTAACTAATCTTACGAAACCTACAAGTGGGGATGTAGAAATTTTGGGGGCGAAATTGACGGACAAATCCTATGAAATACTAAAAAGAATGGGTACAATTATTGAATATCCTATTTTTTATGAAAAATTAACGGCTAGAGAGACCCTGGAATTACATTGTGAATACATGGGTTATTATGATAAGAAAGAAATTGCACATGTTCTTAATTTAGTAAAGTTATCGAATACAGAGAATAAGCAGGTTAAAGATTTTTCTCTGGGGATGAAGCAAAGATTAGGCATCGCAAGGGCCATTATTACAAAGCCAGAGTTACTTATATTAGACGAACCAATTAATGGATTGGACCCAGTAGGGATAAAGGAGTTAAGAGAGCTTTTCAAGATGCTTTGTAAGGAGTACGGCATAACTATTATTATCTCTAGTCATATTCTAGCTGAAATAGAACAATTGGTCGATACAATAGGTGTTATTAAGAATGGAAGGCTCATCACTGAGGTAGCAATGGATACTATTAATCGTGATCAGGTCAATTATACGGAAGTGATCGTAAGTGATGGGAAAAAGGCAGCGTTTATTATTGAAAGCGAATTAAACATTACGAATTTTAAGCTGATGGATGATAACTCTATACGTATATACGACTCAACAGTATCCCAACAAAGCCTATCGAGAGCATTAATTGAACATGACGTTGAGATTGAAGAGATTAGTAAAAAAACTAGTTCATTAGAGGATTATTTCTTAAAGCTAATCAATGGAGGTGTTGTCCATGCTTAATTTAATGCGTTTAGAAATGAAAAAATTTCATTTAGGTTCATATGTTAAAGGAGCCATTATCGCTAATTTTGTTATTCTTGGTTTTTTGTTTATGATTTTATTTATTTCTAAAGTGGAAGGAGACCCAGGGCTTGAAAATTATGAGGTTGCATTCAGTGTTATTGATTCATTTGTAAGAGCAGTTTTTATGATTTTTGCTTCTACGTTAATAGCTAAGTTAATCATCGGAGAATATAAATTTAAAACCATTACATTAGCCTTTATGTATCCTATAAGTAGAAAGAAATTAATGGTCGCAAAGCTTGCTATTGTCATGCTATTTACTTTCAGTATGATCATTATCTCCAATGCTCTTATTACAACCATTTTTTGTATCATAAGCGATCGATATGAATTAATTCCTGATGTACTATCTAGTTCTTTAATTATCCAGCAAGTACCTTCTGTATTGATGAATGCGATTGCTGCCTCAGGTATAGCCTTAATCCCATTGTATTTCGGGATGAGAAAATACTCTATACCGACAACTATCATTTCATCTATTATAATTGTGTCTGTAACTTCGTCAAATTCAGGTAACTTTACTTTAAACGATATTATTATTATTCCAATTACTTTAGCAATCGTGGGTCTTGGTATTGCTTATTTAGCCATTAGAAATATCGAAAAGGTGGATGTTTAATCAAAAAGATACCAGGTGCTCATTGCTATAGAGTACCTGGCTTTTTGTTATCCAAAAATTGTTTCCCACAGTAAGTAAATATTTAACGTAACAACAACGACTACGACAAACCAACCTAAAACAGTTGTAATACGGTGATTAACTAGGCTTCCCATAATGTCTCGTTTACTTGTAAACATAACAAGAGGGACAAGTGCAAAGGCAATACCAAATGATAAAACAACTTGACTAAGAACGAGAGCATAGGTAGCATTCACACCAGAGGCAATGATTGCAAGTGGTGGCACCATGGTAATCGCTCTACGTAAATAAAGAGGTATTTTTCTTTGAATGAAGCCTTGCATCACTACGTCACCAGCTAAAGTCCCTACAGAGGAGCTAGCAAGCCCTGCAATAAGTAAACCAAGACCAAAGGAAATGGCAGCCATTGGGCCCAGAATATCTTTTAAACCATTATAGGCAACATCTAAATCTTCAACTACAACGCCTTGGGTATGGAATACTGCTGCGGCAATTATGAGCATGCTCATATTGATGGCACCAGCAATAATCATAGCGATGATAATATCGATAAATTCAAAACGGAAAATACGTTTTTTTTCTGCCTCATTTCGACCAATAATACGACTTTGAGTTAAAGAAGAATGTAAGTAAATAGCATGAGGCATAACGGTTGCACCTAAAATACCTGTTGCCAATAATAGTGAATCTACACCTTCAAAGTGTGGTGTGAACATGCCAATCGCCACATCGCCCCATGCTGGCTGCGCTAAAAATGTTTGGAAGGCAAATGCCAATACAACAATTAAAACCATTCCAGAAATACCTGCTTCAAAGGCTCTAAATCCTCTTCTTTGCAACTCTAAAATAGCGAATGAACCTACTGCTGTAATCAATGCGGCGGGAAGCATTGGGATATTAAAAAGTAAATAAAGCCCTAATGCTGCTCCGATAAATTCCGCGAGGTCTGTGGCAATGATGACCAATTCCGCCTGTATCCATAAAAAGATAGATGTTTTTTTAGAAAAATGCTCGCGTGCGACTTCAGGTAAATTTTTTCCTGTCGCAATCCCAAGCTTGGCAGACAGGGACTGAATTAACACGGCCATTAAATTAGAAAAGGCTATAACCCAAAGTAGCAGGTAGCCGTATTGAGAGCCTGCTGTAATATTTGTAGCAAAATTGCCAGGATCAATATAGGCGACTGCTGCAATGAAAGCAGGTCCTAAAAATGGCAAGAATCTTCGCCAACCTTTAATATCTCCATCTAAAACCGCCTCTGCAGACGATTTTGTGACTCGTTTGTAAACCATATTGTTCCCTCGTTTCAAAAAGTATCATCAGTGAAATAAAGTTTCCTATAGGAAAATAAGATATTAGTATTCTAACGCTAGGAATAAAAAAAGTGAAGTAGTTTGCTTTATCCTTCTAAAATAAGTATGCTCTTTTGGATGAAGTGAATGAGTAGAAAAATTAAATTGCAGGAAAAATTCGAAATTTATAGAACTAATGAAATGTAGAAGGGAGACAAGGTGATGGATATGGTATGGGTAAAATCAAAAGTAACAATTCCACGTACAGTGCCAAATGTATTAGAGAGGAAGAAATTATTTTCTATTTTATCTAACAATCGAATGAAGAAACTAACCATTATACGGTCAGCCGCAGGATACGGAAAGACGACTCTTTTAAGTCTGTGGTTGAAGCATATTGATGAATCGGTAGCATGGTTTACTATCGATCAGAATGACAATGATCCTGTGAGATTTTTAAAGTACTTAATACATACATTATCTTTTAGCATATTGAATGTAGAACAAAAGTTAAACAATATACTAGATGAAACACCACCTTTTGAAACAATTATAGATACACTGTTAAACGATTTGGATACATATAAAGAAAATATTCATATTGTTTTTGATAATTTTCAAGAAATCCACAACCCTCAAATTCATCAAATTATCAATCGACTTATTGAATATTTACCAGCCAATGCACGGATCTATATAACTACACGAACTAATTTAGAACTTCCACTAGCAAAATGGCGTGTAAAAGGTTGGATACTAGAAGTCGGGACGGGTCAATTATGTTTTGATTTAGAAGAGCTACAATCTTTCTTTAATTCTGTTACTAATGATGAACAGAAGGATGCGCTGAAGCCTTTATTAAAGACTACAGGGGGCTGGATAGCAGGTATCCAACTGATAAAGCTATCAACAGGTGGAATGGTAGGTAATCTTAGTAGTGAAGAAATTTTAGCCAAAGCTAGTTCATATATACATGAGTACTTCATGCAAGAAATTCTTTTAATATTACCTCAAGAATTGCAAGATTTTCTACTAAGAACTTCCATTTTAAACTACTTAGATCCGAGTGTTTGTGGATCCATCACGAACGGATTATATAGTTTAACTACATTCTCAGAGCTGGAGAAAAATTGTTTGTTTATCGAACAAGTACAAGCTCATCCACCCGTTTATCGTTACCAAACTTTATTTAGGCATGCCCTACAGGTAGAATTTCAAAGGCAATATTCCTATGAAATGATTACCTCTATTTATTACGAAGCAGCCACTAATTTATGCCAAAGAGAAGACTATGTAGCGGCAATTGAGCTTGCTTTAAATGGCGAATTATACAAGCTTGCACATGAATGGATTCAAAAATATTTAGTCGAAATATTTGCCGAGGGACATACTCTATTATTCGGGCAGTGGATACAGAAATTAAGGAATGCTCAGTTTCCAGTAGATATTAATATGCTTGTCTTATATATTACTACTCTGTTTTCAACCCATGAAATTGATCAGGCGAATAAAATCATAGAGGAACTACTACTTAAACAAAATAAATGGAAATGGATGGAGGGTTTTCAGTTCATTGCTGTATCAAAAATCTTTGAAATTATACATGCTTATATAGGTTATATGAAAGATGGAGACATTGAAAAGGCAAAAGTAGGTTTACAAACACACGTAAATGTAAGAAAGAATAAGTCATCTTTATATCATATTTCTTTAAAATATAATCAATTTGAGCCTAGAATTTTATGTACTTTTGTAGGTGCAAAAGGAAAATTCTTACCAGTAGAAAAAATGGATGAACTGATTCACGTGTTGAATGAAAGTGAAATAAGGGAGCGAAATATTACAGGCGTTACCTATGGATTACTAGCTGAAATTTTGTATGAAATAAATGATTTAGATAGAGCAAGTAAAGAGTTAGAAATCGGTTTACAATATGGTTTACATTTTCAAGATCCAGGATTATTTATACCAATGTACTTATTAAAGGCTCGTATTTATATGACTAAAAAACAATTCGAAGAAGCACATCTGTTATTGCTTGAAGCTATGAAGGAAACCGATAAACCTTATTGGATAGGTATGCTCTATATTATGAAAGCACAATCTTATTTATTGGAAGGAAATATTTCATATGCACAACAGGAATTTTTTAGAGTGACGGATTTTATCAATTATAGAATTGCATCAAAAAATCCATTTTATTTATTAGTTCAAGGTAAAATTCTATATGCTAAAAATCAACTGGAGGAAGCATTGCAAATTGCTATTCGTTTAAAAGAAGGAGCAACTCAGGAAAAGCAAATCGTTACGCTTATTGAAGCGGGCTTGCTAGAAGCCATTTGTCATTTTTCACTTGGTAAAGAGGATTTCGCTTTAACAGTATTACATGATGCTCTTGAACATGGAGTGTCCTATGGGTATTACCGTACATTTATAGAGGAGGATTCTATCTGGCCATTACTTAATAAATACTGGCGTCTACGTCAGCATAATAAGGGAGATACATTTAAGTCAGTGCCGTTAGCCTATGTAAATAAACTATTATTAAATGACAGCACAGAAGATGAGTTTTTCACTAACTTTACTGCAAGAGAAAAAGATGTTCTGCAATTACTCGCAGAAGGTGCTTCTAATAAGGAGATTGCACAACAATTGCAGCTGACAGAGGGAACAATTCGTATATATTTAACAGGAATTTACAGTAAAATAGGTGTGAAATCTCGCACGAAGGCCATTTTATGGGCAAAAGAATGGCTAGGCTTTTAAAGTTGTTAAAGAGAAAGGAGGTCTACATGTGCCAAATATTTTATTAGCCTCAAAAACAACAGTCCCTCAAACGGGCAAGCAAATTATTGAGCGAGAACGATTAAATGCCATTCTACTCCAGTCAACAGCAAAACTTATAGTAGTACAAGCGCCAGCAGGGTATGGTAAAACCACTTTTCTAAGTAGTTGGTTTCAGCAACTTGAGACGGCAGTAGCATGGTATACGGTGGACCAAACAGACAATGATCTAAATCGCTATTGGAAGTATTTAATTCATACTATTGGTCACTCATTACAGCCAGAAGCTGCCTCTCGGATTAATTCTATACTCCATGCACAACCACAGTTACCATTAGAGTTTTTAGTGGACTCTCTCTTATATGAATTATCGCTATCTACTAAAAAGATTCATATTATGATTGATGATTATCATCATATTCATAATATTGCTATCCATCAAGCGATGACTCGACTAATTGATTTCTTACCTGAAAATTGCTTTATTTATTTGACTAGTAGATCAACTATTTCATTACCTATTGCAAAGTGGAGATTAAACCATTGCTTGCTTGAAATTGGTTTAGAGCAACTTCTTTTTACGTATGAAGAGACAAAAGTATTTTATAAAAATTTAAATAAAAAGCTGGATGTAAAGGTATTTCAAAAGGTTTTTGAGATAACAGAGGGCTGGCCAACAGGGTTGCAATTAACTAATTTAGCAGATTTCCATAATGTAGACAAAGAGTTAAAAGAAAGCAATTTATATGTGTTCCAATATTTAATGAGTGAGGTTTTTTCCAAACTAGCACCACCCCTCCAAATTTTTCTTCTTTATACTTCACTTTTGGAACAATTAACCGCTGATACATGTAATGTCCTAACAAACCGTACTGATGCTCAACTTGTCTTATTAGAGCTTGATCAACAAGGATTATTTATTAGTAGAGTAGAAGCAAAAGAGCAGGTTTTTCGATATCACAATTTATTTAGAGAAGCATTGCGCCAAGAATTGAGCAATCGTTTTACTCAGCAGGATATTTTGTATTTATATGAAAAGGCAGCTGTTGCTTTATATAATAATGGAAATTTTTTATCTGCTATAGAGCTTGCTTTAAGCGGCAACGTATTTATGTATGCTGAACAATGGATTCAGGAGCATCTTGTAACATTTCTTTCCTGTGGACATTCAACATCTTATGTAAAATGGATTGATACATTTTTGTCTAATGGCTATGAGGTACACCCAGAGTTGATGGTAATGTATGCATATACACTCGCAGCATTACACAATTTAGAAGATGCTTATCGGACGATCCTAGACCTAGAACAAAAGCATAGGTCTAATCAATGGATGAATAAAAGTGAGTATGCATCTGCTGTCGATGATTTTCTAGGTGTGAAAGCCTATGTCTTTGTCATGAAAAACGGAGATCTTTCTCAAGCTGGGGAATATATTCGACAAAGACTGGAGAGAAATCCAGTTGATTCCAAATGGGACGCAATATTTATACAATATAATCAAACAGAGCCTATGTTGTTTAGAACAAATATCGGATCTCGAGGAAAGTTACTTTCAGATGAACAGGCTATGTCTTATTTTGCTAAGTTTAGAACAGGGAAATTTAAAAACTTAAGTATGACAGGCTATAGCTATGGCGTGCGTGCAGAAAAATTATATGAGTGGAACCAATTTGCTGAGCTATCAATAGAATTAGAGGAAGCTATACGTTCTGGACATCAATTTCAAGATGCAGGATTGTTAGTACCGATGTATATTCTTAAAAGTAAAATAGCCGTGTTAGAAGAGCAATATATAGTTGCTCAAGGCGTTTTAGATCATGCAATTGAAGCTGTCAATGAACGCCATTGGATTGATAGTATAAGAGTAATGAAGGCACTTTTATTTTTACGTGAAGATAATGTTGTCCAAGCAGAACAGGAGTTAGCTAAGGTCAAAGTAGATAAGGATTTTACATTTTATTTGCTAGTAAAAGCACGTTATTTACTCATGGAAGGACATCTACTAGCAGCGCAGCAATTGATTATACAGGTGCAATCACAGGCGCAACAACAAGAACAGCTATCTACTCGTATAGAAGCGACAATTTTATTAGCCATATGTTTGGTTGAGCAAGGACAAGCAGATGAGGCGTTAGAAAAATTACACCAAGCCTTGAAATTAGCCGAACCATATCAATATATCAGAACCTTTATAGATGAGCCTCAAACATATGCTTTATTAAAAAAATATGCCGCTATTCGAAAGCAATCTTCCAAAAAGGAGTGTAGGGAGGTTTCCATGAGCTACGTTGAGCACTTGCTCCAATGTGCTCAAAAATATAAGCAAATTTCACCATTGGCTTCCCTTACAACTCGTGAACAGGAAATATTTACATTATTATCAAAAGGTGCTTCTAATAAAGAAATAGCCGAGCAGCTATTTTTATCGGAAGGTACAGTAAGAGTCTATCTCTCGGGGATTTATAGTAAGTTAGGTGTTAAAAATCGAGCCCAGGCAATATTATTAAACACGCTGGTATAAGGTTATCCGTTATCTTTTTAGGTAGCGGTCTTTTTTTTACATAAAACAATTAACATTCCTCAATAGTGGAAGTATCTTGAATTTTCTAAGATAAAGGGAGGAGAATACTTGATTTTAAGAGGAAGGAGCGAGAGGAATGAAAAGAATCTCGAACATGATGATTGTTCTAATATTGCTCTTTTTCCAATATGGGCAAGTTCCAGCCTCTTATGCGAATGAGCATAATGCTATTGAAGAAGGAGCGGATAGTCATGCTAAAAAGAGCCTTAACAAAAATCTAGTTGGTAATGCAAGATTCCATACAGCGCCAAATGACACGGGTATAACACTTGTAGCCTATGGAGGGGCAGGAGGGCATGTTGATATTCCAGCTGTTATTAACGGACAGCCCGTTACGATAATAGGGGAAGCTTCATTTTTCAATAAGAATGTGACAAGTGTAACTATCCCTGAAAGTGTGACCAAAATAGGGGATAGAGCATTTTTGATGAATCAGATCACGACTGTGACCCTCCCTAATAGATTAGAGAGTATAGGTAATCTAGCGTTTTTTGACAATCGGTTATCGACTGTCTATATTCCTGATAGCGTAAAAACAATAGGAGCAGAATCATTTGCGAATAATCAGCTAACAGCAGTGACAATTCCAGATGGTATAACAAGAATTGAGAACAGTGTATTTTCGAGGAATAAATTAGAAAGTGTAACCATTCCCAGTAGCGTGACAAGTATAGGGAACTACGCGTTTTATCAAAATCACTTAACAACCATTATTCTACCTGATGACTTAAAGAAGATAGGGTTCTATACTTTTTATGGTAATAACCTGAAAGAAGTGACTATTCCTGAAGCAGTTACATATATAGAAGATTGGGCATTTGCCTCTAATCAGTTGCATTGGGTTTACTTTAATAGACCATTAGTGCTGCAGCCTAATACATTTAACTACCAAGGTGACAGGTTTGATGGTTGGTATAGTGATTTGGCATGGGCAAAGCCGTGGGATGGCAATGTCACACAGCCAACAAAAATTTATGCAAAGGGAAATGCGTTAACATATACACTTACATTTGAGCCAAATAGCGATACAGCTATTGATGAACAGCAAATACTGGCTGGAGAAAAAGCACTTGCACCAGCAACTCCGATAAAAGATGGCTCTCAATTTATAGGCTGGTATAAAGATGAAGAATTGACTGTGCCCTGGAACTTTGATACAGATGTGATAACGGGAAATATAACTTTATATGGAAAATGGGCAAAAAAACCATACACTGTTATATTTCATACAGATACAGACACAATAACAGTCGAGGTATTGAATGGAGAGCTATTAGCCAAGCCATCAGATCCAACGAAAGTTGGCTATACATTTGTAGGTTGGTATAAAGACGAAAAGCTGATGATACCGTGGAACTTCGAGATCGATAAAGTGACAGAGAGTATGACGTTATATGGAAAATGGCTAACAAATGAATACATCATTACCTTTTATACAAATGGAGGGACGGTAATTTCTCCTGTGACAGCTAAGTATAATGAGGTAATAGATGAACCACTGTTCCCGACAAAAACAGGTTATAAATTTGTAGGCTGGTATAAGAATGAAGAGCTGACCAAACCATGGAGCTTTGATACTGATAAAGTGGTAGAAGATACAGCGCTTTACGCAAAATGGGAAAGGGAAGCTGTACATTATATTCTAGACTTTGCATCAAATGGTGGAAGTGCTATATCGCCCCAAAGGCTTACTGCTAATACAAACGCAATGCAACCAATCAACCCAATAAAGGTAGGCTATACATTTGCAGGTTGGTATAAAGATGCTCATTTCACAAAAGTCTGGAATTTCCATACAGATATAGTGACAGCTAATACTACTTTATATGCAAAATGGCAATGGCTAGCAAACGATTCGTCAGGTGGTGGAGGAAATTCGTCCCCAACACTAACAGAGCCAGAAAAGACAGAGCCAACCTTATCTGAAAAACCAGAACCTAAACCTGAAGATCAAGCTAAGCCACAACCAACCGAGCCAACACCCCAAACAGAGGCAAACATTACTTTCTCAGATATTCCTCAGGGCCATTGGGCATGGACAATGATTCAGGAGATGGCAAGGCAGGGCATTATTACAGGCTATCAAGACGGCACCTTCAAGCCAAATGCACCAATTCAGCGCCAGCATGTTGCCCTGATGTTAACCAGAGCATTAGAGCTAGAACCTAAAAAAGAGGCGTTTATATTTGAGGATATTCCTGAAAGTCATCTCTATTTTGAGGAAATTAAGCAAGTGCAACAAGCAGGACTGTTTGATGGCATAGATGGAAACTTCCAACCAAAATCTAATATGACACGTTCACAAATGGCAAAAGTATTGGTAGAGGCTTTAAACTTAACAGCCCATAAGAAAGAAACATTTAATGATGTATCTGCTACTCATTGGGCATACAATTATATTGCTATTCTTGCGTCAAACGGTATCACAATAGGTGATCAAGGTAATTTTAGACCTAATGATGCTGTTACACGGGCAGAATTCGCAATCTTTTTATATAGAGCCCTCTCTCAATAAGAATAAATCCCATCACTGGTGTGATAAGACTACCAATGATGGGATTTTTGTATTTACCTAAAAATAATTAACATTCCTCAATAGTGGGAGTAAATAATTACCTTTAAGATGAAGAAGAATTATTTTATTTTTAAAGAAAGGAGAGACTATATGAAAGCAAAAAGTGTTAGATATGGAATATGGTTTACACTATTTATCTTCATGATGTTAGTGAAAATCCCTTTTACTTTTGCTAATGAAGCTGATTATGATGTGGAAGATAGCCCTGATGGATCGATAACTATAAAGACATACACAGGTACTGGCGGAGACATGGCAATTCCTCATCAAATACAAGGGAAAATCGTAACAGGGATAGACGCTTGGGTGTTTACTAATAAAAATCTGACAAGCCTCACGATACCAGAAACAATAACAACAATTGGTGCTTATGCTTTTTATCAAAATCAGTTAACAAGTGTGACACTGCCAAGTAATCTAACGAACATTAGTGATGGTGTATTTTCCTTAAACCAACTAACAAATGTGATACTTCCAAATAATCTAAGTAGTATCGGAAATTATGCATTTTCTGGAAATTTACTAGAAAGCGTAGATATACCTAAAAGTGTTATTAGTATAGGAGATCATGCATTTTCAACGAATGATATTGTCAATGTGAAAATTCCAGAGGGTGTAAAAATAATAGGGTCAAATGCATTTGCAAGGAATGATATTGAAAGTTTAGAGATACCAGAAAGTGTGAAAAGCATTGGAGATGAAGCCTTTTCAAATAATTACCTAAAGGAAATCATTATATATTCTAAAGATGTTGAAATAGGTGATGATGCTTTTATAGGGCATAGTCCTAACCTTGTTATTTATGCTCCAGAGAATTCTTCTGCAAAAGAGTATGCAGATAGGTTGAATATAAACTTTCAAGGTATAAATTCTCCAGATCCTGTCAATGAAGCGGATTATGAGTGGACAAAAAATAGGGATGGGTCAGTAACGATTAGAGATTACATAGGTACTGATATGGCAATAACCATTCCAAGTCAGCTAGATGGCAGGGTAGTAACAGCAATAGGTAGTGGAGCATTTGGTGAAAAAGGTCTTACGCAGGTAATAATACCAGACAGTGTAACAAGCATTGGAGATGTAGCATTTGCAGAAAATCAATTAACGTATGTGAAACTACCAAATAACCTTAAAAAGATAGGTGAAGGTGTATTCTTTACAAATAAACTTACTGCTATAGAAATACCAGATCAAGTTACTCAAATTGGCTCATATGCATTTTTAGATAATGCACTTGCTACAGTTAAGCTGCCAAATCAACTTAAGACAATTGGGGATTTCGCATTTATGGAGAACCAATTAACAAACATTGAGTTACCAGCAACTTTGGAGACTATAGGAGAATGGGCGTTTTCAGATAATCACATAACCTCTTTAGTAATACCTACTAGTGTCGTAAGTATAGGAGCGTATGCATTTGCTACCAATGAACTTTCAAATGTAACGATTCCCTCAAGTATAACAAGTATAGCGGAAAGTGTATTTCTCGATAATCAGCTTACAAGAATAGAGATTCCTAGTAGTGTAACGAATATTGGTAGATGGGCCTTTGGGAAGAATAGACTTAGTAGCATTGAAATTCCTAAAAATGTAATGACTGTAGAGGATAATGCCTTTAATGACAATAATCTTAAACAAGTGAAAATATTATCGGATGCAACGATTCTTTTAGAAGATATTTTTAATGCAAATCCAAGTAATTTAATTATTTATGGTCATGATGCATCGACTGCTCAAGCCTATGCCAATCAAAATAATCACCAGTTCGAGTTACTTACTTATCAAATTATCTATCATGGAAATGGCTCTGAACAAGGAAATCCACCAGTAGATATGAATATGTATCCAAGAAATACTCCAGCAACGATCTTAGATAATATAGGATCTTTAGAAAAAACTGGCTATACATTTGATGGTTGGAACAGCACTAACGTGGGAGATGGTATAGATTATACAGTCAATAGCATTGTTGATATTGAAGAATCCAATCTTGCCTTGTATGCGAAATGGAAAGCAAATTCATATGTTGTCACATTTAATACAAATGGGGGGACAGCAATCAATCCTATTACAGTAAATTATAAGGCACTAGTAAGTAAACCAGTAATTCCTATAAAACCAGGGTATACATTTTTAGGCTGGTATAAGGATGCTCAATTCACCACACCATGGAATTTTACAACGGATATGATAACCCAAAATACAACCTTATATGCAAAATGGGAAAACGTCGTCGCACAGTATACGGTGGATTTCGAAACAAATGGAGGAAGTACAGTAGCATCACAGAAGGTAACAAAAGATACCTTAGCAACAAATCCAGTAAATCCAACAAAGGCAGGCTATACATTTACAGGCTGGTATAAGGATATTGAACTGACGATACCATGGAATTTTTCTAAAGATGTAGTGAAGTCCAATATCACCTTATATGCCCATTGGGTAACAGACGGTTCATCGGGTGGTGGAGGAAGTATATCTCCGAATCCATCCCCAATACCAGGGCCAAACATACCTGAAAAACAAGAACAAAAACCTGAAGAACAAAAACCTGAAGAACAAAAACCTAAACCTGAAGAACCAATTGATCCACAACCAACAGAGCCAGATATCATCTTCTCAGATATTTCTCAAGGACATTGGGCCTGGGCGATGATTCAGGAGATGGCAAAGCAGGGCATTATTACAGGCTATCAAGATGGCACTTTCAAGCCAAATGCACCAATTCAGCGCCAGCATGCTGCCCTGATATTAACAAGAGCATTAGCGCTAGAACCGAAAAAAGATGCGCGAGAATTTAACGATATACCTAAAAGCCATCTCTATTTTGGGGTAATCGATCAGGTGCAACAAGCAGGTTTGTTTGAAGGCATAGATGGGAACTTCCAGCCAACTACGAATTTGACACGCGCTCAAATGGCAAAAGTATTAGTTCTTGCCTTTAATTTAACTTCATCGAATAAAGATACTTTCGAGGATGTGCCAAAAACACACTGGGCACACAACTTTATCGCTATACTTGCAGGAAATGGGATCACAATTGGAGATAATGGCAACTTTAGACCAAATGATCCTGTAACACGTGCGGAGTTTGTAACATTTTTGTATAGAGCTTTGCATCAATAATTAAAAACCTCACCAATGGCTATCCATAAAGCTTTTGGTGAGATTTTTTTGTTCAAATTATTAACATTACTCAATAGTGCGTAAGGATGTAAATTATTATGCTAATAGAAAAGGAAGTGTTTCTATTGAAAATCGTTCGTCTTGCCTTCTTCATATTATTCTTAACTTTAGCTTTTGTATCGATTAAACTTTCAATTAAAACGGATGAAAGGAATTATGATTGGCGTAATAACTCTGATGGTACAGTGACAATTATTCATTATAATGGTCCACATATTGAGTTTCCCTTTCCAAGCCGTTTAAATGGCAAAAAAGTTGCTAAAGTAAGCTCAGGAATTTTTGAGAAAAGGGATATTTACAGCTTTTTACCGAAAGTTTATTAGTTAAAGACGTACCCTGTGTCAAAAAAAGAAATGTATTGTCTTTCTCATCATTTTCTAATTAGACTTTCACCACTTGTATCGTATACGATGAAAAGAAAAGGCGAAGGACGGATTCGACATGACACATCGAATTTTAATTATAGAAGATGAAGAGAATATTGCGAGAGTGCTACAACTGGAGCTTCAATTTGAAGGATATGAGGCAGCAATGGCTCATACAGGAGCAGAAGGCTTACTACAATACCGTGAGCAGCAATGGGATTTAATTTTACTTGATATCATGCTACCTGAGATGAGCGGTATTGATGTGCTAAAGCGTATTCGTGCAACAGAATCCCAAACACCTGTTATCATGCTAACTGCTAAAAGTGAAGTAGAGGATAAGGTAAAGGGCTTGGATTTAGGAGCCAATGATTACGTGACAAAGCCTTTTGAAATTGAGGAGCTACTGGCACGAATTCGCAATGCATTACGGTTTTCGCAGAAGGTAAATCCAAAGCAAGTTGCACTTACATTTGGCCATTTATCGATAAACGAGCAAACAAGGGAAGTTGTGTATTTTGATAAGGAAATTCAGCTGACACCTCGTGAGTATGATTTGTTGTTCTATTTACTAAAGCATCCTAAACAAGTACTGACAAGGGAGCAAATATTAGAGGCTGTGTGGGGCTATGATTATTATGGGGATACAAATGTTGTGGATGTTTATATACGTTATGTACGGCAAAAGCTTGAGGCTGCTAATCCAGCACCTCTTATCCAAACAATTCGAGGTGTTGGATATGTGCTAAAGGAACATAGTTATGAGACTTAAAACAAAAATTCATCTACTAACAACATTGCTTATGCTAGTTATTATAGTGGCAACAAATAGTGGAATTTATTTGTTGTATGAGAAATTTGCCTATGATACGGAATATAACCAGCTCCAGTCACGGGCAAATGATTTAAGCTCTACACTGAGTCAGTTAAATGCACAAACCAACCTACAGCAAGTATTAAGAGCTTATATGCCAACGGATGGTGCTGTTTATATTTATGATGGTGAACGCTTGAAAACAAAGGTTCAAGCTACCCTTGAAATGCAAGAAGTCCCTGCCATTACCTACACTATGCCTGCTATTTGGATCGACGGGACGGTAGTGGACATAACATTACAGCAATCTATGGAAGAAGTAGAACGGACATTAGATTTGTTAAAGGTCATCTTAGTTGTTGTATCTGTTGTTGCAACGATTCCAATTTTCCTAGCGAGCTTGGTACTTGGGCGACTTATTTTATTACCGCTAGAACGTTTAAATGAGACCATGCGCAAAAGTGCATCTACTGGGAAATATGAAAAAATAGATACTACAGAAAAAGGTGGGGACGAGTTAATAAACATTAACCGCACTTTTAATATAATGATGGAGAAGCTTGAACAACATTATCAAAAGCAACAAGAATTTGTATCAAATGCCTCTCACGAGTTAAAAACTCCTATAACTGTCATTGAAAGTTATGCAAAACTACTCCTAAGAAGGGGTTTTGATAATCGTGAGGTTGCTCAGGAATCCTTACAGGCCATTGCCAATGAATCATCTCGTATGCATGAAATGGTGTTGCAATTGCTAGAGCTAGCTAAAAACAAAGAGCAATTGGACGTTCATTTCGAACAACTAGAGCTTGCCCCTTTCTTAAATAAAGTAGCTTCACAAATGGAACAGGCTTATCATCGAACATTTAGAATTGATGCGCAGATACCAAAATTTATTTATAGTGATGAAAAAATATTGAAGCAACTACTTTTTATTTTGCTGGATAATGCTAGGAAATATAGTGAGGATGAAGTACGTATTCAAGCCACTGAAACAACCAACCATGTACGTATTACCATCCAAGATTTTGGTATTGGTATTCCAGTCGAGCATATTCCTCATTTGTTTGAGCGTTTCTATCGTGTAACAGAGGATCGTAATCGTAAAACAGGTGGTTCAGGGCTAGGGCTAGCAATCGCACATGAACTGGCACAACAATTAGGTATAACGATAGATGTGAAAAGTAAGCTAGGGGAAGGCTCAAGCTTTACTTTATGTATACCAAAGGAGGGACAGCAATGAAAAAGTGGATGTTAGTAATTGTTGTTATTATCCTTCTTTGTAGTGGAGTAATTTGGTTTGTTCAACATCGTTATTTTTACGTTCAACCTCTTAGTGAAGCGCAGGCTATTCATCATATTGAGACTATCTACAATGGTCATGTTACACAGGTTGAAAAACAAGGAAATACCTTTGAAATGCTTTTTACGCGTGACGATGTCAAGTATGCAGCTATACTCGATGTTACGACACAACAGGTGACTGATCTAATCCTGAAAGAAGGACATAGTAAATTACTTTTAACAGAAAAGCAGATCAGACAAATGGTTAAAAAGGAATATGGAGATATAGAAAGCGTTATGCTTACAGACTCCATTTACACTGTACGTGTTGAAAATGAGGAAATTCAAAAGGATTTAACGTTTGATGGTTATACTGGCGAACTACTGGCTGAGAAAAAGGTTGAGCCACAAGAACAACCTATCGAAGAGCCTATTATTACTGAGCAACAGGCCATTCAAATAGCTCTTAAGCAATTAAAGGGTGAAGTGGATTCAGTTGATTTTGAAGAAACCTCAGAGGGTGGTTACTATTTAGTTGAGATTGAAACGCAGGAGGACGAAGCTACATTTCAAATTCATGCTATTTCAGGAAAAGTACTGTCTGTAACATGGGATGACGATCATTAAATCATTCTCATGAAATTCTAATGTTTCTCTTATAGTTCTATCATCTTCACTTGGTAAGCTAAGTTTAGATAAAACAAAGGAGAGATGAACATGAAAAAAATGATCATGATTCCAGCACTAGTAATTACACTGGGAGTGGGTGCAGCGATTGGCTCGACGACTTTATTATCAGGAAATGCCCAAGAAAAAAAGGTCTTATCCATGCAGGAAATTGAGAAGAAAGCTCTAGCGGTAGTGGATGGTACAGTTGCCAATATCGAAATTGACCAAAATCAGTTTAGCTCTATTTATGAAGTAGAGGTGTATACAGATACAGAAGAATATGATTTAAAATTTGATGCTTATAGTGGAAAATTACTCAAGCAGAAAAAGGAACGTCTAGATGACGATGATTGGGATGATCATCTTCCTGCTACGACTACTACAACAAAAATAATTACAAAAGAGCAGGCTATCAAGACAGCCCAAACAAAAGCAAAGGGTAAAGTAACAAAAATTAAGCTTGATGATGGTGTATATGAAATTGAACTGAAAGATGGTCAATATGAATACGAAGTAGATGTGGATGCAGTCTCTGGGAACATTATCGACTTTGAACAAGGCTTTGATGACTAATATAATGAGCTGTCTTGAAGGTAGAATATACCTTTAAGGCAGTTTTTATTGTTTATATTGTGGGTATTGACTAGGTATTCAGGAAATTTTCTTTAAGAAGCGATTATTTATATGTTCAAAAAAAGCCTATGCTTTTACTCAAAAAAGAGAAAAATTTTCTTCTTTACTTTTTCAATTAGCAGGCGTAATATGACATCATTATAAAAGTTTCAAATTTCTAAATCGCTGAAGCAACTAAACGCGGGGGAACCAATTTTGATGGATGGCATAGCCATTCTTGGGGTGAATCTCTTCCTTGTGGAGGAGTAGGGCTACTCAGGCCCGAATCCGACAGCTAACCTCGTAAGCGTTAAGAGCAGAAAAGTGGAGCTTGGCAGACGGATGAGCGTCTACAAGTCTTATTTAGTGATGACTTGTAGGCGTTTTTTGATGTAATTTAGAAAGGCGAAACACATTCTATGAAACTAGAAGGTGTTTATCAATGAAATCCTCATTCAAACGTTATGTAATCGGCAAACCATTAAGATCCGATGCGTTAGGGGAACAAAAGCTAAGTAAAACAAAGGCACTGGCCATATTATCATCAGATGCATTGTCATCAGTAGCCTATGGACCAGAACAAATTTTAATTGTCCTAATGACGGTAGGTACAATGGCGTTTTGGTATTCTTTACCTATTGCCGCTGGAGTGGTTATTCTACTCGTGGCACTGATTTTATCCTATCGTCAAGTTATCTTCGCCTATCCACATGGAGGAGGCGCCTATGTCGTATCACGAGAAAATTTAGGCGTGAATGCAGGTCTTGTTGCAGGGGGTTCTTTGCTTGTTGATTATATTTTAACGGTAGCAGTAAGTGTGTCGGCCGGGACAGATGCCATTACATCTGCATTTCCAAGTCTTCATGCTTATAATGTACCCATTGCTATTATATTTGTGATTTTCTTAACGATTTTAAACTTGCGAGGTGTAACAGAGTCAGCCTCTATCTTGGCGTACCCAGTTTATCTATTTGTAGGCGTTATGCTGTTGCTAATCGGGATTGGGCTCTATAATGTGGCAACTGGACAGGTGCCTGCAGAGCTACATCCAAAGATTGGCACACCAGTGGCAGGGATTAGCCTATTTATTTTATTAAAGGCATTTGCTTCAGGAAGCTCAGCGTTAACAGGAGTAGAGGCTATTTCTAACGCCATACCTAATTTTAGAAATCCTGCCCCGAATAATGCTGCTAAAACGCTTTTAGCAATGGGTGCCATTTTAGCCGTTTTATTCATCGGGATTGTTAGTCTAGCTTATTTTTATGGCGTTGCACCAACAGCAGAAGCAACAGTCGTTTCCCAACTAGCAGAAGCTAGTGTTGGTCGAAATTTTCTTTATTATATTGTACAGGGGACAACGGCAATGATTTTAGTACTTGCCGCAAATACAGGATATTCAGCTTTTCCCTTGCTTGCTGTGAATTTATCGAAGGATGGTTTTATCCCAAGAATCTTCCAAATTCGTGGGGATCGTCTTGGCTATTCAAATGGTATTTTAATGCTAGGTATTGCAGCCATTTTTTTAATTATACTTTTTGACGGGGCCACAGAGCATTTAATTCCGCTCTATGCAGTAGGCGTATTTATTCCCTTTACATTAGCGCAAACGGGAATGATGAGAAAATGGTGGCGCGAAAAACCTAAAGGCTGGGTAGCAAGATTTACGATCAATACAATTGGGGCTGCTATCTCTTTCATCGTGGCAATGATGTTTTTTGTGACAAAAATGCCTCAAGTATGGCCAGTGTTTATCTTTTTACCAATTATTATTTTTGTATTCCATCGCATTAAGCAACATTATCAAGCTGTTGGAGAACAGTTAAGATTAAATCATGAGGAACTGGCTACTATTGAGGGGAATGTTTTCATTGTGCCAGTAGCTGGTATAACAAAGGTGGTTGAAAACTCCCTACATTATGCCAAATCACTTAAGGTTGATAAAGTGATAGCCTTTTACGTAGCTTTCGATCAAGCAGATGCAAAAGCTTTTGAAGAGAAGTGGAATGCCTGGCAACCTGATGTACGATTAGTTACCTACTATTCACCATATCGCAGCATTACACAGCCATTAATTAAATTTATTGATAAAGTAGAACATCAATGTACGAAGACAGGTCATAAAGTTACAGTTGTTATCCCTCAATTCTTACCGAAAAAAGGGTGGCATCATATGCTACACAACCAATCGAGTCTTCTCATTCGTACATCACTGTTATTTCACAGAAATGTCGTCATTATGACAGTACCGTTCCATTTATCAAAATAATGCTAGCAAGCTAGAAAATAGTCTGTTATAATCAGTACGTTGATTGAAAACACGAACGTTTACAATTAAAAAGTTCCAGAATACCATTAAATTCCGAAAAATCAAACTTTTTTTGGTGAGAGATAGTAGCCCTTACCGAATAAAGTGATAAATTGGTTATTCTGATAGTTTCATACAAATCCACTCATATAATAGCGAGAATAGGGCTCGCAAGTTTCTACCGATTTACCGTAAATGAATCGACTATGGGTAGCAATGCTTTTAGAGAACTTCAATTTAATGATGTTTTCTATTCATTTCGACGTTTTTGCGCTGAATGCTTTGCTCCACTCGTAGCAGAATGGAATCAAAGTATTCAGCGTTTTTTTATAATTTTTTACGAAAGAAGGATATGAAAGAAATGAAGTTATTACAAGACAAAATTATGCAAGAGGGTAAAGTATTATCTTCATCCGTATTAAAGGTTGATTCATTTTTAAACCATCAAATTGATCCCATGCTAATGAAGGAAATTGGTCATGAATTTGCAAATCGTTTCTCTGATCAAGTGATTACAAAGATTTTAACAATAGAATCTTCAGGTATTGCCCCATCCGTGATGTTAGGCTTAGAAATTGGCGCGCCTGTCGTGTTTGCTCGTAAACGTAAATCATTAACTCTTTCAGATAACCTTTATTCTTCAAAGGTACATTCATTCACAAAAAATGAAACAAATGAGATCTCTGTCTCACGTAATTTCTTAAGCGAAGATGACAATATTTTAATCGTAGATGATTTCTTAGCTAATGGTGAGGCTGTCAAAGGCTTACTTGATATTGCTGCACAAGCGGGTGCGAATGTTGTAGGAGTTGGAATTGTTATTGAAAAGGGCTTCCAAGATGGCGGAAAACTATTGCGTGAGCAAGGTGTTCGCGTTGAGTCATTAGCAATAGTAGATTCTCTTGAAGATGGCAAAGTAACATTTGCTACGGAGGCTCGCGCGTAATGAATACCTTTAAATCGACTGCGCTAGCGATTCAACATTTACTTGCAATGTATGCTGGAGCCATCTTAGTGCCACTGATTATCGGTGGGGCAATTGGCTTCGATTCAACACAAATGACGTATTTAGTAGCGATTGATATTATGATGTGCGGGATCGCTACACTTTTACAGGTTTATTCAGGTAAATTCATTGGTATTGGCTTACCTGTAGTACTTGGCTGTACATTCACAGCGGTAAGTCCAATTATTGCGATTGGTACAAACCCAGAGCAGGGTATTACGGACATTTATGGTTCTATTATTGCCTCTGGTGTAATTGTAATGATAATTGCGGGCTTCTTCGGCAAGCTTGTGAAATTCTTCCCACCAGTCGTAACGGGGTCAGTTGTTTCAATTATCGGTATTTCCTTATTACCAGTAGCATTAAACAATATGGCAGGTGGACAAGGTGCTGAGGATTTTGCCTCTGCTTCTAATGTAGCTTTAGCCTTTATTACATTGGTTATCATTTTAGTCGTTTATCGCTTTTCTACGGGCTTTGTTCGTGCTATTTCAATTTTAATAGGATTAGTAGTAGGTACTGTTTTAGGTGCTTTCATGGACAAGGTGGATTTCACCCCAGTTGCAGATGCTAATGTATTTCACATGGTACAACCTTTCTACTTTGGCATGCCAACATTTGATGTAACGGCGATTATTACCATGACACTTGTAGCAATGGTATCTTTAGTAGAATCATCTGGTGTCTATTTTGCGCTAAGTGATATTTGTAATAAAAAATTAGATTCAAAAGATTTGGCTCGTGGCTACCGTTCAGAAGGTCTAGCTTCAGTAATCGGTGGTATTTTCAATGCCTTCCCATACACAACATTCTCACAAAACGTGGGACTAACTCGTATGTCAGGCGTTAAGGACCGTAAAGTCATTTACATCACAGGTGGTCTACTTGTAGCATTAGGCTTCCTACCAAAAATCGCAGCATTAACAACAATTATTCCAACGTCTGTACTAGGTGCGGCAATGCTTGCGATGTTCGGTATGGTGATTACACAAGGTATGGGAATGCTTGTACCTGTTATGAATGAATCAGCGGAAAACGCAATGATTGCAGCGATTGCAGTAAGTTTAGGTGTCGGTGTATCCGTTGTTCCTGGCATTTTTGATGCACTGCCAACAAGCGTTTCAATCTTAACGTCAAATGGTATTGTTTGTGGTTCAGTCACAGCGATTATCCTAAATATTTTATTCAACATGATTGGGCCTAAGCATAAAAAAGACCCGATGCACGGGGAAGTATAAAAAGATATAAATAACATTCATCTAAATATTTTACATATTTTGATGAAAAGAAAGTGATACCTACTTTTATCTATTGATTTAGATTTGAGGAGGTGTCACTTTTTTGTTGTTATGGATTGTATGTTTTAAACTATAGATTATGATTTTAGTTAAAATTTGTTCCGTTAAAATAACTTTAGACTGTCATAAGGAATGTTTAACATTAGACTAAAAGGGAATTTAAAATAGAGTTGTTGAAATCGCATGTAACTCTCTCTTTCAACATATACTTATATAAAACTACTCTCAGAAAGGTCTAGCACAAATGCAAAGTATTGTTTTAATTTTAATCCTACAATTAGTATATGTACCTTTTTTAACATTACGAACAATATTTTTGGTAAAGAATATCACATTCCTTGCAGCGATATTTGGTATGCTGGAGATGTTGGTGTATGTATTTGGCCTTTCACTCGTTTTCAGTGGGAAGCAAAGTATGTTATCTATGGTTGTCTATGCAGTTGGGTTTGGATTAGGTATATTTTTAGGAGCAAAAATAGAACGAAAGCTAGCGATAGGCTATGTTTATACAACCATTAATACGCAAAATAAGAATGAAGAGCTTGTGAAATTTCTTCGCCACGAAGGGTTTGCAGTCACGATTTATATAGGAGAAGGGCGAGATAGTAACCGCTATAAATATGAGATCTTAACGAAGAGGAATCGTGAAGGAGAGCTCTTTCAAATAGTAGAGCAATTTGAGCCGAATGCGTTTATTATCTCGTATGAGCCTAAATCATTTAAGGGCGGCTTTTTACTTGCTCGTATGAAGGCCAAGCAAAAATAATATTCAATATGAGAGGACCTTCGCTAAAAGCGAAGGTCCCTTTTTACATTTTTGTTTCAACCCAGTTTTTGAATAAGTCATAATCTGTATAGACGGTTTCTTTGTAACTCATTGCTTGTAAAATTGTATGTTCTATAAATACATTCCGTTCTTTACCGATTGCTTTTAAAATCTCCTCCTCGCTGTGATAGGTAAAAACATGAGAATAATCGATGTCAGCTCGTGCATGTATTTTAGCGGCAATTTTCCCCATAAGTGATGTTGTTGTAAGGTAATCCTCTACATCCTTATAGTTTTTAGGCTTAATCTTCTTTTTATAAGGAGAACGTTCTCGAATATAAAATTCCTGACCATTCATTGTAATAAAGGCTAAATGTGGATCCTCTAAGTGGTGCATGGCTTTTTGAGTTCCAACTACTCGTGCTCCTTGGTGCTCATAATGAGCCCAAAATAGATCCTGATAGGGAAGAAAGTAGGCAGGAATGGCTGTGCGTACTTCTTTCATTTCTAACACTAAATTTTCAACCCCTGATGCACCCTTTTCATCTTCCACTAAAATATAGTAACGTTTTAAACCGATTGAAGCTGTACCAGATCCATACTTATAAGCTATGTCCCTAATTTTATATGTAGAAAGTGCGTTTGAAATGGCACTGTATTCCTCAGCAGTGACTGGCTGAATTTCTTCATTCCATAAGAAAGCGCGCTCGCCGTCTTCATTGAGATACGTAATATCCTGTAAAAAATGGGATCGTTGGCGTTTCTCAAGCTTTTTCAATAACCTCTTTGCGGGTCCCTTGGTATTGTTCTTTGTGAAAATGAGTGTTAGAGGATCATCCTGTTTACGCTCAAATCGTTTTAGTTGATTGATATAACTATTAAGAAAATGTTGAATAGCCGTTTCTTGGGTTGTCTTATGTAAGCCTTGTTCTTCTAAATAAAGTGCAATACTAATACTCATACGAATAATATCGTATAAATATGAACCGACATAGCCCTCATCGAAATCATTGACATCAAAAACAATGGAGCCAGCTTCATTTTGAAAAGCACCGAAGTTATCCATATGCATGTCACCTTGAATCCAAGTCGGTTTTCTATCAGGAGTATGGAAGATTGAAGCGGATTTTGTCATATCAAAATAAAAGAGATAGGCACTTCCACGGAAAAAGCGAAAAGGACTTTCAAGCATTTTACGGTATTTCTCCAAGCGCTGTACCTCTGTTAAGCGCATTCGTTGACCATCAAACTCTTCAAAGATTGTTTCCAATTGTTCTTGTCTTAAAAAAGTTCTAGTATGTTTAACTTGTTCCAATAAAGCATGCTCCATATCATAATCCCCTTTGTTAATTTAAAATTTATCTGTATATACGGAAATAAATTGAATAAGTTTCGAAGAAATTTAGCAAATGCACTCGATAAAAATGGCTAATCATCTAAGGTTATTTCATAACATGTTCAATAACCTATTTTCATACTATAAGACATGCATAGACACGGAGGGGGGTTGTATGTATTTCTTTACAAAAAGTCTAGTCATTATAATAGGAAGTATTTCATTGTCGTTAGGAATAAACTTATTTTTAACGCCCTATGAAATTTTAGATGGGGGAGTAGTAGGGTTAGCGCTAATATTACATTATTTATATAAGCTCCAAATTGGTTTAATGATTATTATCATTAGTATTCCAATTTTTATTATTGCGTGGTTTAAATATAAAACCTATTTTTACAATAGTATACATGGCTTACTAACGTCTTCCTTCATTATCGATTTTTTAAAGCCTGTCCGCAATCTTGTGCAAATTGATGCGCTCTATAGTGCCATTCTTGGAGGAATACTTGTAGGCTTTGGTATTGGTCTAATGCTGCGATTTCAGACAAGCACAGGGGGGACTGACTTGATAGCACAATTTATCTGTGATAAAACGGGTATCAATGTTGGGATATTAATATTTTTTATTGATTCCATCGTGATTGTTATAGGCGGCTTCCTCCTATCCACCTCGACCTTGCTATTATCTATAATTACAGTGCTAGTTGTGGGGATTACAACAAGCATTATTACTAGTCGAGTTTAATAAACATAAAAAAAGTTCCAGTATAAACTGAAACTATTTGGGGGCCTGATTATCGAGTGCTTTCATTAGCTTCTTTTTTGGATGTGCGGGTTTCACTTCGGCAATTAGTATAGATAGTAAAATAAGTACGGCACCAAAGACCATACGGCTTGTTAGCATTTCATGCAAGAAGATAACGGATAAAACCATGCCGAAAAAAGATTCCGTTGATAGTATAATCGCAGCCTTTGTGGCAGTTGTATATTGATTGGCCACATTCTGGAAAAGATAAGCTATTGTCGTAGAAAAAATCCCTAAATAAACAAGCGAGTAAATTGCCTCTTTTTCAAGCGACGTAGGAATTTCACCTTGACTAATGACAACGAGAACACCTATAAAGGATGCTGTGAGAAACTGAATAATAGTTAGAGCAATGGCATCTTCTTTTTGAACAAAAAGGTTTGTACAAAAGATATCAAAGGCAAAAGCAACAGCACAAGCTAATGATAGGGCATCACCTATATTCATTGTCAATGAGCCTTGTAATGATAAAAAGCCAATGCCCACAATTGCCATTATCGAACCAATGATTTCGTAGCCATCGATACGCCGTTTATAAACGGCATATGCTATTAAAGGAACAATAATGACATTAACTGCGGTTAAAAAGGCATTTTTAGATGGTGTTGTATATTGCAGTCCGACTGTTTGAAGGGCAAACGCTATATACAAAATTGTACCTAATAAAGCTCCCTTCCAAATTACTGATCTTGAAGCCTTTTTTAAGCGGGCGCCAAATAAAACGGTTAATATGATTGAAGCTAATAAAAATCTGCCAGCCATTACTTGATAAGCTGTTAAATATTCTAGAGCAATGGCCGTTACAACAAATCCACTACCCCACACGATTGCAGTAACTAATAACATGCCATCAGCTATGTAAGTTTTCATGTGTTCTTCCTCCTAACTTCAATAGAATAGCATAAGAGAGAAGAAAAGAATTTGATTTTATTTCTAAATATTCAGGCGTTTTTTTGTACTTATTCCAAAGCGATTAGTCACTGTTCATTTTGCTATGTAATAAGTACAATTTAACGGCTGCAGCTAGGCGTTCATAAAAAACATAATCATTATCTATGGGTGCTACTAGCTGACGTATTTTAGCCATACGATAGCGAATTGTATTTGGATGACAGAATTGTGCTACAGCAACTTCCTTAATATTTCCTTTTTTAATGATATAAGTTATAGCGGTCTCCATTAAGTCTGGATCAGCCTTATCATCAAGTAGAGGGGCTAAAAAGGAGGTAACATAGTCCATAGCGAATGTTGCATCTTTACGGTATAACTCGATTAATAAACAATCAGACGCGAGATTCTTGTAATGACAGCTAGGGAGCATATCGATTTCAGCGAAAATATTGGCAAAAAAAGCTTCGCGTAATGCCATTGGGAATCCAGTCTGGGTATCATTACAACTGCTATAGCCGAAAGTGATTGTATCAGTGGGTATGGCATATAATGCTAGCCATTCATGTAAAACCCTTTCAAATTGGAATTGCTGAGATGGATGTGTCATGATGATAAATAGACTTTTTTTATAAGAACAAATCATACCCGATTTTAATAGTGGCTCCAACGAGTAAAAGGGCTGCATCCAGCTTGGATGGATTGTGTCACCAGCTCGTAAATTTGCTATAAATACATATTTTTCAAAGGGCTTATTGAGCTGTTGTAAAATGGATTTGATTTGCTCCTGTGTTACATCTTCCTCCACTAACCTTCGTAAAATCGTTTCTATAAAATAGGAATAATCCTGTGTCTTAGCATAAGCCATCGTTTCTAAAATGATTTTTTCAAAAAACTCATCTCCACCAAAGCGCAATATAGGGAAATTATGCTGCTCTGCATACGACAAAACTTCTTCAGGTAATTCCTTAAAAATAACAGGCTTATAAGCTAAAGCACTAGCCCCAAGCTCAATTAGATTTTTTACAGCATTGAATAAATACTCAGGCTTTTGCTTAGCAAATAATAAACTACTTAACACAACACTGTTTGGTGTAAAGATAGTATCTCTGACATGGTGGATGTCAGGTGAAAATTCAAAGTCTAATATTTCTACATTTTGAACAGCTTTATTTAAGCCGTTGTGACCCGCTATAACAGTGAAGTCTTTGGTAATAGGTAGTTGTAAAAATTTCTCTACATTCATGAGTGGATCATTGCCTTTCCTGTAGTAAGCTTCTAGCTTCTATTATAAAATTACTTGTTCATAAAAAACCATTAGTATGAATACTAGCAGGTTTCCCCCACAAAAAAATCTGCTCATTCAGTGGTATACCGTGAAGTGAGCAGATTTCTAGTGCTTATCGTTTAGATATTAGCAAAAATATTTGGTTTTCTATTTCTCTGTGGATTTGCTTGCTCAACAGCAGAGCCTACATTTAAAATGCGTCCCTCTTTAAAGGCTGGGCCAATAATTTGTAGACCTATTGGTAAGTTTCCTTTAAAGCCACAAGGAACCGAGAGGGCAGGTAAGCCTGTTAAGTTACTAGGGCCTGTAAAGCGGATAATATTATCAATTAAATCTACTTTTTGACCGTTTAACTCTGCAAAATCATCCCCAATTGTACTAGCTACAACAGGTAGGGTAGGGGAAATGAGCACATCTACCTTATTAAAAATCTCTGTAAACTCCTGCTTGATTTGACGACGTACCTGCTGAGCCTGCAAGTAATCGACTGCAGAAGGCAATTCACCAAGCTCAAATAGCAGACGAATATCGTCACCAAAATCTTGTGGTCTCTTTTGTAAATCTGAATGGTGTATAGCTGCTGCCTCTGAAAGAGACGTCACAAGCTCTGCCCATTCTGCATATTGTAGGGAAGGAATACGCACCACTTCTACTTTAGCGCCTGAATCCACTAAGCTTTGAATACTTGCTCTAACAGCCTTCTCTACATCAGCATCAACATTATTAAAGAAATATTCTTCATTGATACCAATCACTAGATCTTTGATCTTACCAGTAAGCTGCTTCTCATAGTTGTCTACTGGAACATTCACGCAAGTAGGGTCTCGATGATCAAAACCAGCAATGACTTCGAGCAAGCCCGCTGCATCCTTAACTGTCTTTGTCATCGGACCAATGTGGTCTAAGCTCCATGCTAGCGGGTAGCAGCCGTATTTACTTACACGACCGTGTGTAGGTTTTAAACCTACAATGCCGCAAGCAGAAGATGGAATTCGAATAGAGCCTGCTGTATCTGTCCCTAGTGAAGCAACACTTGCTCCAGCTGCAACAGCCGCACCAGAGCCTCCACTTGAACCACCAGGAATTTTATCTAAGTCCCATGGGTTACGAACAGGGCCGTAATGAGGGTTGTTATTGGTAATTCCCCATGCATATTCATGCATACTTAATTTCCCAGTGAAAATAACACCAGCATCACGTAGCTTTTCAACCACTGTCGCATCATAATCAGAAACGAAGTCCTTATGAATTTTTGAGGACATCGTTGTTATTTTATCTTTAAAATACAAGTTGTCCTTTAAGGCCATAGGTATCCCATGATACATACCCTTATAATGACCTTGGAGAATCTCCTGTTCAACTTCTTTTGCCCTTGCTAAGGCTTCTTCCCGATAAAAAGCCATATAGGAATTAATTTTAGGCTGACTTTCCTCAGCAAAATCTAAAATAGCTTTCGTTAATTCCACGGGAGATAGCGACTTTGATGCAAGTAAAGGTGCCAACTCTTCAACAGATTTTAAATGTAAATCAGTTGTCAATGTGATCACCTCCAGGAATACTACGTACGGCGATGTCTGCATCATCGATCGCAATACCTTCTAAATTGCTGCGAAGTGACTGCATACCTTCCCAGCGTGTTTTTAATAGTTCAAGGTGTTCAGGTTTCGGTGTAATTCCTTTGTTCTCCAATAATTGTTGAATAGACAAGCTCATTAACAGGATCCTCCCTTGAATAATTTTTATCTAAATAGGTTTCCCTATTAAGACCAATTCAGTAAAAACACAAAAAAATATAATAGGTAATATAAACCTATTATTACAATCATACACTAATATCATTTTATATCAAATAAATTATTTGTAATAGTTTTAATATTATGAAATATTAACTAGAAAAGAGTTTTGTTAAACCTATTGCTGGAACTTGCTCTTTTTACATTCGGTTCACAGTCTGTTTACAATCAAAGCGTACAATGAACCATAATAACCAATTGAAGAGGTGCAGGAATGGAGTCTGTAGTGGGACAAAGTATAAAAACAAGTAATATATTTTCTTTTTTTAAATATTTATATGGTCAGCATCAAAGTAGTTCGTTATATATGAAACGTTTAAAGGCATTGAAACAAATTATTCAACATAACGATTTACATACATACTTTCAGCCTATTGTAGATTTACAGTCACAGCAAACAATAGGATTTGAAGCCTTAAATCGACCATTACCCTCAACATTATTTAACAGTGTGGACCAGTTTTACGAGTTTGTAGGACAAACAGATTGCGTTTTTTTATTTGAATGTTTTTGTAGAAATCTTTCCTTGAAACGTTTCAAGGAACGTTTACACAAAGACTTGGTGAATAAAAACTTTTTAGTGTTCCTTAATATACATCCGAATGTTTTATTAGATAAAAAATATCACAGTGGCGAAACACTACAATTATTGAAGGAGCTTGGAATCAAACCTCAGCAAGTGGTTTTTGAACTAACTGAGCGAAGTGCAGTAATAGATTTTGTGGAGTTTGAACGTGTATTATCGCATTATCGATCACAGGGCTATCGCATTGCCGTAGATGATGTAGGATCAGGTTATAATAGTTTAAAAACGCTCATCTATTTAAAGCCGGAATTTATTAAGCTAGACCGTTCATTAATTCAATTCATAGACCAAAATAGTGAACAACAGCAGCTCGTCACATTGTTAATGAAATATGCTGAACAAGCCAATACTAAAATCATCGCTGAAGGGATTGAAAGACAAGAAGAGCTTGATTATCTCCATCATATTGGCATTCATTATGCACAGGGATATGCGATAGGAAAGCCTGCAAAGGAAATATATATGGGGAAAATAAGGGTGGGTGACCATGAAGATAGGGGAAGTCATTGAGAAAGTTCCATGTATTGATGAATTTGTGAAAAACAAAGAAGTAGATGTACTTTTTACAAGTAATCCATCGTTGCGTAGCGTTGTTGTTGTGCGTGATGAAAAACCAATTGGACATATTACACGCACACATTTCTATCAAAAAATCGGTACTCGATATGGCTATCATTTATTAATGGAACGTCAAAATCAGCTGATGATAAAGAAAAATCCTTTAATCGTTGATCGTAATACACCAATCACAGAGGTTAGTACATTAGCTATGGCTAGACCTCCAGAGGATTTATATGATGATGTCATTGTCACGAAAAACAATCTTTATTATGGCATGGTTAGTATTCGAGAGTTATTGTTAAAGCTTGTTGATACACAAGTAGCCATTGCAAGTTTCCTGAATCCATTAAGTAGTCTTCCAGGCAATAAATTAATCGATGAAAAATTAGAAGAAGCATTACAGCTATCGCAATATAGTTTAATCTATTTTGATTTAGATCACTTTAAATCCTACAATGACACATATGGCTTTAATAAAGGCGATAAAATTTTACGGTATTTAACAGAAATACTAAAAAGACATATCTGCGGCGTAGAGGATTTTTTAGGACATATTGGTGGAGATGATTTTGTAGCCATTCTACCTTATTACGAGGTAGAAAAGATGTGTCAAAAAATTATTGATGACTTTGATGCCAACATACTTAGTTTTTACGAGTTAGAGGATCTAGCATATATTCAGGTAGCTAATAGATCTGGCGAACTGGAACCTTTAACATGTACATCTTTATCTATTGCCGTTATTACGAATGAATATCAGTATTTTGACTCTGTGGAACAATTATCCAATGCGGTAACACATGTAAAAAAGCAGTGTAAAAAAATAGCTGGTAGTTGTTACCTCATTAATCAACAAAAAAATTATTTTGTTCATTAGCAAACTATGTTAGATTTGTGGAACTAATATGTAAAATATATGAAAATTTAAATAAAATTTATATATATTTTGGTTACAGGAGGTTTAGATGGATTCAAGAAGACTGCACATTTGGCAACCTGTCACTTGCTTAAAAAGAGCCCAAATCGTTAATGCCACATTGAATTATACAGATCGAGGGCTCTGCTTAACATTAATAGATCGAAACAATACAGAAGTTGATATTATCTATGATAAGATGTCTCCTATTCACGATTATGTTTGGTCTTTTCGCTATACTGGAGAAATCCCACGATCTGATTTAGTAGACATGGTCACTGAAGCCATGACCCAAGAACAATCTAAAAATTCTTCAGCAGAATGGTTTTATAAAATGAGCAATTCAGATTATATAGAATGGTTTGATCAACTCCCGTGGATTGGAAGCAAAGAAATTCCTACCGTAGAACATCATATCTACTGCTATAATGACGGTGTGTTTGACATCATTAATGACTACGAACCAAGATTTGTAATTAGAAAATAATACTTAAAAGGCTGCCCCTGCACTGTTAAAAACTAACAGTATAGGGGCAGTTAATCATTTGTCACCAAATGTAGTGGCATTGATTAAACTAGCTATACATTTACAAACATTCTTTATGACTTTTCCATGATTAATCCTTTGCCAGAGGATGATTGTTACTCAATTTTTCGGGGTATAATTCTTAGCAAGAAAGCTTTTTGTTATAGGAATTTATTAATCTTAATAAAACATACTTGAATTATAGGGATTATGGGTATATAATTCGATTACATTATTATAAAACATCTTAGGAGGCATTCCATTGTCGAATTTACAAATCATTCTTAACGTAGCAGTGTTACTTGTGTTCGTTGGAATTTTATATGTTATGAATAAAAAGCACGTTAAGTTTTCTAATCGTGTTTTTGCCGGTTTAGGCTTAGGGATTGTACTTGGTCTTGGACTTCATTTTATTTATGGTCTCGATTCTGAAGTATTAGCCAAAACAACATCTTGGTACAATATTATCGGTACTGGGTATGTGAAACTGCTCCAAATGGTAGCAATGCCATTGGTATTTATCTCCATTTTAATTGCATTTACTAAAATGAAGATTGGTAAAAATTTCGGAAAGATGGCAGCACTTATTTTAGCCATTTTAATCGGTACAACAGCCGTTTCGGCAGCTGTAGGTATTCTTTCTGCAACAGTCTTTGATTTAGATGCAACACAAATTTTACAAGGTGACGCAGAAACTGCACGTGGTCAATACCTTGAAGAAAAAACAACGGGCTTAGCAGCTCCTGATTTACCAACACAAATTATTGAGTTATTCCCAGCAAATCCGTTCCTTGATTTAACGGGTGCTCGTTCTACTTCAACGATTGCGGTTGTAATTTTCTCAGCATTCCTTGGTTTTGCTTATTTACGTGTGGCACGTAAGGATGAGGGAACAGCAGCTACAATTAAAAAAGGCTTGGATGCCATCTATGCCCTTGTTATGGGTGTTGTAACAATTGTATTACGCTTAACGCCATATGGAATTCTAGCGATTATGGCTCGTACGGTAGCAACATCTGATTTTGGAGCTATCTATAATTTAGGTAAGTTTGTTATTGCTTCTTATGTAGCACTATTTATTGTTCTAATCGTACACTTATTAATCATTACATTAAGTGGTTTAAATCCATTTACGTATTTGAAAAAATCGGCAGAAACATTATTATTCGCCTTTACATCACGTTCTAGTGCTGGTACTTTACCGATGAATATTAAAACGCAAACAGGTCGTCTTGGAGTATCTGAGGGGATTGCAAACTTCTCAGGCTCATTCGGATTATCAATCGGTCAAAATGGTTGTGCAGGTGTATATCCTGCGATGTTAGCCATTATGATTGCACCGACAGTCGGCATTAATCCACTTGACCCTGTGTTCATTATTACAGTTATTGCAGTAGTAGCAGTTAGCTCATTTGGTGTAGCAGGTGTTGGTGGTGGTGCAACATTTGCAGCTATCCTTGTATTATCAGCACTTGATTTACCAATTGCTCTAGCAGGTGTATTAATCTCTGTTGAGCCTTTAATTGATATGGGTCGTACAGCGTTAAATGTAAGTGGTTCAATGACTGCTGGTGTTACAACAGCGCGTATTACTAAAGAATTAGATACAGAAATGTATAATAATAAAGAATTAGGTGCTCAAGTAGCAGACCTATAAGGTCAAAGAAGCCCCGTTAAAGTTTTAACTTTAACGGGGCTTCAGCTGCTTTATACGATTTTTACATAAAAATCTTTACCGTTGATTAATTCGGATATCTCAATATTATAATTTTGTTTATAGTAATCATAAATATTGTAGGCTAAACCGGAGTGTCCATTCAAATAGGTTCCCTTTTTAATCTCTTTACGTGGATTATGGAAATCAAAATATAAGCGTGAATCATGACTCATTGTATTTAAAATAGCAATAAATTCTTGTTCTTCAATATGAATTCCCCGTGTATACCGACATTCTCTACGATACGTATCATGTGACACATTTACGGGAGAAGCTTCAAGAATCATTTCAATATGTTTATTCAAATGATGACAGCTCCTTTCAAATTATAGGTAAAAACCATAAGAACAATCAGCTTTTATTACTTCTAGTATATAATTGTCAGAAAATTATATCAATATTTTTCTACCAGTTTTGCTGTTGAATTTCTTCAGCTATTAATTGTAAGTCATAGGCAGTTACTGTTAAAAGATTATAATCATGGGACTCCATATATTTTTCTGCAAGCCGTTTGATATATTTGGGTGAACCCTCATTTTCTTCATCATAAATTAATAAAAGTCCATCTGTATTTTGGATAATAAATTTGTCCTTCTCAATAAATTGCCAAGGAGCTTCATAGGGTTTTTTGGTCACGCTTGTGACAAAATCAGCTTGGGCAATTAATGCTTGATACTTTTCTTTTTTATGATCTTGCCAATTTTTCTCTTGCTCTAAAAAAGGTGTGATCACGGCGTATTTTAAAAGTGGGAATTCTTTTTTTAACATTAAAACAACTTCAGCACTCCAAGTTTCTACGCCCTGCTGACCGCTGATAATAACCCATTCGAGTCCTTCATCAAGCAGTGTACGTAGATGAGCTTCCAGTGCTTTCTTTATGATGACAATACCGGGATGTTTATCATTAAAGATACCAAGCTCATGTGGTTTATAGCCAGTAATCATAATACGCTGTAACAACAAAATACCTCCTAAGCTGTATAGTTGTAATACTAGTATACAGCAAGGAGGCAAATGAAATCGATATTGTCTATGAAAAGGCAAATAGTGTTAAAATTACTGCTACAGCTGCACAAATGCCTAAAAACCACCATGAGTCTGTAAAGTCTTCTTTTGTGTCACTATTCATAAAAAATATTCCTTTCTAATTTGCTTGTTTGAGAGGTTTTATTTTACTTGACCAGTCCAAGACCAATTTGTCCATATTCGTAAAATTGTTTCAAATGGACCACGTTTAAATTTCTTTAAATAGGCAAGGCTGAAAACACATTGCAGGCTATAAACAACGATTCCGAAAAGGATTCCGCCAAAGACCCCTAATTTGCCATATAAGCCAAGGCCATAGCCATAAAAAACAGTTGTACAAATGATGGTTTGTAGTAAATAATTGGTTAGTGATAGTTTGCCAACGCTCTCAAATGCAGGAGCCAGTAGTTGAACTGGACGGGTGTTATAAATGTATGCTGCGAGGCAAACATAGCCAATTGCTAATAACTGGGAGCCGCCCATTAATAAAATAGAAGAAAATGCACTTTTACTTTCTATAAAACTTACACTTTTACATACGAGTCCTATAGGTACAAGGAGAGCACCTAGCTTATACCATTTCATTTCCTTATTCATCTCCACGAAGGCTTGCTTCTTAGCAAGCGCCATCCCAAACAGGAATAGTGGTGCGTAGAACATAGGTGCAAAAATTAATATAATGAAAATAAATGAAGAATCCTCCATTCCTGGTACTTCGGCATTAGCTCTAAAATCAAAAATTTCTAAGTAGCTGCCGTTAGCGTAAACATCATCCGCTTGCTCGATGTATGTGTCTATCTCTTTTTGTTCTTTTTTAGACGTTTCCATAGAGCCGTATGTTAACGCCGTAGTTAGTACAAATAGGATACCAGCCCAAATAAATAAAGTTTTTGGTTTACGATTAATAAATGGGATTAAAAATAACATCATACAGCCATAAGAAAATAGAATATCGCCTTCCCACAATAAAATAGAATGTAATAAGCCAAGGGCAATTAATCCTGTTGCACGCCGTAAAATGGACCAACGGCTTTTATTCTTTTTTCTGCGGATGGATTCAATTAATTTAATAAGTGAGAAGCCGAATAAAATAGTGAAGATGGGCATAAACGAGCCTTCAATCACAACTTTTACAAAATATAAAGCCCCGTTATCTAAGGTAGAAAGATTTTTTAATTCATCTTTGCCATACATCCCGAATTGGAAGATTAGCAAATTTGCCATTAAGATGCCAAATAAACTAAATCCACGCATTGTATCAATGAAAGTAACACGATTAGTTGTCATTGCGTTTTATCTCCTTAATTGGTTATCTTATACATATAATAAATAGGGAAGCTTATGGTGAAATAATGACTACCTTAAAGTAATCTTAAAAGTAGGTGAGGAAATGCAGGAAGCATCAATTTTAGTGTTAGAGGATGAACGTGCCATTGCTGAAATGATTGAAATCATTTTAAGAAAAGAAGGAATTAACAATATTACCTTATGTAATACAATTGAAGAAGCAAAAGATGAAATGAATACTAAAACATTTGATTTTTATCTATTAGATATCATGCTACCAGATGGAAGTGGGCTGGATATTGCGAATAGTATTCGAGAAAAAAGTGATGCCCCTATTTTTTATTTAACCGCAAAAAGTAGTGATGCAGATAAGCTTCGTGGTTTTATGAATGGTGCAGATGATTATATTACAAAACCATTTAACCCCTTAGAACTTGTAGCACGAGTAAAGGTGCAGCTAGTCCGTTATATGAAGAAAAAAGGTGTACCAGAAAATCACATATTTACTTGCAGCCGTTTTACATTTGACATTGATGCAGCAGAAATTGAGGTAGACGGTGTAAAGGAAATAATCAGTGGTCGCTTGTTTCATTTATTAAAATATTTATGTGACAATGCAGGGCAAGTGTTATCAAAAGAGCAAATATACGAACGTGTATGGGGTGATTGTTTATTTGATGATAATACAGTGATGGTACATATAAGAAAGCTGCGAGAAAAAATAGAAAAAAATCCTGGAAAGCCAACATGCATTATTACTGTCAGAGGCATTGGCTATAAGCTTGTTGGGGACATTTCTTCATGAAGCCTGCTGGAAAATTAACACTCCGCTTTGTTTCGTATTTCATCATATTCTATCTATTGATCATTTCAGGTTTTATTATGAGTTTGGTGTTTTTTGCTATTTTTATCAATGACCGTGTTGGTGACAACATTCATGTGATGAGCTCCTTTGAAATCGAAGATGATGCAGTTGTAGAGCAAGGGAAGACAGTTAAAATTGCTGATTATTTAGTGAAGAGAGCTGAAGAAAATGTTGGACAGCTTTATTTATTTGATCCAACCATGACGATTGTTGATTATACAGGAGATACATGTGGTCTATGTGGAAAGTCAGATAGTGAAATATTGGCATTGCAGCAACCAGGCATGCATACATGGGAATTGCCGAATTACTACTTATTATTTCTTCCAACTACTCCTGTGCAACCACTTTTTGAGGATGCGCTTGAAAACTGGACAGCGACAGGGGACATTTCAGCTGTAACACGGCAACGTCTAAAAGAAAATAAAGCTAGTGTTGAAATTTATGACGAGCAATGGAATCGGATTGAGGTCATAGGCGAACGTTATGAGAAGCTAAATAAGCCACAATTACTAGAGGAAAAATACGATATTTTCGAGCATGCGGAGCTGAAGCAAAGTACAGCCTTAGCCAACGATAGGACATTTGTTGTAAGAATGCCTAATCCATCGTATAAGCCATTTGAAGAGCCTTTTAATAAGGCAATGGTACTGTTTGTTTCTATCTTCTTTGGGGGACATATTATTTTGCTGTTGGGCGTTATTTTCTTATCTATTAGTATTTCACGTCAATTCGTACGACCACTTGTCTATGTGATATCGCGCATTGAGCGACTTACCCAATTCGATTACAGTGAGATTAGTGACAAAAAAATCCATCATAAAAAGACAGGTAAGTTGAAAAGAAAATTTAAACTGTTTCAACCAGTAGAAGAGTCACTCAATCACTTATCAGAGCGACTTGATTCAAATGAAAGGCAAATCAAGCATGCAGAGCAATTACGGGAGGAGTGGATAACAGGTTTATCGCATGATTTAAAGACCCCGTTAAGCTCAATTTACGGTTATTCAACGATGCTGGCATCGGAGGATTATGAGTGGACAAAGGATGAGATGCGTATTTTTGCACAGACCATGCAGGAAAAGGCAACCTATATGGATGCACTTATTCAGGATTTGACGTATACGTATCAATTAAAAAATAAAGCCATACAGCTAGATAAAGTGGTACTGCCGCTAGCAACATGGCTACCACAATTTGCAGACGAACAGGTGTGTGTGAAGGTGTATGGTGATGTGTTGTTACAAGCGGATGAGCTTTTACTCAAGCGAATAATGGATAATTTAATTACCAATGCGAAAAAATATACCCCTGAAGGCACGAAGGTAATTGTGGAAGCACAACATACTGGTAAAGAAGTAATGCTTACCATTGCTGATCAAGGACCTGGTATTCCACAGGAGGAGCTCGATAATCTATTCGAACGCTATTATCGAGGTACGAATACAACAGACGATATAACAGGAACAGGGCTAGGACTAGCCATAACGAAGCAGCTCATTGATTTACACAATGGCACAATTAGTGTCCGTTCAGGTCAGGATGGGACAATCTTTGTGCTAAAATTTCAATGTCATTAAGGTGAATCTCTGAGCTTTCTTAAGACTGTACAAAGGTCTGTCATAGAACTTAATTTCATTCAACAGAGTAAAGAGGTATCAAAGTGTTCATTTGATACCTCTTTTTTTATTTATTTTTCGTACATCGTTCAGCGGGCTGTTCAATTTTTACGTAACGCCATAAGTTATTGGCGATGTCACGGGCCTCTGCGATATGTTCTGTGCCGACGAAAGCCTTACGGAAAGGTGTAAGAAGTGATTCGATGATAAAAAGCTTTGGTTTTTCTTTCTGCAATTCTTCTAATAAGAATTGTGCATACTCCAAACCTTCCATTGTTTCGTTATTCGATAATCCCTTTGTAAATCCTTGTAGTTGTTCAATAACCATTCCTTTTGTAACGGTTTTATAGTTCACGACATTTTGAATGGTATTGATCATTTCAACACTTACGATAATCTCTTTTGACTCAAGCATAGTGGGTATAATTACGCTAATATTGCGCAATGCTACACGTACAATAGCTTCTCGATTGATATATTTATAATCGGCAATAAAGACAGCACGTAGAGTGAGGTTAATCATTCCAAGTGTTTGAACAGCACATTCATAGCTAATAGGGCTAATCTCTTCTCCAAAGACTTGTACTAGACGATTGGCGAGCCATTCTAGTTCTTGTAAATGGTAATTAATAATAATTTTTTTTAGTTCTTTATCTCTTGATTGGAAGATGGATTCGAATATCTGTACTAAATTATGTTCACGATTGACATACATGAGAACAGCGACTTGCTGCGTCAATACCTCTAAATCTGTAGGGTCTTTGCCATAAATGAGCTCATGGCGACGATTACTAGCTTCTTCGCGACCTTCATCTAAGATGGCGATTAAGCATTCATTTTTCGAAGTAAAATGATTATAAAATGTACCTTTAGAGATTTTAGCCGCATTGATGATGTCATTAATCGATGTATCTAGAAAGCCTTTTTCAATAAAAAGTTCACGTGCTGCTGTTATAATTTGTCTTTTTCTTTTGTTCATAACCTCACCTTTTTTATAATATTATACTCTTATTCTACACTTGAAACGCTTTTATATCAACGTTTATAAAAAATATAAACTTATTTGTTGAAAAAAGTAGACTACGAGTATAAAATAAGTTTTATCGTAAAACACAAGAAAGAATTGAGGGATATAAATGAATAGTGAGCAAACAATGAAAAAGCCCCCTTATGGCATGATAGCTATTCTATTTGTGGGTGCTTTTGTTGCTTTTCTAAATAACACATTGTTGAATGTGGCATTACCAACAATCATGAAAGATTTTGGGATCACCTATTCAAAAGTACAATGGTTAGCAACAGGGTATATGCTTGTGAGCGGTATTTTAGTGCCTGCTTCAGCATTCTTTGTGACACGCTTTAAAAATAGACATTTATTTATTACAGCGATGTCTATCTTTACAATTGGTACAATTATGGCAGGTTTCGCTCCTAATTTTGGCGTGCTGCTAGCAGGTCGTATGGTGCAAGCAGCCGGAGCTTCTAGTATGTCACCACTTTTAATGAACGTTATGCTAACAAGCTTCCCGAAAGAAAAGCGTGGGGCAGCAATGGGGATCTTTGGTTTAGTTATGATTATGGCGCCAGCAATTGGTCCTACATTATCAGGGTATATTGTGGAACATCATGATTGGCGTATGCTTTTCCAAATGATTATTCCATTTGCTTTAATTAGTTTATTATTTGGTGTTTGGAAATTAAGAAACGTGATGGAGACACGTGAAGTTCACTTAGATTTCCTTTCAGTACTTTTATCAACAGTTGCATTTGGTGGTATTTTATACGGCTTTAGTACTGCAGGAGATAAAGGTTGGTCAAGTCCATGGGTATATGGCACAATTACAATTGGCTTCATCGCTTTAATTATTTTCGTTGTTAAACAGCTGAAAATGGATGAGCCATTACTGGAACTACGTATCTATAAATATCCAATGTTTGCTTTAGGGTCTGTTATCTCAGTTATTGTCTCTATGGCAATGTTCTCAGGGATGATTTTAACACCAGCATATGTACAGTCTATCCGTGGTATCGAACCATTTGAAGCAGGCTTAATGATGCTTCCAGGAGCACTTGTCATGGGGATTATGTCACCAATCACTGGTAAGCTTTTCGATAAATTTGGTCCACGTGTGTTAGCCATTATTGGATTAACGATTACAACAATCGCAACTTTCGGTTTAACAAAGTTAGAAATTGATTCAAGCTACACATATATCGTATCGATGTATACAATTCGTATGTTCGGTATGTCGATGGTCATGATGCCTATTATGACAAACGGTTTAAATCAACTACCGCAAATGATGAATCCACATGGTACAGCGATTAACAATACATTACAGCAGGTATCAGGAGCAATCGGTAGTGCGATCCTTGTAACATTTATGAATAATCGTACAAAAGTTAAAGCGGAAGAATTAATTGCAGAAGCCAAAGCGAATGCTGCACAATCAGGAGCAGCGCCTACAGCAGAGCAAATGCAACAAATGCAAGATCAGATTATGCAAACCGCCTTATTAGATGGTATTACGCATTCCTTCTTAATTGCAGCTGGTATAACAGTGATTGCAGTGGTACTTGCATTCTTCTTGAAACGCGTAAAAGTTGAAAGCGCAGCAGCGTCAATGGATTTAAAAAAACCAACTAAATAATCAAAGTAGCCCTAGCCAGTAAATATTTACTGGCTAGGGCTTTTTTTATTGAGTACACATGAAAAAAAATTTTAGGATTGGTGTTATTTTTCATCATTTTATTTTATATGATAATACTAATTTACAGAAAATTTAGATATTTAATAGTGGGGTGCTTCCTTGGTAGATGCATATATAACTGGCTTAGTGAAAGAACAGAAAATTCCAGGTGCTGTATTAATTGTTCAGCAGCAAGAAAGAAGGCTATTTTCATGCAATTATGGAGCCTATACTGCTGAGGATGGCAGCGAGCAAGCTATTTTAAGTAATACGTTGTTTGATTTAGCCTCCTTAACAAAAGTTGTCGCAACACTCCCAGCTATTTTACTCCTGATGAGTCGAAATCAAGTTTATATAACAGATCCAGTTCAAACCTATTTGCCTGATTTTAATTATCCTCTTATTACAATCCAGCATTTATTGCAGCATTGCTCAGGATTGCCAGCAGATTTAACACCTGTAGTTAAAAGACATCATAAGCGTGACATCCTGCAGGAGGTACTGGCAAGTGATGTAGTATGGCAGCCAAATGAACAAGTGCAATATAGTGATTTAGGTATGATTATTATAGGAAAGGTGATTGAGGAAGTTACTGGCATTTCATTAAAAAGTTTTGTAGAGCAAGAGGTTTTTAAGCCATGGGGCATGCATCATACATGTTTTCAACTGCCTGTGCATACAAGAAGGCTTGCAGCATCTACAGAAATGGTGGCAGGTCAATTTGTACAGGGAATAGTCCATGATGAGAAAGCTTTATTACTAGATGGTATTGCTGGTAGTGCAGGTTTATTTTCATGTGTAGAGGATTTAGCAAAGTATGCGGAAATTTGGTTGGGGATCAAGCAACAAAGTGTGATTCCATATGAATGGTTAGAGCTTGCCTATACGAAAACTTTTAAAACGAGGGGACTTGGGTTTGAAGTATGGGGAGGAGATGAAGCATCATTTTGTTTTGGTAGGAGGTGGAGCAAGGGCTCATTTGGTCATACAGGATTTACAGGTACGAGTATTTGGATGGACCCTGTAAAAAAGGCATTTGTCATTTTACTAACGAATGCTGTGCATTATGGGAGAAATACAAACATGGGAAGGATTAGAGAGAAGCTTCATACGATGATTTATGAAAAATTACTGATATGAAGGGTGGATCTGCTGGTATGAGACAAAAGAGTAAATGGTTATTGTTGCTTCTTTTATTACTCGTTGTGGGTTTAGTAGGCTGTAGCACAAACGAGAAAATAACGACCTCAACAACACCTGATAATGAAGAGAAATCGAAAACTGAAGAGGTTTCGCTAACAATAGGGAGTTGGCGCACAGAAGATGTTGCCAAGTATGAAAAAGTGATTGCTTTATTCAATGAACAACATCCTGAAATACATGTTTCATTTAACCCAACTAAAAATACTGAATATAATACAGTCCTCAATACGGCATTACAGGCTGGAGAGGGTCCAGATATTTTTCACTTACGTCCTTATGCAGCTGGATTGAAGCTTGCGGAGGCAGGTTATGTTGAGAAAATAAACGGTTTAAATGGATTGAATGTATTTCCTGAAGAAGCATTACAGGCTTCTCGTGATGACCAAGGGAATCAGTACGGTGTACCAATTAACTTAAGCTCTACACAATTTTTCTATAATAAGAAGATTTTTAAAGATAATAATCTTGAAATTCCTACTACATGGGATGAATTCATAGCATTAAATGACCAATTATTAGAAAAGGGTATTACACCAATTGCAATGGGTACAAAAGAAGGCTGGCTATTATCGTTGCTACACGGTATTGTCGGTCCTGCTGTTTATGAGGGCAATGACTTTTACCAAGCAGTGCTCGCAGGAGAAAAGGATTTTACAGATCCGAAGTTTATTGAATCCATTCAAGTAATGAATGACTTGAAAAAGTATTTTCCTGTCAATTCAGAAGGCTTAGGAATGGATGATATCCGTACTTTGTTTGCACTAGAAGACGCGGCAATGTTTCCGTTAGGTAGCTGGGAAATTCCTGTTGTATTAGAAATGAATCCAGATTTAGATTTAGGTTATTTTCCTATTCCATCTAAAGAGAGTAATACAACAGTGACGACTTGGGTAGATGGCTCATTTGCGATCAATGCTAATTCGAAAAATAAAGAAGCAGCTAAAGTATTTTTAGAATTTTTAACAACTAAGGAGTTTGGCGATTTGTTTGTAAAAGAGTTTTCTATGATCAGCGCTATTCCAGGTATTACCTCTGACGATGCATTGTTAAACGCTATTAGTCATTCGACTGCAAATGAAGCAACGCCATATATGTGGGTAACTAATTTTACTGGTGGGGACCCAACAACAAAGAGCTTGCTTGAAAGTGAGCTACAAGGCATGTATTTAGGTCAAGTAACGCCTGAAGAGGTTGCCACAAAAGTACAGGAAAACGCTAAAACTTGGTTTACGCCATTTCAAAAATAATGAAAGCATCAAGTCAGTAGACCCCTGAAGTGCTATAAGGAGTTTAGGGGTCTTGTTGTTTCATGATTAGTAAAAGGAGGCTGCTCATGATAAGAGAATATACAGCTCCATCAGTAAGAAGGAGGAAATCGAGAGTAAGGTGGACTATCCATCTTTTCCCTATTCCTGCACTAATAATCTATGGGTTGTTTGTGCTTTATCCGATAATAGCGGCATTATCCTATAGTTTTTTTGAATGGAAAGGGATGGCTCGTGGTGATTTTATCGGTTTCCAAAATTTTGTGACGCTTTTTACGATAGAACCCTATGGCTCCATGTTTTGGAATGCCTTTAAACATAATGTCCTCTATTTTGTTGTGCAAATGATTGTGATGAATGGATTAGCCTTCTTTCTTGCCTTTATTATTTATCAAAAAATTAAAGGTGCAGAGTTTTTTAAGGCTGCTTTCTTTCTACCGCGATTATTATCAGTGATTGTTGTAGGTTTCTTATGGAAGCTCATTCTAAATCCAAATTTTGGTACTTTAAATGTCATTTTGGAGAAATTAGGTCTTGAAACTTTACAAAAGGCTTGGCTTGGTGATCCCAACACGGCGTTAATCGCCATTATTTTAGTCAATTGTTGGTTTGGATTAGGTTTTGGTGTCTTAATTTTTCTTGCTGGCTTTCAAGGGATCCCAAGTGAGTTAGTCGAAGCTGCAAAGTTAGATGGCGCTAAGGGTTTTACTTTATTGCGTACGATTTACTTGCCTTTAATGGTGCCATCAATTATGATCATGGGCATTTTAACATTTATCCAGTCATTTGAAGCATTTGAATTAGTATATGCAATGCAGGGCTCCATGGGAGAGCCGTACTATTCTACAGATACGTTAGCTGTGTTTTTCTATCGCTTAGCATTTGGTAGCTCTACCGCTTCTGGGGCAACAGCTATTGGGTTGGGTTCGGCGTTAGCTACAGTACTATTCTTATTTATATTAGTTTGTACCACGCTATTTTTACGCTTTGCCAATAAAAAGAATGTTCAAATGTAAGGGGTGATTATAGTGAAGCAAGGCGCTATTTGGGTTCGACCATTTTATTATCTTGTGGTGTTTACGGTGGCGACCATTAGTTTATATCCAATTTTGTTAATGATTTTATCTTCATTTAAAAAGAGCGTGGATATCTATAAAAATCCATTGGGTTTACCGACTAGCTTTAGCTTAGATACTTATCGTACATTATTAGCAAAAATTCCATTTACAACATACTTTCTAAACAGTCTATTTGTCAGTATTGTATCTGTGATACTAATAGTGGTTGTTTGTTCACTGGCTGCATTTTATATTGCTCGCTTTAAATTTTCTTGGAATCATGCATTGTTCTTTATTTTTTTATTAGGCATGATGATTCCTATAAAATTGGGGATTGTCCCGCTCTTTATATTAATGCGTGATTTAGGACTGATAAATTCCTTATGGTCTTTAATTTTGATGAACATGGCGACAGGTATTCCATTATCCATGCTGATCTTAACTGGCTTTTTTAAAACAATGCCTTATGAATTAGAGGAAGCAGCCCGTATAGATGGGGCGGGGAACTTAAGAGTTCTTTGGCATGTAATGTTACCGTTAATGAGACCTGCCCTTGGAACAGTGGTTATTATAAATTTTATTGCTTCATGGAATGATTTCTTCTTCCCACTTATTTTTATTACAGAAAAAATGAAACGGACGATACCTGTTGGAATGATGTCACTTTTTGGTGAGCATTCGGCAGATTGGGGCTCTCTTTTTGCAGGTTTAACATTAGCTTCATTACCAATGATCCTATTATTCTTTATTGCCTCAAAGCAATTTATGGAGGGGCTGACGGCTGGTGCCATTAAATAGGCAATACATTATTGGGGTCGATGGTGGTGGGACGAGAACTCGTGCAGTGATTGGGACAAGAAAAGGGGAAGTGCTGGCTTTTGTTGAAGGAGCTGGAACGAATATAAAATCAACGCCACCTGACGAGGTAAGGCTACATATTATCAAGCTCCTTGCCACGTTACTACAAAAGATAGATGCAACAAATAATGATATTGCTGCGGTGTTCTTATGTGTGGCAGGGGGCGATCGCCAGTTAGATAAAGAACGCTGGGAGCAATGGATTAGCTTCCTTTTCCCTGCTAGCTCCTGTAAGATAACCATCACCAATGATGCGGTAGCGGCACTTACTAGCGGCACATTTACACAGCAAGGGCTCGTTGTGATAGCAGGAACGGGTTCCATCGTATATGCAGTTGGAAAAAATCATCAAGTTAGTCGTGTTGGAGGATGGGGTTATTTATTAGGAGATGAGGGCAGTGGCTACTATATTGGGCAAGAGGCATTGCGATTGATTACGCGACATTATGATGCTATTGGCGTGAATGAGGATCTGTTTACAGCGACTATTATGGAGCAGCTAGCATTAAAGAATCCTACTGAAATTATTACGCATGTTTATGAGCATCCACAGCCACGTGTACTCATAGCCTCCGTAGCTCGTGTGGTGTTGCGTTTAGCAGAGCAAAATAATGATAGGGCACAAAAAATTATTGAACACGCTGCTCATCATTTAACTCATTTCATCCAAATAATGTTGAAAAAAGAGCCTCAGCTAAAAGGTGACTCTATTGTCCTATGTGGAGGTTTATTCGAAAATTTTTATTTTGTTCAATGCTTTCGAGAAAAATTACAGCTTGCTAAAATACCTAATCGACTAATACAACCAGAGGTGCCACCTGTTATAGGAGCTTTCGTTAATGGACTTCTCAGTGAAGGAATTCCAATCACAGAGGCTTTACAACGAAAGGTAAAAGGAACTTGGATGAGTATCCATGAAAAATAGTGTGGAGGGATTTGATTTCAATGGAACGAATGACAAAACTGACGACTGAAGGCTATCATCCAGATACGACAAATCTAGATTTAATGTCCACTATTGAAATTGTAAAGCTGATGAATGAAGAGGATAAAAAAGTACCATTAGCCATAGCAAAGGTTTTACCTGAAATCGAGCAGGCTGTCACAGCTGTTGTGGATGCACTAAAGAAAGGCGGTAGATTATTTTATGTTGGTGCAGGGACAAGTGGGCGAATTGGTTTGCTAGATGCCGTAGAATGTCCACCTACATTTAGTACATCACCAAAGCTTGTGCAGGCAATATTGGCTGGAGGAGCAGATGCAGTAATGATTGCCATAGAAGGTGCAGAAGATGATCTTTCATTAGGAGAGGTTGAACTACAGAAACAACAGCTAACAAACCGAGATGTAGTGATAGGGATTGCAGCAAGCGGTCGAACGCCTTTTGTCAAAGGAGCATTAAATTATGCTCAACAACTAGGGGCAAAAACAATCAGCTTAGTGAGCAACGCTCATTCTATTATTAGTAAGCATGCAGATATTGCAATAGAGGTGATTACAGGACCAGAAATTTTAACAGGTTCTACAAGACTAAAGGCTGCAACAGCTCATAAACAAATATTAAATATGATTACAACGACAACCATGATTAAGCTTGGAAAGGTCTATAAAAATTTAATGGTGGACGTTCATGCTAGTAATTTTAAATTGCGAGAGAGAGCCAAACAAATCGTCTGTGAGGTAACGGGAGTTTCTTATAGTCAGGCTGAAAGTGTTCTGGAGCAAAACAATTATCAAGTAAAGCTCGCGATTGTGGTGCTACTGACGAATACAACGATTGAAGAGGCGACGGAATTACTTGCTCAATCAGAAGGGCATGTGCGGAGAGCGGTGTCTCTAAAGAAATATTGATGAAGGAGGTACATGGATAACTTCCTTTTATCTAGAGATGGAGCTGGAAAAATGGAAAAAATAAATGCGGGTTTAATTATGCTTGCTGAAATGTGCGAAAAGCTTCCACTCTCCGAAAAAAAGGTGGCAAGCTATATATTAGCACACCCAACACAGGCTATAAAAATGACAGCGGTTGAACTAGGAGAGGCAAGTCAAACAAGTAGTGCCGCAGTTATTCGGCTGTGTAAATCGTTAAATATTAGTGGTGTTCAAGAGCTGAAATTGCGCATTGCTGGTGATTTACAACATGCTAAAGTTGAAGATCGAGATATTGAGGCGAATGAAGCGCTGCCATCGATTGTAGAGAAGGTAACGATGCAAAGTAGTGAAATTTTGACACAAACAGCTAATTTAATAGATATTGCTGAATTGGAGCGTGCCGTAACGGCCTTATCACAAGCCCGTAAAATTATATTTTTTGGAGTGGGTGCATCAGGTATAGCAGCAATGGATGCGGATCAAAAATTTTTACGAATCAATAAAAATAGTAGGGCATTTGTGGATTTGCATTTAGGAGCTACAGCCGTTGTCAATGCACAGAAGGGGGATGTGGTAGTAGGTATTTCCTTCTCTGGAGAAACGCATGAAGTGGCTAAAATCCTTGAAATAGCTGGCCAAACACCAGCCACTACAATTAGTTTAACGCGCTATGGTAGTTCACTAGTGTCTAGCCTAGCAGACATTTGTTTATATGTATCTCCCAATGTTGAAGCAACTTTTAGAAGTGGTGCCACTTCCTCACGTCTAGCGCAGTTACTTGTCATTGATATTTTATTTATGGGGGTAGTGACGAGTGCCTATGAGCAAACAGTGGATCATTTAGATGAAACACGTTCAGTTATTCAAAGGTTGCATAAAAAAGTGGCTAAAAGAAAAAATAAAATAAAAACATATTAATGTTAGTATGTTCAGACTGTAGACAAAAGCTATCGAGAAGTTTTCTCTCGATAGCTTTTGACATTTTTATTCTCAGAAATAAAAACGAATTCTGGTTTTAGGTATTTAGTTTAATATTTTTATAGATGTAATATCATTACCCACTTTTATCTCTTAAATCTTTCTTATAAGCAACAACATTGTATTGATATTTTGGATTAAATGGTAGGTGGGTTAGTCCATTTTGGAAAAATATATTTTTTAACCTAATTTTAACCTTGTTATTGTAATGTGCTAGGTAAAGCAATATTTTGTAAGGAGGTTTTAAGAATGGAACAATATGTTGGAGAAATTCGATTATTTGCTGGCGATTATGCCCCAGACGGCTGGGCTCTTTGTAATGGTCAACTATTATCTATTTCCGAAAATGAAATACTTTTTTCTTTGATTGGCACAACCTATGGGGGAGATGGTCAATCAACCTTTGCATTACCAAATTTTCAAGGCAGGGTTGTAGTACATCAAGGACAGAATCCAACTACTGGTACTACCTTTGTCAATGGTCAAATGGGAGGGGTGGAAACCGTCACTTTAATCTCGTCACAGCTTCCTGCACATACACATCAGGTAAAAGCTTCTTCTCTTGATGGCACAACCCCTAGTCCAGAAAATGCTGTTTGGGCAAAAAATATACAATATTCGACACAACCACCAAATGGCACAATGAATGCCGCCATTGTTTCAAGTGTGGGAGGAAACGCTTCTCATAACAATGTAATGCCGTTTTTAACAATTAGTTACATTATTGCTCTTTACGGTATGTATCCAACAGAATAGGGGGTATGAAGGATGAGTGAACAATATGTAGGTGAAATACGATTATTTAGCTTTGGGACAGTTCCAAGCGGATGGGCGCGATGTGATGGACAAATATTGCAAATTAATACAAACCAAGCGCTGTATTCAATTTTAGGAGCAACTTATGGTGGTAATGGCTCTACGACATTTGCATTACCTGACTTAAGGGGAAGAGTCCCAGTTCATGTAAGCAGTAGTATCCCACGTGGACAAAAAGCAGGAGAAGAGGTACATGTATTAACAATTAATGAGATGCCAACTCATACACATATTGTTAATGGTAGTTCAGAAAGTGCTACGTTGAAAGTGGCTACTGGAAATGTATGGGGAACTTCTTTTAAAAACATCTATGAAACAGCACAGCTTAATACACAAATGAGCATACAAGCTTTATCATCTGCAGGAAACTCACAGCCACATCAAAATATGCAGCCTTACAGTGTAGCGAATTACTGCATAGCTTTAGTAGGAATTTATCCATCAAGAGATTAGGGGAAGGAGGAAGACGAAAGTGTCAGAAGCATATATTGGAGAAATTAGAATATTTGGCGGTAATTTTGCACCAAAAGACTGGGCTTTATGCGATGGCCAGATAATAAACATTGCCTCGAATAGTGCATTATATGCTATTTTGGGTAACAGATATGGGGGAGATGGTAAAACCACGTTTGCATTACCCAATTTAAATGGTAGAGCTGCTATTCATCAAGGAACAGGTGTAGGATTAACGCCTAGAATTATAGGCAGTACGGGCGGTGCATCCTCTGTAACGCTGTTGGAAAATGAGATACCTAGCCATAACCATCAAGCGAATTGTAACAATATTCAAACAACTAATAATGAGCCAACGGGTGCAATATGGACAGATCAGCAAGGGAAAGGTAGCATCCCTGTTTATACACCTCAAGTAAATAAACCAATGAATCTAATGACCGTTAATGCTGCTGGTGGAAGTCAACCACATAACAATATGCAACCGTATTTAGGACTAAGCTTTATTATTTGTTTATATGGGGAATGGCCTCCTAAGAGTTAACGATTCATTAAATGAAGGGTGTGAAACCAAGAAGGAGAATATAGAATGGGAAAAAAGATATTAACCATAACCTTGTGTTTGCTGTTAGTCGCTTATAGTCAAATGGCAGGAATAGGGTTCGTGTCACCTTTAAAAGTGGAGGCGGCTGCATGCGATTCGCCAGATTTTCCAAGTTGTATACAGGATTTAAGTCAAGCTTCGTGGAAAGATGACACAAATAATGGCTTTGTAGTAAGCGGTATTCCTGGTGATAATGGTATTGATCTATTCACGTATAGCAATGGATCACAATTTCCAGCTGGTTATTATTTTGATGCAGATGAATATTCACCACCAAAATCAATTAGAATTTCAGCTGGAGAAAGCTTTGCAGGCGGGATCTTCGATTTAAAATCAATAAAAATTAATACGACTAATAAATATCTTGAAAACGATACATTTTCCTTATCAATTCAAGGGTATGATGAGACCGGAAACCCGAAAGGAAATCCTGTAACTTTTAAGACAGTTGCAAATCATGAGCCTATTTATGATATTCCTATTAATATAGAAGGAATCAACTCATTTGTCATTACTGCGAGTGTAAATTTTATACCTACTGTACAGGCGGGACTATGGGATTTAACGTTTACCCAATTTACGATTGATATCCCAAATAATAATCCGCCAACAATTACAAATGGTGCTATAAATCCTTCAAATATTACTACCTCAGGCGTACAGCTGGACTGGGCTAAAGCATCTGATGATATAACAGCTCAAGAGGATTTAGAATATCAAATCTATCAATCTAGTAGTAACAATATTGATACGGTTAGTACCATAGAATTGAATGGGACACCGTTAGACGGCTATATTAAAGATAGTAACTCCTTTAATGTTACAGGCCTTGCTGCCAATACTACCTATTATTTTAATATCATTGTCAAAGATACCGATGGCAATAAGAGTGCATATACGATGCAGCAGGTAACAACCCTTGCCTTAAATAAACCACCGACATCCAGTAATGGAACCATAGATGTAAACGAGGGTCAAGTGTATACATTTAATAGTACTTCCTTCGCATTTTCTGATGAAGATGCAGGAGATACTTTGCAACAGATTCAAATCTCTACTATCCCAAATAGCGGACAGCTCTTTCTTGATAGCAATAATAATCAGCAATTTGATGGTGGGGAAGCGATTACAAATGGTATGACAATCAGTAAGGCTAATTTAGATGCAGGTAATTTAAAATATATTACAGAAAATGGATCTTCTTCATCTTTTACATTTAAGGTAAGCGATGGTATTGATTTTAGTACTGTCTATACGATGAGTCTAGTCGTCAATGCACGTCCAGCAGTGACAATTTCAACAAATAAACCTAGTCCAACAAATAGCCTTCCAATTTTTATAGCTATTGTTTTCAGTGGGTCAGTGACAGGCTTTACGATTGGGGATATAGAGGTTACAAATGGAAATGTGACAGCGCTATCAGGAATTGGTAACACGTATACAGCCCTAGTATCACCTATTACAGATGGAGCTGTGAAAATCAAAATTCCTGAAAAGGTTGTTGCAACTAGTGGAGGTGCTTTAAATAAAGCATCAAATGAATTACAAATATTCTATGATAGTACACCACCTACTGATATTGAGCTCAATAATACTACTGTACAAGAAAAGAAACCCATTGGTACAACAGTTGGAACATTGGCGGCAGTGGATACAGGAAGCTCACAAACATTCACGTATTCATTACAGTCTGGAGATACAAGCTTCTTTACGATTGATGGGAATGTATTAAAGACAAAGGCAATGTTTGAATTCGATACGAAAAATAGTTATAAGATTACGATAAGAGTAACTGATGAGGCTGGTAATACGTTGGATAAGGAGTTTACAATCCAGATTACTAAAAATCATGCACCATCAGGTTCCATCATTGTTAACGGTGGACAAATCTCGACAAGTTCTATAAATGTTACCTTAAATTTGACGGCAACAGATTTAGAAGGAGAAGCGATAGAAATGCGCTTTTCGAATGATGGTATTACTTGGTCCAGTTGGGAGTCAAAAATATCTACGAAAAGTTGGACTTTATCCCATGGAGAAGGTAGTAAAACAGTTTATATGCAACTAAGGGATACTGCTGGCAATATATCAAATACATTCTCAGATACAATTGTTCTAGATACAACTCCACCAGTCATAACAGGGGTTACAAATAACGGTGTTTATAACACTGATGTAACGATTAGTTTTAATGAAGGAACTGCTACCCTGAATGGAGCAACCTTTTCAAGTGGAACCACAGTAAGTACATCTGGAAATTATACTTTGGTAGCAACAGATAGTGCAGGGAATACCACAACCATTACATTTGTGATTGATAAAGCTCTGCCAAAAGCTGTAGAGGTAGAGATCAAATCGAATAATCTGGATCCTACAAAGGCTAAGGTAGGAGATACGATCACCTTAACAATGAAAACAGATAAAAATATACAAGCACCTATAATTACCATTTCGGGGAAAGCTGCTATTGTAACAGGAGCATCCACAAACTGGCAGGCAACATATGTTATAGATAATGGTGATTTAGAGGGAACAGCACCTTTTACAATTAACTTTAAAGATCTGTTAGGTAATTCGGCAATAGAGGTAACGGACGTAACTGATGGAAGCTATGTCATTGTCGATAGCGTAAAGCCAACAGTAAAAAAGGTGACAATGGCTTCAAATAATGCTAACCCAACAGTTGCTAAGGTAGACGATGTAATCACAATCGACTTTGAGACAAGTGAGGACATTCAATCACCGAATGTATCAATCCTAGGACAAACAGCAAATGTCAATGATAAAGGTGATGGGGATGCTAAAACATGGCAAGCAAGCTATACGTTAAAGTCCACAGACTCAGATGGACCTATCAGTTTTACAATTGATTTTCAAGATATAGCAGGGAATGAGGGCTTACAGGTAACAGAGATTTCATCAGGGACAATTGTGATATTTGATAAAATTTCTCCTGAAATAACAACCTATTTCCCAGCGCATCAGGCAATTAATGTACAGCCTGCAGATAATCTTGTATTAACATTTGATGAAAAGATCTTACCTGTAACTAGTAAAAATATTGTCATAAGAAATGCTGCAGATAACCAAATTGTCGAAACAATTGCTGTTACACAAGCAAATGTTTCTATCACTAATGAAACTGTGACAGTAAATCCTACATTAGATTTAGCCCAAAACGCCACTTACAGCATTCAAATTGACGCAGGTGCATTTACTGATGTAGCAGGTAATACGTATAAAGGTATTACTAATAATACTTCCTGGAATTTTTTTACGACTAGTGCACTGCAAACATATACGGTTACGTATGACAGTAACGGGTCTGATGGGGGGATAGTACCAACAGATTCAAAGCAGTATAAAAATCAGGACACTATTACAGTACTGGGCAATACAGGTAATTTAATGAAAGCAGGCTATACATTTGTAGGATGGAATACGAAGGCTGATGGAAAAGGTGTTACTTATAAAATTGGGCAAACGATTCAAATGGGGAAAGGGAATTTGATATTGTATGCTTTGTGGTCTAAAAACAATGTACCAGGAGATGGAGGATCTTCAACGCCTAGTCCTACACCAACACCTGATCCTGTTGCACCAAGTAATCAGCTAAAGATAAATGTTGTAGATCAAAGTATGCCAGATGATGTGCTCCTCCAAACCGTGTTAACACGTGTATTGAGTAACGGTAGCTTTCAAGATACAGTAAACTTTACAGTTGCAAATGCAAACGAGTTTCTTCGGATATTAGGGAATAAGGAAGATAAAAGATCTCGACTTGTGATCCCTAATATGGAACCACCAGCAAGTGAAACAAAGGTGATACTTGATAGAGGTGCTGCTAAACGATTAATAGAGGGCAAATCACATTTTAGTATAGCTATGGGAATGGTCAAAATAGATGTTCCTTTTACTTCAATGAATGATTTCAATGAAGATATTTTCTTCCGAATTGTACCGGTTAAGGATGCAATGCGACAAAAAGCTATCGAGGATAGGGCTAAACAAGCTGAAATCGTTTTACAACAGGGTAATGGCGCTAATGTAAAACTCGTTGGTCAGCCAATATCTATCGACACAAATCTACAAAACCGTCAAGTAACATTGCTACTACCATTACCAGTGAATCTCACATCAGCTCAACGAGAAAATATGATGGTCTATGTAGAGCATAGTAATGGAACAGTTGAAATAATACGTGGGCGTTTTGCAGAATTTACGAGAGGACAAACAGGTATAGTCTTTGATGTAGAGCACTTTTCTACATTTTCTCTACTTTATGTAGAAAAAGCGCAGGAAGAAGTGCAACCAGAGAAAGAACCAATAGAGGTAGACAGCACATTTGCTTCCTATATTCACGGCTATACAGATGGCACTTTCCGTCCGAATGTAAATGTCACTCGTGCCCAAATGGCAGCAATGTTGGCAAGAAACCTAAGTGACAATCATGTACCAGAAGCGTCTAACCTATTTTATGCAGATACAGCTACTTCATGGGCAAAAAACGATATTGAATATATTCGTACAGAAGGAATTATGCAAGGACGTCATGATCGTTCATTCGGGCCGAATGAAATGATTACTAGAGCCCAAATGGCGGTTATTGCTGTGAGATGGATTGATAAACAATGTGTAGAAGGGGCTACAGATACCTCGTATTGCGAAATAAATAAAAGTGGAGAAACATATCGTGATGTGGCGGTCACACATTGGGCAGCAAAAGAAATCAATCGCATAAGTGCGATAGGTATAATGGTTGGCTCAGGCAATGGTGAATTTAGAACTGAAGAAAAACTAACACGTGCACAGGCAGTAAAGGTACTGAATCGAATCTTTAATCGTCCAATACCAACTGAGGACACAGAACAAATCTTCAAGGATATACCTAAAGAGCATTGGGCTTACTTTGAGATTCAAGCCGCGGCAAAATAAGATTAATAGAATAAGCACGCTAGGTGGATAATGCCTAGCGTGCTTTTAATTCGTTTGAAGAAATCAATTAATTTCTTATTTAAATTACCAGATGTAGAAGTTTGAACATAAATTGATTGCCATCAATGGTATATACAGCTGGCTTTCTCTTCCCGAACTCATGGATTCGAAGCATGCATGCTTTAAAGACGTTCCTCTGTTTGAGGATCAAAGAAATGGATCTTTTCTTCCTTCATAAATAGGAAAACCTTGTCGGATGGATGAAAATTGTTATCAGCCTGTACTCGAGCTATAAAATTCTGATTTACTAAAGAACAATAGAGATAAGTTTCTGCTCCTAGTAATTCTGCAACATCAATCGTTGCAGTGAAAGTGTAAGGGGAAATAACATCAGTCATTTGTAAATCCTCAGGTCGTATACCCATAATAATCTCTTTCCCTAAATAATTTTTTTCCTTTAACAATGGTAAATGCATGGATGGGATAGGGAAGCTTTGCTCGCCTAAAAGGATCTCGGTATCTGTTAGACGACAGTGGAAAAGGTTCATGGATGGTGAGCCAATAAAGCCTGCCACAAACATGTTAAGTGGTGTATTATATACTTCTTTAGGTGTCCCAATTTGTTGTATAAGGCCATCCTTCATCACTACCAGACGGGTAGCCATCGTCATAGCCTCTGTTTGGTCATGTGTGACATAGATCGTTGTCGTTTGAATTCGTTGATGGAGCTTCTGGATTTCTGCTCGCATTTGTACACGTAATTTGGCATCCAAATTAGAAAGAGGTTCATCCATTAAAAATACCTTAGCATCTCTGACAATTGCTCTTCCCAGTGCTACACGCTGACGTTGTCCACCAGATAGAGCTTTTGGTTTTCTTTTTAAATAATCCTCTAATCCTAAAATCTTAGCAGCTTCTTTAACACGACGGTCTATTTCCTTTTTATCAACCTTTCGTAGCTTTAAGCTAAATGCCATATTTTCATAGACTGTCATATGTGGATATAAAGCATAGCTTTGAAATACCATTGCAATGCTACGATCTTTTGATTCCACATCATTCATGAAAACATCGTCAATGTATAGTTCTCCCTTTGATATATCCTCTAAGCCAGCAATCATACGTAAAGTTGTGGTCTTGCCACAGCCAGAAGGGCCTACAAACACAATGAATTCTTTATCATGGATATGCAAATTAAAATCAGTTACGGCCTGGATATTTTTATCGTAAATCTTATAGATATGCTCTAACCGTAATTCCGCCATACATACTGCACCCCTTTACAAGTCATATTTTCATTGTAAATGACTTTAGAATAGAGTGATATGGAAAGCTTGCACAGTGTTGAAGGCATAATTTGTGCAGTTGGTCTTAAAGTGATTCTAAGAAAATAATTGCGAGATAAACTTCTAGCCGATGGGAAAATTGCCGAATATCCTTTTGCGTCATTTGTTGAAATTTTTCTAAGCGATTTTGTAAGGTATTACGGTGCATATACATTTTTTTAGAGGCTAATGTAATGTTTCCATCGCATTCAATCAATTTCTTAATTGTATGTAGTAATTCTGGCTGAGAAGTGGCTCTTTTTAGGATAGAGGAGATAAAAATTTCTTTCTCTTGATAGGCTAGATGCTGCGTTATATAAGGCACTAAAAGCTCTTGCTGTGTGAGTACATGCTTTGGTGTATAAGTCCAAATGGATGGTAGAAGGTGAACATACCAGTTAAATCGTTCCTTGGTCGTGGTGATGTTGTGTATAATATCAGAAACAAAAATTTTAAAATGAGTTTCTAAGTCTGCCATTATGGGATTAACATAATGAGTCAAATCTAAAAACTCCTCATTGTAGTCGATACACTCGATTATGCCAAATAATTGTGGCTGAAGCGATAGCAGTATAATATCCTTCCCAAGTAAAGCTTCGAAGACTGAACGCAATAATGTAGGTGTTGAAAAGTCTTTATCAAAATGAAGAAATAACAAACGATGCATAGGAAGATTAGTTGGAGCAATGTCTGTTTTATCTGTAAAATAATCAAGCCAAATCATATCATAGTTATCGTATAAAACAGTGGGGCCTGAGAATATTCGCAATAGCTCATATTCATTTTGTGTCATTGTGTGTATGGGAATTTCGTAAAGCTGATTGTCAAAATTAAATACATAATTTCCATCAGTTTTACCTGAGAAGGGGCTTAATAATGGGAAACGTTTCTGTAATTTTTGAAGATCCATGCATGCCACTCCTTATTTAAATAGAATGTAATAAGGTCAATTTACTATAATTATATGATGAAATGCTTATAGTATTAATATAAAAAACACGGACATGAGCAAGTATGACAATCATACCTAGCTAATGTCCGTGTTATCTATTTAGGCATCTTTTTTAAATAACTTACCTGGCCAGAAAGCATATTTACCTAGTACTGTTGTGATGGCTGGTACAAGTAATGGTCTTACAATAAATGTATCGAGCAATACACCAATGGCTGTCACAACACCAAATTGAACAAGCACTTGAATCGGTAATGTTGCTAGCACCGCAAATGTACCTGCTAGGATGAGTCCAGCAGATGTAATAACGCTTCCTGTTCGGACAACACCTTCTTCTACAGCTGTTAAATGGTCAGTGGTTTTGCGCTTTTTCCAAATCTCTGAAATCATAAAGATATTATAATCCTCTCCGAGAGCAACTAAGAACACAAAAGCATACAATGGAATAGCTCCAGAAATTGCCTCGGCCCCCATGATATGATGTAAGATTAACCATCCAGCGCCTAATGCCCCAAAATAAGAAATAATAACAGTCGCTAATAGATAAACAGTTGCTGTAATAGAACGTAAATAGACAAATAATAATAATGCGATTAAGGCAATCATGGTTGGCATGATTACTGTTTCATCTCGCTTAGTTATTTGTTGTGTATCATATTGACTAGCTGTTTCTCCACCAAGCCAAACATGTTTATCAGCGTTGTTGAGACCTTGTGCCTCTAGTATTTTAATAACCTCTTTTTGTAGTTCAGGAATATGAGCTAATGACTCCTGTGCATAAGGGTTGGCATCGAAATTGAGTTCATACAAGTGTATATTCTTATTTTTTTCGCCAATTTGTACATCTGCCACACTATCAATATACGAGATAGCTTCAAGTTGTTGCTGGATATTGATATCAGTACCTTCTGTGTCAATTACTAATTGAACAGGTGCTAGTTCTCCAGGCGAAAAATTCTCTTCTATTAATGTAAATCCTTCTCTAGACGGCATATCTTTTGGGAAGGATGAAAGCAAATCAAATGTATATTGAATTCGCGGAACAAATGCCGCCAACCCTCCAAGTAAGATTACAGTTACAGCGATAACGACCCAAGGTTTATGGGTAACAAAATGACCAATTTTATGACTAACCTTATGTGAAGGCTTATGCTGTTTCTTGCCCTTTTTCTTGGCCATTTCCTCCGTTCGAGGAGTGAAGGGGAAGAACGCTACTCGCCCAATAAGGACAAGAATTGCTGGTAGGACAACAAGTGCTGCGACCCCCATGACAAGCACACCAAAACTAAATGGTACGGCAAAGCGTTGAAATGCGCCATAATGGGCAAGACTAAGGGTCGCTAAACCTATAACTACTGTTAGGGCACTCATTAAAATAGCACCACCCGATTCTTTAACAGCTAGCTTCATTGCGACCGTCTTATCCTCAACATCAAAGAGTATTTCTCTATATTTTGAAATTAAAAATAAACAATAGTCAGTACCTGCACCAAATAGTAAAACAGTCATAATGGAGACTGCCTGTGAATCTTTATCTATCCATCCCTGTTCAGCAAAAAAACCAAGTGTCGGGCTAATCACACCATAGGCAAGCCCTACAACAATTAAAGGAATAATAGCTAGCAATGGAGAACGATAAATAATAATAAGTAATACTAAAACGAGTAATACAGTTGCGATCAATAGCTTCACATCTGCTTGTGAAAATAAACTGACAGCATCAGTGGCAATTCCCACTGGTCCAGAATAGCGCACATGGAGTGCATCGCTTGATAATTTATCATCTAATTGGACTTGATAGCCTTCCATTATTTTTGTCAGCTTCTCTAAACTATCCTGTAGCATATCTGTTGCGACACCTTTTTCAAAAAACACAGGTGTAACAATTGTTGTACCATTTTCAGAAGCGGAAGCCATTAAAGCCTGAGGTGGCATTTGATCAAATGGTGGAACCATTGTTTGATGGGCTAAGGGCTTTGCTTGCAGCTCGTTGTATACACCTTGTATAGCCGAAAAATCATCAGGTGTTAAGCCATTTTCACGATGCCACACCAACAATAGAGGTGTTCCAGCATCATTAGGAAATTGCTCTGCAATAATGGACGCAGCTTGCTCAGACATTTCGGTATTAGGTAAGTTTTTGCCTGACTCACTTTCTATACTATTGATTTGTGGCCAAGCAAATGAGAATACAACTACTAATAGCACCCAAAAAGCTAGTGCTAATAATCTTCCCTTTTTACTTGCAACCATTGAGCCCCATTGCTCAAGTGGATGTTTTTTCATCAAAAGACCTCCATTTCATGTAAGTGATTTAATTATATATACTAGAAGGTTAATTAATCAATCCATAAATATTAATATGTTATAATATGCGTAAAAAGAATGCTTAATTAAGGAGGCGAACTTGTTGAAACAATCACCGCGTGTTCTCGGGAGACCTCGCCATGATGAAAATGCGAAACCTACAAAAGATATTGTCCTTGAAACGGCCACAAGACTTTTTATTAAAGAGGGCTACAAAAATATTTCAATGGATGATGTAGCAAAGGCTTGTAACGTAACAAAGGCGACTGTCTATTACTACTACCCAACTAAAGGGGATTTATATACATCTGCTTTAATCGCTATGATGGATCGTATCAAGCTATCTATTCTACAAATTTTAGAGCAGCCTAAACCATTTAAAGAACGACTCGAACAGCTCGTTGAGGTTCATTTATCAGCCACTATCGATATTGATATGAAAAATTTTATGAAAGAGGCTACCATTAATTTATCGGAATCGCAGCTGAGACAAGTTCAAGCATCCGAAAATGGTATGTATCAAACAATAGAGCATGCTATGCAAAAAGAGATGGAAAAGGGCACAATTCGAAAAGGAAATGCAAAGTTTTTCGCTCATAACTTTATGGCATTGATGACTGTAGGGTATTTTAAAGATGGGGATGGTAAAACTTTGCTAGGCTCAGTAGATGTGACGGCAAAGGAAGTAACAAATTTCTTCTGGCTTTCTGTTGAAAAACGTTAACACAAAATAGGTTTGTAAAAGGAGTTATCTCATTCATTTGGGATACTTCTTTTTTAGTGATGTAAGTCACAGACAATCAGAGTGATTCTTCATTTTAGTGGGGGTGTGGCCTAAAAAGTAGTGGAACATCGTAAATCAAAAGAACCTATAATAGCATAAAAACAGTGTAATGGAGGAATGACAATGACAATTATACCAATCCAAGCAATGCTAGAAGAAAAGACAAAACATATTGGTAAATTAGGGAGTATCGCTGGTGCAGATATTTTGAACATTCAATTGCGTGCAGGTGAAAAAATCCCTGAGCATCGTGCGGACAATGAAGTGCTGATTATTGTTCAATTTGGTGAAGTTCGCTTTATTGTTGAGGGTGTGGAAGAAATTTTAACACAAGATACAATTTTAACTTTAAAACCATCTGAAAAGCACAGCTTAGAAGCAGTTACAGACGTTCGTGTTATTGTCATTAAATTAAAATAAAAAAAGCTCCTATATTCTAAAATCTACTTTGTTAGCCAAGAGGGACACATTTCTATTGCACTAACAAAAAAGATATAGCGTCCTTATTGAATATTACTAGAGAAACCTAAAGCTGTCGTTTATCTGCTTTCCAAAGAGAAGGGGATATAGAGATGACAGGAAAAGGAATTATCAATAAAAATTATGATGCGCTGGAAAATTTATTATAGCAAGACAGTTAATAGTTGATGAAATCAATGAATTTTGAAAAGATTGTCGAAATTGTGATATAGCTCATTGAAATAATGTACAAACAGTCTTATAATGAAGGTTGTAATGTCACCAAGACAAGATAAGGATGGTATTATGATGCGCTTTTTGCGATTTAAAGTAAACATTGTAATAACAAGTCATACGAATCGCTATCCAGCCCTTGTGACTGGTGATTGTGTAAGATATACGCTGTAACGACTGTTAAGTTTTACCTTAATGGTCTTTTTTACATGTAAGCAATAAAAAATAGTACTAGTGATGGCAAAGGAGAGTTCAAAATGTCAGAAACGAATAACCAAACACAGGCTGAACAAGTAACTGTGAGTAAAGAGCAATTAGATGTACTAGATCAATTATTAAAGCCTGAAGTTCAAGAATCACTAACAACTTTAGTTGAGCAATTACCAAAGTTAACTGAAATGATGACATTATTAACGAAATCATATGAGTTTGCTCAAGCTGTTGCAACAGACGAAGTGCTTAAAAACGATACTGTTGGAGCAGTAACAGAAATCGCTGGTCCTGTAGTGGGCTCTGCGAAAAACCTTGCAGCAACTGCAATTGAAGCGAAAGACCGTGCATCTGAAAGCCATGAGGTAATTGGTTTATTCGGTCTTGTGAAAATGTTAAAAGACCCTCAAGTTCAAAATGTTTTCCGTTTTGTTAATGCTTTCTTACAAGTAAGCTCAGAACGCAAAGCCAAATAAGACTCAAGGTAAATTCAATTCGTAAGGACGGAGGATTAATTAATCATGTCAAAAGAAATCGTCATCTTAGGTGCAGGTTACGCTGGCGTTTTAACTGCATTAACAGCACGTAAGTATCTATCAGCTGATGAAGCTAAAATTACTGTAGTAAACCAATTCCCAACACACCAAATTATCACTGAGCTTCACCGTTTAGCTGGTGGTACAATTGCAGAAGGTGCTGTTGCATTACCACTTAAAAAAATCTTTAAAGGTTTAGATATCGACCTACACATTGCGAAAGTATCAAAATTTAATGTAGATACTAAAAAAGTTGATTTAGATAATGGTTATACATTAACTTATGACACACTTGTAGTTTCTTTAGGTAGCCAAACTGGATTCTTTGGTATCCCAGGATTAGAAGAAAACTCTATGGTTCTTAAATCAGTAAATGATGCCAATAAAATCAACAAACATATTGAAGACCGCATTAAAGCATATGCACAATCTAAAGATGAAGCAGATGCAACAATCGTTATTGGTGGTGGCGGTTTAACAGGTGTTGAGCTTGTTGGTGAAATCGTGGACAACTTCCCGAAAATCGCTGCAAAACATGGTGTTAATTTTGCTGATCTTAAAATTAAACTTGTTGAAGCTGGTCCAAAAATCTTGCCAGTTCTTCCAGATACACTTATCCAACGCGCTACTGAAAGCTTAACTAAACGTGGCGTAGAATTTATTACAGGTACACCAGTAACAGGTGTTGACGGCAACGTTATTTCTTTAAAAGACCGTGAACCAATTGTTGCAAATACACTTGTTTGGACAGGTGGGGTAGCTCCACTTCCAATCGTAGGCGAATCAGGTCTAGCTGCTGATCGTGGAAAAGCAACTATTAATGAATTCTTACAATCTACGTCTCACGAAGATGTCTTTGTTATTGGTGATGCATCTGTTGCACTACCAGCTGATGGAGGTCGTCCACTATACGCTCCAACAGCACAAGTTGCATGGCAAATGGGTGAATGTGCTGGTTATAATGTATTTGCACAATACAAAAACCAAGACATGAAAGCATTCTCAGCTGTAAACTCTGGCACACTTGCAAGCTTAGGTCGTAAAGATGCTGTTGCTACAATTGGTGCGAGCAACACAGAGCTTAAAGGCCTTCCTGCAACATTAATGAAAGAAGCTTCTAATATTCGTTACTTAACACATATTAAAGCTTTATTTGGTTTAGCCTATTAAAAAACAAAACACTCACTACTATCACGCTATGTCGTTGTTAGTAGTGAGTGTTTGTTTTTTTCTAAAGATGTATATTAATTACTTTAAATCCAGTAAAATAAATACATATTCAATATTCTATTTTCTGAGGTGATGGCTGTGTTAACAATGTTCCAAACAAAAAAAGTAGATATAGAGCAATTTAAGGCTAAAATTGATGAACTGAATGCAAAGCTGGATAAGAAAGATCATGAATTTCAAATTTTTTTAAATGAGTTACATAAGGAAATCATTGAAACTATTGAACAACATAACAAGGTAAATGACCAGCATACTATTTTAGGAGAAATGGTCGCAGATATTGTAGGAGAGTTTAATAAAGTTGAGGATAGCACAATTCACTCCAATAAAATTTCTGAAAATGCCCTAGATAAAGGCAATTTATTAATCTCTTCCTCGGATCAAATGATGACATTATCGGTTGAAAGCAAGCAGGCTGTTCAGGAAGTAGAGCATTTGATTGATGCGTTGGGAGAGCAGTCTCAAAAAACGTCTTTAAGCATGAGTAATTTAAGTGAGCGCTCAAAGCAAATAGCTGAAATTGTAAATGTAATTGGAGAAATATCAAATCAAACCAATTTACTAGCTTTGAATGCATCTATTGAGGCAGCAAGAGCAGGGGAGCATGGTAAAGGCTTTTCGGTTGTTGCCGAGGAAGTTCGCAAATTAGCTGAAAATACGAAAACAAGCACAGAAGATATTGCTAATTTAACAAAGAAAATCGAAGAACAAATTGGACTTGCTTACGAGGATAATAAAAATAACATGCAGCTAGTAACGGAAGGCATTGATAAAAGTGCTAAAACATCAGTAAAAATTGATCAATTACTGCACATTATGACAAATGTTCAAACGGGAATAAATGAGCTATTAGCTTCAATTAAAGATCAGAAGCTATCAAACGAAGATGTTATACATAAATTTAATAGGACGACAGCTTTATTTGATGAAACAAATCGCGTTCTAACAAGCCATATTGATGAATCAGAAATTGTAACAAAAAAATTATTAGAGGCAGTTGATCAAGTAAAGCATTTCCCAACTGAAAGATAGAGATTTTAACTTCATTCTATGGAAATTTAAAAAGCAAGAACCCTGCATAGCAGCAACTTTTCAACTTCTTAGTGACTACTACAGGGTTCATTTAATTATTTCAAGTCGCCAACTTTTTCTTTTAATGCGGCTAATTGATCTGGATAGTTTTTTTCAGTTATTTCATTCCACAATTCTGCATCTTTAATTCCACATCTTTCGGGAATAAAGACTGGGTCAAGCCCCAACTTCTTTTGCTCTTCATAATCTCTTAATGTAGCTATACCTGGCTTTGTTAATAAAATAATAGCAATTAGGTTTAACCATGCAAGTATACCTACACCAATATCAGCAAGATTCCAAGCAGTTGCTGAGGAACGAATCGTTCCAAAAAAGATAGAGATAACTAGTAGTACTTTTACGACAATAGCAATAGTAGCAAAGTTTTTATTGTTTCTAAATAAGTAAGCAACATTACTTTCCGTGTATACCCCAAAAGCAAGCATAGTAGTTATTGCAAAGAAAAATACTGCGATAGCAACAAAAGGACTTCCTAAACCAGGAATGAATGAGTTAATTGCTTCTTGTGCAAATGCAGTACCTGCTTCAACTCCTGGTAGATTCTCAACCAAAAATCCCCCATTAGGATGGGCAATATTGTAACTGCCTGTGGAGATGATCATAATGGCTGTAGCTGTACAAACAAGTAGTGTATCTACATAGACCGAGAATGCTTGGACAAGCCCTTGTTTAGCAGGATGAGATACTTCTGCGGTACCAGCTGCCTGTGCCCCAGTACCTTGACCTGCTTCATTTGAATAAGCCCCTCTTTTTACTCCCCACATAATTGCATTTCCAAAAACAGCACCAAATGCAGCATTTAAATTAAAGGCAGAGCTGAAAATTAAAGCAAATATTGCAGGTACATCTTTTATATTGATCAATAAAATAATGAATGCAAGAAGTATGTAAGCAGTTGCCATAAACGGTACAGCATATTCAGCAACTTTTCCAACCCTTTTAATACCACCAAAAATAGCAAATCCAAATATTGCAGAAACAATAATACCTGTAATTATTGGTGAAATCCCGAAGGCATTTTTTGTTGAATCAGCAATATTAAAGGCTTGAACACCTGAACCAGTGAAACCAGTTGCTATAATTGTAGCGATAGCAAATAATATAGCAAATGGCTTATTTTTTAACCCTTTCTCAATATAGTATGCTGGCCCTCCACGATACTCTCCTGCGATTTCTTGTTTCCAAACCTGGGCTAACGAGGACTCAATATAGGCAGCACCAGCTCCTAAAAAGGCTATGACCCACATCCAAAAGATAGCCCCTGGTCCTCCAAAATAAATTGCAGTAGCTACACCAGCTATATTCCCAATTCCGACACGTCCACCCAATGCCATTGCAAAGCTTTGAAAAGATGAAACGCCATTTGCCGAAGTTTTTCTATTAAATAATTGTTTAATCATATCTTTGAAGAGACGCAGCTGTGGAAACCTCATAATAACCGAAAAGTAAACGCCAGCTCCTAAGCAAAGATAAACTAATGCGTTACTCCAGATAATCCCTGCTATTTTACCTGTTAAAGCGGCAAAATCCATATAACAACCTCTTTCTATTTTGTACTGTGTCATCTTAGATTATTAGGTAACAATTTAAATGAGAGGATATGAAAGCTATTTTGAATGAAGTTTCTTTTATTTAAAATAAACTTTTAATCAATGTATCAATCATAATAGGCATCTCTTTAAACGCACTATCCACATGCAATCGC
>NZ_JBXAJI010000013.1:0-54936 GCF_058797135.1 Lysinibacillus sp. GW823-FHT02G10
AAAGTAACCACTGAGAAATCAGTGGTTTTTTTGTATGTTTTGAAATCTAGAAAATGTTAAAGTTTAATAGAGTGATCAAAATATTCAAAGGGGTGCAATGGAATGGCAACAGGACAATATAGTAAGGTAATCAATGTACAGAAAAATAAATTAGAGGGTTTTATTCATAATAAAGAACAATGGGCTGTTTTAATACCAGGTTACTTACATCACGAATTACTAAATGAAGACGATATGATCTGGGTCTTCCAAGGAGACTTTGGTATAATTCAGAAAGCTGTTAAAGTAAAACTTAAAGTAAACAAATCAGATGCTCATCAAATACAGTTTGAATTAGAGGGTTTATCTGATCCTATAAATGGTAATGGTTCTTTTGAAATCTTACAAAATCAAAATGAATCACCACAACTGACTGGTAATTTAACAATGAAAGCAAGTGGGTTTTTAGCAGGAATGATGAATCCAGTATTAGATAATTTTGTACCTGGGTTGATTGAGCAATTAGTGGAAGCAATGGCCATTCAAACATTACAAGACTAGTTATATGAAAATAAGTGGTGAACCGATTATTACAGATAACAGCAATAATCGGTTTTATTTTAATAAGCAACTCTTATTGCTACAAAAATGATGGTTTAGGTATAGATGACTCTTTTTTTGAGTGAGGCGTCAACGATAATGACATCAAGCTGTGATTAACTTTGATGAAAAGGTTTGTTACTAAATAAAAAGTGGATTTCCATGCGGAGGGATAGCTTTTTTCTGTCCTTATAATTTCGTATAATTAAGGAGAATCTAACGAAAATGGGTGTATGTTTTGCATAAGAAAAAACCAATTATAGAAGGGTTAGAACGTTTTCGACAGCAACAAAATATTTCTTTTCATGTCCCAGGTCATAAGCATGGTGAACTGTCTCACCTTCCGCAAGCATTTAAAGATGTTATGCGTTATGATGTAACTGAATTATCTGGATTAGATGATCTACATTACCCTGAGGAAATGATATTAGAAGCCGAGAATTTATTGGCAGATACATATGGAGCAACGAAGAGTTTCTTTTTAGTAGGAGGGTCTACTGTTGGAAATTTAGCAATGATTTATGCTACTTGTAACAAAGGAGATACCATTATTGTTCAGCGTAATGCACATAAATCAATTTTCCATGCTATTGAACTTGTTGGGGCTAAGCCAATTTTTGTGTCGCCGCTATGGGATGAGCGGACAATGTCGGCGACACATGTAACTTATAGAGATTTAAAAGAAGCCGTAGAAAATTATTCAGAGGCGAAAGCAGTAGTTTTAACATATCCTACTTATTATGGGATGACTTCGAATGAAATACAGCAACAAATTGTTTATTGTCATGAGAAGGGAATACCTGTATTGGTGGATGAAGCACATGGCGCTCATTTTAATGCATGTACGCTATTTCAGCCATCCGCATTGACACTTGGTGCAGACGTTGTTGTTCAATCAGCTCATAAAACTTTACCTGCTATGACGATGGCCTCTTTTATGCATGTTAAGTCGGCATTGATAGAGGCTGACAAAATACATCATTACTTACGCATGTTACAATCTAGTAGTCCATCTTACTTATTATTAGCATCATTGGATGATGCTCGCTATTATGTACAGACATATATGGAGAGTGATGGGGCATATATAATAGAAAAAAAGAATCAATGGGTAGATGCATTACGAGCAATTGGATCATTAGAAGTAATTGAAGTAGATGATCCACTTAAAGTATTGCTACGTGTTAATGGTTATAGTGGCTTTCAATTACAGGAGGCATTAGAGGCAAAGCATGTATATGGGGAACTTGCAGATGCCAATCAGGTTTTATTTGTGTTACCTTTGCTGAAGCAGGGACATACCTACCCATTTGCTGAAATCAGGGTTCGTATAAAAGAGGCCATAACAACGCTATTAAATACAGCTAAAACAGATAGCATGACGGCTTCTCAAACAGCCTATCATTTTGTACCGATTACTGAGCCTATATATACCTTTAATGAGGTTGCATCATTAGAGAAAGAATGGTTACCATATATGCGTACAATGGGGCGAATTTCAGCGAATATGATCATTCCTTATCCACCTGGTATACCATTATTAGTACCAGGAGAAAGAATAACAGTAGCTAAGTTAAGTCAATTGGAAGAGCTACTAGCAGCAGGTGCAACATTCCAGGGGAATCATCGTTTAGCAGAAAAAATGATTCAGGTTATTAAATAGTTGGAGGCAATAACAGCATGAATAGCAATTTATTTATTACATTTGAAGGACCAGAGGGAGCAGGAAAAACAACGGTCATTCAAATGATAGCAGAGCGATTAACAAAAAATAATATTGAAGTTCTAGCAACAAGAGAACCAGGTGGAATTGAGATTGCAGAAAAAATAAGAACGATTATTTTGAATCCTGCACATACTGCTATGGATGAACGAACAGAAGCATTGTTATATGCTGCAGCAAGAAGCCAGCATTATTTTGAGAAAGTACGTCCTGCCTTAGATGCAGGGAAGTTAGTGATATGTGACCGTTTTATTGATTCCTCTTTAGCTTATCAAGGATATGCAAGAGGTATAGGTGTCAATGAGGTACTTTCTATTAATGAATTTGCTATTGGGAAGAAATTACCTGACGTGACCATACTATTTGATCTTGCTCCAGAGGTTGGCTTAGCGCGTATTCATGCATCTGGCAATCGGGAAGTAAACCGCTTAGATGTTGAAAGCTTACCGTTTCATCAGAAGGTACGTGAAGGATATTTACAATTAGTAGAGCAGTATCCAGAGCGAATACGTGTAGTCAATGCAGATCAAGATATTGAAAATGTTGTGGAAGATGTATGGTTATTATTATTGGAAGCAATGCAGTAAATGCATGAAGTTGTCTACAACAATGTGATATAATGATACTATCCATTAATTTATCTTCACTAGGAGGGCAACATTTGTCGAAGTACCTATTAGGTCAGACACACCTTCGTGTAAGATACATTATGTGTTTAGGGAACCTTGTAGATGTCTCTTTTAAAACTTTCTTATAGAGTTTTTGTATCAATATGATGATGTTCCTCAAGTTCAACAGATGAACTAAGATTAAGAATAGAATTGAAATCTATCTAGGTGAATTTTATAAAAGGGGTGAGTGCGAATGAAGTTAGTCGTAGCTGTAGTGCAAGATCAGGATAGCAGCCGCTTATCAAATGCTTTAACGAAAAATCAGTTTCGCGCAACTAAATTAGCGAGCACAGGAGGATTTTTACGTTCAGGAAATACGACATTTCTTATAGGAACTGAAGACTCTCTCATACCCAAACTTTTAGATATTATTCGGGATAATTGTCGGGCAAGAGAGCAAATGGTTGCACCCGTTTCTCCGTTAGGAGGAAATGCTGATTCCTATATACCTTACCCTGTGGAGGTAGAGGTGGGAGGAGCTACCGTATTTGTTTTACCGATTGAACAATTCCATCATTTTTAAAAAGTAGCCTCCGAAGCTAAATCATTGATTATTTGTTACTATTAAACATTTTATTTAAAATTGATTATGCGTAGGAGAAATAGATGAAAATTGTGGGGGCGAAACCAGCTTGAAGATTAATCAAGATATACGTGTCGGGTTAAATACAAATCGCAAAGAGCCACTACAAAATAATAATCAAAATAACCGATTTGGAGATATGGTCGTCAAGCAAGGTAATAAGCTGCAAACAGAACAACTCACGCGTTTGTTAGGAGATATATCTACTGCAGGGGACCGAGTAGCTAGATCACGTAATTTACGAGAACTTGCTAGGTTTAAAATGCTTGTTAAACGATTTCTACAAGAGACAGTAGAACATGGTATGGAGTTAAAACAATCACATACCTGGAATCGTTTTGGTGAAGGAAGACGTCTGAAAATCATTGAAACCATTGATACACGTCTTGTCGAGCTTGCACAGGATCTCTTAGACGAAGAAAAAGAAGCAATAGATCTTCTTGATAAAATCGGTGAAATTAAAGGCTTACTAATTAATTTATATATGTAAAACCCGTGTCTCGTTCTCATTTAGGCGCGGGCTTTTTTCAAATGTTGATGTGGCTACTCGCCATAAAGTAAACAACTGTAATCTTTACAAGAGTGCAAGAAAGTATCACCTTTTGTTGTAGAGACAGGAAGGAATTTAAATGTATGGCCAAGAATGTTGAAGAGCTACTCACACTGCAACCAGTCGTAATGAAGCAGCTTCAAACAATATTTGACAAGAATAGATTAGCACATGCATATATTTTTGATGGCGAAAAAGGGACAGGCAAGGCAGATATTATGCACTTTTTTGTCAAATTAATGTTATGTGAGCAACCAAGTGGAAATGTTCCATGTGAAACATGTCGAAATTGCAAACGTGTAGATTCGGGAAATCATCCAAATATTCATCGAATTTATCCAGATGGTCAATTCATAAAAATTGATCAGATGCGAGAACTCATCGGAGAAATGAAAATGGTGGGTGTAGAAGAAGGACGTAAGATTTATGTGCTTCATCATGCAGACCGTCTTAATACAGCCTCTGCAAATATGATACTTAAATTTTTAGAGGAGCCAGAAGGAGAAGTAACTGCCATATTACTAACTGAGCAAATGCAGTCAATTCTTCCAACTATCCGTTCTCGTTGTCAACATATCAAATTTCAAAAAATGCCACGTCATGTTTTGTTGAAGCATTTACAGGAAAATAATATTTCATATTCAATGGCCTCAACAGTAAGCATGATGACAAATGAGCTCGAAACAGCGATTTTTCTAGCAAATGATGAGCAGTTTGCACTCGCTCGAAAAACAGTGTTAAAATTAGTAGAGGCTATTCGGCAAAATGTACACGAAGCATTGCTTATTGTGCATGAAGAGTGGTTGCCTCACTTTAAAGAAAAAAGCGAGATGGAGCAAGCATTGGATTTACTACTATTTGCTTACCGTGATATAGTGTCAATAAAAGCTAATCCCGAGGCAGCTTGTACTTATCCAGACATGTTACCACTATTTAAAGAAGTTGCGTTATATTCCACTTATGAAAGATTATCAAACCAGATGGAATCTATTTTACAAGCACGCGCCTCTTTACAGCGTAACATGAATAGGACGTTATTGATGGAGCAGTTAATGCTAAATCTGCAGGAGGGATATACATTTGTATAATGTAGTAGGAGTCCGCTTTAAAAAGGCGGGTAAAATATATTATTTTGATCCGGCATCATTTCTACTAGAGGATAGTCAATATGTTATTGTAGAGACAGCCCGCGGTGTAGAGTATGGAAAAGTAGTTGTCCCTCAAAAAGTTGTGGGTGATAATGATGTTGTATTACCACTAAAACAAGTACTTAGACCAGCAGATGATCGTGATCGTATACAAGTAGAGGAAAATGCAGCGGAATCAAAGCGTGCATTTGAGCTCGCTAGTACTAAAATTATAGAGCATAATTTAGAAATGAAACTTGTAGATGTTGAATATACATTTGATCGTAATAAAATTATTTTTTACTTTACAGCTGAAGGACGAGTTGATTTTAGGGATCTAGTAAAAGATTTAGCCTCGGTTTTTAGAACACGTATTGAACTTCGTCAAATTGGTGTGCGTGATGAAGCCAAGCTTTTAGGTGGTATCGGTCCATGTGGTAGAATGCTTTGTTGTTCCACATTTTTGGGTGATTTTGAGCCCGTTTCGATTAAAATGGCTAAAGATCAAAACCTATCATTAAATCCTTCAAAAATATCTGGCCTTTGTGGACGTTTAATGTGTTGCTTAAAGTATGAAAATGATGAATATGAAGAAGCAAAAGAGGGCATGCCAGATGTTGGTGAGATAACAATGACACCAGATGGCCGTGGGAAAGTAGTAGGGCTAAATGTGCTGGAAAGACTTATTCAAGTATATTTACATGAGCAGGAACGCACAGTTGAGTATACACTAGAAGAACTGCTAGCATGCGAAAAAAATCTTATTTAAGATAGAGAATTTAACGAGGTGGCTTGGGTGAAGGACCGTAATTTCTTAGATACCGTTATGGAGTTCGAACAACAGCTCGAAGCAATGCAGGAGCAATTTGGTGCATTGAAACAATTTGTAGCGTTAATGATGGAAGAGCATAAGGCGCTTGAAACAGAAAATCATCACCTACGTACACGTCTAGAAGAACTACTTTCTAATACAAACTCCGTACAAGCTGCTGAAGTAAAGAAAGAGAGTCCGCTAGATATTGGTGAGGGATATGATAACTTAGCTCGCCTCTACCAAGAGGGCTTCCATGTTTGCCATGTTCATTTTGGAAGTTCACGTAAGGGTGAGGATTGTCTGTTCTGTCTATCATTTTTAAATAAACAAAATGTGTAATAAAAGGCTGATTCCCGCTACGGTGGTGTCAGTCTTTTGTTTTGTAGCGTAGGAGGAGTAAGTATGGAAAAATGGCTAAAAGGTGACGAGCGGTTAGATTATTTGTTGGCTGAGAATTTACGTATTATTCAAAGTCCCTCTGTCTTTTCGTTCTCATTAGATGCAGTATTGCTTTCGAAATTTGTCAGTATTCCTTATCATAAGGGAAAAATCGTTGATTTATGCTCAGGAAATGGTGTGATTCCACTTTTTTTAAGTGCACGTACAAAGGGACAGATAACGGGAGTAGAAATTCAACCACGTTTATTTGAGATGGCAGAGAGAAGTATCCGTTACAATCAGCTAGAACAGCAAATTCAAATGATTCTTGGAGATGTTAAAGAAATACCAAAACAACTTGGGATTGAAAAGTATGATGTGGTTACCTGTAATCCACCCTATTTTTTAGCACATGAAGCGAGTGATAAAAATCTTAGTGAGCATCATGCCATTGCACGCCATGAATTGTATTTAACATTGGAAGAAGCGATTCAATCCGCAAGTAAATTATTAAAGCAAGGGGGCAAGGCCGCATTTGTTCACCGACCTGGGCGATTATTAGATATTGTGACAGCTATGCGAGCAAATCGCTTAGAGCCTAAACGGATGCAGCTCATTTATCCGAAGGAAGGGAAAGAGGCTAATACATTATTAATAGAAGGAATAAAAGATGGAAAGCCTGATTTAAAAATTCTGCCGCCGTTGTATGTTTATGATGCCAATAATGAATACACGACAGAAGTGAGAGAAATTCTTTATGGAAAAGAGCAATAATCACTACTTTTATGTGTTAGAGTGTGCTGATCAAACTCTTTATGCAGGGTATACAAATAATATAGAAAAACGTGTTGCTGTACATAACGCTGGTAAAGGAGCAAAATATACAAGAGCTAGAGGTCCAGTGAAATGTATTTACAAAGAAATATTCGAGACAAAGCAAGAAGCAATGCGTGCTGAATATGCCTTTAAGCAATTAACAAGAACACAGAAAATTAATTATATAAGGAGGGGTGAATCGTGAAATCACAAAAAAGTACAATACACGATCAGACAGGTTGTTTATATCTGGTAGGAACACCTATTGGTAATTTAGAGGATATGAGTGTGCGTGCACTTCGCATTTTAAAAGAAGCAGATATTATCGCTGCAGAAGATACTAGAAACACCAAAAAGCTGTGTAACTACTTTGAGATTGACACACCACTAATCAGCTACCATGAGCATAATATAGCCGTAGGTGGAGAAAAATTATTAACATTACTACAAGAAGGAAAAACAATTGCATTAGTAAGTGATGCAGGTTTACCTTGTATTTCTGATCCAGGTGCAGATATAGTGGAAAAAGCAATTGCCCAAAACTTTTCTGTTGTACCAGTGCCAGGGCCTAATGCAGCAATTTCAGCATTAATTGCATCTGGGTTATCGCCACAACCATTTTTCTTTTATGGATTTTTGAATCGCGGAAAAAAGGAACGTCGCCAGCAATTAGAACAATTAAAAAAACGCCAAGAAACGATTTTACTATATGAGGCACCACATCGCTTAAAGGATACATTAAAAGATATGGAAGCTATACTCGGGGAACGTCGTATTGTTTTAGCTCGAGAGCTGACAAAGAAGTTTGAAGAGTTTTTACGAGGTACTTTGTCTGAAGCTGTAGAATGGTCACAAACTGAAGAAATACGAGGAGAGTTTTGTATTGTTCTTGAAGGTAATAGCTGTGTAGAAGAGGAAGATCATGAAGAAGCCTATTGGCAAAACATGTCCATTGTTGAACATGTTGATTTCATTATCAATCAATCGAATGTATCTTCAAAAGAAGCCATTAAAGAAGTAGCTAAGTTAAGGCAAGTGGCAAAGCGAGATGTTTATAATGAATATCATAGTGAATAATAGTAAAGAGTTACCTTATTAGGGTAGCTCTTTATTTTTATTTAGTTAATGACTCGAAACTTAAAAGTTGAAAAGTAATAATTTTGAGACACAATTTTAAATTGATAATAATTGTAAATAATAGTAACCTTAAATAGAAAGGTCTGACATGGACATTATAAGGGGTTAAGAAATTGGTTATATTAATAAACAGAAACACCTAAATCACTGTTTTGATTTAGGTGAGAAACTAATTATTTTTTTAAGTTAGATTGAATTTCTTTAACTAACATTTCTGCGCCTTCTGGACTTAAAATTAATTTGCCTCCAACTAGACGGAAGTTATCATCTGAAACTTCACCAGTAACAGCACATGTCATATTAGGCATATATTTTTTTAAGATGATTTTATCATCATCCACATAGATTTCTAAAGCGTCCTTTTCAGCAATACCTAGCGTACGGCGTAACTCGATAGGAATTACTACACGACCTAACTCATCGACTTTACGAACAATCCCTGTTGATTTCATAATAGATTTCCTCCTAATTTATAAAAGTTATATTGGTATTTCGTCAAATTTCGACATTATTTCTTTGTCTGATAGTTATCATACCAAGTAATGCCATAAACGTCAATTAATTAATGCACTAATATTATGGTTTTTAAAAAAAATTTTTGAGAAGAATGCAGGTATTTTAATTTTTTTAAAAGGTTTTTAATAAATATTTTTGTTAATAGTAAAAAAGGTTCTTATTTAAGTCATTTAATGGATTAAATATATTATTCGACAATTTTCGCGTTTAATAAACTTTCATTGAAACGAATTTCGTACTTCGTTAGAATAGAAAGTATATTGTAAAACAATGGAGGCAGTTCTTGTGAGTGAACAACAAAAAACATTCTATATAACAACACCCATTTACTATCCAAGTGGGAAATTTCATATTGGTACGGCATATACAACAGTAGCATCTGATACTATTGCACGCTATAAACGTTTAAAAGGTTATGATGTACGCTTTTTAACAGGAATGGACGAACATGGCCAAAAAATTCAAGAAAAAGCAGCTGAAGCGGGTAAACATCCTCAAGATTATGTAAATGAAATTGCCGATGCTGCGAAAAAACTTTGGGGTTTAATGGATATTTCTTATGATGACTTTATTCAAACAACGCAGGATCGACATACGAAAGCTGTCGAAAAGATTTTCCAAAAGTTTTTAGATAATGGTGATATCTATAAAGGTGAATATGAAGGCTGGTACTGTACACCGTGTGAATCATTCTTTACTGAGACTCAACTAGTTGACGGGAACTGTCCTGATTGTGGTCGTCCGGTGCATAAGGTTAAAGAAGAATCGTACTTCTTTAATATGAAGAAATATGCAGATCGTTTATTAGCTTATTATGAAGAGAACCTTGAATTCATTGAGCCAGAATCACGAAAAAATGAAATGATCAACAACTTCATTAAACCAGGGCTAGAGGATTTATCGGTATCAAGAACATCCTTCGACTGGGGAATTAAAGTACCAGGAGATCCAAAGCATGTCATTTATGTATGGGTTGATGCATTAACGAATTATATTACAGCCTTAGGTTATCTATCAGAAGATGAATCATTATTCAATAAATATTGGCCAGCAGATGTACATGTAGTTGGCAAGGATATTGTTCGTTTCCACACGATTTATTGGCCAATCTTCTTAATGGCATTAGATTTGCCATTACCGAAAAAGGTATTTGCTCATGGTTTTATTATGATGAAAGACGGTAAAATGTCTAAATCAAAAGGCAATGTAATTTATCCTGAAATGTTAATCGAGCGTTATGGTCTAGATGCGACACGTTATTTCCTATTACGAGAATTACCATTTGGCTCTGATGGGGTATTTTCACCAGAATCATTTATTGAACGTACAAACTTTGATCTGGCTAATGATTTAGGGAACTTATTAAATCGTACAATTTCAATGATTAATAAATATTTTGATGGTATTATTCCGACAGAAAATCTTCAACCGACAGAATTTGATGCAGCTTTAAAAGAGCAAGCTGAGTCGGTACGTATTAAATATGAAGAAAGTATGGAAAAAATGCAATTTAGTGTCGTTCTTGCTGACTTATGGACGCTTGTTTCACGCACAAATAAGTATATAGATGAGACACAACCATGGGTGTTAGCAAAGGAAGAGTCAGACAAGCCAAAATTAGGTGCAGTTATGCGAAATTTGGCAGAAAGCTTACACCAAATCGCTGTCATGTTGCAACCATTTATGACAACAACTCCTAAACGTATGATCGATCAGTTAGGATTAGATGACAAATTCTTAGCATGGGATACAATTGCAACATTCGGCAATACTATTCCAGCAAACATTAAAGTGGTAGAAAAAGGGATACCGATTTTCCCACGCTTAGAAAATGAGGTTGAGATTACTTATATTCGTGAGGAAATGCGTGGGTCTGTGAAAACACCACAGGATGAAGAAATTAAAAAGGTAGAAAAAACTGAAGAAAATCCAGAAATTCCTGAAATTACTATTGATGATTTTATGAAAGTTGATTTGCGTGTAGCTACTGTGACTGCATGTGAAACTGTTCCGAAAGCAGATAAATTATTAAAGCTACAAGTTGATCTAGGATATGAGCAACGTCAAGTAGTTTCAGGTATTGCGAAATTTTATACACCAGATGATTTAATAGGTCAAAAAGTGATTGTCGTAGCAAATTTAAAACCAGTAAAATTACGTGGTGAAATATCACAAGGAATGATTTTAGCTGGTGAGAAAGATGGAATTTTAAAATTAGCATCAGTTGATCCTAAACTTGAAAATGGTGCAAAAGTAAAGTAATGAACTTAAGGAAGGCCTGCTGAATATGAATTATTCAGCAGGCTTTTCAAATCTGTTAGAGAAATCGGGATTAAATTATTTTGATATAATTTACGATGCGTGAAAAACTTGGTTTTATGGGCCCGAAGAACTACTTGTGGTAATGTCGATTAAGTGGAATGTCACAATGTCGAATAGTTTGTAATGAAATTGTAATGATCACGAAAAATATGAAATAATAAATTTTAATAAAATCAATGTTAGGAGAATGAAGATGTTTATAGATACACACGTACATTTAAACGCAGATCAGTATGAGGAAGATCTTCAAGAAGTGATTGATAGAGCTCTTGAAGCTAAAGTAGAACGAATGGTAGTTATTGGTTTCGACCGTAAAACCATTGAGAGAACAATGCAATTAATAGAGCAATATGATTTTGTTTACGGTGTCATTGGCTGGCATCCAGTAGACGCTATTGATTGTACTCAACAAGATTTAGAGTGGATTGAGCAATTAGCTTCACATCCAAAAATAGTTGGCATTGGTGAAACGGGATTGGACTACTATTGGGATAAGTCTCCAAAAGACGTTCAACAGGAACTTTTTCGCAAGCAAATTCAATTAGCTCAAAAGATCAATTTACCAATCGTTATTCATAATAGGGATGCAACAGGTGATGTTGTACAAATTTTACGTGAAGAAAATGCTGCATCCGTAGGGGGTGTTATGCACTGCTTTAGTGGAAGTGTAGAAACAGCGCGTGAATGTATAGCAATGAATTTTATGATTAGTCTTGGGGGACCAGTGACATTTAAAAATGCACGTCTACCAAAGGAAGTAGCTACAGAAATAGCTCTTGAGCATTTGATGATTGAAACAGACGCTCCTTATTTAGCTCCACATCCACATCGAGGTAAGCGCAATGAACCCGCTTTCGTGCCTTTAGTTGCTGAGGAAATCGCACGTTTGAAAGGGTTGACAATTGAGGAAATTGCACAAGCAACTACAGCCAATGCGAAAAATTTTTTTGGGATTGACAATTAACTAGCTTAGATGCCTCCAATACAGGGTTTGTGGTTGGCAAAAAACAAGAAGTCAATTTTCAGAGAAATACTTTCGGGTTGACAGTGCCAAAACTAGTCCGTATAATCCAACCTTGTATTAAGGAGGCGTTTTTTCATGTCAAATAATTCCATGAAAAACTTGTTCTTAGGATCATTGAGGAGTAAGCAAACAGTGATAAGAATTATCTCACTTGTCCTGTTTGTGTCTGTAATCTCTTTCGTGCTTTATCAAGGTACGAAAAAATCCGTTAAGCTTGAAGCAAATGGAGAAACAATCGAAGTATCAACACATGCCAAAACTGTAGAACAATTATTACAAAATCAAAATATAGATATAGCAGAGCATGACAAAATTTCACCCTCTCTGAACACCAAAATTGTTAATGGATTAGCAATTACATGGGAACAGGCAAAAGAAGTAACTATTTCAGTTGATGGAAATCAGTCAAAAGTTTGGACAACTGAAACACTTGTGAAGGACATTTTGAAGGAAGCAAATATTAAAGTATCTGAACATGACTCTTTAGCGCAAGGTCTAGATACTGAACTAGGAGCAGAAAACAAAATCGATATTCAAAAAGCGTTTCAAGTAGCGCTTGTCGATGGCGTAAATAAAAGACAAGTATGGTCCACTTCGACTACGGTCGCTAACTTTTTAAAACAACAAGGAATTCAGCTAAATGAATTCGATCGTGTCGAAAATAACCTGGAGAACGTTATTACTCCGGAGAGTAAAATCACAGTAGTTCGCGTAGAAAAGGTTATCGATGTAGTGGAAGACTCTTTAGATTTCGCAGTTGAAAAGAAGCAGGATGCTTCATTGCAAAAGGGGAAACAAAAAGTAGTAGCAACGGGCGAGAAGGGTTCGATTTCTCGTACGTATGAGGTTGTCAAAGAAAACGGTAAGGTTGTGGCAAAAAACCTACAATCTGAGAAAGTTTTAAAAGAGCCGAAGAAACAAGTGGTTGCTGTAGGCACAAAAACAATTGTTGCAAGTGCAGCAACTGTGTCACGTGGTTCAGCAGAGCCTACTAACGGAAAAGAATTTTATGTAACGGCAACAGCATATACACCATATTGCAACGGTTGTACTGGTACATCAGCAACTGGTATAAACCTACGTTCAAATTCTGGCTTGAAGGTGATCGCAGTTGACCCTTCTGTTATTAAGTTAGGATCAAAGGTTTGGGTAGAAGGCTATGGAACTGCTATAGCTGGGGATACTGGTGGGTCAATTAAGGGTAATAAGATTGACATACTTGTACAAACAGATGCCCAAGCACGTAACTGGGGACGTAAGAAAGTGCGCGTTAAAGTATTAAATTAAAAAAATTGTAAAATTAATCAAAATGTTTTTCACAAATGGAGCTTTCCTGTTTTGACTGGCGGGAAGGCTTCTTTATTATTTTTTTAGCAAATGATGTTGTAGGTATGTAGAGAGAAAGTTGAATAAGATAAGCTCATCTGAACCTTGTATTCCTGTACAAATCGTATAGAGCAGTTGTAAAATGGTCAGAAGATAAGGTAGATAGAAAAGAGGAGCCTTTTTGCAAATTAAAGAAATTATTGTTGTTGAAGGAAAAGATGATACGACAGCTATTAAACGTGCTGTACAAGCAGATACTATAGAAACGAATGGATCTGCAATTTCTGAAGAAACGTTAAAGCGAATTCAGCACGCCCAAGAAAAACGTGGAGTTATCGTATTTACTGATCCAGACTATCCAGGACGTCGAATACGCGCCATTATCGAGGAGCGTGTAAAAGGGGTGAAGCATGCCTTTTTACCAAAAGCGAAAACGATCGCTAAAAACGGTAAAGGGTTAGGGATTGAGCATGCTGCTGATGAGGATATACGTGAAGCACTACAACATGTCTATACCCCTACACATGAGTTGCTAAACGAAGCGGTAATTACACTGGAAGATTTAATGACTGCTCGTTTAATTGGACATCCACAATCAAAGCAGCGTCGTGATAGACTAGGGGAAATTTTAAATATAGGTGCTACAAATGGTAAACAACTTCATAAAAGATTGAAAATGTTTCAGATTACAGAGGAGCAATTTGGTGCGGCTATCGCACAGTTAGATCAGGAGGAAAATGATGCATAAGGATATTGCTACACCAATTCGAACACAAGAAATATTAAAAAAGTATGGTTTTTCATTTAAAAAAAGTTTAGGTCAAAACTTCTTAATTGACCCGAACATTTTAAGAAATATAGTGAGTCACGCCAATTTAACTGAGAATAGTGGCGCAATTGAAGTTGGTCCTGGGATTGGGGCATTAACTGAGCATTTGGCGAGAAGCGCTAAAAAGGTAGTTTCCTTTGAAATTGACCAACGTTTATTACCTGTACTAGAAGATACGCTTAGTCCATATAATAATGTGTCTATTATTCACTCTGACATACTTAAGGCAGATGTGGAGAAAGTAATTGCAGATGAGATGCCAGGTATTGATGATATTATGGTTGTAGCAAATTTACCGTATTATGTAACGACCCCAATTTTACTGAAGTTACTCAATGACCGATTACCGATCCGTGGTTTTGTTGTGATGATGCAGAAAGAGGTAGCAGACCGTATAACAGCTAAGCCAGGGACGAAAGAATATGGTTCTTTATCAATTGCAATACAATATTACGTGAAAGCAGATATTGCGATGACAGTGCCAAAAACCGTTTTCATGCCGCAACCTAACGTTGACTCTGCAGTAATTCGCCTTATTAAGCATGAGGAACCACCAGTAAAAGTAATAGATGAGGATTTTTTATTTGTTGTAACGCGTGCTTCATTCGTACAGCGAAGAAAAACAATCTATAATAACCTGCAATCTGGTTTACCTAATGGAAAGGCACAAAAGGATCAAATTTTACAGGCATTAGAGTTAGCAAATATTGAGCCAACTCGCCGTGGAGAAACACTTTCAATTCAAGAGTTTGGGAAATTAGCTGATGCACTGCATCCTGTATTTGCAAAGTAAAAATTTTTGTTAACAATTTTTCGGATATGTAAAAAAATATATATTTTTTTATAAAAAATAAGTTGACAAGATTTATAAGAGGCTGATAAAATATTATATTTTGTTGACATTTTTGGGCCATTAGCTTATACTTGTTATTAGTGAGGTGTAAGCGAAAATGCCAAAAACTTTAGCGGACATTAAAAAGTCGTTGGATTGTCATTTGGGTAAACGTTTGCAATTAAAAGCAAACGGTGGTCGCAAGAAAACGGTTGAGTGTGCAGGGATACTACGTGAGACATATCGCGCCATCTTTGTAGTAGAGCTCGATCAAGAAGACAATACGTGCAAGCGCGTATCGTATAGCTACACAGATATTTTAACTGAAGCAGTAGAGATTACATTTTTAGACGAAGCAAAGGCTGCTGTCGCAAAATAGTTTCTAGTACTTATTTCTATATTTTAGAAACACTCATGTATATTAAAAATACATGAGTGTTTTGCGTTTTCACGGGCATACTAAATTCGTCAGTTGTTAAAGGAGGAGTTTATATGCCTAGAAAAGGTATCATGTCACCTCGTTTAAAAGAAGAGATCGCAAAAGAACTTGGATTTTATGATGTTGTGCAAAAGGAAGGCTGGGGCGGCATAAAAGCTCGTGATGCTGGTAATATGGTCAAACGTGCCATAGAAATGGCAGAACGGGCAAGTAGTGAGCAAGAGCGTAAGTAGACTGTTTTTGCTAAAATAGTCATCTTATAAAGTTTCATTCAGCAGGGATGAAAATCCTTACTGACACAACAAATACAACTGACGAGAGAGAGCCGTTACTCCGAATAGGGTAAACGGTTCTTTTTTTCCATTTTCGTATTCTCAATATGGTAAAATAAAATGAATAATCTTGCGCGAAAAAAAGAACTGTTTATACGTGTAGCTATAAGGAGGAAGAAAGATGCTTTATGTAAAGGCGCCTGCAAAAATTAATTTAACATTAGATGTACTTTATAAAAGACCGGATAATTTTCACGAAGTGGAGATGGTTATGACAACAGTCGATTTAGCTGATCGTATCAGTCTTGAATCTCGAGAAGATGGTGTTATTCAAATAATTTCAACAGATAATTTTGTACCAAATGACCATCGTAATTTTGCTTATCAGGCAGCGCGTCTCATTAAAGATACATATGGCATTAGACAAGGTGTATCCATTACGATTGAAAAGGAAATCCCCATAGCAGCAGGACTCGCAGGAGGTAGTAGTGATGCAGCTGCAACATTAAAAGGGCTAAATGAACTGTGGGATTTAGGTTTATCAATAGATGAATTAGCGGAACTTGGTGCTAAAATTGGTTCGGATGTTTCGTTTTGTGTTTACGGAGGCACGGCACTCGCTACAGGACGAGGCGAAAAAATAAAGGAATTACCAGCTCCACCTAATTGTTGGGTTGTACTAGCTAAGCCTAAAATTGGTGTGTCGACAGCAGAAGTTTATGGGGGTCTTAAGGTTGAAGGACTGCAACACCCCAATACACAGCAGATGATACAAGCTATAGAGACAAAAGATTATGAGCTATTATGTTCTTCATTAGGAAATGTTTTGGAAACTGTAACATTTAAGCTACACCCAGAAGTTGTGATGTTAAAGGAACAAATGAAGCGCTTTGGGGCAGATGCCACGCTAATGAGTGGAAGCGGTCCAACTGTATTTGGGCTAGTGGATAGTGAAGCTCGTGTAAGTCGCATTTATAATGGTTTACGTGGTTTTTGTGAGGAAGTTTATGCAGTACGAATTTTGGGTGAGCGAAATACGCTTGCTTAGAAACGCAAATTTGTGTTAATTTTACCTATAAATATTCGTGTTTAGGAGAGGGTCGCATGAAATGGAAGCGTAGTGAACGACTAGTTGATATGACGTACTACTTACTAGAACATCCACATCAGCTGATCCCGCTAACTTATTTTTCAGAACTATATCAATCTGCTAAGTCATCCATTAGTGAAGATTTAACGATTGTAAAAGAAACATTCGAAGAAAAAGGAATCGGGTTATTGATGACAGTGCCGGGTGCTGCAGGAGGAGTAAAGTATATTCCGAAAATGTCCGAGGCTGAAGTACGTTTAGTGATTCAAGATTTAAAAGCAGAGCTAGAACATTCAGATCGATTGTTACCAGGTGGTTACTTATTTATGACGGACTTGCTTGGAAACCCAGATTTAATTAATCGTGTAGGAAAGGTCTTTGCTTCGGCCTTTGCAGATCAACAAATCGATGTCATAATGACAGTAGCAACTAAAGGGATATCCATCGCTCATGCCATTGCAAGACATTTAAATGTACCAGTGGTTGTTGTGAGAAGAGATAGTAAAGTAACAGAAGGTTCTACAGTAAGCATTAACTATGTATCTGGTTCTTCCAGAAGAATTCAGACAATGGTATTATCAAAAAGAAGCATGAAGAGTGGACAACGTGTATTAATTACTGACGACTTTATGAAGGTCGGCGGTACTATGAATGGTATGAAAAATCTCTTAGAGGAGTTTGACTGTCAGCTAGCAGGCATTGCAGTGCTTGTGGAGGCTGAGCATGCGGACGAAACATTAGTAGACGATTATTATTCACTTGTAAAGCTTCATGAAGTTAATGAAAAAGATCGAACAATTGCATTAAGTGAAGGTAACTATTTTTCTAAAAGGGGACATGACAAATGAAAGTAGTAGCAACAACAAATGCACCAGCAGCAATCGGACCATATTCACAAGGTATTATTGTTAACGGTATGTTTTATAGCTCTGGTCAAATTCCATTAACAGCTACAGGTGATTTAGTGGAAGGCGATATAACTGTACAAACAAATCAAGTATTTGCTAATTTAAAAGCTGTTTTAGCGGAAGCTGGAACTTCTTTAGATAATGTTGTGAAAACAACGGTCTTTATGAAAGATATGAATGACTTTGTAGCGATGAATGAAGTTTATGCAAATCATTTCGGTGATCATAAACCAGCTCGTTCAGCTGTAGAGGTAGCCCGTCTTCCGAAAGATGTAAAAGTAGAAATCGAAGTAATCGCAATCGTAAAATAAATAAAACTTATTAAGCTCACTAAAGAGAATCTTTATTCTTTTTAGTGGGTTTTTTTACGCCGACAAACAATTGTCAAAAATTACGTATATAAGAAAAAATATTATTCTAATAAGTATTCAAATTTTTTAGAAAATTTGATAGACTATGAAAAGGAAAATATTCGGTAATTGAGAATATAATATTTTCATTTAGGCATCCAAGAAGAGAGGTGGTGAGAAAATGGAAGTTACTGATGTGAGATTACGTCGGGTACAGACGGATGGTCGCATGCGTGCGATTGCTTCCATTACACTTGATAATGAGTTTGTTGTTCACGATATTCGTGTCATTGATGGAAATACTGGTTTATTTGTAGCTATGCCTAGTAAACGAACACCAGATGGGGAATTTAGAGATATTGCTCATCCAATTAATTCTGATACTCGAAATAAAATTCAGGAGATTATTTTAAACGAGTATCATAACTCTAGTGAAATAGAGGAAGCTGGTAAAGAAGAAGAATTAGAGGGAATCGGTGTGTAATAAATAGTAAATAACTTACTTTTTAAGGATATGTTACAAACTTACGGTAAAAAAGATAGGAAGAACTCTTCTAGTTGGAAGGGTTCTTTTTATTTTGATAAAAAGATAATATGAGCAATTTCAGGATATACTTCATGACATTCGAGCATAAGGTGCATTGGATTTAGGAATTCATGTTTTTGTCAACTCTACATGCCTTGAAAATAGATGAATTTTGCTATATAGTCATAAGAGAAAATGAGCGTATTGGAGGACTTACAGATGAGCAATATTTTTGCTGTCATTTTGGCTGCAGGTCAAGGTACACGTATGAAGTCCAAATTATATAAAGTGCTCCATCCAGTATGTGGGAAACCAATGGTACAACATGTGGTGGATCATATTCAGTCGTTAGATGTGAATCGCATTGTAACGGTTGTCGGACATGGTGCTGAAAAAGTGCAACAACAGCTTGGTGATAAAAGTGAGTATGTGCTGCAGGCTGAGCAACTAGGTACAGCGCACGCTGTGCAACAAGCAGAGGCCATTTTAGGTAATGAAGAAGGTACAACATTAGTTGTATGTGGAGATACACCACTAATTCGTCCTGAAACGATGCAAGCTCTATTCGAACATCATCAAGCAAAGAATGCTAAAGCAACTATTTTAACTGCAATTGCTGAAAATCCAACTGGCTATGGCCGTATATTACGTGGCAGTAACGGACAGGTGGAGCAAATTGTTGAACAAAAGGATGCTTCAGCAGAGCAGCAATTAGTAAAAGAAATAAACACAGGCACATATTGCTTTGATAACAAATTATTATTTGAAACATTGAAGCTTGTGAAAAATGATAATGCTCAAGGTGAATACTATTTACCAGATGTCATTGAAATTTTACAAAAGCAAGGTGATATTGTTGAAGCATATGTCACTGATGATTTTGAAGAAACACTAGGTGTTAACGATCGCGTGGCTTTATCACAAGCCGAGACATTAATGCGTACAAGAATCAACGAGAAACATATGCGGAATGGTGTAACAATTATCCATCCTGAAACAACGCATATTAGTGCAGATGCAGTTATTGGGCGTGATACGGTGATTCAACCTGGCTCAATGATTGAAGGTGCTACTGTGATCGGTGAAGATTGCATTATCGGGCCAAACACTCAAATCATAGATAGCCGCGTTGGTGATCGTACAACTATACATTCTTCAGTTGTCCGTGAAAGCGCTATTGCAGAGGATACTGCTATTGGGCCATTTGCTCATATTCGACCACTTTCAGACATCGGTAGTCATGTCAAAATTGGTAACTTTGTAGAAGTGAAGAAAAGCAAGCTAGATAATGGCTCGAAAGTTTCACATTTAAGTTATATTGGCGATGCTGAGATCGGTAGTAACGTCAATATTGGTTGTGGTTCCATTACAGTAAACTATGATGGAAAAAACAAGTTCAAAACAATTATTGAAGATGATGTATTTGTAGGATGTAATACTAACTTAGTAGCGCCAGTGAAAGTTGGAAAAGGTTCATTTATTGCAGCAGGTTCTACAATTACAAAAGAAGTTCCTGAAGATGCACTTGCCATAGCTCGTGCAAGACAAGAAAACAAACCGAATTATGTAAGCAAATTAAATTCAAAATAATTATCAACTAAACAGGAGGCCATCATGCCGTATCATTATGCAAACTCACAATTAAAAATATTTTCACTTAACTCTAATAATCCATTAGCTCAAGAAATTGCGCAGGAAATGGGCGTAGAATTAGGTAAATCTTCTGTTAAGCACTTCAGTGATGGAGAGATTCAAATTAGCATTGAAGAAAGTATTCGAGGTTGTGATGTGTTTATCGTGCAGTCTACTTCTGCACCTGTAAACGAACATTTAATGGAGCTTTTAATTATGGTAGATGCAGTTAAACGTGCATCTGCTCGTACAGTAAACGTTGTAATGCCTTATTATGGTTATGCACGCCAAGATCGTAAAGCAAAAGCGCGCGAGCCAATTACAGCTAAATTAGTGGCAAACCTACTTGAAACTGCTGGTGCAACACGTGTTATCGTATTAGATTTACACGCACCTCAAATCCAAGGTTTCTTCGATATCCTAATCGACCACTTAATGGCAGTACCATTACTATCTGATTACTTCAAATCTAAAGGTATTCCAGGAGATGAGATCGTTATTGTTTCACCAGATCACGGTGGGGTAACACGTGCTCGTAAAATGGCTGAACGATTAAAAGCACCGATTGCAATTATTGACAAACGTCGTCCGAAACCAAACGTTGCGGAAGTGATGAACATTGTTGGTAATGTTGATGGTAAAGTGGCAATCTTGATTGATGATATTATTGATACAGCAGGTACAATTACAATTGGGGCAGATGCGTTACGTGCTGCTGGTGCAAAAGAAGTTTACGCTTGCTGTTCACACCCTGTATTATCTGGTCCAGCAATTGAACGTATTGAAAACTCTGCTATTAAAGAATTAGTGGTGACAAATACAATTCAGCTTTCAGACGAGAAAAAATCTCCAAAAATTACAGAGCTTTCTGTAGCTAAATTAATGGCGGATGCTATCTCTCGCGTTTATGAAAATAAATCTGTAAGTACTCTATTTGATTAATAAATATTGTAAGTATAAGACCAATCTACTCTTTGAGTAGATTGGTCTTTTCTATATAAATTGGACACTATTTCATCAAGACGAAGAAATAGATGAGTGTTTTATGTGTGAGCCTTCTCACAAAGGGGTATAATAATAATGTGTCTTAATAATATTTACTCTACCTTAAACAAATAGAGCTAAGTATTATCATAGCCTACAACGAATTATTGTTGAGGCGTAAATAATTTTCTTGGAAGGGGAATAAAGAAGTATGAGTACAGTATTAAGTGTTACAAAGCGCGAAACTGGGCATCGTTCAACATTAACCCAACTTAGAAAAGGGGGAGCCATTCCTGCAGTTATTTACGGCTACAAAGTAGATTCAACCCCAATTTCTATTGCTGCAAAAGATTTTAAAAAGTCCATTCAAAAAAATGGGCAAAATAGTGTGTTTTCGCTAGAGTTAGAGGGGAAAAAGGTGAATGCTGTTGTGTCAGAGATTCAGCAATGTTCATTGAAAGATGAAGTAAATCATATTGACTTTTTAGCCATTAATATGGCGGAAGAGCTAGAAGCTGATGTCCCGATTAAATTACTTGGACAGTCAGTTGGTGTGAGTGAGGGCGGTATTTTAATGCAGCCTAACTTAGAATTAAAAGTTAAAGTAAAGCCAACAGAGTTACCCGAATCAATTGATGTGGACATTTCATCGTTGAAAATTGGGGAATCCCTAACAGTAGCAGATATTCGCGATGCTACATCTGTTGAAATTATTAGTGAAGATGATTATATGTTAGTAACCATTGTGGCGCCTGTTTCTGTAGAGGAAGAGACTACAGAAAATGAAGAAGGGCAAGAGTCAGTATAAAAGTAAATACGCTTAAGGCTAATAAGAAGGCTATAGCTTTCTTGTTAGCCTTATTTTTTATGCCTTTTAACAATTGTACAAAATGCTTTCTAGGCGTGCTATATGGTAAAATAATGACTATTAGATTTGAAAGAAGAGAGGTACTTATGAAAATTATCGTTGGTTTAGGAAACCCAGGTAAACCTTATGAGCATACAAGACATAATATCGGCTTTGATGTGATTGATGCGTTAGCAGAAAAATGGGGAACACCTTTAACAAATTCAAAATTTAACGGGATGTACACAACTGTACATCGACCAGAAGGAAAGGTTCTACTTGTTAAACCATTAACATATATGAATTTATCAGGGGAATGTGTTGGTCCCCTAATGGACTATTTTGACATAGAGGTAGAAGATTTAATTGTCATTTATGATGACTTGGATTTAGAGACAGGTAAATTACGTCTGCGACAAAAAGGGAGTGCAGGTGGTCATAACGGCATTAAATCATTAATTCAACATTTAGGCACTCAGGAATTTAATCGTATTCGAGTGGGCATTAATCGTCCACCAGCGGGCATGAAGGTAGCAGACTATGTGTTAGCTAAATTTTCGAAGGAAGACCAAGTTCTTATGCAAGACGCCATTGTAAATTCTGTAAACGCTGTTGAAGCATCTCTTTCAAAGCCGTTTCTTGATGTGATGAATCACTTTAACGCAAGCAAATAGATGGAAGTAATAAAATTTATGTTAAAGTTTTTGGATAATTGGCATGGTGTAAGGTGAGTAATGAGCTGCCTTACACTATTATTACAGCTAATACTTGTAGTGAATAGTCTTAGCTACAGGTAAAAATTAATTCTCTAATTTTTAAGTTATTGCAATGAGGATGACAGTGAAAAGTGCATAATCCTTTTTATAAATGTCTATACTTTAAGTAGAAAGTTGCTTAAAGGAGGATGATTTGGAGATGTCAGTTCGCTATCGATGTCGGCATTGTGAAGTAGAAATAGGGACACTACCATTTGATGCAGATGATACAATTCGAAAGTTGCATATTTTCGAATTGGGAGAAGCGGATGATTATGTTGAGAAAGATCAACATGGTCAAACGACTGTGCACTGCATTTGTGAGCAATGTGAGGATTCGCTGAGACAATATCCAGATTATCACGCACTCAATAAATGGATTCAATAATTGGAAGGATGCTTTGACACACTTATGTGTGTTCAAGGCTTTTTCCATTTCATAAAACAGCCATTAATAGAGATATGTAAAATAACACTAGAATAATAGAAATAAAAATATAGAATTTATGCTGAAAGGAGCTTTTGACTGTGGAGGTTTTACGACAGCTTGTGTCGCAAGATAAACATATTACATCATTTTTAAAGGAAATTCAGAGCGGTCAAACTGCATCACAGCTTATTACAGGTTTAACAGGAAGCGCACGCCCCGTAATGGTCGATGTGTTATTTGAATATGTAAAGAAGCCAATCTATATTATCTCTCCTAATCTATTGCAGGCACAAAAAATGGTTGATGAGCTTGCTGGATTGTTAGGTGAAGAACATGTTCATTATTACCCAGCAGATGAATTTATTGCAGCCGATCTTTCTGTAGCTTCACCAGAACTTCGCGCGGAGCGAATTGCGACGCTTGATTGCTTAGCTAGAGGTGAGAAAGCCATATATGTAATACCTGTGGCTGGTTTACGTAAAATAATGCAGCCTAAGGAACACTGGCTACATTATTTTTTACAAACAGCCGTAGGTGAAGATATTGAAATTGAGATGTGGTTACAAACATTAGTAGAGATGGGCTATGTACGGAATTCAATGGTGACATCACCTGGAGAGTTCGCGTTGCGTGGGGGGATTTTAGATATTTATCCACCTTATTTGGAATCACCTATTCGTATTGAATTATTTGACACAGAGGTTGATTCCATACGAACATTTTCAGCAGATGACCAACGTTCTATTGATAAATTACAAAAAATTCGTATTCTTCCTGCTTCAGAGGTCATTCTTACTAAATCAGAAAGACAGGCATTAGCAGGCCGTTTAGAAGTGGCATTAGCAGCCAGTCTAAAGAAGGTAAAAAAGCAGGAGACACAGGAACTTCTGTATCAGCATATTCAATATGATATTGAATTGCTACAGCAAGGAAATTTACCTGATTATGTAAACAAATATGGCTCATTATTATACGATAAAACAGCCTTTTTGGGAGATTACTTTGAACATGATGGTATTGTACTTTTTGACGAGCTTGGACGTATTCAAGAGGTAATGGATGCATGGGAACGTGAAGAAGATGAATGGTTTTTATCTTTAATCGAAGAGGGAAAAATGGTTCATGATGTCAAACCCGCCTTCTCATTAAAAGAAATATTGGCGATGTTGTCACAACAAAAGCTTTCATTTTCATTATTTTCGCGAACATTTGCAGGGATTACGTTTACTAAAACAACTAACTTTTCTTGCAAACCAATGCAGCAATTTCATGGACAAATGTCCTTGCTTCAAAGTGAGGTTGAACGCTGGTTACTTGGCAAATTTACAGTTCTAATCATAGCAAGGGATAAAGAACGAGTAAAAAAGGTTCAGCAAATGCTTGAAGAGTACGATATTCATACGGCGATAGGTGAGCCGACAGAACCTGGTATTTATATTGTAGATGGTGGTTTGTCGAGTGGCTTTGAATTGCCTCTACAGCGTTTAGCAATTGTAACAGAAGACGAGCTCTTTAAACAGCAGGCAAAGAAAAAAGCACGTACACAAAAAATGACTAATGCTGAACGTATTAAAAGTTATACGGAAATTAAGCCAGGTGATTATGTTGTGCATGTTCATCATGGGATTGGTAAATACATCGGTGTAGAGACATTAGAGGTTAATGGTACACATAAGGATTACCTGCACATACGATATCGTGCAGACGATAAATTATATGTCCCTGTAGAGCAAATAGACTTAATCCAAAAATATGTGGCGTCAGAGGATCGTGAACCAAAGCTACATAAATTAGGTGGAGCAGAGTGGAAAAAGGCGAAAGCGAAGGTATCCTCTGCTGTACAGGATATTGCAGATGATTTAATAAAGCTGTATGCAAAGCGTGAAGCAGAGAAAGGGCATGCTTTTACACCTGATAACGACGACCAACGTAATTTTGAAGCGATGTTCCCTTATGAGGAAACAGAGGATCAGCTACGTTCAATTGTTGAAGTAAAACGAGATATGGAACGTGAACGCCCTATGGATCGTTTAGTCTGTGGCGATGTAGGCTATGGTAAGACAGAGGTAGCCATTCGTGCCGCATTTAAGGCTATTCAAGATGGAAAGCAAGTGGCATTCCTTGTCCCTACTACTATCTTGGCTCAGCAACATTATGAGACAATTCGTGAGCGCTTTCAGGATTTCGCCATTAATGTTGGATTGTTATCTCGCTTCCGTTCGAAGAAAGAGCAAACAGCCACATTAAAAGGCTTAAAAGAAGGCCGAGTCGATATAGTTATTGGAACACACCGTATTTTATCTAAAGATTTAATTTTCCAAGACCTTGGCCTGTTAATTGTGGATGAAGAGCAACGTTTTGGTGTGACGCATAAGGAAAAAATTAAACAGTTAAAGACAAATGTCGATGTCTTAACTTTAACGGCTACACCAATCCCAAGGACTCTTCATATGTCCATGGTAGGGGTCCGAGATTTATCTGTTATTGAAACGCCTCCTGCTAATCGCTTCCCAGTTCAAACATATGTGATGGAGCACAGTGGTGCATTAGTACGAGAAGCTATTGAGAGGGAAATGGCACGTGGCGGACAAGTATTTTATTTATATAATCGGGTTGAGGATATGGCTCGAAGGGTTGAGGAGATTCAAGTACTCGTCCCTGAAGCACGTATAGGCTTTGCTCATGGAAAAATGACTGAGTCAGAGCTAGAATCAGTGATTTTAGCCTTTTTAGAGGGCGATTATGATGTGCTTGTTACGACAACAATTATCGAGACTGGTGTCGATATACCGAATGTAAATACATTAATAGTCCATGATGCTGATCGCATGGGCTTAGCACAGCTCTACCAATTACGCGGGCGCGTTGGACGTTCTAACAGAGTAGCTTATGCATATTTTATGTACCAACGCGACAAAGTTCTGACAGATGTAGCGGAGCAACGTTTACAAGCAATTAAAGAATTTACAGAGCTTGGCTCAGGCTTTAAAATTGCGATGCGAGATTTATCTATTCGGGGCGCAGGAAACTTACTTGGAGCGCAGCAACATGGCTTTATTGATTCAGTTGGCTTTGATTTATATTCACAAATGCTTCAGGATGCCATCGCGGAACGTCAAACAGGCGTGAAAAAAGAAGAAAAGCCAGATATAGAAATTTTGCTGAGTATTGATGCTTATATTCCAGACGCTTACATTCCAGATGGTTATCAAAAGATCCAAATGTATAAACGAATTAAAGCCATGGATCAGGTGGAGGAGTATGACGAAATCATGGAGGAATTAGAGGATCGATTTGGCGATCTTCCAATTGAAACAGAGCGTTTACTTCGAATAGCACGAATGAAAGTTTGGGGCTTAGGTGCGGGAGTAGTATCTGTAAAGGAGAAGCAAAAACTTATTACAATACTATTGTCAGAACAAGGGACGGCAAGTGTCGATGGCAGTAAGATTATTGAAGAATCGATGAAATTCGAGCGTGCTGTTGGTTTTGGTATGGATGGCATGCAGTTAAAATTAACAATAGATGAACGCAAGAGTGGGAAATATCAACCCTTTGATATGTTGGAAGAGCTAATGCAAATTATTGATAAAGCAAAAAAGCAGCCATAGTAGTTAAAAGGCTATTCTTATCTTTTACTGTAAAAGATAAGAATAGCCTTTTTCATGTTGCTTCAGTAATCATCATCTCTAACATATTTGCTCACAGGAATAATTGATTTTTTCCAATATTTTTTATGAATTAATTATAGAAACTTATTCCTTGGGTAATCTAATAAAGAGTTGATTGATGTAATACCGTTTTTTGAAAAAAATTGATTGATGGTTGTGAAATCCTTTTTCTTCAGTTTTTGCATAGATTGCTCAAATAAAAACCATACTATCATTGAATTAAAATTTCATTGTAGCGAAAGCGAGGCATTAGAATGAAGGCAACAGGAATTGTTCGTCGTATTGATGATTTAGGGCGTGTAGTTATTCCAAAAGAAATTCGTAGGACGCTACGTATTCGTGAAGGCGACCCGCTTGAAATTTATACGGACCGTGAAGGCGAAGTCATTTTAAAGAAATATTCTCCCATCAATGATTTGGGGGAATTTGCAAGAGAATATGTTGAAACACTTTATGAAACGATGGGCACACCAGCATTTGTCACTGACCGTGATGAAGTAATCGCTGTTGCAGGGATAGGGAAAAAGGAATATATAAATCGTCGCATTACGTCCTTTGCGGAAAGCTTTATGGACGAACGCTCCACAAAAATAGAAAAAATGGAGACAACGATTGAAATTGTCCCTGGACAATATGAGCAAGTAAAATCATATTGTGCGACACCTATTATGGTGAATGGTGACCCAATAGGCTGTATTATCGTCTTGTCTAAAGTACACTTTGTTGGTGAGGTAGAAGTCAAAGTAGTGGAAACAGCTGCAAACTTCTTAGCAAAACAAATGAATAGTTAATGCATGGAAAAGTTATTGCGATGACCTTTAAGGCTGAACAATAACTTTTTTGCGTACATAAGGATGAATCATTATAGGAACAGTAGTGCCACCTTGCACGTCAAACTTTTGAGATATGCTATACTATTGGCATTGTTAAGAAGGAAAGAGGGCAATTTATGTCGCAACGTTTTGGTATGAAAAGCTACATGAAGGGTGCCGCCTTATTGACGATAGCAGCCCTTATTGTAAAAGTTCTTAGTGCCATTTACCGTGTGCCTTTTCAAAATCTAGTAGGTGATGAAGGCTTTTATATCTATCAACAGGTATATCCAGTTATTTCAATCTTCGTTGTTTGGACATCTAGTGGCTTTGCTATAGCCATTTCTAAAATGCTTGCAGACAATGATTGTATTGTTGATACAATAGAACGTGATGAAAGACGTCGCACTATAACACAGGTAGTTTTCAGGTATTTAACGGTATTATCACTACTGTTTTTTGCCATTTTATTTGGAGGTGCTGAAAAGATTGCCCATTTAATGGGAGATATTCAATTAGCACCACTTATTCGTACAGGCTCCTTAGTAGTATTGGTTATGCCGGCGCTGGCTATTTTAAAAGGTAGCTTTCAATCTAGAGCAATTATGGAGCCTATTGCTTATGCCCAAGTACTTGAACAAGCAGTGAGAGTAACTGTCATATTAGCAGGTACCTTTCTTATTATGACAACGACTAAATCTCTTTATGGTGCAGGAAAAATGGCTGTTATCGGTACAGTAATTGGAGAAATTACAGCCTTGCTATTACTTGCTTATATCTCATATAAACGATTTGGTCTACTGCAAGTTAAACAACATCTACAACGTAATCCAAGTTTACCTATCATTAAAGAGGTCACTTGGCTGAGCTTGAGTGTCAGTATGAGTGGTCTACTACTACTTGGCTATCAATTGGTCGATTCATTTACAATCTATTCTTCATTAATTGATAATGGGATGACTCCTACAATTGCAAAGGAAACGAAGGGTATTTATGATCGAGGACAACCGTTAGTTCAACTAGGTGTTGTCATTGCATCCTCATTGTCGTTGGCCATTGTGCCACTTGTCGCCCATTTGTCGAAAAAACAAGCGGGACGTAGTGCAGTACCATTCATACAATTAACATACAAAGCATCCGTCCTGTTCGGCTGGTCTGCTGCACTAGGCTTAATGCTAGTTATGCCTTATTTAAATGAAATGCTTTTTAAAACCAATTCCTTATCGGAAGTATTGATTGTCTATGTATTTCAAATTGTCCCTTTGTCGATTATCCTTACATTTACAGCGATCTTACAAGGCTATGGAAAATTAAAAAAACCAGCTTTATTTCTCATAATTGGTTTTCTAATAAAAATTATATTAAATGTACGTTTAATTGGTGGATTAGGTGTACTAGGAGCTGCCATCGCAAATGATATAGGATTATTATTAACAGCAACCTTGCTAATTATTTATTTAAAAACATTGACTGGCATTCAATTAGCTTCAGGCGCATTTTATAAAAAAGTAGGTATAGCCTCCTTCAGTATGACAATCGTCGTTCTTATATGGTTACAGCTAGTATCGTCCTTGTTAAACCATTTGATGTCTTCACGTATGATAGCCATGGTGGCGGGTTTGACAGCAGTATCTATTGGGGCGTTTGTTATGCTAACAATTATTGCAAAGAAAAGAGTACTAATAGAAAAAGAATGGTATTTACTGCCGTTTGGACGTAGAATGGCTGTTTACCAACTTTGGCTAAATTCAAGGAAGTAGGTGTAATATTGAATACATTAACAATTATTGGTTTAGGTGCAGGTGACTTTAATCAGCTGCAAATGGGTGTTTATAAAAAATTAAAGGCTGCTAAAAAATTATATGTACGAACAGTGGATCATCCGGTTTTAGAGGAATTAGCAGCAGAGGGTGTGGGATTTGAAAGTTTTGACGACGTTTATGAAAAACACGATACATTTCAACCTGTGTATGCAGAAATAGCTGATTCTCTTATAGAAGCTACCGCTGTTGAGGATGTTATGTATGCTGTGCCAGGGCATCCACTAGTTGCAGAGCAAACAGTGCAATTACTTATTGCAGCCGCAAATGAAGGGAAAATTGAGCTAGTCATTGAGGGTGGTCAGAGTTTCTTAGATCCCATTTTTGGTGCGTTAAAAATAGATCCAATTGAAGGCTTTCAATTACTTGATGGTACTAGTTTTTCAATGCATGACATTAACATGCGTCAGCATATCTTGATCGCTCAAGTATACGATACATTCAGTGCATCAGAAGTGAAGCTAACGTTGATGGAGAAATATGATGATGAGTATCCTGTGACAGTTGTGACAGCGGCTGGATCTTCCCAGGAACAGATTGTCACAGTGCCACTCTATGAACTCGATCAAAGTGTAGAAGTAAATAATTTAACAACAGTCTATGTACCACCTGTAAAATCACAGGAGGAGTCATTAAGAGATTGGACAACATTCCGTCAAATCATTGCAACGCTGAGAGGTCCAAATGGCTGTCCTTGGGATCAAAAGCAAACACATGAGTCGTTGAAAAAATATTTACTTGAGGAAGCACATGAATACTTGGCTGCGGTTGATGCTGAGGATGATTTTGCTATGATTGAGGAACTTGGTGATGTGTTGTTACAAGTATTTTTGAATGCACAAATTGGAGAAGATCAAGGTTATTTTACACTTGAAGATGTGTTAGCTTCGATTAGTAAAAAAATGATTCGCCGCCATCCGCACGTTTTTGGGGATGTTGCAGTAGAAGATGCAGATGATGTTGTGGCTAATTGGGAGGCTATTAAAGCTGAGGAAAAAGAAACTAGCGACAAACCTTTATTAGACGAAGAATATAGAGCATCTTCGGCATTACAGACAGCCTACAATTATCAAAAAAGAGCTGCAAAAGTGGGCTTTGATTGGCCAGATGTGGAGGGAGCATGGGATAAATTTACCGAGGAATGGCAGGAATTTCGCCATGAGGTGACGAAAGGCTCTAATGCGTCCCGTCTTGATGAATTTGGCGATGTATTGTTCACATTAGTAAACTTAGCACGTTTCTATAAATTATCACCAGAAGAAGCCATGCTACATGCAAATGAGAAATTTGCAAGACGTTTCGGCTATGTTGAGCAACAGGTAAAGGCAAGTGGAAAACCATTTTCCGATTTTACATTAGAACAATTAGATGCATTTTGGAATGAAGCAAAGCAACTAGAAAAGGAGTAAGATTATGAGATTAGATAAGTTTTTAAAAGTATCCCGTTTAATAAAACGCCGTACTTTAGCCAAAGAAGTGGCCGATCAAGGACGTATTACAATCAATGAAAAGATTGCAAAAGCAAGTAGTACAGTGAAAGCTGGTGATGAGCTTGCTATCCGTTTTGGTCAAAAAATAGTAACGGCACGTGTAGAAGAAATACGTGATACTGTGAAAAAAGAAGATGCAGCAAAAATGTTTACCATTTTGAAAGAAGAACGACTTGAAAAGATTGAGCCTGAATTTATTGATGATGAGGATTAAAGCTAAATTTATTTTCTAGCCCTCCTATTGTTGTCCTGCCTTTCTTTTTGTAGGTGAAAGTATGACACAACTTAAATAAAGTTGTCATGCTTTGAAGGTTGTCCGCATAAAGTGAACAGAAGCTAGGACGACTAAAGGAGGAAAAAAATGACGCTACATCAAGAAAGTAATCGTTACACAATTCCATCTGGAGAGCATATTTTAACGATTCGTAATCGTAAAAGAATGGACATGACTTCTGTAAAATCAATTGAACGCTTTGATCAGGAAGAGTTTTTCATTAAGACGTCCCAAGGGCACTTGTTAATCCGTGGAGAGGAACTGCATATCGTTCATTTAGATGTTGACAAAGGATTATTGACACTTGAAGGAACTGTAAAAACCTTACAGTACGACGAGGAGGAAAGTGGCTTCTCGAAAGGTTTCCTTCATAAGTTATTTGGATGATTGTCAGTGAACAATTTTATCAATTAATTGTCATGGTTTTGAGCGGTATAGCAGTTGGTTTCATAATTGATAGTATAAGGCTTATTGTTTTTTCAACTCCAAAAAGGTCAAGCCTTCGAAAGTGGATGATGGTTGTTGAGTTAATAACTTGGATTCTACTTGGAGGGTTGACATACTATTTATTATTTTGGCTAAAAGATGGCGCTTGGCGGGCTTACGACCCGCTAGCGCAAATAGCCGGAATTTTTTTGTATCAATCATTTTTTCAAACCTTTTTACGTTTCGTTGCTAGAATTTTGGTGAATATAACATGGAGACCCTTTTGGTTCATTGTGCGTTTCATAATTACGGTTATTCGACAAATTTTGCAATTATTAATAAATATTGTTATGTTTGTTATAAGACCTTTTGTCAAAATTTATTCGTATTTGTCCTACACTTTTTTTAAAAAATTACGATATTTGAAGTATAATAAAAAGCAACAATAATTATCGGAGGTGCGGACATGACTAGACGTCATTCATCAAATGATGAATCCCAAAACTTCACTAAGCTTGATAATGACTATGTCCGTAACACGGATAGAGCTATAAATCGCAAACAACAGGCTCGAAAACGTAAGATGCGTCGTATTGTCTTTTTTGCGATTGTACCAGTCATTATTATTGCTCTTCTCTTAAATGTGCTGTCACATCAGAATGAAACATTAGCAGCAAAAGAGAAATCCAAAGAAGAAGCGAATCGGCATCTCACTGAATTGAAAGAGGAACAAGATACATTAAATCTTAAAATCAAACAATTGCAGGATGATGAATATATCGCAAAGCTATTAAGAAAAGAGTACTACTTATCGGAAAAAGGTGAGATTATTTTCATCATTCCAGATAAGGAAGATAAAAAAGACGACTGAAAAGCTATGTATTGTTGACACTCTTTTATTGTTATATATAATGAAAAGAGAAGCTTATTGCAGTAAAAAGTTTGATTAAATTGATTACATGGCTCAAAAGAGTCGCTTAATTTTTAAGGAGGAGCATTTTTTTTATGTCAATTGAAGTAGGCAGCAAGGTACAAGGTAAAGTAACAGGAATCACAAATTTTGGAGCATTCGTTGAGCTGCCAGATGGCAAAACAGGCTTAGTTCACATTAGTGAAGTTGCTGACAATTATGTAAAAGATATCAATGAGCATCTAAAAGTTGGAGATGAAGTTGAAGTAAAAGTGATGAATGTTGAAGCGGACGGAAAGATTGGTCTTTCAATCCGTAAAGCAAAGCCTCAAGCTGAAAGACCAGAGCGACCAGAGCGTCCAGCACGTCCACGTCGTGATAATCGTTCCAATGATCGCAACGAACGCCACCAGCCAAAAGAAAATTTTGAGCAAAAAATGGCACGCTTCTTAAAAGATAGTGATGAACGTCTAGCAACACTTAAACGTGCTACAGAATCAAAACGCGGAGGTCGCGGAGCTAGAAGAGGGTAGTTTGCTGACTGTTTTAATCGTAGAAAAAGTGTATGAAATAGAGTTGGGAGTGGCTTTTTAAAAAGCTACTCCCTTTTTTAATATACCTATAAAGTAGAAGAAGGTCTCTTTTTCTTTTTTGTGGGTGTTATCGTTTTTTCATCGGTAAGACCAATGGATTCTTTCTTCACAGGATGGATAACCATTTTGACAAGTAAAGCAACACCATAAACACTCACAGCTAGTCCACCAAGCAATAAGATTATTTGAACAAAAAACGGTAAGTTTATTAGAATTGAAATAAGAATAATCATTGAGCCACTTCCACAAATTAAAGCAGCTTTCGTTAATGCACTCAAGGGAATTAAACCTCCTAAAAACTTTGTTTTTACTAGTATGCCATACTTTTATATTCTGTCACATAGCTTTACTTGAGCGGACGGATAGAATTTGCAAAGAAGTAGATAGATGGATAAATTAAAAATAGGTATCTCAGAATCTAGTTCTGAGATACCTATTTGAGATGACCCGTACGGGATTCGAACCCGTGTTACCGCCGTGAAAGGGCGGTGTCTTAACCACTTGACCAACGGGCCTATATGGTGGCGGCCGAGGGGATCGAACCCCCGACCTTACGGGTATGAACCGTACGCTCTAGCCAGCTGAGCTAGGCCGCCAAATTTAGAAATGGAGCGGAAGACGAGGTTCGAACTCGCGACCCCCACCTTGGCAAGGTGGTGTTCTACCACTGAACTACTTCCGCATGTCGTTTAAGCAACAAGTTAAATAATACAAGCCAATCGTGCTAGTGTCAAGTAGGTTTGAAAAAATATTTAAAGATATTTCAGGACATTTAACTATAGAAGAATATTTTAGCGGATTTTTTGTTCTTACGTAGAAATATATCCTAGAGAAGAGTTGAATCAAACCATTAATAGTACGTGAAATCCCTTCAAATTAGGCTTTAAGATGAATAGTAAATAATTATTATATTAATTCAATAATTGAATTTTCCGATATTTCTATTGATCAAAAGCCTTTTACTATAGAAATTGTTGCCAATTCTCGTATTTATGAATAGCTATTAGTCGAAATATTTATATTTTTTTCTGTCAACGTCAGACAATCTTTCCACACATAATTTTTTATAATAACCAAAAGTGCGGAAAGGGGATAGTTAAATGACAAGTATTGAATGGTATAATACAACGAATGTAGATGACCAAAAAATAGGTTTGAAAAAGAAGCAGATCCTAATAGGCTCTCTCTTTTTTTTAACCGCCTTTTTCTTGGCTCAATCTGTTGTATTTGAAGCGGCTGTACCGTTCTCAGTTCCTTTTTGGGCCATTATTCGAACAAAATATAGGGAGTATGCTAAATTCGTATTATTTGGGAGTTTAGCGGGTTGCTTTTTCCTAGGCTTTGGACAAGTCCTAATTCTCGCTTTACAAATTATCCTGTATGAATGTATTATGCGTTTTCGTTACTGGCAACTGCCCCAAAGTATTGCGGTGTCTTTAGCTGTATTACTAGTACAAATAATGTGGCAAGGGGTGATGTATCAAGGCTTACCACCAGTGCTTGTACAATTTTATGTGGGCTGTGAAGCAGCTTTAGCTCTTATTATGACATTGTTTATGCAAGTATTATTTGTTAATTCGTATGAATGGTTTACGACGCATTGGACATATGAAAAGCTAGGTTCAGGATTAGTTGTCTTTGCAGCCATGCTTACTGGAATGCAAACGGTTGTAATAAGCTATTTTTCACTCCCTATTTTTTTACTGCAGCTCTTTATCTGTTTTGGCGCATTGGTTGGAAGTGTGCCCTTAGCAACTGTCATTGGAGCAGTGTTAGGAACGCTTATAGGTGTGGCCAAGCTTTCGTTTACCGGTATGCTTTCGGTGGCTACCTTAACTGGATTATGTGCGGGTATGGGAGCGAAAGGTGGTAGATTTGGCGTTGCTATTGGTAGTATTTTACCTAGTGTATTTTTTTTATTTTATGACGCCACATTGCCCTTGGATAGTGTTTATTTCACCTCAATTGCCATTGGTAGTATTTTATTTCTAACCATTCCAAAGAAATATTCAGATAAGGTAAGGGACAAGCTCTTTCCACAACGAGAAGAGGTTTTACTAGCCCGACAGAATTGGTTAACAGAACATGTAACGTATAAATTAGAGCACTTTCAGCATTTTGTGCAATTCATGAAGGAACTTGTGTTTGATCGCTTTATGACAGCACCAGTTGAAGCGGCAAAGGAAGTAGCACCAATGAATACTTGTTTAAGTTGTTTCCGTTATGATCATTGCTGGGGTGCGCAAAATAATGGTATGGACAAGCTGATGACAGATTGGTTTCATATGAAAGGAGTAGGCAAGGAATCAGCTATTCATCGTGTTGAAGAACAAATACGCTATAAATGTGTGAAATCCACGAAAATCTTTGAGGAATTAGATACAGAACTTTATAGAGAACGAATTAACGGGCAATATTTCCATGGTAAAAAAATGATTGCCCTTCAACTGCGAGATATGAGCAATCATTTAAATCAGTTAATTGCTGAGATGAAGGAAGATACAATTTCTTTTGTAAGTGTTGAGAAGGACATTGTTGAGCGCTTAAAGGAAGCCAATATTGAATGTTTTCAACTTGATGTCTTAAGTAATAAGCCTGGGGCAAGAAAGATTGTTTGTGCCTTAGCACCAGCACGTGTGAACTGGGAGAAAGATACGACATTAGCTGAACGTATGATTTTGCCGATTCTTTATGAAATTTTTGATGAACCTTTTGAAATTGAAAAAGTAGTAGCCTGCGAAATACCATTTCGTCATGTTCAAATTTGCTTTAGATCAGCTATTAGCTTTGAAGTAGAGTATGATATATATAGCATGTCTAAAGATGCAACACTATATTCCGGTGATTCTCATGCCCTTTTCCAATTGCATCCAGGATTATTTGCGATATTGCTGTCTGATGGTATGGGGCAAAGTAAAGAAGCACAACATGAAAGTAGAAAATTGATTCATTTAATGAGAGAGTGTCTAAATTACAATATGAATCCCGAAACTGCGATGCATACGCTCCATTATGTCATGGCATTAAAGCAGCAAGATGATATGTATGCAACCCTTGATTTTGCACTTGTCGATTTACAGCATGGAGATTTGTGGTCGTGGAAAGCGGGTGGAATGTCAACCTACATTTTGCGTGGAAAAGAGGTACTGAAAGTAGAAAGTAATGCAGCACCTGTAGGATTCTTATCTATTTCAGCGGTCGAAGCTGAAAAAAGAAAACTGAAGGCAGGTGATGTTATTTTAATGCATTCAGATGGACTGTTCTCAAGTGTAGCTGATTGGGATGAACAGGAGGAAACATTTTTAGCTTTCGCACAGCAGGTAGCAAGTACAAATAAAACGATTCAAGAAAAGCTAACAACCATTATGCAATCATTCCAAGGATATTTTGAAATAGAGGATGATTGTACAGTATTAATGTTAGAGGTGACACATGTTGTACCGACATGGGCTGTCTTTAGACCAGCTCAGTATTCAATGAGCAAATCATCTTAAACTAACAACGAAAAGGGGAGGAGAAGCGTTTGTCATTTGAATTAAAGGTCAAAACATTTATAGAAGAAGAGCAATTATTACAGCAAGGCGACCATCTTCTCATCGCCGTTTCGGGTGGGGTAGACTCTATGGCTTTACTTCATTACTTTATTCAAACACAGGAGCATTGGAACATTCAGGTGGAAGCCGTACATGTTGATCATATGTTGAGAGGAGAAGCTTCTGCTGAGGATAGGGCTTTTGTTCAAAAATATTGTGACGCTAATGATGTTTACTTACATGCCAAGGAAATTCCAATACCTACAATATTGGCACAGGAAAATGGTAATACACAGTTAATATGTCGTAGGGAAAGGTATCAATTTTTCAAAGAAGTTCTGCAAAAAACAAATGCTAATAAGCTTGTAACTGCACATCATGCGGATGACCAACTGGAGTCAGTATTAATGGCCCTTACAAAAAATGCAACAATGAATAGCATGCAGGGCATACGTCCTCAAAGAATTTTTGGAGGAAAATCATTAATTCGTCCGTTTTTAACGGTTACAAAGTCTGAAATAGGGGAATATTTACTTAGAAAAGGTTTAGATTATCGAGAAGATGCTAGCAATTCTAAAGATACCTATGTACGTAATCGTTTTAGACATCATGTGGTGCCTTTATTGGAGGCAGAGAATCCGCGAGTGACTGAACAGGTGACCCATTTCACAAAGCAATTGCAAGAAGACGATACCTTTTTAATGACATTGGCCCAAGATGTATTTTCCCAAATCATCATAAGAAATAATGAAAATACATATCGCATGGAAATTGAGGCATTTCAATTGGTACCACTTGCTTTACAAAGGAGGCTCATTTTAATACTATTAAACTATCTTTACAAAGATTCAAATACGATACAAAGTTATGCCTTATTGACTTCAATTTTAAAGCTTTGTGATACAACAGCAGGGTATGCTGAAATTCACTTACCTGAAGATTTTCTAGCAGTTCGCCGTTATGGAAATTTAACGATTCAGAAAAAGGAGCCGTTAGAAGGCCTAGCTTCTCCTGAGAAACAGGTTATTTCGACTGCTAATGGCTGGACAACACTGACAAATGGTGAGCGCTTACGCGTAGTCAATTTGCATGATTTATCGTCTGAATTGCTGACGGATACTGCACAACTTTTTTATTTTAACGCTAGCAAACTCCACCTACCGTTTTATGTTCGGGCACGCAGGGATGGAGATAGAATGCTGTTAAAAGGAATGGATCAGCCAAAACGCTTATCTCGCCTTTTTATAGATGAAAAGATTCCTTTAAATGAGCGAAATAGCTGGCCGTTACTGATTTCTCAATCTGATGAGGTGGTAGCGGTAATTGGTGTGCGTATGGGAATATTTTTTTCAACCACTCCGCAACCAAACGATGATACAGTGCTCATCGTAGACTAAGGTCTTTGTAAAATATTTCACCGAAATAGGGTGAAGATTTTTTGATACATCACGAGGAGGAATCGATATGTTACAAAACGACATCGAAAAAATTATGATTACAGAAGAACAATTGCAAGAAAGAATTGCAGACTTAGGCGCGCAATTAACAGAGGAATACAAAGATGCATTTCCATTAGCTGTTGGCGTACTTAAAGGGGCAATGCCATTTATGACAGACCTAATGAAACGTTTCGATTCTTTCATCGAACTTGATTTTATGGATGTGTCTAGCTATGGTAATGCTACTGTGTCATCTGGTGAAGTGAAGATTTTAAAGGATTTGAATACAAGCGTTGAGGGACGTGACGTATTAATTATCGAGGACATTATTGATAGTGGTTTAACTTTAAGCTATCTAGTAGATTTATTTAAATATCGCAAAGCAAAGTCCATTAAAATTGTTACATTACTTGATAAACCATCAGGTCGAAAAGTAAATTTATCTGCTGACTATGTTGGTTTCGAAGTGCCAGATGGCTTTGTTGTTGGATATGGCTTAGATTACGCTGAAAAATATCGTAACTTACCTTATATTGGTATTTTAAAGCCTGAGGTATATTCTTTCTAAGAACAAAAGACCAGCTATAAAAAGTAAAGGTCTCCAGCGCAAGTCACGTATTTTTAGTTATGTTTAACATAATTCAAAATCTTGACACAATGTTTAGCTATATCGAGCCCGAGGAACAGGTACAATTACGCTGGGACATATAAAGATGGCCTAAAAACTGTTGTGATAACGGCAATAAGTGAACGAAACATTTTTTAAGTAGGGCTTTTCGTTGTATGATGAAATCATGATATGTTAAGATTTTACTTATAATTTTTCTGTTTGTAATGAGGAGGCTGGAGATGAATCGAATATTTCGATATACCATATTCTATCTACTGATTTTCCTAGTGATTATCGGTATTTTTGGTACTTTCAATGGTGGAAATTCACCAACGAAAGAATTAACTTATCATGAGTTTCAAGAAGCTCTAGATAAGAAAGAAATAACAAGTGCTACAATTCAACCTGATAAATCAGTTTACGTCGTTGAAGGAACACTGAAGGGGTATGAAAAAGGGGAAAGTTTTACTACAAACATCCCTCGTGAAAACCAATCTTTAATGGACCGCATCGATGAGGCTGCTAAGGATAAAAATAGTAATATTAGTTTTTTAGCAGCACCAGAAACAAGTGGATGGATTCAATTCTTTACAGGAATTATTCCTTTCATTATCATCATTTTCTTATTCTTCTTCCTAATGAGTCAATCTCAGGGTGGCGGTAATAAAGTGATGAGCTTTGGTAAAAGTAAAGCTAAACTGTATGATGATCAAAAGAAAAAAGTGCGTTTTACAGATGTAGCAGGTGCTGATGAAGAGAAAGCAGAACTTGTTGAAGTGGTAGAATTCTTAAAAGACCACCGCAAATTCACTGAAATTGGTGCCCGTATTCCAAAGGGTATCTTACTTGTAGGTCCTCCAGGTACAGGTAAAACATTACTTGCACGAGCAGTAGCTGGTGAAGCAGGTGTTCCATTCTTCTCTATCTCAGGTTCTGACTTCGTAGAAATGTTTGTCGGTGTTGGTGCTTCTCGTGTCCGAGATCTATTTGAAAATGCTAAGAAAAATGCTCCATGTATCATCTTTATCGATGAGATTGATGCAGTAGGTCGTCAACGTGGTGCTGGTCTCGGTGGAGGCCATGATGAGCGTGAACAAACATTAAACCAGTTATTAGTTGAAATGGATGGTTTTGGTGCCAATGAAGGGATTATTATCATTGCCGCAACAAACCGCCCGGATATTTTAGATAAAGCATTATTACGTCCAGGTCGTTTTGACCGTCAAATTACAGTAGGTCATCCTGATGTAAAAGGACGTGAGGCAATTCTTAAAGTACATGCACGTAATAAGCCTTTAGCAGATACAGTTGATTTAGCAGCTGTTGCTCAACGTACGCCAGGTTTCTCAGGTGCGGATTTAGAAAATCTACTAAACGAAGCAGCGCTTGTAGCGGCTCGAAAAAGTAAGCGCACTATAAATATGGCAGATATTGATGAAGCATCAGACCGAGTAATCGCTGGTCCTGCAAAAGCCAGTCGCGTATATTCTGCGAAAGAGAAGAAACTGGTATCCTTCCATGAAGCCGGCCACGTAGTCGTTGGTCTTGAGCTAGATGAGGCTGATACAGTACACAAAGTAACAATTGTTCCTCGTGGGCAAGCGGGTGGATATGCGATTATGTTACCGAAGGAAGAGCGCTTCTTTACGACAAAGCAAGAGCTTTTAGATCGTATTGCAGGTCTTCTGGGTGGTCGTGTAGCTGAAGAAATTGTTCTTGGTGAAGTTTCTACTGGAGCACATAACGATTTCCAAAAGGTTACAAGCATTGCCCGTGCTATGGTTACTGAATACGGAATGAGTGAGAATCTTGGAGCTATGCAATTTGGTTCAAGTCAAGGTGGTAATGTATTCCTTGGCCGCGACTTTAATTCTGACCAGAACTATTCTGATTCAATAGCCTATGAAATTGATAAAGAAATGCAAAAAATAATTGATACACAATATGAGCGTACTAAGCGTATCCTTACGGAAAAACGTCACCTGCTTGATTTAATTGCCAATACACTAATGGAAAAAGAAACATTAAATGCACAAGAAATTGAGCATTTACGTGATCATGGTGTGTTACCGGAACCAGAGGCTGCAGAAAAAATTGAGGAGAACACTCCAAAGATTGAAGCAAAGCCTACATTAGATACTATTGGCGAACCAGTTGTTGAAAAAGAGCTACTAAGTAAAGAGTCAAATCCAACAACTTTGGATTTAGCAAAAGAACGTAAAGAACCGAATGATGCACCTAAGGGTATCGATGAAAAACGTGATTAAAAATAGGGAAGACTGTTTACTAGTTCAGTAAGCAGTCTTTTTCTTTGCCTTTTCTTACTAATAAGCATTAGGATAGAGTAGTAAAAAAGACAAGCTGCATGCAACTCTGCCATTTAGAGAGGATGTTAGCCAAAAAAGATAGGAGTGTATATGCGTGGGAAATGTTGTGTTGAATAATGGTCTTAAAATGCCTTTGGTTGGTTATGGTGTCTTTCGAGTACCCGAAGGAGATGACCTAGCTGAAGCAGTCAAAACAGCTATAGCAAAAGGCTATCGTAGTATTGATACAGCACAAGTATATCGAAACGAAGAAAGTGTTGGACGAGGAATACGAGCAGCCATTGAAGAAGGCTTGGTAACTCGTGAAGAATTATTTATCACATCAAAAGTTTGGAACGATGGACTTTCCTATGAAGAAACACTTGCGGCATATGACAGCAGTCTAGAAAAAATAGGATTAGACTATTTAGATTTATATTTAGTACATTGGCCTGGAATAGACCAAAATTATATTGAAGTTTATAAAGCACTAGAAAAGATTTATCAAGATGGTCGAGTACGTTCAATTGGTGTTAGTAATTTCCATGTACACCATTTGGAAAGCCTTTTGAAGGAAACGACTGTCGTCCCTGTTATAAATCAAATTGAATTCCATCCGCATTTAATACAGGAGGAAGTACGTGCCTACTGTAAGGATAAGGGCATACAGGTAGAGGCATGGTCTCCGTTGATGAATGGTTCTCTACTGGAAGAGGCATTGATTCAAGAGCTAGCATCTAAATATGGCAAAACGCCTGCACAGATTGTATTACGCTATGATGTGCAACATGATGTTGTCACGATTCCAAAAACGATGACACCTGCACGTATGACTGAAAACTTAGCTGTTTTTGATTTTACGTTAACTGAGCAAGAAATGACACAGTTAGATGCAATGAACGATGGACTACGTTGTGGTCCAGATCCAGAAAAATTTAATTTCAAATGATTGTAAGTGAGGCTACCATATTTAGGGGGCCTCTTTTTAAAGAAGGATGATAACATGTATAGGTATTTATCTCCACCTGTAGTAGAAGGTGATGTACCTAAGACTATCCCTACAGTACAAACAACATCTGCTGAATCAAGATAAAAAGTATGGTATCATTTTCTAAAGTGTTTTATCCTCATTCCAGTTAGAGAAAATATTGTAATATGGGGATTGTGAAAGTTACAATGACGACATGGGAGGTGTCATTCTTGATTTTAGTTTTAGATGCAGGGAATTCCAATATTGTATTAGGTGTCTATGATGACAACGATCAATTAGCCTTCCATTGGCGTATGGTGACGGATCTTCATAAAACAGAAGATGAATATGCCATGCAAGTTCTTTCATTTTTTAATCATGCAGGCATTTCATTTGAACAAATAACAGGCATTATTATATCCTCAGTTGTGCCACCAATTATGTTTTCACTAGAGGCGATGTGCCAGAAGTATTTTCGAAAAAAGCCATTGATAGTAGGGCCAGGTGTGAAAACAGGTTTAAATATTAAATACGAAAATCCTCGTGAGGTTGGGTCTGATCGCATAGTGAATGCCATAGCAGCTCTAGATTTATATAAGGCCCCTTGTATCATAGTTGATTTTGGGACAGCAACAACCTATTGTTATTTGAACGAAAAGGGCGATTACATGGGTGGAGCTATTGCGCCAGGCATCACTATTTCTACAGAGGCTCTTTATACACAGGCTGCAAGATTGCCGCGTATTGAAATCGTTCGACCTACACATATCGTGGGGAAAACGACCGTTTCTGCCATGCAGGCGGGAATTTTTTATGGCTTTGTCGGGCAAGTTGAGGGCATTGTTAATCGTATAAAAGCACAAAGTAAAGAGGAGCCATTAGTTATTGCTACAGGTGGATTAGCAAATCTAATTGCAGGGGAGACACAAATTATAGATGTTGTAGATCCATTTTTAACGTTAAAGGGTTTATATAAGCTCTATAAACGTAACCAATAGGAAATGAGGGACATTCCATTTATGAGTGATTATTTAGTAAGAGGTTTAGGATTTAATGGACAAGTTCGTGTGTTTGCAGCACGTACAACAGCCACAGTAGGAGAAGTGCAACGCCGTCACGATACATGGCCAGTTGTATCAGCAGCTTTAGGTCGTTCAATGACAGCGGCAGTTATGATGGGAGCCATGCTAAAAGGTGAAGAGAAAATTACTATTAAAATTGAAGGCAACGGTCCAATTGGCCCAATGGTAATTGATAGTAATGCACATGGAGAAGTGCGTGGATTTGTGACAAACCCTCATGTACACTTTGATTTAAACGAGCAAGGTAAGCTAGATGTTCGAGCAGGTGTTGGAACAGAAGGTGCTCTTACAATTGTTAAAGACCTTGGTTTAAGAGATATGTTTTCAGGACAAACACCAATTGTTTCAGGCGAAATTGCTGAAGATTTTACTTATTATTTTGCTACATCTGAGCAAGTACCATCATCTGTAGGTTTAGGCGTATTAGTTAATCCAGACAACACTATTCTTGCAGCTGGCGGATTTATACTTCAATTAATGCCAGGCTGTGAGGAAGAAACGATAACTGAAATTGAGCAACACCTTGCTACAATAGAGCCTGTTTCCAAAATGATTGAAAAAGGCTTTACACCAGAGCAAATTTTAGAAGCTGTATTAGGAAATGGGCATCTACAAATTTTAGATTCCATGCCAGTTGAATTTAAATGTCAATGTTCAAAAGAGCGGTTTGGTGCGGCAATTTTAGGTCTAGGAACAGCAGAGATTAGAGAAATGATTGATGAGGACGGCGGTGCAGAGGCACAATGTCACTTCTGCTTAGAGACATATAGCTTTTCTAAAGATGAGCTAGAAGGGTTTATCGATGAGCTCAACGCGTAATCGGCGACCTTCAACCAATGTAACACCAAACCAAACTCCTTTATTGCAACGTCGTTTAAAGACAAAGCCTGCTTTAGCTGTCATAGCCGTTTTGTTATTAGGAAATGTATTATGGTTCATTAGTTGGTTGATCCCTAACAAAGGTCAGGAAATTGGTAGCGACGAACAAGTCGCTGCCATTGACGGGGATGTTATCACACGCCAAGAGTGGATGATTGCTATGGAAGAACGATATGGTAAAGAAACACTCCAAAATTTAGTAAATGAAACGGTAATGGAAAAGGCCGCAAGAACATATAAAATTAAAGTTACTGATAAAGAAATTGATCTTGAATTAGCGTTAATGCGATCTGCTCAAGATAAGTATGATACAGCCATGCAAAATCTTTCGGCAGAGCAACTACGCCAAAAGATTCGATCACAGCTTATATTGGATAAGGTACTCACTAAAGATGTAGTGATAGAGGAAGAAAACGTTGAAAAGTATTATGAGGAAAATCAAGGCTTATATAATACAAAAACAAGCTATCGTACGAATTTTATTGAGGTCGATTCAAAAAAAGCTGCTGATGAGGCACTGGGTGAATTAAAAAATGGCTCTGATTTTACAGTGCTGGCACGAGAAATATCTGTTGATAGTGCTTCAGCGAGTTTAGGAGGGGATATTGGTTTCCTTACAGAAAATCAGGAAAATGTAGACCCTGCAATTATTAATACTGTAAAATCACTAAAGGCAGATGAGGTAAGTAAAGCCTTTAAGTTAGATAATGGTCATTATGGCATTGTTCAAGTACAAGAGATATTAGAAGGACAATCCTTTACATATGACGATGTGAAAGAACATATTGAGCGAGAATTAGCTTTAGAGCAATTACCGCAATCTGTTACGCCGGAAGCATTTTGGTCGGAATTTAATGCTACTTGGTATTATGGAGAGACTAAAAAAGAAAAATAATACATGAAGAGAGTCTGCAGGTTTTGCGGGGTAAAATGAGTCTGATCAAACTTACAGGCATTCGTAGTGAATTACCCAATAAATGCAGGTTCTTTTTCTTTAGTGAGGATAAGATTTTTCCTTTTCATAGCAATGATAAATATTCTGAAAATATTAGTTTTATTTATTGACAATCGAATGGAAAAATTGATAAAATACAAAATAAGTAAAACCTATAAAAATAGTAGGGATTGGGAGTGGATTAGTAAATGAGTAGATTAGCAAACTCGGTAGCTGAATTAGTTGGTAAAACACCAATTGTAAAATTAAATCATGCAACAAGTGAAAATGAAGGTACTGTGTATGTAAAATTAGAATATTTTAATCCGGGAAGCTCGGTGAAAGACCGTCTAGCTTTAGCTATGATTGAAGCTGCGGAAAAAGACGGGACATTAAAACCTGGTGGTACGATTATTGAGCCGACATCTGGTAATACAGGTATTGGTCTTGCGATGATTGCAGCTGCTAAAGGTTATAAAGCCATTTTAGTTATGCCAGAAACTATGAGCTTAGAGCGTCGTAATTTATTACGTGCTTATGGTGCAGAGCTTGTATTAACACCTGGTCCAGCAGGTATGAAAGGTGCAATTGCTAAAGCAGAAGAACTATCTGAAGAACATGGCTACTTCCTACCACAACAATTTACAAATCCTGCGAACGCGGTAATTCACCGTTTAACAACAGGCCCAGAAATTGTAGAAGCATTTGATGGCCTGACACTCGATGCTTTTGTAGCTGGTGTCGGCACTGGTGGTACAATTACTGGTGCTGGTGCGGTCTTAAAAGAAAAGTATCCAAACATTGAAATCATTGCAGTTGAACCAAAGGATTCACCAGTTCTTTCTGGTGGTCAACCAGGGCCTCATAAAATTCAAGGAATTGGCGCTGGATTTGTACCAGCAGTTTTAGATACAGAAGTCTATTCTTCAGTATTCCCTGTTGAGAATGAGGTTGCTTTTGAAGTAGCACGTAAAGTAGCACGTGAAGAAGGAATCCTATGTGGTATTTCATCTGGTGCTGCAATCTATGCTGCAATTGAAGCGGCAAAACGTTTAGGTAAGGGTTCGAATGTCCTTGCTATTGTGCCTTCTAATGGTGAGCGTTATCTATCAACACCTTTATATCAATTTGAAGACTAATTCAATTTTTTTATGTAAGGGCTCCTTTATAAAGGGGCCCTTTTTTAGTGTGAAAACTAGGGCACTATGAAAATTATAAAAACATTCGCTTCTATGTAATAATCAAGTTAAGATGGAATCACATCATATGTTTAAAGGGGAAAAATAACTTGAAAACAATACTTACAAAAACATTAACGATGGATGCAGATTCATTTTTTTATAGCTATAAAAGGCAGACAGAGACGCAGCAAGCGCATGTGTTTTTAGAGAGTGGACGTGGTGGACATTTTTCAATAGCTGCGTGGAATCCATTAGCTACCGCACGATCAGTAGAGGGTGGGCTTTTCGTAAATTGGAGAAATGGCAGACAGGAAGTTTTACAAGGGGAGTCCCTCGACTTACTGGAAGAGCTTGTGGCGGAATATCAGGTTTCTTATAATGCAGAGCTACCTGTTTTTCAGGGAGGGGCTATTGGATTTGTGTCGTATGATTATGCTCGTAAAATCGAGGAGCTTCCTAATACGGCAACAGATGATTTACAAGTGCCTGATATCTATTATTATATCTTTGATTGCTGGGCCGTACATGATGTGAAAACGAATACAGTGACACTTATGAAGTTAGAAGAGAATGAGGTTAACTTGGAAGAATGGGCTAACATCTGGCAGGTTGCTGCACAGGCTGGATTAGACGCGCGCAAATTTGAGAAAACAACTGCTATAGAAGTTAAGAATGATGAAAATGAGTTGCTTGTTTCATTTGCAGGCGGCGATTTCGAGGCAGCAGTAAAAAAAATCCAAAAGTATATCGCACAAGGCGATGTCTTTCAGGTGAATTTATCTGTTCGTCAGTCTAAGAAACTCAATGCAAATGCACTAGATGTCTATGAGGCACTACGAGCGTTTAATCCGTCGCCATATATGGCTTATATTGAAGCACCTGATTTTTCTGTTGTTTCTGGATCGCCAGAGTTACTAGTCAAGCGTCAAGGCAATGAGTTGTCGACGAGACCAATCGCTGGCACTCGACCAAGAGGGAAGTCGGAAGAGGAAGATTTAGCGTTGGCTCAAGAATTAATTGATAATGATAAAGAGCGTGCTGAGCATGTGATGTTAGTGGATTTAGAGCGCAATGATTTAGGACGCGTATCCACCTATGGAACAGTGGAAGTGGATGAGTTTATGGTCATTGAGCGCTATTCACATGTTATGCATATCGTTTCGAATGTGCGTGGAGAAATAGCAGAAGGTAAAACGAATGCAGATGTTATTCGTGCGATGTTCCCAGGTGGGACAATTACAGGAGCGCCAAAAATCCGCACTATGGAAATTATTGAAGAATTGGAGCCTGTACGACGTGGTTTATATACAGGCTCAATCGGCTGGCTAGGCTTTACAGGTGATATGGAGTTTAATATTGTAATCCGTACAGCGTTTGTAAAAGATGGGGTTGCGCATATTCAAGCTGGAGCAGGCATTGTCATTGACTCTGTTCCGGAAAGAGAGTATCAGGAATCTTTAAATAAAGCGAAAGCAATGTGGCAGGCAAAGGCAATGGCAGAGGAGCGAGTAATATGATTTTGATGATCGATAACTATGATTCATTTATTTATAACATCGTCCAATATTTGGGTGAATTTGGTCATGACATAGTAGTAAAACGTAATGATGTTATTACAGTAGAAGAAATAGAACAACTTTCGCCAGATATGATTGTTATTTCTCCAGGGCCATGTAGTCCAAATGAGGCGGGGGAAAGCCTGAACATTATTAAATATTTCGCGGGAAATATTCCGATTTTAGGAGTTTGTCTTGGACATCAGGCGCTTGCACAAGTGTTTGGTGGTCATGTCATACAAGCGGAACGTTTAATGCATGGGAAGACATCACCCGTGCTGCATGCTGAAGTGGGTTTGCATAAAGGCATGCCAAATCCATTCCAAGCAACTCGCTATCATTCTCTTATTGTAGAAAAGGAGACATTACCAGCGTGTCTAGAAGTAACAGCTTGGACAGAAGAAGGAGAAATTATGGGTTTACGTCATAAGGAATATCCTATTGAGGGTGTACAATATCATCCGGAATCCATTATGACAGAGCAAGGGAAACAACTTCTTCGCCAATTTATAGAAATGTATATAGAAGGAGTGAAATAGATGCAGTGCTGGATGAACGGAAACTATATGGCGGCCCAGGATCTGAGAATTTCGCCATTTGATCATGGATTTTTATATGGATTAGGATTTTTTGAAACGTTCCGTACATATGGTGGTCAGGTATTTTACTGGGAAGCACATATGGAAAGATTACAACATGCTTTATCACAATATCACATTCATTTAAACTATCCTGAAAGTGTATTACTTGAGGCTGTGCAACAACTAAATCAACTTGCTGGCGGTCAGGATGGTTACTTCCGTTTAAATGTATCTGCGGGTGAACATAATATTGGATTACAGCCAACAGAATATAGACAACCTAATATCATCATTTTTCGCAAGGAACTTCAAGACACGCCGCGTGGTACTGAAAAGTTTGCACAATGGCTTACCATACCACGCAATACACCTGAACAAGCATTTCGTGTTAAATCGCACCATTACGGCAATAACGTGCTTGGTCGCTTTGAAATGCCATCACTGGCTCAACAAGAAGGTTTCTTTTTAACAGAATCAGGCTATGTAGCTGAAGGTGTGACATCAAATATATTTTGGATAAAAAATGATATACTATATACGCCTTCTTTGGAGACAGGTATTTTACCAGGAATTATTCGTGCATGGGTTATAGAAAAGGCTAGTGCGCTAAACCTTGACGTACAGGAAGGCTTTTATACAAAAGAGGATTTACTAAAAAGTACGGAATGCTTCATTACCAATTCAGTACAAGAACTTGTGCCTATTAGTAGCTTGGCGAACCAGCGATTTTTAGGCAATAAAGGACCTATTTATTCCATTTTGCATAGCGCATTTGTTCAAGAAGTGGAACGAGGATAGAAGGAGCGTTTACATGCTAGAAAAATATACGAAACCATTAACGATTAATGGTATTACATTAGACTATAGACAAGAAACATTTGTTATGGGGATTCTAAATGTTACACCGGACTCCTTCTCTGATGGAGGAAAGTATAACAATGTGGAGGCTGCAGTTACTCAAGCAAAAAAAATGGTGGCTGAAGGAGCAAAAATTATCGATGTAGGTGGAGAATCTACACGTCCTGGGTACGAACGAATTTCAGATGAAGATGAAATTGCACGCATCGTGCCGGTTATTCGAGCGTTAGCACAAGAAGTAAAGGTCATTATTTCAGTTGATACGTATAAAGCAAGTGTGGCGCGTGCCGCAATTGAAGCCGGCGCACATATCATCAATGATATTTGGGGAGCAAAGGCAGAACCAGAAATTGCTCAGGTTGCTGCAGACTTACATGTTCCAATCATTTTAATGCATAACCGTGAAAATATGGATTATGGTGTTGATTTTTGGACGACTGCAAAGGCAGATTTAGAAAAAAGTATTGCCATTGCACAGCAAGCGGGAGTTCCCGATCATCATATCATCTTAGACCCCGGTATCGGCTTTGCTAAAAATACTGCACAAAATATAGCTATGATGCAACACTTATCGGATTTAGTGGCTATGGGCTATCCCGTATTATTAGCAACATCACGTAAATCAATGATTGGTAATGTCTTGAACTTACCTGTTGAGGAGCGTCTTGAAGGGACAAGCGCCACAGTGGTTTATGGAATTGAAAAGGGTTGTCATATGATAAGAGTTCATGATGTAAAGGAAATGGCGCGGGCAACGTATATGACGGATGTATTAGTGGGTAAACGTTTGTTTAAGGAGGAAGCGTGATGGATTATATTCATTTAAAGGACATGCAGTTTTATGGTTATCATGGTGTATTAGCAGCTGAAACCACTCTAGGCCAACGCTTTCGAGCAAATGTTTCGCTTGCAGTAGACATGACAAAAGCCGGTGAAACGGATGATCTTTCTTATACCGTAAATTATGCAGAGGTATATGCGTTATGTCGGGATATTGTAGAGGGTGAACCGTTTAAGCTTATTGAGGCTCTTGTTGTGAAAATAGCAAATGTGATTTTAGCAACCTATCCTGATAAAGTAAAAGGAGTTCGTGTAGAGCTTATTAAACCAGACCCACCTATTCATGGTTATTATAAAGAAGTCTCTGTTGAGGTTACGAGGGGGGATTTCTAATGAAGGATGTCTATTTATCTATCGGAACAAATATGGGGGAGAGATATGAGAATCTTCAGCATGCAGTAGACCTTTTAAAAGAAAAGAAGGAACTAGAGTTGATTCGTGTTTCATCTGTTTTTGAAACAGCTGCTGTAGGTTATACGGATCAGGCCGATTTTTTGAATATAGCTGTTCATCTAAAAACAGCTATATCGTCTGTTGAGATGTTGAATATTTGCCAAGAAATCGAACGGGAATTAGGGCGTGTAAGAGAATTCCGCTGGGGCCCAAGAGTTATTGATCTTGACATTTTACTTTACAATCAAGAGAATATTGAAACGGAGAACTTAATTGTTCCTCATCCAAGAATGTACCAGCGAGCGTTCGTCCTAGTACCACTTGTAGAGATCACACCATCACCTTTCGATGAACAGCTACAACAAGCGCATGATCTGTTACAGCAAATGGATTGTGAAAAGGAAGGCGTAATCTTCTGGAACCACTTTAATGAGCCGTCAGCGGTGAATTAAGTATTTGTATAGGAATGAATTATCAGCGTATAGCATTAACGATAGATAGAGAAAATAGGTAAAGCTTATAGAGGAGGAAGAAAAACGTTGAGTCAGTCAACAGAGAAGCCATTTCAAATTGGCGATATTGTCATGGACAACCGAGTAGTATTAGCGCCAATGGCTGGGATTTGTAACTCTGCTTTCCGATTAACGGTTAAGGAGTTTGGGGCAGGTCTCGTATATGCTGAAATGATTAGTGATAAGGGCATTGTCCAAAAAAATGAAAAAACATTAGGTATGCTTTATATCGATGAACGTGAAAATCCTCTTTCACTGCAAATCTTTGGTGGAGATAAAGAAACCTTAGTGGAAGCAGCGAAATATGTGGATGAAAATACGACTGCTGATATTATTGATATCAACATGGGATGTCCTGTTAATAAAATTATAAAATGTGAAGCGGGAGCACGTTTACTACTTGATCCTAATAAAGTATATGAGATGGTAGCGGCTGTTGTGGATGCTGTTAAAAAGCCGGTTAGCGTAAAAATGCGTATTGGTTGGGATGAAGAACATATCTTTGCGATTGAAAACGCTCAAGCTGTTGAGCGTGCAGGTGCAGCTGCAGTAGCAGTTCATGGTCGTACACGTGTACAAATGTATGAGGGTAAAGCGAACTGGGATTATATTCGTCAAGTAAAGGAAAATGTCAGCATCCCTGTGCTTGGTAACGGTGACGTGGAAACACCCCAAGATGCTAAACGTATGCTGGAAACTACAGGTGTAGATGCAGTAATGATTGGACGTGCTGCTTTAGGTAATCCATGGATGATCTATCGTACGGTTCAATACCTAGCAACTGGTGAATTAAAAGAAGAGCCAAGTGTACGAGAAAAAATGGACGTATGTTTACTACACTTTGAACGACTTCTTCAATTAAAAGGAGAAGGAATTGCAGTACGGGAAATGCGTAAGCATGCATCATGGTATTTAAAAGGAATCCGAGGTAATGGTAAGGCCCGCAATGCTATTAACCAAACAGAAACTGCGGCAGAACTTCGGGTACTATTAAATAGTCTTGTACTGGAGTATGAAGAAAGCGAATCTAAATTGATTGTTCCAGAAGTTAAAGAATTAATGATATAGTTTTTATTATGGGCGTCTCTATAATTTGATAGAGGCGCCTTTTCAGCAGCACCTTTAATTTTTAGAATTATTAATTATTTTGTATTGGATTGAAAATAAATTGAAACAGATGATTACAGCACTAAAATTGTGTACAATAGAAATATTATGGACGTAAACGCGGACAATTTACTTAAGGAGTGAAACAAGTGTCAAATATAGAAGAATTAAATGATCAACTATTGGTGAGACGCCAAAAGATGACAACGATACTAGAAAATGGACAAGACCCATTTGGAAGCCGTTTTGAGCGTACACATTTATCAACAGAAGTACGTGATCAATTTGCAGATCAAACAAAAGAACAGCTTGAGGAAAACCTTCAAGAGGTAATTATTGCGGGCCGTATTATGACGAAACGTGGTAAAGGAAAAGCTGGCTTTGCACATATTCAAGATTTAAATGGTCAAATTCAAATTTATGTTCGTCAAGATCATGTAGGCGAAGAAGCGTATGAATTATTTAAACAAGCTGATTTAGGAGATATCGTGGGTGTGCGTGGTAACGTGTTCCGTACACAAGTAGGAGAACTTTCTGTAAAGGCTGAGGAATTCACATTCCTTACAAAAGCGCTACGTCCTATGCCAGAGAAATTCCACGGCTTACAGGATGTTGAGCAACGTTATCGCCAACGTTATCTAGATTTAATGACAAACGAAGATAGCAAAAAGACATTTATCACGCGTTCGAAAATTATTCGTGCAATCCGAAATTATTTAGATAATGCTGGATACTTAGAAGTAGAAACACCAATGCTTCACACAATTGCAGGTGGCGCAGCAGCTCGTCCATTTATTACGCATCACAATGCCCTTGATATGGAATTATATATGCGAATTGCCATCGAATTGCATTTAAAACGTTTAATAGTTGGTGGTTTAGAGAAAGTTTACGAGATCGGACGTGTGTTCCGTAATGAAGGAATTTCTACACGCCACAACCCTGAATTTACAATGATTGAACTATATGAAGCATATGCTGATTATCAAGATATCATGTCTCTAACTGAAAACCTTATTGCACATGTTGCTCAAGAAGTTCTCGGTACAACTTCTGTTCAATATGGTGAAGATGAAATCAACCTTGCTGTAGGCTGGAAACGAGTTCATATGGTTGAAGCTGTAAAAGAGGCTACAGGTGTAGACTTCTGGCAGCCGATGACAAAAGAACAAGCACAAGCACTTGCTAAAGAGCATGGAGTTGAAGTGAAGGATGTTCACGAAGTAGGTCATATTATCAATGAATTCTTCGAACAGAAAGTAGAAGAGACGCTTGTACAGCCTACATTTGTATATGGTCACCCTGTAGAAATCTCACCTCTTGCGAAGAAAAATCCAGAGGACGAGCGTTTTACAGATCGCTTTGAGTTATTTATCGTTCGTCGTGAGCACGCCAATGCCTTCACAGAGTTAAATGACCCTATCGACCAACGCCAACGCTTTGAAGCACAATTAGCAGAAAAAGAAGCAGGTAATGATGAGGCACATGAAATGGACAATGATTTCATTGAAGCATTAGAATACGGTATGCCTCCAACAGGTGGTTTAGGTATAGGTATTGACCGTTTAATTATGCTACTAACAAATTCACCATCAATTCGTGATGTATTATTGTTCCCAACAATGCGTCATATTACAAAATAAATTACTGCGTAGGCTCTTTATAGAGCTGCTAAAGAGCATTCAATGAATTAAGAGGAGAATTCACAGGATAGGTGAGTTCTCTTCTTTTTGCTCAATGAAAAAAATTAAGTTGTTTAAACGTAGATTATATTTAGGTTATACTTTTATAGTTCTATGTTTTTCAAATCAAATACAATAAGTATAAAAAGAAGTATTTTATTGGGGGCTTATAATGAATTACAAAATTATTAACAAACAAGTATTTGAACAGGCACAATTACGTTCTGTTTCTGATGTTCCATTTACGGAGGAAGAGCTCGAGCATGGTATGAAATTAGTCGTTGCTAAAAAAGACGAGAATCTTACTTTATATTTAGTAGAAATAGATGGCCATAAGAAATTTGATGTTCGTTGGGACGATTCTTCTGAAATCTTTAGTGGCTGGTATTCTGCATGGGATAACTTCTTGTGGTGCTTAAATATAGTTGACCCTCAAGGTAATGAAATAAAATAGGGACTATTAGAAATAAGCAGGCGCTAAAGTACTTCTACTTTAGCGCCTGCTTATTTTCATAATGAAATTTTTAAAAACCTTCTTTGACCTAAACAACTAATTAAATTTGTAGTTTTATTTAGGAAGTAATTTTACACTAAGTTTTATGAGCTATATTTAACTTGAAAAGTAAGTAGTATTTTAATTTAAGATATTGAGATTTAATAGAAAGAGATGTATAGTAAAACAAATAATAAATAAGGAAAGATACTATGATTTACGATTCTCGTAAATACACAAATTTGCTTATTAAAGCAAGTTTGTTAAATTAAATTAGATTTTGTATAAAAAACACTTGCGAAGTTTTTTCTAACGTGATAAATTATTACTTGTCGTTAAGACGATGCAATCAACAACATTGAACTTCAAAAACAATTTGAAAAAAAGATGTTGACATGAATAATTGATTATAATATAATTTAAAAGTTGTCTCCGCTGATTTGAAAAAACATTTTAAAAAAGTGTTGACAACGAAGTGAAGAAATGTTATAATTTAAAAGTTGCTGTCGAGAGATGATTGCTAA
>NZ_JBXAJI010000014.1:0-53903 GCF_058797135.1 Lysinibacillus sp. GW823-FHT02G10
AAGAAAGATCAGAGAATAAATTCTCTGGTCTTTTTTGTTGTCTCAAAGTAGGCTGTCCATGGAAAAGGACAGCCGTATATACTAAAACTCAAGAGCACTCCGAAGATCATTTAGGTAAGATTGACTTACTGGTAACTCACTTCCATCAATTAAAGTGACAATAAAATTTGACGTTAAATCACGTGCCATTTTTTTTATGAAATGTATATTTACAATGTAAGATCTATGGATACGAATAAAATATGATGGTAATCGTAATTGAAGTTCTTTAAGTGTAATACTTGTTTTATACTGATCCCCCTCTACATAAAACCATGTTTTTTTCTGTAGGCTTTCAATATGAGATATTTTATTAATTGCTACAGGATTCCATTCCTCCTCTTGCTTTCCAGTTAAAAATTGAAATGGTTCTGCTCTTTTTGCTGTAAATGATGACGGTAGGACAATGACGAGAGCAGCAGGCTTATTTTGAATGTATATGGGATAACCAATGCCATAATATGGCGTATCGAAAAGGGAATTATCTAAAATAGCATCTGTTTTTTTTTGAGTCTGTAACACTTGGTCGGCAATACTCCCAGGTAATACTTGTTGACCTATCTCTAAATGAATACTTTGGTGACCAGAGTGAAAATAAACATAAGCATTTTCAACAGCAATAGCAATGGATGAATCAGCAGGTATCCAGTCTTTCAACATAAAAATATATTGTTGTGAAATATCTTTTACGAAAGAATTTAACTCATTGTTCATTGTGAATATCCCCCTTGTTTGTAAACAGTCTTCCAAATTTCATCGTCAAAAAAGGTAGTTTTATCCTTAAAATTTGATCTTTTATCGAAAAATAATGAAAATTCAAATAGTCTGTTATATATTAATTTACAACAAATAAACCTGTTATGGAACAGATAATTAAAAGTTTTTTAACAGAGTATATTGTACACAAAGGGGAAGGTGGAATTTCAATATGTCAACTCGTCAAGAAAGAATCGAAGCTTTAGAAAAACAATGGGCTGAAAACCCACGTTGGGCTGGTATTGAACGCACATATTCAGCTGAAGAAGTTGTTAAATTACAGGGGACAGTAGTAATTGAACAAACACTAGCACAAAAAGGTGCTACTCGACTTTGGAATTCATTACATGAGGAACCGTTTATCAATGCATTGGGGGCATTAACGGGGAATCAGGCAGTACAACAAGTAAAAGCTGGATTAAAGGCTATCTATCTATCAGGCTGGCAAGTAGCTGCTGATGCAAACCTGTCTGGTCAAATGTATCCTGACCAATCATTATATCCAGCTAACTCTGTACCAGCAGTAGTAAAACGAATTAATCAAGCGCTTCAACGTGCAGATCAAATTGATCATGCTGAAGGACGTGTTGATCAATTTGATTGGTTCGCGCCAATCGTAGCAGACGCAGAAGCAGGTTTTGGTGGGCCTCTAAACGTATTCGAGCTTGTAAAAGGTATGATTGAAGCAGGAGCAGCGGGTATTCACTTAGAAGATCAATTAGCATCTGAAAAGAAATGTGGACACCTTGGAGGTAAAGTATTACTTCCAACACAAAATGCTGTTCGTAACTTAGTAGCTGCACGTTTAGCAACAGATGTTATGGGTGTAGATACAATTTTAATTGCACGTACAGATGCTGATGCTGCTGATATGGTTACATCAGATATTGATCCACGTGATGCAGAATTCATCACTGGTGAACGCACACCTGAAGGCTTCTTCCGTACAAAAGCTGGAATCAAACAAGCAATTGCTCGTGGTTTAGCTTACGCTCCATATGCAGATTTAATTTGGTGTGAAACTTCTAAACCATCACTTGAAGAAGCTAGAGAATTTGCTGAAGCTATTCATGCTGAGTTCCCAGGTAAAATGCTTGCATACAACTGCTCACCTTCATTCAACTGGAAGGCAAATCTTTCAGAAGAAGAAATTGCAGAGTATCAACGTGAACTTGGTAAGTTGGGTTACAAATTCCAATTCGTTACTTTAGCAGGTTTCCATGCACTTAACCACTCTATGTTTGAGCTTGCTCATGACTATAAAGATAATGGTATGGCTGCATATTCTAAGCTACAACAAGCAGAATTTGCTTCTGAGTCTAAAGGCTATACAGCTACACGTCACCAACGCGAAGTAGGTACTGGATACTTTGATGAAATCTCTCAAGTTATCTCTGGTGGTACTTCTTCTACAACAGCAATGGCAGGTTCTACTGAAACGGAACAGTTTGTATAAGTCGTAATTTAAATACGTGTTTTCCTAAATTCATAATCATAGAATAGTCTCCTCCGCTCCTCCTAAAGCGGGGGATGACGAAACTAAAATGGCAAAGGTGGGTAAACAGCTAATGGAACAAGCAACGACAGGTAAGCTTAAAATTGTTGGAGAACAAAATGAGCAAACTAATGAAATTTTGACACCTGAAGCTCTTGAATTTGTTCTTGCTCTGCACGAAAAATTTGATGCTCGTCGCAAGGAGCTGTTGGAGGCTCGACAAGAACGCCAAAAACGACTTGATGCGGGAGAGAAGCTGGATTTCCTACCAGAGACAAAGCATATTCGGGAAGGTGATTGGGTAATCGCACCACTTCCAAACGACTTACAAGATCGCCGTGTTGAAATTACAGGGCCAGTTGATCGGAAAATGGTTATTAATGCGTTAAATTCTGGAGCAAAAATGTTCATGGCATGCTTTGAAGACGCATCTTCTCCGACATGGGAAAATATGATTGGCGGTCAAATTAATATGCGTGATGCTATTAATAAGACGATTGAGTTTACACAAGAATCCAATGGTAAAACATATAAATTAAATGATGAGACAGCAGTGCTGTTAGTTCGTCCACGAGGTCTACACTTGCTTGAGAAGCATGTCCTGGTGGATGGAGAGCCGATTTCTGGCAGTTTCTTTGATTTCGGTTTATATCTATTCCACAATGCCAAAAACGCACTTGCACAAGGTACAGGGCCATATTTCTATCTACCAAAACTTGAAAGTCATTTAGAGGCTCGACTATGGAATGATGTCTTTGTGTTTGCTCAAGATTATATTGGTATTCCACAGGGGACAATAAAAGCTACTGTATTAATCGAAACGATTTTAGCTGCGTTTGAGATGGATGAAATTTTATATGAGCTACGTGAACATTCAGCTGGTTTGAATTGCGGTCGTTGGGATTATATTTTCAGCTATATTAAGCGTCTACGCAATCAAGCTGATGTTATTTTGCCAGACCGTGGGCAAGTAACGATGACAGTACCTTTTATGAAAGCCTATACATCTTTATGTATTCAAACATGTCACAAGCGAAATGCACCAGCAATGGGCGGAATGGCAGCTCAAATTCCAGTTAAAAATGACGATGAGGCCAATGCAGTGGCATTTGCAAAGGTGGCAGAAGATAAACGTCGTGAGGCAACAGAGGGGCATGACGGTACATGGGTAGCACATCCTGGTATGGTTGCAACAGCGATGGAGCAATTTGATGCTATTATGACAACGCCTAACCAAATTCATAAAAAGCGTGAGGATGTACAAGTATCTGCCGAAGATTTAGTAGCTGTACCAGAAGGAACAATAACAATTGAAGGTCTACGTATTAACTGTAGTGTTGGTGTACAATATATTGCTTCATGGCTTCGAGGTAACGGAGCTGCACCAATTAATAACTTGATGGAGGATGCTGCAACAGCAGAAATCTCTCGTACACAAGTATGGCAATGGATCCGTCATCCGAAAGGAATCTTAGATGATGGACGTGGTATTACACTAGCATTTGTTTTAGAAATATTGGAAGAAGAACTTGTGAAAATTAAAGAGGCTGTTGGGGAACAAGCTTATAACAGTGGTCGCTATGAAGAAGCTGCTGAACTGTTTAAATCCTTAATTGAACAAGATGAATTTGCGGAATTCTTGACACTTCCAGGGTATGAAAAATTAGCGTAAAATACAAGTCTACTATCCAACATATCAAACTTTCCTAATAACTATCTAAGGATTGCACTCGAGTACAATCCAGCCTATTCCACTAACATAACGTGACGGGGTCTGTTCCCCCGTTTAGAGAGATGAGCACGATTGAATTAAAAGGGGTCTATAAATAAAAGTTAAGAGATTTTAAGGGGTAAAGATGTCTTACTAGCTTAGATGGGGAGCAGTAAGGCATCTTTTATATAGTACATCCGCGTAACTACTTTTTTAGTTACGCGGTTTTTCTATGCTAATTTACTACGGCTAGTACAAAGCCGTCATACCCTTTGACACCCACTGTTTGTATAGCCGTTGCTTCAATTCTTGGGTTTGCTTTTACTAAATCTATAAATTCTTGTACGCCTCTAACACGTTCATCCTCACTATTTTCATTAGTTACCTCACCATTACGTACAACATTATCTGCAATGATAAGAGCGCCAGATTTTGCTAATTTTAAAGCCCACTTCAAGTAAGCGGGGTTATTAGGTTTATCAGCATCAATAAAGATAAAGTCAAATAATAGTCCAGCGTTTTTTAAGTTTGGTAATGTATCTAGGGCATTTCCTACAATGACCTCAACCTTTGGTCCATACCCTGCATTCGCTATATTTTGCTTGGCAACTTTGGCGTACTCTTCATTAATTTCTAATGTCACAACTTTTCCTGCCTGAGGAAGAGCTTGGGCTAAACAAATACTGCTATAGCCTCCAAGTGTGCCGATCTCTAAAATATTTACCGCACTTTTCATTTTTGCGAGTAAATATAATAGTCTCCCTTGAGTAGGAGATACATCAATCTCTGGAATACCTGCAGCTTTATTAGCCTGTAGTGCAGTATTAAGATGTTCGTTTTCTGAAAGGAGCTTAGTCATGAAATAGTCATCTACGTATTGCCAAACATTTAATTCTGTCATTATACAGTCCTCATTTCATTATGCTTTAAAGTGCAAGCTTGCCAATCAAGTGTATGATAGAATGAATCATAATAAAAATATATTATTATTATTAATACATAACTAAAGATTATGAATTGAGGTTAAATCATGAATAGTCATGGCATAAAATTGTTTTATCAAGTTGCGGTTACAGGCAGTTTTACAAAAGCTGCAGAAATGCTATGCATAAGTCAACCTGCAGTTTCAAGTCAAATCAAACGTTTTGAACATGAAATTGGAGTCCAGCTATTTCAACAACAGGGACGTGGTGTAGTACTTACTGAATTCGGTGTGACACTAGCAGAAAAAGCTCAAAATCTTATTGCTCTTGAGCAACATATTGAAACATTTATAGAAGATTATCGACTTGCAAGAACTGGGAATTTACACATTGTTGCAACTTTCTTACCTGCTAATTTTTTAATTCCTAAATGGGCGGCTACTTTCAAGGCTGCTAATGAACAGGCGAATTTAATGATTACAACAACCAACACAAAGGATGCCTTTGAACAGTTAATAAACTATAAAGCGGATATGGCTATTTACGGTGGGGGAATGTCTGAAAGACCTAAGGAAATAGAGTGGGAGGAATTATATGAGGATGAATTATGGTTTGTAGTATCGCCAAATCATCGCTATGCACATCAATCTATTACATTAGTTGAAATGTTTCAGGAGCCTTTTATTATGAGAGAAGTAGGTAGTTCGATGAGGGAGCATCTTTTCTCATTATGTCAAACATACCAAGTGAGACCACCAAATATCGCACTCCAATTTAATGGTATTCATGAAACCATTCGCTCAGTCATGGCAGGCTATGGTGCAAATTTTATTTCTTCTCTTGCGGTTAGAGAGTATGTAGAGAGTGGGCAATTGGCGAGAGTTTATGTGAAGGATATACATGCCATTAAACATAAAATTGCAATTTGTACAAGGAATAATGAGAAGCAGAATTTACTTGTGCAAAGGTTTATTGAAACCATAAAAAATTCCCCCATTTAAACATTTGAATCTCATGCAAGGTGGAGAGAAATTTGTTATATTAGTTGTATAACAAATGTGGAGCTGATAAACATGTTTATTCAAATAGAATTTCAATCAGACGTACCTATTTATGAGCAGGTAACACGTCAAATTATCGAAGGAATTGCTAGAGGAGAAATGAAGCCAGGTGATACTTTGCCGTCTGTGCGGAGTTTAGCTGCCGATTTAGGTGTTAATATGCATACTGTTAATAAGAGTTATCATGAATTAGAGGCGAAAGGGATTATTACCATTCGGCCAAAATCTGGAGCTATTATAAGTTCAGCAGAGGAGAGAGCTTTATCACCTGAGCAACTACGACAAATCGAAAAGAATTTAAAACCTGTTGTGGCAGAAGGAATGGTGCTCGGCGCAACAGCTGACCAAATTGAGCACATGATGAAAAAAGTATTTGCTGATTTGCAAATTCCAGCAGAGGGAGTGTAGCAAAATGCTACTTGGCGTTTTTATAACCATTTACATCATGACATTAGCTTTGCAAATAGTCGTTCCCTATATTGTAAGAGAGACTATCGTTTTTGGAGTCACAGTGCCTGATCAAATTATTAAGCATCCCATCTTAGCTCAGTTGAAAAAACAGTATGTGCAGTTCGTAGGGGGAACAGGGATAGTTTTTCTAATCATCATGATTATAAGTTACAATCAATTTGCTCCTTCTGAAGCTATTCAAAGTATTGTTTTATTAAGCTGTTTGTTTAGTATGCTTACAGTAAGTATGGCGTTGTATTGGATAAATCATCAAAAGGTATCGAAGTTGAAAAAACAAGAGCAGTGGGGTGTAAATATTAAACAAGTACGGGCAGTGGATTTAACTGCAAGAAGTCGTGATGAAATGCTTCCTTGGTCTTTTTTTGCTGTACCATTAGGAATATCCGTATTTTTGATGATTTACACATACTTTCATTACGATCTCATGCCAAATGATATAGCAGTACATTGGGGGCCGAGTGGTGAAGCGGATGCATGGAGAAACAAGACCTATTTTACGGCTATTTCACTGCCACTGGTAATGCTAATGATGCAATGTATGATGTGGGGAATTACCGACTCCATTAAACGTTCTGCAATTAAATTAGCTGTAAATCGCAAAGAGGAGTCGTTGGAGGATCAGCTAAAAACACGAAAATACATGAGTTGGCAAATACTACTGATAAGTTCTGCATTAACAGCTTTATTAACAATTTTACAATTAAGCAACATCTATCCTTCTATGACAGTAGGCTATAAGCTATTACCAGTATTTATTTTGTTCTTAGTTGTTTTGCTGGGTTCATTACTGATATATGTGGTGAAAAAGTATAAACATAAAGTACGCTATGAAGCAAATATAGATTCCCAGGTAATGGACGTGGATGAGGATCGTTATTGGAAGGGCGGCTTAATTTATATGAATCGACAAGACCCATCCGTTTTTGTGGAGAAACGCTTCGGGGTAGGATGGACCATGAACCTTGCCAATCCTAGAGGCTATATTGTGATTGGTTTACCTTTTGTCTTATTGCTGTTGATTTCTATATTTTCGTTATAAAATAATAGTAATTTGTGATGAAAAAATTCGTTCTATATGATCGGATTTTTTCTTATTAACTGGAGGTGGGCAGATGAAGATCCTTGTTGTCGATGATGACGTTCATATTTTACAGCTAGTCAATATTTATCTTACAAAGGAAGGCTACCAAGTGCTACTTGCTGAAAATGCAAAGCAGGCACTAGCCTTACTCGAAGGGAATCTGCCTGATTTAGCTGTTGTCGATGTGATGATGCCAGGAATTGATGGTTTTACACTAACAGAGTATTTAACTCAAGATTATGATATTCCTGTTTTATTATTAACAGCAAAAGGTGAGCTAGAGGATAAAGAACGTGGCTTTTTAGCAGGATCTGACGATTATGTTGTAAAGCCCTTTGAACCAAAGGAATTATTATTTCGTATAGCTGCAATTTTGAGGAGATTTGATAAAAAAAATCAAGTAACTATTCAAGTAGGTAAACTAGTAATTGACCGACGAAGCTTTGAGGTTGTAATAGGGGAAAATACCCTTATATTACCTTTAAAGGAATTTGAATTACTGGCTTTGTTAGCATCACGCCCCCATCAAGTATTTACTCGCAGCTATATTATGGAACAAGTATGGGGCTATGACTATGATGGAGATGAGCAAACGTTAAATACGCATGTGAAGCGGATTCGTGAAAGATTAAACCGATATGACACGGCTGTTGAAATTACAACAGTAAGAGGTGTTGGCTATAAGCTAGAGGAAACAACATGAAAACGTTATATAGTAAATTTGTTGTAACAACAATGCTAGTAATGATCGGAAGCTTATGTATGGGCTTTTTGGTAACGAATACCTATTACCATCAAGTTGTAAAAGAAAAAAATGATGCGAAAAATGTTAGCATAGCACAGGATATTGTGCATTATATTGAGACAAACAAACCAGAAGATTTAAATAGCTATCTAACAACCTTGGGTGAAATCGGCTATCAAATATATGTGACAACTGGTGAGGAGGGGCATTTTTTTGGCGGTCCATATCGTGATAAAACATTGTCAACATCTGTTGTGGAGCATGTTTTAAATGGGGAAACCTATCATGGTATGCGAGATTTTCCTAAAGAAACCTTTGTAACAGGATTTTTTGCTAACGAACTGAATAATACAATTGGTGTGCCATTTACCTATGAAAGCAAGTCCTATGCACTATTCATAAGACCAGATATTCGTTTATTGTTTTCTGAGGTGCATACAATACTCGCAGGATTAATGTTGGTTATGACAGTACTGAGTCTTCTTGCCATGCTACTATTTGCTAAAGCATTAATTCGCCCCATTACGAAGTTAACAGCAGCCACTCAACAGCTAGCACATGAAAAATTTGATACAGTTCTAGATATTGATCGTGCAGATGAAATTGGTCAATTAGCATCAAGCTTTAATAGGATGACCGAGAGATTACAGGAAAATGATCGTACACGGAAGGAATTTATTAGTAATGTATCACATGATTTTCAGTCGCCTTTATTAAATATTCAAGGGTATGTAGATTTACTGAAAAATCCTTCCCTTACTGAACAGGAAAGACAGGAATATGCAGCAATCATAGAGCTAGAAACAAAACGCCTATCTACATTAACCAAACAGTTATTATTATTAACTTCCCTTGACCAATCGACAAGAATTGTAAAACGAGAGTCTTATCGTTTAGATGAACAGTTAAAGGAAACCGTACGAAAGTATCGTTGGCAAATGGAAGAGTCACAGCTTCAAATATCATATAAGCTTGAGCAAATTATTTTTGATGGCGATGCAGGGCTTTTACAAAATGTATGGGATAATTTACTGACAAATGCCATTAAATATAATGTAGAGGGTGGGCAAATACATCTACATTTACAAAAAAGATCTGCCTCACTTGAAATTCTTGTTGAGGACAGTGGGATAGGAATGACTGAGGATCAATTAGCAAAAGCATATGACCGTTTTTATCGCGCCGATGCGTCTAGAACCAAGCAAGGGACAGGGCTAGGCTTAGCGATTGTCAAACAAATTGTTGAGCTACATGGAGGGACCATACAGATGCAAAGTACGATGCATGCGGGCACAAAGGTTTATATCCATCTACCAATTTTGTCATAAGGAGTTCATATAAAGTTCATGTTCACACGATAAACTGCTACTTAGTTGAAACACAACTAGGGGGAGTTATCGTATGGAACAAAAGTGGAGCATACGTCTTATTCGATTAGCGGCAATCTTTGCTTTAATCGGCACATATTTAGGTTCACATATGTCGGGATCAGGTAGCTATGAATATAGACCGATACATGCACATATTTTACTGGTCGGCTGGCTTAGTATGTTTGCCTGGGGTATTTTTTATAGAGCCTTCAAAGTGAAATCACAAAAATTAGTAACCATTCATGGTTGGACAGCTATTGTGGGTGTTCTGGGCTTAACGTTAGGCATGTGGTTTTACAATATAAATCCATTTAATTTTGGTAGCACTTTTACATTAGTCTTCTTTATTGTAGGAGGAACTACACTATTAATTAGCTTTGCTTTATTTATTGTTGTAACATTTATGATTCAACAACAAAAGGATAATAGCAGTCTTTAATAAAACCTACCGTGTCATTCGTGATGCGGTAGGTTTTAAAATATTTATTTAATTTCTTCAAGTGACTTTTTCAGCCATCTTGTCGCCTCTTGATAGTCTTGTGCAACACCATGCCCTTTTTTGTATAGCATACCAAGCTGGAATTGGGCTTTTTGATGTCCTTGATTAGCAGATAGTCGATAAAGCTGGGCTGCCTTTGCAAAGTCCTTTGGTACGCCCTGTCCATGAATGTGCATTTGGGCTAATTGGTATTGTGCTTTCATATGTCCTTGTGACGCAGCCTGTTCAATCCATTTAGCTGCCTCTGTGTAATCCTGCTCTACCCCTTTACCTTTATCAAATATATTGCCTAGTTGATACTGCGCACCTGCATGGCCTTGAATGGCTGCTAGGCGATAACATCTGCGCGCCTCTTCAAGATTTAAGGCTACCCCTAATCCCTGTTCATATAGTAGACCTAATTGATATTCAGCTTGAATATGTGATTGATCAGTTGCTGCTCGCCACCATATCACGGCCTCCTTATAATTTATAGGAACACCATTTCCAGATGTCAGTAATAGGCCAAGCTCATACTGAGCATCTGCATAGCCTTTTTCTGCCGCAGACCTAAAATATGACATTGCTTTGGCTGGATCTTGAAGCTGATATACATATAGACGTCCTAGCTCGAAGCCAGCGCTGATATGGCCATGGTCAGCAGCTAGCAGTAGCCACTTTTCTGCTGACACAAGATTCTGTTCTTTTTCATACAGCAGGCCAAGACAGTATTGAGCATTTAAATGTCCTTTATGTGCCGCTAGCTTGAACCATTTTAAAGCTTCTATATGATCTTCTATCATTCCTTGCCCAGTATTATAGAGCATGGCCAGTTGAAACTCTGCGTTCACATGGTCCTGTAAAGCAGCCATATGAAACCATTTTGCCGCTTCTTCTTGGTTTTGGGGAATACCACGCCCTTTTAGATGCATATAGCCGAGATTGTATTGAGCACTTGCATCTCCAGTTAAGGCAGCCATTTTGAAATAAGCAACGGCTTTATCATAGCTTTGCTCCACACCCGTGCCATTATGATAAAGGAAGCCTAGATTGTTTTGGGCACTTGTATTACCTTGATTGGCTGCTAAGGTATACCACTTGGCAGCTTCGTTAAAATTTTGAGATAGGCCTAAGCCTTGATTATAGAGTACACCTAAATTGTATTGAGCGTCAGCATTCTCTAAATCAGCAGCTATTTGGTAATGTCGTGCAGCCTCTAGATAATCCTGTATAACACCTTGGCCTAGATGATAAAGTACACCGAGGCTATAGTGAGCATTTGCGTCATTTTGTGCGGCAGCTCGTTCATACCACATTTTTGCAAGCCGATAGTCCCTTTCTACCCCTCGACCATGATTGTAAAGAGCACCTAAGTTATATTGAGCACTTGCATCTCCGTTCTGGGCAGCTACTTCAAACCATTTGACAGCATGTTCGTAAGCCTCTTGAGACTGCTCATGCTGAAGTATATTTTTATCAAATATTGAAGGAAGTTCTGTGACATGAGAAGACATGTGGTTCGATTTGAAACTACGATCATAGCGCTTCATAAACCATTCAACAATATCGCTAAGATAATCTAAAACAATTTTAGCTGCTTTGGCTTCTACAATGTCATTACTAGTATGGCTTGTCATTTTATGAATTAGATTCATCAATAAATAAATCCGACGAGGATGAATTTGCGCCACAAAACTTCGATTATTTAATAGCATTCGGACATTTTTGAGTTTAGGTTCGGTATGCATTTCCAATCGGTAAATCTCATATAAAATTTCCTCTAATACAAGAAGTGACTTCTGTAAGGATTCTGCTGGGGTTGAAATGGCGAGCAAACTAGCATCCTGTAAATTTTTAGCTAATATTGTGAAGGACAGCTGTCTTAATTTTTGACATTGTTCTTCAAGATTTTCATAATGCATGACGAAAGTACTCACCTCTTTCAGTTAATTACCTTGGCGTCGTTGCAAGCAATTTCTTATTCAACCTTTTTACAAAGCGCCTCTTCATCTCTTTGTTCATATATCGGAGAAAAATCGATATTATTGATATGTTTTAATGGGATTCATCAGTTGAATTGTTGCTGTTACATGATACTATTTGATATAAGGGAGATTCGTAGCTACGGAGAACCTGTCAGCCTTTAGGTGGGGGATCGAAATGAAAAATATTGCAGCTATTATACCAGCATATAATCCACAACAATCACTCATTACCTATGTACATCAATTGTTAGCAACGACTATTACACAAATCATCATTGTCAATGATGGGAGTGATCAAAAATATAAAGATATTTTTGAAAACCTAGATAAAATTGAACGCTGCCAAGTACTACAGCATGATTGCAATATTGGTAAGGGTGGCGCACTTAAGACCGCCTTTGCATATATACGAGAACAACAAGCGAGGTGCCATGGTATCCTTACAGTTGGGGCCCATGGGCAACATACTTTACAAGATGTGAAGCTTGTTTTAACGATGACAAAGGTGTTTTCTGAAGGGATTGTGCTAGGTGTACGTAACTTTCGTTCAACTGATAGTACATTTCTTTCTTACTGGGGAAATCGTGCAACAAGCTTATTTTTCGAGATACTGTATCATAAGAAATTAATGGATACACAAACAGGTTTACGTTATATTTCCATCAATGAGTTGCCTTGGTTAATGAAAGTAAAAGGTGAACGCTATGATTATGATACAAACATGTTAGTTGCTGCACTTAAAAGAAAGTGTCCAGTTTTCGAAGTTGAAATTGGGCAATTACGTATAAAGAAGAATTCAATAATTCAGTACGATGAAATAACAAACGCTGGTACCATTATTACGAGAATGCTCATAAATTATCTAAAGCCAAGGAATAGTAATGGCTAGGTTTAAATTTAAAATAATGAGCTAGGATAAAGAATAACGATCACTCATTAGAGCGTAGCGAGTATAAGAGAAGGAGCAATGTATATGGAATATTCAGATCAAGTGAAAAATCGTGTGAAACGGATGGAAGGACAGCTACGTGGCATTTTGAAAATGATGGAGGAGGAAAAAGACTGTAAGGCAGTCATTACACAATTATCAGCAGTACGCTCTGCTGTAGACCGTACAGTTGGGGTTATTGTTAGTACAAACCTATTGGAATGTGTACAGAATGCTGAAGGGGATGGCGAAAAAATGAACGAAGCCATTCAGGAAGCAGTTAATTTAGTGGTGAAAAGTAGATAATTTTCTAAACTCCTGAACAATTACAGAATCTAAATCGAAATAAAACTCACTATTAATTAGGTGAGTTTTATTATTTTGCAAAAAAATAGTTATATTCGCTAATTATATTTTATTATTAGGTATTTTATATTATATAAAATTTAATATATTTTTAGTTAAAAGTCTTAGTTAGTGAACTTGTATTATAGCTTAGTAGGTACATTCTTTGCTATGCTAAATAGTGAAGAAAGAATCAAGGGAAGGTGATGAGTGATGAAAAAATTATTGTTATGTGGTGCGGCTTTATTGATATTAAGTCCAACTGCGGTCTATGCAAAACAAACAGAAAATACCTCCCAAATTTATCCTATGGTAGCGAACTCAACAGTAGCAAATTGGGATCAATTAACAGAAGAACTTGCAAAGCAAATACAAAACTTTGAGACCGATATAAAAATTACGTATACAGGCAAAATAGGCGACCTCAAAAAAGAAATGATGGACGCACTTGAAAAAGCTAAGCAACAAGCCGTTTATGCAAGTGGACATATAGAAAGTACCATGGTTTCCGCAGATTCTCTAGGGAATGTAACGTATAAAATGAAGTACCTGACAAGTCAAACTCAAGAAGTAGCTGTACAAAAAAAGATTAATCTAATATTGAAAAATATTATCAAACCTTCTATGACAGATTTCCAAAAAGTAAAAGCTATTAACGATTATATTGTATCCAATACTATGTACGGGACTAAAACTAAGGCAAGTCCACATAGTGCTTATGCTTTGTTTTTTGAAGGACAAGCTGTATGCCAGGGTTATGCATTGGCAGCACATGCTATGTTAGAGCAGTCTGGGATAGAGACAAAATATGTTGTAGGTTTTGTAAATGGGAATGAGGCACATGCTTGGAATTTAGTAAAGGTTGATGGGAAATGGTATCATTTGGATACAACATGGAACGATCCTTTGCCAAATCGCGTTGGTGCGGCGTCCTATGACTATTTTTTAGTGTCGGACAATCAAATTAGCAAAGATCACACTTGGATTAAAGGAAATTATCCTCCTGCTACAAGCACTAAATACAGTTATTTGCTTAATGTTCATTTCGCACATCAGTTAAATAATATTGTTTATTTTAGTAATACTGCAGATAACGATAAACTGTATAAGCTTGATATGACTAGTGGTAGCAAGTCAAAGGTATTAGATAAACGTGCGTTGTATATTACAGGGACTAATCAAAACCTATATTATAGTGATTACAGTAACGGTGGGTATTTGACAAAGCTAGATTTAAAAACGTTAAAAGCTGAGGTGCTAGTGAAGCAGCCAGTAACAAATTTAAAGGTTAGTGACAATTATTTACTGTATAATGTCCAGACAAAAGAACATAAACTTAAAATTAATTAAGTCAACAAACAAATATTAACAGGCACAAATGGACCCTTAAGTGAGTTCTTTGTGCTTTTTTTGTATATAATGTAAGGAAGACGGTTGGAGGTGAGGAGTTTGTGGAAGAAATTAGCTATAATTGCCATTATTATTATTTTTATTGATCCTATTTATACGGCTGGTAAGGCTGTTGTTCAGCAGGTGGTCGATTGGACAAATAATGATGACATAGAAACTATGCTACTTTCAACAAAAGAGAAGATCGTAGATGTTACTGCAAGACTTTCAGATAATGCCTCAATTGAAACAGCCCTACCTATAGAAGATGTCCATGAAGCGGAGGTAGCCCCTACAGCTCCACCTATTCAGAAACCTGAAACAAAGTTAGTCGTGACAAATGCCAAGGAACTGGCTGATGCGATGTATGCGTACTATAATAGCTTTTCACCAAAGTTTGAAATTCAATATAAAGGGAATACACAGCGAATTGAACAAATTGTAGAAGAGGCCTATAACAATGCTATCAAACGCGATGACTATGTTTACGGCCATGTAAGTAAACATTCAATTCGATATGAATATGGGCGAAATAAAGCAACTATTTTTGGAGAACAGAGCTATTTAATGACGCCAGAGCAGGCGGCATATGTGGAGATGAATGTTCAAGAAATTATTGCTAAGATTAGTAAAAAATCTATGACGGATGTAGAAAAGGTACGAGCTGTCAATGACTATATTGTTGCCAATACTTCCTATACAGAACAAACGAATTCTAGCCCACACAGCGCTTATACCGTTCTTGCCGAGCACGGGGGAGTATGTCAGGGCTATGCTTTACTTGCCCACTCTATGCTTCAAAAATTGGGTATTGAAACAAAATATATCGTAGGCTATGTAGGTCAAGAGGGACATGCGTGGAATCTAGTCAAGTTGGATGGACAATGGTATCATCTCGATACGACATGGAATGATCCAGTACCAGATCGTAAGGGCGCAATACGCTACCAATACTTTTTAGTAGATGACCGTACAATGGCGAAGGATCACACGTGGATTGCTGAAGACTATCCAAAAGCAACAAGCACACTGTATAGTTATTATCATGATATAGACTTCCCAGCACAGGTTGGAGACCAATTGTTTTATAGTAATATTGCAGATGACAATAAGTTATATGTACTAGATATGAAAACTGGTAAAACGAAGCGTGTCACAAATTCACGGGCACAATATATCGTTTATTCGGATGGTTGGCTCTACTTTAGTAATTATTCCCGAGGGGCGTATTTAACAAAGATTCGTCCAGATGGTAGTGGAGAAGAGGTACTAAATAGGGAGGATTCGAAGGATTTATTTATAAAGGATGGGTATCTCTATTTTACGACGAATGAATTGAAGAGACTGGCACTTTAAAAGCAAGAAAAGGGCAATGACTTATAAACAGTCATATGCCCTTTTTGTTCGTTCAATTAAATAGGTAATAGGCTGATGCTGACAAAGGATAATGTCCACTTGAGGATACATGAAGGTTATTTCCTCTGTAAAGAACTTTAAAATGAGTGGATTATGCTTGATGGCACCACCATTGCAATATAGATTAAATGGTGTATTCTGATAGTTAATTTTTTTCAATACAGCGTTTGCTAGAATAGCTAGTTCGTGGGCTGCTTGTTGAGATATTTCGATGGCACAAGCATCTTTTTGCTCGACTGCCTTTGCCACAAAGGAACCCATCTTGGCCAGTTGTGCATTGGTATAGGAAGGGCGGAATAGCCATTCAGCGAGCTCTGTAACATCTTGTATACCTAAAGATTGATAGACGGCTTCCTTTAAGATTGTTGGTTTCCCACGACCATCCTCCATCTTAAATATAGCTCTTACGACTTCCTGCCCTAACCAATACCCACTTCCCTCATCGCCAGCCCGATGTCCCCAACCCCCTACACGTACAATCCGCTGCCCATCAAAGGCATAGGCAATAGCTCCTGTTCCAGCGATGAGTAGTGCACCTGCCTGTCCAGCAGTCACACCTAATAGTGTGGCCTCCGCATCATTTTCAATAATTAGTGTATCGATTTGTAACTGTGTGGTCTGAAGAGCATTTTGAACAATGGTTACGACGGTTGCATGATCCTTCGGAGAATCAATGCCAGCTAAAGCAAAGGTAGCTACAGCGATTTGAGAATTAGGATACTTTTGCAAAAATGTTTCAACATTTGCAAAAAGCTCTTGTAAAATTGCTGTAGCTGATTCAACACCAATGGCTTGATAATTAGAGCCTTTAGCGGATATAGAATATTCAATGTCACCAGATTCAGCATGAACAACAGCACATGCTGTTTTTGTCGCCCCACCATCAATAATTAATAACCATTGCTTCATTGATTCCATTCCTCTAGAAAGGCTGTTAGTTCTTTTTCTGCTTCAATAATGGAACTTTCCTTTAAGCGAATCCATTCATAAAAATCATGGGCATTCAGTTTGGAGCGTTCAAGAGCAGCTTTCATAGTGGCTGGAGCGGGTCCACCTAGTAATGTTCGTACACCAACAAAAGATTCTGGTTTTAATGTCTTATAGAAATCCTCTTCTGAAATAGTTAATTCCTTGCCCGTGATCAATTTCGATTGTGTATTTGCAAGTCCCCATGTAAGACTAGCTAATGATTCCTCTCCATGAGCAAGTAGAACCTTAATACATTTACTAACAATACTATGTGCTTGACGGAAGGAAATGCCCTCTGAACGGACTAATGTATCAGCGAGCTCAGTGACATTCGCAAAGCTATTTTCAGCGCGATTTTTTAACTTCTTCTTATTGACATCCATTGTAACAACAAGCGAACCAAACAACTTATAAATACCAATTAAGCGGTCAATGGCACGCCATAAATAAGGCTGCATATCATCCTCAGTGTCTACGATATCGCCAAAAGGTGTATTATGTACCATCTGTAATACTGTACTTGCATCTCCTACAACCGCAGATAGTAATGAGCGTGTATGTTCTATAGAAACAGGATTACGCTTTTGAGGCATAATAGAGCTTATTTGCACATATGGACTTGCGAGTGTAAACGCATTAAACTCCTGAGTAGCCCATAATAAAAAATCTTGAGAAGTACGGCCAAGATTGAGTGCTGCAAGCTGTACAATACTTGCAGCCTCAGCTATATAATCTGCTCCTGCAACCGCATCCCATGCATTTTCGATAATATCATCAAAGGCTAGTAGATCACGCATACGTTCTCTACTAATATTAAAGCCTGTCGTTGTTAAGGCAGCGGCTCCCATACTGCTACGATTGACGGTTTTATAGACATGCTGCATTCGTTCAAAATCACGCTCTAGCTGATCGATGACGGCCTTTAAATAATGGGCGAAGGTTGTAGGCTGGGCCTGCTGTGTATGTGTGTAGCCAATCATAATGGTATCGATATGTTCCTCTGCAGCAGCGATTAAATCATCACGTAATGTTAGTAACTCGCGCATTAATAGTAATAATTTTTTTCTTAATGTCATTCGATAGATGGCAATACCCATATCATTTCGGCTTCTGCCAATGTGAAGATTTCCAGCAACATCACCAGCAAGCTCTATTAATTTATTTTCAATCCGGAAAAATAAATCCTCATATTGGGGACTGTAATCCTCTAAACGATAATAATTTAAGTCAATTTTTTTTAGAGCTATCCCAATTTGCTTTGCTTCATCTTTTTTTACAAGTCCTTGTTCTTCTAACATTTTTAAATGAGCAATATTGATTTGTAGCATAATTGTTAAAAAATTTTTTTTTGCCTCATCATAAGCTGGCTGTAAAACAATTTTTCGATAGATGTTAGAAGGGAATATCATCCCATCTTCCAGCTGTGTTTTATTGCGAAAATCTTCAAACATTGTCATGGCCCCCTAATAGATTGGCAGCTAAATGGCTGTACCAGCACTGCCTTTTGATAGTTTTTCAGAAATAATAAGGACAACTAAAATTAAACAAATTTGTAAGACACCATAAGCACAGGCGGTCCCAAATTTAAATGCATATAATTTTTGGAATATCGCTACAGACAATGGAATAGTGGATGTACTGTAAATTAGAATGGATGCAACGAATTCACCAAAGCTTTGCACGAGGGCTAAGAGTGTCCCTGCTAAAATCCCGGTGAATGTTAAAGGCACAACAATACGTCTAAATGTATACCACCAGTTGGCTCCTAAGCCACGTGATGCCTCTTCAATCGATTGATCTAGCTGTACAAGAGAGGCGGATGTTGATCGAAAAACAAGTGGTAAATGTCGAATAAAGTAGGCTAATGGCAAAATCCAAAATGTCCCGATCAATACTTGATTAAAACTAAAGATACTTTCTGTACTAAAAGCAGCAATTAAATTAACAGCAACAACTGTTCCTGGCAAAGCCCAAGGTACCATTATCAAAATATCGAGCAAGGTTTTCCCTTTAAAATTTAAGCGCACCATAGCATAAGCAGCCGCGACACCAAAGATAATATTGCCCAGTGTTGCAATGACACCCATTTGAATGGAGTTCCAAATAGGTCGCCATGTGCGCTCATCGGTAAAAAGGGCAATATAATGATCAATTGTATAGTCGGTCGGGAGAATTTGCGTTTTCCAAGCGCCATCCACAGAAAAAGAGATCAATATCAACACTAAAATAGGCAGTATCAATATTAATGTGCCAACAAAAGAAGCGATTGTTGCTATAATTTTTACCTTTTTTGAGGATACCTCTGAACGATGAACACTAATTCCCTTACTTAGATTTTGATAATTTCTGCGATTTTGATACCAGCGCATAATGATTAAAAAAGTGATAGATACAAAAGATAATATCATCGACTGTGTCGCAGCCATCTCAAGATTACCATTTGTACGTGATAAATAAATTTGCATCGTCATAGTACGCTCTACACCAAACATCAAAGGTGCAGTATAAGAAGCCATAGAAATCATAAACACCAATAAGGATGAGGCAACAATAGAAGGTGTGAGCATTGGTAAAATAACCTTTGTCCATACGCGAATACGCCCTGCACCCAGACTAGTAGCTGCCTCTTCAAGAGCAGGATCAAGCCCCTTAATAGCAGCAGAGGCAGTCAAATAGAAGTACGTATACATTGTGAATGTATGAACAACGATGACGCCCCATATTCCCTTCAAGGCAAAAGGAACGTGATCCAACCCAAATAGATGCTGAAAAATTCGTGGGAAAATCCCGCTATCACCATATAAAAATGAAAAGGACAAAACACCTACTAGAGGAGGAAGTGCCATTGGAACCAAAACTAAAACAGACAATATCCGTCTCCCAGGGAAATTATAGCGTTCTAGTAAAAAGGCCATTGTTACCCCAACAAGTGCACAGCAAATAACACTGATAAATGAAATATAAATACTGGTCCACAAGGCCTCTAAATTTGCTGGACTAGCTATATCAAAAAATTTCTTATAGTGAAAGAATGCTTCATCGCCAGCAAAGCTTTGGATGAAAGTTTGATAGAAGGGGTAAACCACATAGGCGAATAACACTAAAAATAATGGCGATATTAAAACATAGACAAACCAATTAGCATGAAAAATTCGCGTCCACGTACTTTCAGACTGTTTCTCCATATTGGCTTCCTCCTATTCCCCTAAAAAGTATAGTGAATCTTGTGCCATATGGATTGTAATATCTTCACCGATCTTTTTGATTTGGTCATAAGAATTAATAAGCATTACTTTAAGTGAGAACGCAGTAAAATCTACAATGTAATTAACGCTAATGCCTGTGAATTCAACAAATGTAATTTTTCCTGTTAATGTGTTTTCACCAGTACCAAGTTGAATCGATTCTGGACGAATAGAAATAAATACTTTGTCTCCAATCATATGCGTTAAGGAGGGAGAGCTTTGTTGCTTTCGCCCAGTTAAATTATGTCCATTCACTGTTCGTACTTGTACATTTTCCCCATCAATAGCTTGGATTGAGCATTCAATTAAATTAGTTTCACCAATAAAATTTGCCACAAAACGATCCTTGGGTTGATGATAAATTTCCTGAGGAGTACCAATTTGTTTGATATAGCCATTTTCCATGACCATAATTCGATCCGACATAGACATGGCCTCCATTTGATCGTGAGTAACGTATATCGTTGTGACTCCAAGCTCAGATTGGATTCGTTTGATTTCAATACGTGTTTCCTCACGCAATTTTGCATCTAGATTGGATAGAGGTTCATCAAGCAATAAAATATCTGGCTCTATCACGAGTGCTCTAGCTAAAGCAACACGTTGCTGCTGTCCACCAGATAGCTCATTTATTTTTCTGTTGCCGTAAGCAGCAAGATGCACTTGGCCTCTAATTCGATCAACCTTGTGCTGAATCTCAGCTTTTGAAAATTTTCGAACTTGTAAACCAAATGCAATATTCTCATCAACTGTCATATGGGGGAAAAGGGCATAATTTTGAAATACCATGCCGATATTGCGCTTATTGGGCTGAAGTCGAGTGACATCTCGCTCATCAAAAAGAATTTTGCCTTTAGTAGGGTAATAAAAGCCTGCAAGCATCCTTAAAGTGGTTGTTTTGCCACAGCCGCTAGGACCGAGAAAGGTAAAAAATTCACCAGCTTTTATTTCAAGATTTAAGTCTTTCACGCCATACACTTGACCAAATTGCTTCGAGACATTTTCAATTCTGACACTTCTCAATCATTAGCTCCTCTCTAACAAAGAATCTAGATGATACAGGAAGGTAAAAATTCGCTGTATAAGCCGAATTTTTACCCGTTCTACTATTTACCGCGCCCTTTAATATTGTTATCCCAGTATTCCATCCATTCTGCTTCTTTGTCAGACATTAGCTGCCAATCAATATCAAATGTTTTTAAATCTAATTCCTGATACCATTCTGGCATGGAGGCTTTGTCGATATCAGAACGTGTAGGAATTTGATAGTAATCATTAGCTAATTGTGTTACCATCTCTTTTTCAAATAAAAACTCTACAAATAGTTTCGCATTTTCTAGGTTTTTCGCATTGTTTACAACTGCTACACCGTCTACTAAAATAGGTGCTCCACTTTTAGGATAAATATAATCAAAAGGATAATCTGTCGTATATTTTTTTAACAAAATATCTTGTAGATTCCATAGGGAGACACTGCCTTCTTGACGTGTTAGCTTTAAATACAAGGCATTAGGGTCTTGTGTGTACTCCTTTGTATTGGCATCTAATTGTAGTAACCATTCATAGCCTTTTTCTGGTGAATCTGCATCTTGCCGTACAATCATGGAAGAGTAAATCGTACGCATTGTGCCTGACGCCAGTACACCTCTGATTAAAATTTGATTCTTCCATTTAGGATCTAATAATTCATCCCAGTCCTGTGGACCAGTTTCTTTTGTTAGTAAATCACTATTAATCATAATTACTTCTGGTAACAGCATCTCTCCGAACCATCGTCCTTCAACATCTTTGTGTGTGGTATCAATAGAGTCAATAAAGCTCGGCTGCCAAGCATGTAGTAAGTCTTCATTGGCGCCAACAATGAGCGCTGATTGGGTTCCGCCCCACCAAAAATCTGCTTGAGGATTGGCTTTCTCTCCACGAAGACGTTCTAAAATTTGTTGAGCACCCATCGTTAGAAATTCTACTTCAATGTCTGGATATTTTTCATTAAACTGATCGATCACATTTTGCACCATTTCTTCGTCACGTCCAGTGTAAATTACTAGCTTGCCTGAAGGCGACGTTGCTGCTACTTCTGTTTTTTTACCATCCGATGCCTCGTCATTATTTGCTGCATCATTTGTAGAATTTTGCTGATCTTTGCCATTACAAGCAGCTAAAACGAAAAGCATTAACATAAGGAAAAAACCAAGAATATAGGCTTTTTTCATCAACTTCCCCTTTCTTAAAGTAAGTTACTTGCATATTGCAGTATAATACCGAAGGGGAACATTAATGTTAGAATTATTAAAAAATTACATTTGCATTCATCATAGCGAAGTGCATAATGGTAAGCAATGGCATTTCATTAAAGTTCAAAAAAACTCCTTAAAAAGGAATCATTCCATTTTTAAGGAGTTTTTTGTCGTTTTATGAATGTGCTTCTAATAAGCTATCCTTTTGTTGACGTTGTGCAACAATGGTTGGCAGCATCATACCAGCAATCACCAGTACAATCCCGATAATTTGTACAGCAGTTAAAGGTTCATGCAAAACAATAACGGAAACAGTAACAGCCACTGGTAATTCAATGGCACTTAAAATAGAAGCAAGCGCACCACCGATTTTAGGGATAGCAATTGAAAATAGATAAATCGGTAAAATGATACCGAAAAGACCTAATGCTAGTCCGTATTTCCACAGGCCTTGCATGAATAGTTTACCGTTCCAAATAACCTCGGGGCTTAGGAAAATACTGATCAAAATAAGGGCTACAGAGGAAACGATTAATACCCTTGATGTGGTAGTCACGCCCTCGACGGGTCGAGAATTAAATTGAATAAAACATGCAAAAGTAACGGCTGCTGTAAAACCGAATAGCCATCCTTGAATAGGAATGTCACTTAAATCTACATTTAATACACCTGCAGCTAGAATCGTTCCTATAAATAAGATAACGATTGAAATTACTTCAGGTCTATTTGGTAATCTTTTATGGAGGGCACAATCAATCAGTAGACCAATCCATGTAAATTGGAATAACATGACTACTGCAAGAGAAGCAGGAAGATACTTTAAAGATTCTCCGTACACGATACCTGTTGTCCCTGTAAAAATTCCCGCGCATATTAAAATAAGTAAGCCCTTCTTGGACGGTCTTGGTAATTTTCTGTCAGTAAAAATAAAGATGGATATTACGAGTAAAAAGCCAATAATATATTGGCTTGATACAGCCTCTGCTGATGTAAAGCCATGCTGCATAGCTACTTTGACAATAGTCGACAAGATCCCGTAACTACTAGATGCAATAACAATCAAAAGAGGGTAAATCAAATTGTTTTTCATATATTAGTTATTCACTTCCTAAAACTGTTTAACCATATGGTGAAAAGGCTCATCAATAATTGACCAAGGCTCCGTAATAACAAATCCTAGTCGTTCATAAAGACGGCGAGCTTCTTCTTTTTGGGTTTCAACATTTAATGATAATTTTGTATAGCCACGCTGCTTTGTCAGCTCTTCAGCAAATTGTAATAGCAATGTTCCGATTCCTTTACCACGTGCAGCTGGTGCAACACAAACTGTATCAATGTAAGCCTCATCTTCATGGGCTTCTTGGTCAATAACAATGGATGGCGCATTTTTTGCTTCAAGCCATTTAACAAGGTTAGCGTCCATGTGAACGGCTTGTTCGCCGTGATAATAAACGAGAATCCCCAAAATCTGTTCATTTTCAGTAGCGACAAAAGTATTTAAATAAGAATGTCGATTGTCTTCTTGGTGAAAAAGAACAGTCAGCTCTTGTATAACAGCCTCCGTTGATTGCTCACCAGTTAAGCGATTAGCAATATCGCCAATGGCGTCGATAATTAAAGGCACAACGGCATGGGCATCTTGTGGTTGCGCTTGTCGAATTGTAATACTCATTTTGATAATCCCTACCTTTCTATAGGCAAGTATAACAAAGATAGGGGATGACTCAAGTTATCCATCCGCTCATAAAGAAATCCCAAAAGTAAAAACCTTTATAGAATGACAATTTTCGTGTTAATCTATAATGACTAGACTTTCAGGAGGACTATCATGACAAAGCAAGAGAAGGATTTTATATTAGTCTATGGAGATGCTTTTATTGACTATATTGCTGATGATGTAACAAACACATCATTTACTAAATATATGGGTGGCGCAACGGTCAATGTTGCAGCGGGTATTAGCCGCATTGGTGCGCCTTCCGCATTAATTACAATTACGGGGGATGACGAGGGCTCGCAATTTGTGCGAGATGGGCTTGCCCAAGAGGGTGTGAAACTGGATTATGCCGTATTTGATCCAGCAAAACGAGTAAGTGGTGTATATGTGCATCTAACAGAAGCATGTGAGCGAATTTTTAAGGATTATGTTGATGAAACACCTGATTTACAAGTTGAACCATCACAGCTAAATGAAGCAGCTTTTAAGCATGCCTCTGCTTTAACGGTGTGTTCAGGCACAATGTTCCATCCAACAGCTCTTGCTACAACACGAGCAGCAGTAGAAATGGCTAAGGACAAGGGTGCGATTATTGCAATGGATGCAAATATTCGTCCTTTACGTTGGAGCAGTGAAGAAATTTGTCGAGATACGATTACATCATTTTTCGAGGATGTCGATATTTTAAAGGTGACGGATGATGAGCTATTCTTCCTGACAGAGACAAGTAGCTTAGAAGAAGGTATCGAGCAATTAAATAGCTATTTAGTGCCTATTATTTTAATTACCGTAGGAGAAAACGGGACTTATGCAGTCCTTAATGGTGAAGTTATCCATGTACCTACTGAGAAAGTAGTGCCTGTGGATACAACAGGTGCGGGAGATGCATTTATGGCAGGTGTCCTACGTGATGTCCATTACAATGGTTTACCTACAACAAAAGAAGAACTAGTGCGTTGTACAAGCTTTGGCAACAAATTAGGAGCTTTTGCCGCAACAAAAGCAGGTGCTTTAACGGCTCTACCATATTATGAGGATATTAAGCATTTACTAAAATAAAACATGTGAGGCGTGGAGAATATGGGGAAAGACTACGATGTTTTAGTAAAGGATCAACTGTTCTTTGGCGGTGCAAAAGATGCAGAGGCTGCATTTACACAAGAATCCGTTGATGTTGTGATAGATGTTCGTGTTCAAGGGCTATCCCCTCAAGACCAGGAGACAGTTCCTTATTCTTATAAACATATGCCTATAGCAGATGAAGATAGTGAGGTAGCATCATCCATTCAACAAGTCGCGCAAGAAGTTGCTATAGCCTTTGAGACAGGGCAAAAAGTATATGTTCACTGTGGAAGTGGTGGTGGACGTGCAGGTGTTGCAGCTACTGCTATATTAATGGAGTTGGGAATGGCTGATTCATTAGAAGCAGCACAGGCAGCTGTCAAAAAAGCTCGTCCATTGGTGACGATACGCCCTAAAATGGAAGACGCGCTGCAAAAACTTTATAAATAATTGAGAAGATGTACTAATTAAGGTACATCTTTTTTTATGATGTAAGAGATACTTTGTTCTATACATATTAGAACAAAGTTGTTATAGTTAATGTATAACAAATAATGAGGTGATCTGTATGATGGAGGAATTAGCAAAAGTTCCATGGGCAGTAATAGCACCGCTCATCATCGTTCAAATTATTTTGATGATTGTAGCACTTATTGATTTACGAAAAATTCATGCAACAAACGGCCCTAAAATTCTTTGGGTGTTTATTATTCTTTTTGCTAATCTATTTGGATCAATTGCGTACTTTATAGTGGGGAGAAAGCAGTCATGACAACTTTACTTCAAGTTATAGGTTTGACCAAGCAATTTGCAGAGCACAAAGTTGTAGATGCTATTCATTTTAACTTAGAGGAAAAAACTTCTACGGCTTTAATTGGTCCAAATGGAGCTGGCAAGACAACCACTTTATCTATGTTAACGGGGCTTTTAAGACCGACTGCTGGAAATGTAAAAATGCTAGGTAATGATTTACGTGCGAATATAGGTTTTTTACCCCAATATCCACAATTTCATCCTTGGTTAACTGCGTTAGAGTTTACAGAAATGGCTGCAAAGTTGAATGGTGTAGCAGCCAAAAAGGCTAAATTAGAAGCACAAAAAACCTTAGAATTTGTAGGGTTAGGGGACGTCCAACATAAAAAAATAGCCTCTTTTTCAGGTGGAATGAAGCAGCGACTAGGTATTTCCCAAGCAATAGTGCATAAGCCTAAATTACTGCTATTAGACGAACCTGTTTCAGCATTAGATCCAGTTGGCCGTAGAGAAGTACTTGATTTATTAAAAGGACTACAGCAAGAGACGACTATTTTATACTCAACGCATATTTTAAATGATGCTGAAGAAATGACAGATCAACTATTATTCTTGCAAAATGGAAAACTAGTAGAGCAGGGAACATTACGTGAAGTACGGCAACGTTTTGATGAGCAAAATTATGTCATTGAATTTGGCAGTGAAGAAGAGGCTAAGCTTTTTGCAAATTCCTCTAATCATGTAATAGGTTGTAATGTGTATATTGAGATCGTGAATGAAGAGCCGACGATGAAAATGTTGCTTCAACGGTTAAGTGAATGTCCTTATACAATTAGAAAGGTAGAGCGACAGACAGCATCTTTGGAAGAAATTTTCATGAAGGTGGCGAAAAAGGCATGAGAGGATTCAATGTACTTCTGCAAAAGGAATTTAGAGAAGCATGGCGGAGTTGGAAGTTTCTATGGATTCCTCTAGTGTTTGCTCTGCTTGGAATGAGTGATCCACTAACAAACTATTATATGATGGATATTTTAAATGCTGTTGGAAATGTTCCAGAGGGCTTTGAAATGTTGATGCCAGAATTAATGCCACTGGATTTAATTCAAGCTTCTATCGGGCAATTTCAAACAATTGGCTTATTGGTGATGATGGCTTCATTTGTAGGAGCTATTAGTAAGGAACGCGCTAATGGTATGGCAACATTACTATATTCTAGGCCTATATCATTTGGCGCATATTTTTTGAGTAAATTTGTTGTTATGAGCACCATTTGTTTTGTTAGTATTTTAGCTGGGTTTGGTGCAAGTGTCTATTATACTACTATTCTATATGGAACGTTGGACGTGGGTGCACTGTTAGTAAGCTTTTCTACGTACTATATTTGGCTGCTATTTGTGATAGCTGTTACGTTAATGATGAGTGCCAGCTTTAAAACAGTTATTGCTACAACATGTGCATTTACAGTAATCTTTGTTGGGCAAATTATCGATATGATTATAGGAATCTTTTGGACAATATCTCCGTGGAAACTGGCAAGCTACGGAATTGCAAAATTTCGAGGAACAATAGAGATGTCAGATTACTGGTGGAGCTTAGTCATTACGCTAGCATTGACAATTATCTGCATCGGCATTGGTATCGTGATGATGAAAAGAAATGCGTCTATGACAAAAATCTGAAGAGAAAACGGTAAAAATGGATTTTTACCGTTTTTTATTTTAAATCATCCTACCATTTATAAGCAAAATCAATCCTACAAAGAACATAATCCAAGAAAGGGTCGAGCTTGTTCTTTGATCAAAAAGCGTTTGAATTTTTCTTAAAGGTTTATTCATAAATCGGCGGAATAATAGATGTAAGCATAGTAGGATGATCCCTGGTGCAATCATTACTAAATTATATCCTGCCAATAAAGGTAACCATTCATAAAACACTATTTGATTACTCGTTAAAATACCTATTGCCGCGAAATAAGGAAGAGCGGTTGCAACTTCTAAAATAGAAGTTGTGAAACCTAAAGCTACCATAGAGCCCACATGTAAAGATTTTGGTTTAGGGGGTCCATTTGCCTTTCTTTTTGGAACTAACCAACTGCCAATAAATAAAATTCCCCCTACTATGGTCATGATTAATCGAGCTGAGTAACTATCTAGCAAATTAGAAATAGGGTTGAATATGACACCTAGACCTAACATTAAAAAATTCCCAGTACTAAAGTAAAACAACCCAACAGTCATTAAATAGGTTAATAAAAGGCGGATCTGCTGTTTTTTAGTCACAAGCAATACATAGACGGATACGCCAATTATAGAAGGACTAAACATGTCTAACAAAGCTAAGGTACCAATCAGTAGCAACATTTCTATGTTCATGATTATGATTTTCCTAACGCCTGTTTTTTTGTTTCATAAACATGAAAAGCCTGCTCTATAAAATGTAGAAATTCTTCCTCTAAAGGATATAATCCAATTTGTTCAGATTTATAAGTAGATTTTCTTATGGTCCACATCTTCTCTAAAAATTCATCATTTCCGTTATATTCTACCTCGGCTTTTTCCATCATTCGTTTAATAATAAACTGAACGGAATCGGCTTCAGGACTTTCCTTATGAAGCTGCTTTAATTGACCTAATAAACCAATCCACTCTAAAGAATTAGGATCATTTTTATTTAAATTGGGTAATTTTCTAAGTAGTTCCATTTCTGTAGCTGCAAAAATCTGCTGGCGGAAGGCTTGCTTATTATCTCGTTCTTGATTTGAAAGCTTAATGTACTTTTGGATAAGGGACTCTGTCAACCCACCTTCGATAGACGAAGCATTCTTTAATCCAAGAATAGTGTTCTTCATTTGCTGTAGTTTCTTTTGCTCTTCTGCTACAAAAGCTAACTGATGGTCTAAACTTGCTTCCCAGTTCCATGAATTATTGATAAGCGTCTGAATTTCTTTCAACTTGAAGCCCAATGCCTTTAAAAATACAATCTGTTGTAACGTTTTGAGTTCGTTCTCTCCGTATATCCTATGTCCCCCCTCAGTCTTTGCTATAGGAAGTAACAAGCCGATCTCCTCATAGTAACGTAACGTTCGAACAGAAATGCCAGTTTGTTTTGATACATTGTGAATCGTAATCAAGGTAATCACTCCTCCTCTCTGTTAATGACATTATATAAAATGACGTAACGTCACTTTCAAGAGGGATTGTAAAACTCCTTTCTTGGAATCTCTATAACTTAGGAATATAATGGGTGTGTAACTCGAAATTTGTCAAATAACTCGGAAAATATATAGACTACTATAGAAAGAAGGGACATGAAAAGTGGGAACTGAAAATTCCGATCGTTTCCTGACAGCGTTTAATCGAATAGATCATAGACTGAGAGATATTGTAGGTGCGAAGGATTTTATGCCTTTTTATCGGCTGATTGATCAAGCAAAGAAAAAGGATGTCTTGGTGAAGAAATATGAAGATGATCTCCGCTCATATGCGGACTTACGAAATGCGATTGTGCATCATCGTACATCATTACATTATGTGATTGCAGAGCCACATACTGATGTTGTAGAACGAATTGAATACATAGATGCTACCCTTGCTAAGCCAACGCTTGTGGGGCAAATGTTCCGTAAAAGAGTATTGATTTTTCAAGAAAATGATTCTTTAAAACATGTTTTAAAAGTGATACGTCAGCGCAAATATACACAATTTCCTGTTTATTATAATAAGCAGTTTAAGGGGCTCATCACAACAGTAGGAATCACAAATTGGCTTGCGTCAAAGATGGGTGGTGATCATTTACCGAAAAGAATACCAACACTGCATGATATCTTATTGCATGAGAAAAATAGAGTGAATTACAAATTTGTCAGTAGAACGATATCCATCTATGAGGCTGAGGAAATATTTAAACAAGGAGTCGAAAGAGGGAGACGCTTTGAGGCATTATTAATAACGGAGCATGGTCAACCACATCAAAGATTACTCGGTATTATTACGCCCTTAGATATTGTCAAAATTGATTAACAAAAAAAACGAGACTAGACAAGCAATTAAGGGCTTGAATGTCTCGCTTTATCTTTTAAGCTGATGTACAAGGAACCATTTGTTTGGACTTGAGCAAAATAAACTTCTTCTACAGAATGCACATTTTGCTTTTTCAATTTCTTTATTACCCAGTCTTCTGTCAGCTCAAGTTCAACAATATTCTCGGTAATAAGTTGACCATCAGAAATAACTTCTGTAGGAAGGTAGGTAGGTGGTGATACATCGGCTTTAACATCCTGCTTTGTAGCCACTTGTTCAGAGGTTTTTTGTAGCACACTGAGCTTTCCATTCGTTTCTAGTAAAGCATACTCAACGTCCTGTACGGAGAAAATGGCTTGTTCACGTAACATCATTGTAAGCTCATCTAGATGAAGACGGTTTTTTTGTAGTGCTGATTCTAATATAAGACCCTTTTGAATAACAATTGTTGGTTTATCATCAATGAGAACGCGAGCTTTTTTAGATTTAATCGTAATAACGGTCATCAAATACGTTAAAGCACTCCACCAAACGAGAGAAATCAAACCATCTAAAAATGGTGTTTCTTCCTGAGAGGCAATTTCTGAAGCGATCGACCCAAATGTAATACCTGTAATGTAATGGAAAAACGTTAACTGGCCTAATTGTTTTTTACCAAGTAGACGTGCCAGAATTAGTAAGGCAAAAAACGAAAGTGTTGTTCGTAGAATCATTTCCCAAAAGTGAGCATGAATAAAGCTTTCCATGCATATATCAACTCCTTTTACAGCTGTCGAACTATAGCTTGTGCAAAATGGTCGATAGTATGCGACAATCATTTTTAAACAAAATAAGAGTGAGGTGGCAACATGAATAAACAATTAAATGTAACCAATCCAATCTATCCAATAATGATTGCAATCGGTGTTGCTCACCTAATAAATGATACGATGCAAGCTGTTATCCCAGCGATGTTTCCGATATTTAAGAGTGAATTAGGATTGACCTTTACACAAATTGGAATGATTTCTTTTGTATTAAACATATTTGCTTCTGCATTGCAGCCTGCGGTAGGCTTTATTAGTGATAAAAAACCAATGCCTTATGCTTTACCTATCGGTATGATTAGTTCATTTATAGGGATTGCTATTATAGCGTTCACAACGCAGTATTGGATTATTATTATTGCGGTATTATTTATAGGCTTCGGGTCAGCTATTTTTCACCCTGAGGGATCGAGAGTTTCCTTTATGGCAGCTGGATCTAAACGAGGACTTGCGCAGTCAATTTATCAAGTGGGGGGAAATTCAGGGCAAGCACTAGCACCATTAATTAGTGCTTATATCTTTGATATTTTAGGGCAACGTGGGGCTGCAATCATATTAGTAATTGCAACGTTTGGTATCATTTTATTAAGTAAAATTGCTACATGGTATAAAAAACAATTGGAGCAGGAGCGTGCAACTAAGAAAAAGCGTGTACTCGTCTCAACATTGCCTCCATTAACAAAGAAACAAGTAGGAATCGCATTAACATTATTATTTACAATTATTTTTGCACGATCATTTTATACAACAAATATAACAAGTTTTTATGTGTTTTATCTAATGGATCACTATGAGGTCAGCCTTCGACTAGGGCAAATATTAATATTCACCTTCATGGCATTTGGTGTAGTAGGTACCTTTTTCGGAGGTTCTTTATCAGACCGTATTGGTAGGAAAAATGTCATTATCCTTTCTGTAGTTGGCCCTATGCCATTTTGTTTAGCATTGCCATATGTACCATTATGGGCGGCTATGATATTTTTAGTTATTATTGGTACGTTGATTATGATTAGCTTCTCCGTAACGGTGGTCTATGCGCAAGAGTTAGTCCCAACAAAAATTGGCACCATGGCAGGTTTAACAACAGGATTTGCTTTTGGAATGGGCGCAATAGGGGCAATGATTATCGGCGTTTTAATGGATCATAAAGGCATTGATTTTACAATGATTGTTGTTTCATTATTACCTTTATTATTACTAGTTGCCTTCTTCTTACCGAAAGATAAACCTGCTTCAGCTGCTGTCTAATAAAAAAAACGCGTATCTACGCGTTTTTTTATTGTCTTAATGGAGCTAAGAATTCTGCTGGCAATTTTTCCTGATCAATTACATAGCCCTCTGAAATATGAACTTCATGCATTTTATCGTTGTAAGTAAATTTAAAGATGCCATTGTCAAAATCTGTGCCAATTTCTTTGAAGAATATACCTTCAATCGATACATACTTAGGACATGTAAATGCTACTTTAAAGTTCTCCTGTTCTTTAATTAAGTAAGCACGTACTCCTTTTTCATATGTTTCATTTGCATCATCATCGGTTGGGCGTTGAACAGCTACGATATGAAAATCAACAAAAGGAACTTCCTTTAACAGTACGTTTAAGAACGAACCTTTAGTGATTTCCTCCCAACGGCTTTGTGCGCTTTGCCCTACGATAATTTGTGAAATACTATAATTCTTCGCGACCTCTGCAATAACCTTTTGTATGGGGCGTTTTTCATTATCTTGCAAAATAAATTTTTCAACCTCAAGTTCATCTGATAACTTTTTCCATTGCTCTATATAACTAGATTTCTCTGCGTCAAATGCATCAAGGGGTTGCGAATCGACTGAAAGAATATAGAGTGGGCAATCAAGCATTGTGGCCATCTTATGACCACGACGAATCAAACGTTCGCCATTTAAGCCGTAATAAACACAAACTAATATACTTTCATCCAAACGCCCTTTTACATGCTTCATAAAAAATGTACACCTCTTATCTGTTGGTATTTTGTTAATTTCACTGTTGATTTTGAAAAAATTATCCTAAAACAGCTAAAATCGATGCTGTTACAGTGCATTATGCTCACTTATATTGTATACTTAAAAATGTATAAAAGTTAACGAAAATGTATTGGAAAACCCTTGAAGGATTAAGCTTAAATCGATAATTAGAGATTATTTAATTTATGCATTCTGTGCATCTATGCTAATTTGCTTTCATATGCCACACTATTATGCAGTGAGTTAAATAGATAGTCAAGTGTCTTCATTATGCTGATATTAACTGAGTTGTAACTGTATAAATTATCTGATTTTCCACAAGTTATTTAGGCTTGCATCGGGTTAGAAGTGACTAAATAACTAAAATAACCGTTTTTATAAACAATTAGGCACTTTAATACCCCACCACATTCCATTAATAAATTTCAAGAATACATCTAATATGTTCCTTAGCTTGAACAAATTTCTAAAGTCTTAGCACTTTACATGCCCATCACCACAAAAATTTGCTAGATGATTTAGATAGTAGGAGGTTTTCATTTGGTCACAGTTCTCATTGCGATACTTTTGCCATTTGTTTGTGCTGCTCTAATTCCATTGCTTTACAGGCGACTAAGGCGTGTCACACATCTTGGCTGGTTTGTTTTATCTGTTCCATTCATCTTGTTTCTTTTACTCGCTCGCTATATTCCTCAATTAGCCGAGGGTAAAACCTTTATTCATACATATGAGTGGATTCCCTCTTTTAATATAAATTTCACAACTTACCTAGATGGACTCAGTATGATTTTTGGTCTGCTGATTACAGGTGTAGGTAGTTTAGTCATTTTATATTCTATTTTTTATTTATCAACGAAAGAATCTCTTCATCATTTTTACTGCTATTTATTACTATTCATGGGCGCTATGCTTGGCGTTGTTTTTTCAGATAACCTAATGGTATTATACACATTTTGGGAATTAACGAGTGTGTCATCTTTCCTATTAATCGCATTTTGGCATCATAGAAAGGCTTCTCGGGCAGGTGCTAAAAAAGCGATGATGATTACCGTCTTTGGCGGACTCTCAATGCTTGCGGGTTTCTTAATGCTCTATGTAGCTTCTCATACATTTAGTATTCGTGAAATTGTAGCTAATGTAGAGGTTATACGAGATCATACCTTATTTACGCCAGCGCTTATTCTAATTTTACTAGGGGCTTTTACAAAATCTGCACAATTTCCATTCCACATTTGGTTGCCTGATGCTATGGAGGCCCCAACACCTGTTAGTGCTTACTTACATTCCGCAACAATGGTGAAGGCAGGCATTTATTTAGTTGCTCGTTTTTCACCGGTTTTTGGAGGAGAGGCAGTATGGTTCTGGCTAGTTAGTGTTATCGGCCTAGTTACATTATTCTGGGGCTCCTTTAATGCTGTCCGTCAGACGGATTTAAAAGCATTATTAGCCTTTTCAACAGTGAGTCAGCTTGGTTTAATTATGAGTCTCTTTGGTCTTGGGTCTGTTGGTCATTATTATGGCTATGAGGAAAACTCGATTTTTTACACCCAAGCAAGCTTTGCAGCGCTATTTCACCTTGTGAATCATTCGACCTTTAAAGGAGCTTTATTCATGATGGTTGGAATTGTCGATCATGAAGTAGGTACTCGTGATATTCGTCGTTTAGGTGGCTTAATGTCTTTCATGCCTATCACTTTTACAATTGCTGTGATTGGTAGCTTCTCAATGGCAGGACTGCCACCATTTAATGGCTTTTTAAGTAAGGAAATGTTTTTTGCAGCAGTATTGGCTATTCGTGATGTAGAAGCATTCTCTATTGCTGATATAGGGCTGTTTTTCCCTATAGTAGCATGGGTGGCAAGTATCTTTACCTTTGTCTATAGTTTGATTTTAATTAGTCGTACATTTTTGGGTAAACTACAGCCAGAGAAGATTGATAAAAAACCACACGAAGCTCCACTTGGCATGTTAATATCGCCAATTATTTTATGCTTGTTGGTAGTTGGTATCTTTTTCTTCCCTAATATATTAGGTCATTATATTTTAGAGCCTGCTATGGCTAGTATTTATCCAACATTCCCAACTACAAGTGAGTTAACACCACATATTCATGCATGGCATGGCATCAATGCAGAGTTATTGATGACAGTAGGTGTCATTATTATTGGAATTATCTTATTTAAAACATTAAAAAGCTGGAAGCCACTTTATCGTCTATTTTCACAAAAGTATACGTTTAATACGTATTACAATCGAATGATAGAGATGAGTGAAAATGGCTCACAGAAGCTTACCAATAAATATATGACAGGTAATTTAACACATTATTTTGTCTATATATATGTATTTTTTGTTGCACTTATCGCAGGTTATTTTGTTTGGTCAGATGCCATGACCTTTAATTTTGACAAAGATTCCGCTATAGAATCCTACGAGTTAATCCTTGTGTTTGTCATGATTTTTGCTGCTGTTTGGATGATTTTCGCAAAGGGTCGGGTGACAGCCATGTTGCTAAATGGTGTACTAGGCTATTCTATTGCCTTCTTCTTTGTTATTTTCCGTGCACCAGACCTAGCTTTAACACAATTAGTTGTTGAATCGGTCACAACAGCTTTATTCCTATTATGTTTTAAATATTTGCCAGATTTAATGCCAGAGCTACCACGTAAAAGGGTTCAATGGTCAAAAGCATTGATTTCTATTTTTGTTGGTGCAACTGTAACTATTGTTGGTTTAGCAGTAGTACACTATGATCGCTTTGAACCAGTGGCTACTTACTTCAATGATGCCTATGAATTGGCTGGCGGTTCCAACATCGTTAATACAATACTAGGGGATTTCCGTGCTTTTGATACGATGCTAGAGGTTGTTGTTCTTCTAATTGCTGGCTTAGGGGTCTATGCTCTGACAAAGCTTAAGCCACGAAAGGAGGAAGCAGATCATGAAAATTAATGATGTGATTTTAAGAACCGTCACCAAAGCCGTTGTGTTCATTATTTTAACACTCGGCGTGTATTTATTCTTTGCTGGGCATCATGCTCCTGGCGGTGGCTTTATAGGTGGTCTGGTGTTAGCCTCAGGCATTGTTTTGTTATATCTAGCCTATGATATTGAAACTGTTCATAAAGGGATGCCTTTCGACTTCAAAAAAGTTGCAGCTCTTGGTGTATTGCTTGCAACTGGAACAGCAATAGGTTCGTTGTTTTTTGATGTCCCATTTTTAACACAAGCACATACGTATATAGATGTTCCTATCTTTGGGAAAATGGGCTTTTCAACTGTCACTATTTTTGAAGCGGGTGTGGCTTTAACAGTGGTGGGGGTTGTTGTAACAATTATTTTAAGTATAAGTGAGGATGAGTAGCCAATGGAGTCTTTAATACTTGTTTTAGTAGGTATATTAGTAGCTGTTGCGACGTACTTAATCCTCTCGAAGCAGTTATTGCGTGTTATTTTAGGCACCGCTGTTTTATCTCATGCTGCCCACTTACTGATTTTGACTATGGGAGGTTTAAAAAAAGGGGATGTCCCGTTATTAGGAGAATCAGAGGGACCATATACAGATGCATTACCTCAAGCATTAATATTAACAGCGATTGTGATTAGCTTTGCTGTCACTGCTTTTGTTCTCGTTTTAGGGTATCGCGCGTACAAAACAAATGGTTCAGGGAATTTTGATGAATTGAGAGGTACGCCTGATGAGTAATATGATTGTTTTACCATTAATTGTACCAGTAATTACGGCTATTTTACTGGTGTTTTTAAAAGAGCATGTGACGCTACAACGTATCATCAGCTTATTGACATTGAGCTTTATTATTATCATTAGCGTCATTTTATTAGTAGAGATTCAAGAACAGGGTGTGATGCGCATTGATTTTAGTGGATGGGCACCACCATTTGGAATCTCATTTGTAGCCGATTCATTTGCGACACTATTAGTGTTAGTTGCAAATATTGTAGCCCTCATTTGTATGCTATATGCAATTTTTACAATGGAGCTAAGATATGAAAAAATGTATTTTTATCCATTTACCTTGCTGATGATAGCAGGTGTCAACGGCTCATTTTTGACGGGCGATATTTTTAACTTATTTGTGTGTTTTGAAGTAATGTTGCTCGCTTCCTATGCATTGATTAGCTTAGGTGGCGAAAAAATTCAGCTACGTGAAGCATTGAAATATGTGCTCATCAACATTGTTGCCTCTTGGATTTTCTTAGTGGCACTAGCTTTTCTGTATGGAACGGTAGGCACATTAAATATGGCACATATTTCAATTCGTGTAATGGAGGCAGGAGCTAATCCTCTTATTACAACAGTAGCGCTTATTTTCTTAATCGTCTTTAGCTTGAAGGCTGGACTTTTATTATTCTTCTGGTTGCCAGGATCTTATAGTGTACCACCAACTGCCATTGCTGCTTTATTTGCTGCTTTATTAACAAAGGTAGGGATGTATGCACTTGTACGTTCCTTTACATTGCTGTTCCCTAACAATCCTGAAGTCACACACACAGCTCTTGGCATCATGGCTGGACTCACAATTATAGCAGGCTGTATCGGTGCACTTTCAGGTCGTGATGTTAGAACAATAGCCTCTTACAATGTACTAATTGGCGTTGGTTTTATAATAATTGGGCTAGCTGTAGGCACAGAGTCAGCCTTACAAGGTGTTATCTACTATTTAATGCACGATATGATAGCTAAGGCTATGTTGTTCTTAGCTGTTGGCATGATGATCTATCTCACTGGGGAAACAGTAATTGATAAGATGAGTGGACTTATTCGTAACTACCCCTTTTTAGGATGGTTGTTCTTTATAGCAATGTGTTCACTAGCTGGTATACCCCCACTGAGTGGTTTTTTAGGAAAGGTTTTAATTGGACAAGGTGCGATAGAAGGTGGCCATTTCGTTCTATTAGGTCTAGGGTTTTTCTCTAGTTTAATTGTTTTATATTCATTGTTAAGGATATTTCTTTCTTCCTTTTTCGGCGAAACCATTATTAGCTTAGAGGATGAAAAACCTTTACCTAAACGTATATTGTTGCCATTAACATTACTAGCTGTTTGCACATTTGGGTTAGGGATTGGGGCAGAAAAACTGGCACCATTTGTCACAGATGCAGCTGAAACACTTTATACACCATCTATCTATATCGATGCAGTTTTAGATGGCGAACAATGGCAAGGTGAGGTGAATAAATAATGGCGATGCAGTTTATTTTAAATTTATTTATCGCAACACTTTGGTTACTTCTACAGGATGAAGTGACACCACAATTTTCAACATTTTTAATGGGTTTTGTTGTAGGTATGGGTATTCTATATGCGATGCATCGCTTTTATGGTACTCAATTTTACATGAGGAGAGTCTTTTCCATTATCAAGTTATTATGGCTGTTTAACTGGGAGCTATTTTTATCAAGCTATAGTGTATTAAGACAAATCACTACACCTAAGCTAAATATTACACCGGGTATTTTCACATATAAAACTGTATTAGAGGGTGATTGGGAGATTACAGCTCTTGCCTTACTGTTAACGTTAACACCTGGCTCTGTCGTCATGGAGGTATCGGAAGAGGGAGATGTCTTTTATATTCATGCTATGGACATCGAACAGTCAAAGGATGCTGTTATACGATCAATTGGAAAATTCGAACAAGCAATAATGGAGGTGACACGCTAATGATTAACAATATATTACTTCTTGCACTTGCTTTCTTCAGTATTTCCATTGCGCTGTCGTTATATCGTGTTATCCGTGGTCCGTCAATGCCTGATCGAGCGATAGCTCTCGATACAATTGGTGTTAATTTATTATCGGCTATTGCGATTGTCTCTATTATATTGAAGACTAAAGCATATTTAGAAGCTATTCTTATTTTGGGCATTTTAGCGTTTATCGGAACGATTGCATTTACAAAATATATAGAAAGAGGTGTGATTGTTGAACGTAAATCAAATGATTGAATGGGCAGCAGTTATCCTTATTCTTATAGGTTCCATTGTGAGTGTTATTAGCGCATTTGGGATGATTCGCCTACCAGATGTCTATACACGATCACATGCTGCTACGAAAAGCTCTACATTATCGGTTTTAACCTGTTTGTTAGGAGCGTTTATCTATTTCTGGGTACATGACGGTTTTGTTAGTGTACGGCTCATTTTAGGTATTCTTTTCGTCTTTGTGACAGCACCCGTTGCAGGGCATTTAATTTGTCGTGCTGCCTATCGTTCTCGCGTTCCATTAGCAAAGGACTCTGGTGAAGATGAATTAAAGTCAAAATTGTTCCCAGAAGAGCATACGATAAAATAGAAGGAGGACTGTTTGCCCTAAAGCAAACAGTCTTTTTAGTGCAAAATAATGAAAATAGTAGAACTGCAAAATTGATGAATAGATTGTTCAAAGAGAGTGGTGAAATCCCTGCACAAGAGATGAGAGAGCACTGGCTTAAGGTAGTAAACATTGGACATTTCTTAACATTGAAGTGGATTCTAAATAAGTGAAAGGGAAGTTGATTGGTTTAATCAACTTCCCTTTCAAATTATTCTTGAAAAACCAATTGATACCCAGAGCCTCTTACCATAACGATTTTAGCTGTATGACCTGGAATCGTTTCAAGTTTTTTTCTTAAATTGCTGATATGAACTCGTAAGGCTTGTGTTTGTCCAAAGCTATCCTCATCCCAAATAAGTCGGTACAGCTCAGCAGCGGGAAAAGCTTGATTGCAATGCTGTGCTAAAAAGAATAAAATTTGGAATTCCTTTGTTGATAAAGTTAATACAGTATCACCAATTGAAACTTTTCCTGAGTGTATATGGAAGTGTAATGTATGAATAATTTTGATTCCTTCATTTACGGAAGTATGTTCAATTGGTTGCATCAACTTTTTATGTTGCCTTCGTTCAAGTAGCCGCTCAATTGTTTTTAAGAGTCGGTTGTGGTCAATGGGCTTTAAAATATAATCTATAGCCTGTACATTAAAGGCCTCTAAAGCATAATTTTCGTAAGCTGTAACAAAGACAATATCTATATAGCTTGAGACATCTTCTATTTTAGAAGCAAATTCAAGTCCAGTCATTTCAGTCATTTCAATGTCTAAAAACAATATATCAGGTTTTAGCATATCAATATTTACTAAACCATCTTTTGGATTCTGGAAGGTTCCAATAATCTCAATAGAGCCACTTGCCTTTAGCATGGATTCTAATAAACGAATGGCTAAAATTTCATCATCTATAATAACTGCTTTTAACAAGCTGCTCACATCCTCTATAAAGTAATTATTGGAAATCTTATTTCAACAGTCGTTCCTTTGTTTTCGTGGCTATCAAAATGGATAGTAGCGTTGTCGAATTTTTTTAATCTTTTGGAAATATTTAAAATACCAATGCCTTGACTAGCTGTTTTCTCACCATTTTGAATTTGCCTTAAAAGCTCTGAAGATATCCCAATGCCGTTGTCAATCAGTTGGAAAATCACCATATGCTCTTCCTGCCTTATAACTAATAGTAGCTTGCTAACCTCTTTTCTGACTTTCAAACCATGAAGAAGGGCATTCTCTACTAAAGGCTGAAGCAGTAAAGGAGGAATAAGACATTGGATAGGCTCATCCATGCAAATATTAAATTCTAATTGCTCAGGATATCTAGTACGATGAATATTTACATATGCCTCAATAAGACTAAGCTCCTTTTCCAAAGGGACAAGACTGTTGGCATTTTCAAAGGCAAAACTGTTACGTAAAAATGTAGCAAAATCTGTAATCATTGCCCGTGATTTATCTAAGTCTAAATAGCTTAGGGACAGAATGGAATTTAAGACATTATAAATAAAATGCGGTTTTATTTGTGCTTGTAAAAACGCAGTTTCCATTTTCACAGCTGTTTCTGCAGACTCCTTCAATAAAAGAAGATTGCGAACCCTTGTCATTAGCTCGGTAGCATCTAAAGGTTTATGTAAAAAATCATTTGCTCCAGATTGAAAGGCTGCAATCATATCCTCTGGGCGAACCGCCGCAGTCAACATTAGAATAGGTAGCTCTGTAGACGTGTAATGTTGCCTAACCTGTTGACAAATCTCATAGCCAGAAATTGTGGGCATCATTATATCTAAAATTAATAAATCAATACTAGGTTGTTGTGTAAGGTACTCAAAAACATGGTGTCCATTATCAATTGCTATAATGGAATAGTTTTCTTGTGTCAATATATCTATTAGTACTTTTAAATTAACAGCATCGTCATCTACAATAAGAATTTTTTTCTTTCCTATTTTCTCAACAATATGTGGGAATGTTAGGAAAGGATGCTGGTATGTTTGGATTGGCATGGATGGTAATTCCTCATTTGTCGGCTGACCTTTTCGTAATTTGAATGAAAAGGTAGCGCCTTGTCCGACAATAGAATCAACAAATATTTTCCCACCCTGCCGCTCGACAAGCTCCTTTGTAATATGTAAACCTAATCCACTGCCACCAATTGAATAATTGAATTGTTGGAACGGGTTAAAAATGGTTTTTAAATTTTCTGGTGCTATCCCACACCCAGTATCCTTAACTTCAATCACAAGGAATGACTGTTTCTCATAACAAGTTATATCAATTTTTCCTTCATTTGTATACTTCACTGCGTTATGAATTAAATTATATAAAATTTGGCGAAGACGGTTTTCATCAGCTTGGACAAAGGTTCCCCGTTCTATATGATTATAAATTTTGACATTCTTGCTAATCGTGTAGGAAAGCACTTCTACAGTCATATGTGTAATGGCATATAAATCAACAGATGCCATCCGCAATGTTAATTCATTCTCCTTCAGCTTTGAAAAATCAAGTAAATCATTGACTAAATAGGATAGACGTTCTGCAATATTGAAAATAAGTGATACTTTTTCTTTTTGTTCGTCCGCTGAGATAGGTAAACTATTATCCTTCAGCATAGATTGTGAAATGCCTATAATGCCATGTAAGGGCGTTTGGAATTCATGAGATGTTTTAGCGAGAAACTCATCCTTTAATTTATCTACACGTATCAGTGCCTCCGTTAGCTTGCCTTTTTCTAAATAAGAATCTGCAAAACGATGAGAAATATATAGGGAAAGCATTGTCAGGCAAATAAATGGCAACAATGGTGGTAAAGCACTCAGTTCAAGATTAATATTTGTATTTAAAGTAGCAACGATAAAATAAAGCAAAATGGCTAGAGAGCTTAATGTTAAATACATTACTCCAGTAGCACGTTTGTAAATTGCTATAATTTGTACATAGAAGATATAAACAATATTTGCGAATACATACAATGAGTTGATATTCTGAAATAGTGAATTAATGGATGTTGGAAGCAATGCAACCAGCATTAGAAGGGTACCTATTGCACAAAACACTTTCACAACTAAACGATTCATATGTTTTATTAGAGCACGATAAAAATACAACAATATAAAAAGGCCTACAGCTATACTAGAGATCATTTGCATTTTCTGAAATGGAGCATAGGAAATATTTATAAAGTCTAGTAATAACTTTTCGCCATGAGTAAGGGTGTAAACCCCACTTGCGAAACAAAATATAGAGAAGTAAAGCTGTTCTATACCAAATTTTGAATAAAGATATGAGCCAAAAAAGTAGATAAACATTGTTAAAAAACCTGCTAAGGTAATTAAATCGTAGAATATGGCACCCTCTCGAAGCTTTGCAATACTAGATTGATCCCCCAAAAAAATGGAGCTAATAATTCCTCCTCCTGGTGCATAATCAAAATTGGCTACATGAACAATCAATTCAAGTTCTTTTTTATCAGGCGAAAAATAAGCGGTATATGGGGTATTGTGGGGTATATAGCTGCTATCCTCAGCGGGCTCTCCACTATGTCCAACTCGCTTTCCGTTAATATACAATGCGTTCGACATTCGAATGTTACTCGTTTTAATTCCTAAAATATCTTCGGTATCATCGATTAAAACCTTGAGACGATAAGTCCCACTTTCAAATACAGGTATTTGTTGCCCATCAATTGTATATTTTGTCCAAGCTGAAGGGACATTAACAAGATAGCTTTGATAGGAATCAAAGGCTTCACCGTCCACTAAATGATTCGGGATAAATTCCCACTCCCCATCTAATTTGATAGGCGTATTATCGTGAAATGAATGATGACGTAAATCCATCACACCTTCAATCGCTTGCGGCCCATGCGACTTTGGTTGAGTTAAGAAAAAGGTAATGCCTGCTATCAGCACTGAGCCAATAATAATTGCGAACAATAACGATAATTTTTTCATCGTAAAAATCCCTTTCAAATGATTTATTTGGATTATACAAGATAACTTACGGCATTAATACAAAATTCCTACTAGCGATGAAATCTAAATATTGCGAGCTTAAAGGATGGCAATAATCTCTATCTCTGAACTGTTGAAATTAAGTTGTTTTTATGATGGAGGAATAAATAATGCTAAAAAGGAAAATAGTAAAGTTACTTTGTAAAATGAATGAAAACAAAAATAAATTGACTTATCAGAAAATTATGTATATAATATTTAGCTAAAATTTTTTTAGTTTATCTTGATTATTATTTCAAAAGAGTATATCTTAATTAGCAGATAGATTTTTTATTCTTCAACATGAATAAATATCCAATCAACTATATTCGAGAAATGTATTCTCATACACAATAAATTATAAATAAAAGGAGTTACAATTTATGAAGAACAAGTTATTCATCATGATGCTGGTACTAGTAATAGGTGTACTTGCAGCATGTGGCACTAAAGACAATAATGCAAGCGATACAGGATCTACTACGGATACAGAGGGTAAGCAAGTATTAAAAGTTGGTACATCAGCCGACTATGCGCCATTTGAATATGTGGATGCAGCAAAAGGCGAAGAAATTATTGGATTTGATATTGATCTAATCAAATTAGTTGGAGAAAAAATAGGCGTTGATATGCAAGTGCAAGATATGGACTTTAACAGTTTAGTGCCAGCACTACAAGCAGGGAAAATTGATGTCGTTATTTCGGGTATGACACCGAATCCAGAGCGTGAAAAAGTGGTAGATTTCTCAGATAAATATAATGAAACAGAGCAAGTAATCCTTGTTAAAAAGGATAGCGGTATTAAAAAAGAAGCTGACTTAGCTGGTAAAAAAATAGGTGTACAAACTGCATCTATTCAGGAAAACTTAGGTAATGAAATTGCGAAAAAGGTTGATGTAACAGTAGAAGGACGTACGCGAATCCCTGAGATTGTGCAAGATATGATGTCTAAACGTTTAGACGCAGGTATTTTAGAGGGTGGCGTTGCGAAAGGCTATTTAAAAACGAATGATCAATTAGAGGCTTTCCCAGTGGAAGAACAGCCTGAAGATTTCAAAGCAATCGCTGTTCCAAAAGGAAGCGATTTAAAAGATAAAATTAATAAAGCTTTAAAAGAGCTAGCTGAAGAAGGCAAAATCAAAGAGTTAGAAGAAAAATGGTTAGAAAAAGTTGAATAATAATTGCGTGCGATAGCTCTACTTTTGGGCTATCGCTTGTGCTTTTCATTATTATCCTTTAAGCCTCTTCTAAATTTGTGTTTGGTACAAAAAACAAAGCTACATCATGATGAAAAAGAAAGGAGGGAGCGCTGTGAATTTAGATTTTACAGCTATCGTTCCCTCTATTCCTTATATTTTAAAAGGGATAGGTGTTACACTTCAAATTGCAATCGGTGCATCCATCATTGGTTTTATCGTAGGTATACTTTTAGCATTATGTAAAATTGGTAAAGTGAATTTTTTACGTTGGTTTGCTGATTTCTATACGTCGATTTTCCGCGGTACACCTCTTGTATTACAATTACTAATTATTTATTATGCAGTACCGCAATTACTAGATATCCAAATTGAGCCTATTCCAACAGCTATTATTGCTTTTGGTTTAAACTCAGGTGCATATATTTCAGAGATTATCCGTGCTGGTATCAATGCAGTTGATAAAGGACAAATGGAAGCTGCACAAGCATTGGGGATTCCATATGCAAAAATGATGAAGGATATTATTATTCCGCAAGCAGTAAAAAATATTTTACCATCCTTAGTAAATGAATTTATTACATTAAATAAAGAAACAGCAGTTGTGACAGTAATCAGTGCATTAGATATTATGCGTCGTGCCTACATTGTAGGAGGTTCGACATACCGTTATCTTGAGCCACTACTTTTTGCAGGGGTAATCTATTACATCATGACGCTTGTTTTAACGTTCCTTGGTAAACGAATCGAGAAAGGAATGAGAAAAAGTGATTAAAATTGAAGATTTACACAAATCTTATGGGCAGAATGAAGTATTAAAGGGTATATCAACTGAAGTTAAAGAAAAAGAAGTAATTGCTATTATTGGACCTTCAGGATCAGGTAAATCGACATTTCTTCGTTGCTTAAATTTATTAGAAACTCCGACAAGTGGGAAGGTAACGATTGCAGGGGATGTCCTGACAGATAAAGGGACAAATATAATGAAAATACGTGAAGAAGTAGGTATGGTATTTCAGCATTTTCATCTTTTCCCTCATAAAACTGTGCTTGAAAATTTAACATATGCGCCAATCAATGTGAAGGGTTTGGATAAGGCTACAGCTATCAACAAAGCAGAAGAGTTACTAAAGAAAGTAGGTCTGTTTGAGAAGCGTCTAGAATATCCAAATCGTTTATCGGGAGGACAAAAGCAACGTGTTGCTATTGCGCGAGCACTTGCCATGGACCCTAAAGTTATATTATTTGATGAGCCTACATCGGCACTTGACCCTGAAATGGTTAAAGAGGTATTGGCTGTTATGAAAAACCTCGCAGATTCTGGGATGACCATGTTGATTGTGACACATGAGATGGGCTTTGCTCGTGAGGTTGCTGATCGTATTCTTTTCCTTGATGGCGGCAAGCTCATTGAGGATGCTCCTCCAGAACAGTTTTTTTCAGCGCCATCAACACAGCGTGCAAAGGATTTTTTAGAGAAGGTTTTATAATAAAACAACAGGCATTTAGCTTCTCCGTTAGATGAGAGCTAAATGCCATTTTTATTGAAGGGACATATCAAATTGAGTCTGTAAGGTGTCTAATGTAAATAATTCCTCAATATGATAGGCTCCTGCTGGATGTTTATTGTTAAGAAACTCGTTAGCTATAAATGCTGCAACTTTCGCTGTTACAAGTGATTCATCGCGATCAAGAAAGTCTAATGTGAAGCTTACTTCTTTGTGATGTTTTGTCCCAATGGCTTCTATTTGTATGCCACACACATCAGAACCAATTTTAATTTTTTGAATAAGTGAAGTGAGCAAGATTTGTATTCCGTTAAATTTTAATAGGCAAGCAATTCTATTCTTTTGTAAAAAGGATACAAATTTATTGAGTGGCTCAACATCAAAGCCTAATCTTGTGACGATAGGAATAGAAGGGAAATGCTTTGTTAATGTATGCTGGTCAGAGAAATTAAATTGATACACACTTCGTTTCCCAATCTTTTTAAATTTCACGGTTCTCTTATTAGTAAAATTAGCAACCTTATGATTGTTGTAGCTACTAAAGGGTTTATTTAATTGTTGCAATATCCAAAGAATTGCCGCGGTGCCATGTGTATCGCCTGCCCCAAGTAAGATGGAAATATGCATCTTCTCGAGGGAGGATAATTGCCTTGCAGCATGCATGGCCATTAAGTTGGTCAATCCTGGAGCCATACCAACACTAAAAATGGCTGTAGATTGTTTTTGTACAGCTAGTGAGTGGAGTGCCTCTAACTTTTTAAGGAAGGTATAGCTTGCAGTAATATCGATATAGATAATCCCTTCATTTAAGCAGAGCTGTGCAAATGCAGTATCCTTTTGCTCTAGACACATAATGACCAGTGCTACATTTTCTAATTGCTCTGGATGCACTTTTTCTGACACATCCAATTGAAGAGGTCTTACTAAGTTTTTGTGCTCGACACAGAAATCCTTAGCCTTTTCTATATTTCTTCCGGCAATCCATATTCTGTTGGGATAGCTTTGCAACAATAATTTTGCAATTTTCCCTCCCACTTCACCATAGCCTCCGATGATTAAGATATTCCCATTTTTCATATAGTAGTTTCTCCCTTAATAGCGACTAAAGCGTCAATCATATGTGTTTTAAAATAGGGAAGGATTGTTGTAAAGCCAGCCTCTTTCAGTAAATTAATAAGCAATTCAAGATTAATAGGATGGGTTGTGACGCTAAAGGATTGCTCAAAGCGTTGCCAATGATCCTCACCTATTCCGTTATGAAGCATGGAGCTTCGCCAATAACAAAGCTCATGTTTGAACGTTTGTGAAGTTAAATCAGCATTTATCGATGAAATAAATAACACTCCATTCTCTTTTAAGCTATCCGCAATCTTTTGAAGCATTGTTCTCTTTTGATCAAGGCTTTCTATGAAATGCAAAACCAAATGACAACTAACTACATCGAAAACCTCATTTACACTTAAGGATAGTAGATCCTTCTCAACCCACATAATAGTAGGTCGATGTGGTAGCGATTCAATTTGTTTAGCAGCCAGCTCCAGCATTTCCTTTGAGGAATCGACTGCTGTGAAATGGGCAGAAGGAAATGATTTGCCTAAAGTGAGTAATTCCTGTCCACCTCCAGCACCTACCACTAAAAATTTATTTGCAGGAGTGAAATTCTGAAGTATATTGACCATCATGTCATAAATAAGATCATAGCCTATGATTTTTTGTCGAATGGACTGTTGATAATTGTTGACAGAAGGACTGTCCCAGCTATGTATAGATCTATTCATTAAAATACCTCCAAAACAATTTATTTTTATGCGTTAAAATTGAGAGCAATTCCTTCATCTTTAAGCAATCATTCTGATGAAAGGCTGATGATTGTTTAGTGAAGTCACCTAGTATCTGTGTAGGACTATTCCCTAAAAATATCTGGTGGACCACCTTAACTAGGCATGAAAATAGTTTGATGTGCTAGACCTCCTATAAGTTGTAATGGCACTCTTTTTGCATATAGATTAGCTCCCATATTAAGAGGAAGTACCATAAATTGTGCTTGGTTTTTTTGTATTTGAGCTAAAAGGGTATCTACTGTTTCCCCAGGTAATAAGTTCAATATCCTCTTTTGTTCTGCCAACAGGATGCTTGGAAAAATAGCAGACGAGTTAGGGGCATTAATAGTAGCTTTAATCTGAATTCACACCACCCACAATTGCTTGAGACGATTTCTCTGAGCAGCCACTAATAACGGAAGTAGCTAGCAAGAAAATAAAAAGTAAAAATTTTCTTCAAAATAGTATTCCTACTTGTTGAACTTCTGTACAATTCAATTAAGAATTATTCTCAATTATAAACTTTCGGAAAAAAAGAACTATCCCATATTTCTGGGGGGAGGTAGGTGTTTATGAAGGAAGCACAATATTGGCAACGAAAATCTGACCAATGCTTAAAGCACAGCAAAAATTCGTTTGAATATCGTCAATTGATGATCGAAGCTCTACGAACACATATAAATTTTGATGCGTATTGCTGTACATTAACGGATGTACATACTCTTTTTTCGGTAGGAGCAGTTACTGAACAATCAATAGAGGCGATTCATCAGGAGATTATGGAATTGGAATATACGACAGAAGATGTAAATAAATATGGATTCTTAGTTCAAAGTGGGCAAAACATAGGCAGGTTAAGCGATTCCTCAAGTCGAAGCTTTCGCTATAGAGAAGTTTTAATGCCCAATGGTTTTAGTGATGAAGTAAGAGCTGCATTAATTTATCAAGGACAATGCTATGGTTTTTTAACACTATTCAAAAGAGCTGAAAATGAACAGCCTTTATTTAAAGATCAAGATGTGATGCTTATAAAAAGACTGATGCCAATTATGGGTGAATCATTAAAGAAGTTCTATCATTATATTATTGAGGAGAGGATTCCAGCTGTAGAAGGAGAACAAGGCATTGTTATTTTTGATAAAGGGTTAAAAATTCTTTCAAGTAATACCAAAGCTTTTGAATTGCTATCCATTTTAAGAAAGTATGAAAGTTTAGCAGAAATTCAAGTTCCTAAGCCTATTCAAGCTATCTGTGCAAAGCTACTTGCTGATAAGTACAATTCAAATACTTCTTTAATAGTACCTATCAAAGATACAGGCTATATTGCTATTCGGGCATCACTTTTGCTGACAAGCCAACAAGAACAGCAAATTGCTTTATTAATAAATGAAGCATCATCAAGAGAAATGCTCAATTTCTTAATAACAGCCTATAATCTTACCCCTAGAGAAAAGGAAGTAGTATTTGAAGTTATTAAAGGGATTCCTACAAAAGAGATTGCTTATAATCTTGATATTTCAATCTACACGGTACAAGATCATTTAAAGGTAATTTTTCAAAAAGTAAATGTCTCAAATCGAAATGAGCTAGTATGGAAGATCTTCTCCCGCTTCCAATTAGATTAAAGGTGGACTACCAAAAGAAACTGCTATCTTTCTAGCAGTTTCTTTTGTTTATTAGCATTTTAATCAGTAGATTTGTATTAGAAGTTAAAAGGTTAAGAAAAATTAACCTAAAAAAGGGAATGAACTCATAGCGGAATCTATGGACCTATAATATAATGAAAAAAAGTTATAAAGAACCAAAAAAATGTAACCTTTAGATTTTTTATTAGGTAATAAGAATTATTTGTTTTACATAAATTAATTTCTGAATATTAAAATATTTTAATTGGAGGTATCACACTTATGGCATGGACATTTAGTTTTAACGTTACAAATGACACAGATCGAGATTTAGAATTGGTGGAATCACAATTGCACTGGGGATACTGGAATACAAATGGTGAAGAGGATAAAGGACCCCAATCAATTAAAGCAGGACAAACAATACAGGCCGTTGGGGTCAAATCTGCCTTTGGTCCGAATGGTTACGAATTTTCTTGTTCATGGAAGGATAATAACAAGAATCATGAAGGAAATATGCAGGAACCATATGGTGTTGTAAGCCTTTATGTTAATGTGCCATATAACAATCCCAATGAAGCAACTTGCAGAGCGAATGGGTATTTTGAAGTGAATGAATGGAAGGGTATTACTCATGATGGACATAACTTTGTTCGAGATATACGGATTTCGAATAAGATGGACAGGATTAGAAAAAAGGAAGTACCTAATAGTTTATATACAGATTGGTCCAAAATAGACACATTAAAGGTTGTTGAGAATGTAGAAACTATTGATCTAAATCAGTATATTCCTAGTGGAGTTAACTTTGAAAAGAAAGCAATATTTAAAACGTCTATATTTAAAATTTCGAAAAAACTTTGGGATGGGGTTAATGATGTAGATTTTGATAGCCTTTATTTGAAAAAGCGTGAAGTGAATGATTATTTTTCTGTTGAGGTTACTTGCATAAGAGCAGATGCTTCAAAAGTTGAAACTGTCACTAGAAGAGGAAAAATAAAAGTAAAAGATGAACAGTTTATATCGACTACAAGTAAAAAAGTAGTAGAAAAGGTTAGCACGATTGAAACCGCACTGAAATTTTCGGAAAAAGCTTCAGTTTCTGAAGAAAAGATAGTGAAGGCGAGTGTTGAGCAAGAATTACAGACGGAATTAAGAGCGAAGTTTAATATATTAAATTCTGTGACCAAAGAACAACAACAAACAGAAAGAAAGTCAATTGATAGAGAATTTGAAGCACCAAACGATAAAGATATGGATGTTGTACCTTGGATTTTTAGTAAAATGATTCTTTTATATCGAACTGATAAAGATAATGTGACAACATTAATCGGAGCATCCGAATGGGATTACGCAATTTTGAACCGTACACATGAATTCGATGTTATGGATAATGCAAAGATAAAAGTAACAACAGGAGGGGAGAATTAAAATGGCAACTTGGACTTTTTCATTAATGATAACAAATGCAACAGATCGTGAATTAGAAGTTTTTCATAAGGAGAGAACTTGGGGTATTTGGAATACAGAGGATATTGAAGGCAAAGAGCCTATGAATGTTCCGCCTAATACAACTATTCAGGCTTTAGGAATTAAGGCTTCAACAGGGCCTAATGGCTATGAATGTTCTTGCTCTTGGCGAGATAAGGTACCGCCAGGTGAAAAATCCTATGGTACTATCTCGTTATCATTAGACGTACCGCAAAAAAGTCAAAATAGAGCTGAATGCTTGGCTGATCATCAATTTCATATAGATAGCTGGGAAAAACTACCGGAAAAAGGGCATAACTTTGTACGTTCCATCATTGTTACAAACAAGAACTCCTAAGCGCAATTAATATTTGTATGGTGATAAATATGAAACGAATTACATGTGATTTTTCTGACGATTTGATAAATTTTGATGAAATAAGCTTACGTCTCGCTACAAAGGAAGACCAAGCGGTATTATATCGAATATTTGAAGAATCACGAATGGAGTTATCTTTTATAGAGGATGAAAATGTAAGGAAAAGTATTGTACAACAACAATATGAATTAGATAATGTGCAGACTAAGAAGATGTTCCCAAGGGCAGAAAAGATAATTGTTCAATATAAAGGGAAGCCAATCGGGAGATATACCATTGATAAAACAAATATAAACTATCGATTAATTTGGATAGGATTCCTTCATACGTGGAGAAGCAAAGGTATTGGGAAGTATATTATACAATCTATGATGAAGGAAGCAACCCATTATTTGAAGGGCATGGAACTTGAAGTGGCTAAATTTAATATAGCTGCCTATCAGTTATATAAAAAGCTAGGGTTTAAGATTGTAATGGATAAAGAAGCAACATTTGAGATGTACTGGAGAAAATAAACTTAAGGAGAGATATTTATGGAAGCATTTATAGGAGTAATTTTACCTTGGGCAGGAACATACGCTCCAAGAGGATGGTTGTTTTGTAATGGACAACAATTACAAATTAATCAATACCAAGCTTTGTATGCAGTGATTGGATTCCAATACGGAGGGGATGGAAAAACGGTTTTTAATTTGCCAAATCTTAATGGCCGCGTTCCAGTAGGTGCCGATATGGGGGGACAAAGAGATGCAGGAATATCATCTTATTCGAATGGTAGTAAGGGTGGTACAGAGCAGACGACTTTAAGTATAAATAATTTACCAAGACACAATCATCTTTTTAGTAGCGCAGGTGGTATCCTTAAAAACGCTAATGCTACTGTTGCTATTCCCGTTGTAAATAATGATGGTACGACTAATATTCCAGATGATAACAGTACCCTCGGAAAAGGCATTTCTAATGGCAGGGACGCTAATATTTATAGTAAGAATACTTCAAACGGCACTCTAAAGTCCTTTGATGCTCCAGTAACTGGTGATGTATCAATTAGTGGGATAATAGGAGAGACAGGTAGTGGTACTTCATTTGATAATCGCCAACCTTATTTAGCAGTGAACTATATTATTTGTATCGAAGGACTATATCCACCGAGACCTTAGTAATTGAGGGGCGTGTTATGATGAAAATATTTTCTAGGTTAAAGATAGGCATTCTGTGTATTTGTATGATAGTACTAAATCTTTCTTCGATGACAATTGTGGAGGTTCCAAGAGTTTCAGCAACTACCTTTCCATCAAGCGAGGATTTTGAATCTAGTGACGGCGTGGGTACAAATCCCCGTATTATAGGGGATTGGGAATTTGCATTATTAAAAATTGATGGTACTTTGGATGATTCAAATAATAGTAACAATGATATTGACGATTTTTATCCAACTGATAAAAGTTTAGGGATGTCGGGTTACCCTGGTATTGTTACTACAGCTTCTATTAAGTCCATTAAAGGAAATTTCAAGCTAAACTCATTACGATTAGAAAGTGCGGTTAATGAAATTGTAGAACTCAAAATAGAAGGATATAGAGATAATACATTTGTTACCGGAGCTGTAGTTATAAATCAGTACATGCCTTTTGAAAAAATTGATGTCCCATTAACGGGGGAACCATGGCAAAACATCGATGAAATTAGAATTAGTAGAACAGATGGAGTTGCAGATATATTTGTGAGGATTTATCATTTGGATGTAAGTGCATCAGTTACGAGTACAGAAGATTTAATACCTCCAGAAATAAGCAATTCATCTATTAATGTTATGAATATTAGTAATAATAGCGTGACATTAAACTGGCTAAAAGCAACAGATAATATTACTTCTACAGAAGATTTAGAATATCAAATCTATCAATCTACAAGTAACAATATTGATACAGTTAGTCATATAGAGACAAATGGCATTGCTTTAGGAAACTATTCAAAGGATATCGCAACATTTGATATACCTGATTTATTACAAAATACAACCTACTATTTTAACATCATAGTGAAGGATGCAGCAGGAAATAAAACAGCCTATACTATGGTGAATGTAACTACACTTAAAGCGTATTCTGTAAGTTTTAGTGTGGACGGAGGAAGTACAGTCCCAGCACAAACAATAGCTCATGGAGAAAAAGCGACGGAGCCACCTCCACCAACGAAAGTGGGACATACATTTGTTGGCTGGTATACAAGCAGTACGGGAAATACAGCATTTAATTTTGATACTACGATTACAGGAGACACAATGATTTATGCGAAATGGAATCCTGTGACACATACAGTGAGCTTTGATGTAGATGGGGGAAGTACAGTCCCAGCACAAACAATAGCTCATGGAGAAAAAGCGACGGAGCCACCTCCACCAACGAAAGTGGGACATACATTTGTTGGCTGGTATACAAGCAGTACGGGAAATACACCATTTAATTTTGATACTGTGATTACAGGGGACACAACGATTTATGCGAAATGGAATCCCGTGACACATACAGTGAGCTTTGATGTAGATGGGGGAAGTACAGTCCCAGCACAAACAATAGCTCATGGAGAAAAAGCG
>NZ_JBXAJI010000015.1:0-31263 GCF_058797135.1 Lysinibacillus sp. GW823-FHT02G10
TAGCTACTTAAAACTTTATTGATTACGTTTTGCTTGTTCAGTTTTCAAGGTTCATATCGTTCACCGCTGTTTCAGCAGCAACTCTTATATAATACCACGCGCTACAAACTGTGTCAACAATAATTTTAAAATTATTTTCCGTTTCAATCAGTTGTATTAGCGACTTTTATAACTATACCATAATCTTTTTATATTGCAAGCCTTTTATAAAATAAATATTAAAGCTGTTATTCCTAAGACACCAGGAATACCTAAAACAGCGATTGTTAAGACCGAAAACAGATTGATTGGCACATTATATCCTATATAACCAATACCTAAATGGATTACGAATAATAGTAGAAAAGCAAATGCAAATCTAAACCAAAACACCGATAATCCTTCTAAGATCTTACCCAATTTAGCATGTCTTATTATTACATAAAGAAAAAGAAGCCCGACAGGAATACAAATACTCATAATTACTAACCCAGACATATAGTTGCCCCCTCAATTAAATAATTATGAAAGTTTATGTTTCCTGTTTTGCTTCTATGAATATTTTACAGAGAACTATTTTATTAATACCTTACGAATTCTAGCTTCCTTAAACAAATAGAAATGAATACTTTCTGCTGTTTTGCGTTGAGCAATTACACCTAGGTCATAATCATCCATTAATTCTTCTATTATCTTTGCCTGTTGTAAATCCTCTTTTGTTTCTTTCATCAGATTCACAAGCTTATCATCGAATTCTTTTTTTAATTTCCCTTTACTACGGAAGAACATACTAATCCCTCACTCATAACTCGCGTCGGCCTTCCATTGCCTTAGATAGCGTAACCTCATCTGCATATTCTAGATCTCCACCTACTGGCAATCCATGAGCAATACGGGTTGTACGAATGCCAGACGGTTTGACAAGGCGAGAAATGTACATAGCGGTTGCCTCACCCTCGATTGTTGAATTTGTAGCTAAAATAAGTTCTTGGACACTTTCATCTTGCAAGCGCACTAGCAAAGAAGCAACATTAATGTCTTCTGGACCAATACCATCCATTGGTGAAATTGCTCCTTGAAGTACATGGTACATACCGTTGTAGTCACGCATTTTTTCCATTGCAATCACATCTTTTGTATCTTGTACAACACAAATAATAGAATGATCTCGTTGCTTATCTGTACATATGTGACATGGATCTACATCTGTTATATTGCCACAAACAGAACAGTAGCTTAGGTTTCGTTTAGCATCAATCAGTGCTTTAGAGAAAGATAATACATCATCTTCCTTCATTGTTAACACAAAAAACGCCAGACGAGCCGCAGTTTTCGGCCCGATACCTGGCAATTTCATAAAACTATCGATCAATTTAGATATTGGTTCTGGGTAGTACATATGAATACCTCCTAGAATGGAAGGTTTAAGCCTTGCGTGAATTTACCCATAGTTGAGTTTGTTTTTTCTTCTACTTTTTTCAACGCTTCATTTGTTGCAATAACAATTAGGTCTTGTAGCATTTCGATGTCTTCTGGGTCTACTACAGATTCATCCAGATTTACTGAAACTACTTCACGCTGACCAGAAACTGTTACTTTCACCATACCGCCGCCTGCAACACCTTCGAATTGCTCAGCATTTAAAGCTTCTTGTGCCTCCATCATTTCCTTTTGCATTTTTTGCATTTTTTTCATCATACCTTGCATATTTCCCATTCCACGCATAAATGTTTCCTCCTAAAAATTTAATCTTCAATAATTTCAACAAAATCTTTACCAAAGAGCTTTTCAGCCTCTGTCACAAGTGGATCTTGTGAAGCAAGAGGTTGGGCATCATCGATAAATGGTTCTTCTGGCATTTCTGCCGGTGGTGGCTCTAATAATTCTTCTCCATGCTCTGATTCAGTCTGTGATTTCTTTTGCTGCAGACCATGATCACGAATAAACTCTTCACGCATTTTTAACCATGATTCTTCTGGTATGCATAGCATCTCGTACATTGTACCAGTTTGCCCTGCAATTAATTGTGTAAAGTGAGCCTTTAAAGACTGGTTATCGGCAACCATCTGACAATGAATATCATACTTGAATTTTAACACAAAAGCACTTGAAGATGCCGCAACAGGTTCGGCTTCTGCTAAAAGAGCAGATTGTGATTTTTGCATTTGACTTAAGGCCTGCGCCCAAATGGACTTAATGCGTTGCACATCTTGCTTTGTTGCATCTTTCAGCACTTCCTGAATACGACCTGTAGGTGCTTTATAACCATTCGGACTTTTAGCTCGGGGCCGTTGCTCTTTTTGTGCTGTCGGCGTTTGCACAGGAGTCCCCGTTTGCAGTTGTAAGGATAGTTGCTGAACCAGCTGTTCAAGAGCCACAATTTTTTGAGTGAGATCAGGGTTTTCTCCCATTTCATTTGTAGTCACCGTTTGATGAGCTATCCCTCCTGAAAACTGTACCATTTTAAGCAAAGCCGTCTCTAAATAAATTTTTGTATGGTGAGAGAAACGCATCTCTTGCTGTGTTTTTGCAAGTATATCAATATACCCATAAAGCATATTTGGTGCAAATTCGTGTGCTAAAGTGAATACACGTTCCTCAGGAGATACAAGCTCTAAAAGTTCAGCTAAATCATCACTTGTTTGAAGTAATAATAAATCGCGGAAAAATGTAATTAAATCCTCTGAGAGCCGCAAAGGGTCCTTACCGTCAGCTATAAGTTGCTCTAAAAGGGCAAGCATTTGCGCAACATCTTTTACCTTGAGTGCCTCCGCTAGATCATAAAAAACATCCTGACTAATAGAACCTGTAACTAATAACGTATCCTCAAGTTTTAATTTTTCGCCACTAAAAGACACAACTTGGTCCAATAAGCTTAAAGCATCACGCATTCCCCCTGCGGCTGATTGTGCAATCACCTTTAAACCTTGTTCTTCATATGGCAAGTCAATATCTTCCAAAACAACCTTCATACGTTCAATAATATCATTAGTAGAAAGTCGTTTAAAATCAAAACGCTGACAACGAGAAATGATCGTAGCAGGCAATTTATGAGGCTCTGTAGTTGCTAAAATAAAAACAGCATGAGGAGGTGGTTCTTCCAACGTTTTTAAAAGAGCGTTAAAAGCGCTTGTAGAAAGCATATGCACTTCGTCTATGATGTACACCTTATATCTACTGCTTGCGGGAGCAAAACGAACCTTTTCTATGATATCCCTAATCTCTTCAACACGTGAATTTGAGGCTGCATCAAATTCAATTACATCTGGATGAGAACCATCTGTAATACTCATGCATGTAGCACATTCATTACAAGGCTCTTTCGATGGTGCATGTTCACAATTCAAGGCCTTCGCAAAGATTTTAGCAGTACTTGTTTTCCCTGTACCACGGGGCCCAGAAAACAAGTAAGCGTGTGTTGTTTTATTTGCTAGGAGAGCATTTTGTAGCGTTCTTTTGACATGTGTTTGACCAGACATTTCTCGAAAAGATTGCGGTCGATACACACGGTAAAATGCTTGATACGTCACTGATTTCCTCTCTCCTTCTCCATTTAATTGAATAGTTTTATTATAGCATTTGCAGCATTATATAGAAAATGAAGATGCTAAATTTAAAATAAAAAAGCATCCGCCTATAATAGACGGATGCTTTGAATTGGCAATTTAATGCCGTGCACCTTTCCTTGACAGCCGCACATAAGCGTTACTCTTGTCGTTAGCTCAGATTAGGCAACCCCGCGGCACATGAATAAGACCACTTAATGCTGCTTCCTTCCGGACCTGACATGGTTCATGGGTATCCATTGCGCAGGACCCAATCGTCAACACTACGTGCAAAAGGCAGACCAAACAATACGGACAGCCTCGAAAAAGGAATTCAGTCTCGCTAGAGCGGATTGCGAGTTACAGGACACCGCTACCTTCCCACCTAGCACGGCAATAACTAGTATACTGACTGTTTGTATAAAATGCAACTTAATGCACAAATTATTTATTTCTAAGTGACAATTTAAACATTATATATTTTTTCAAAAATTATCTTGACGTTCGTTTCTAGTTATGATAAATTTATTTTTGTCGATAAGACAGTAAAGCAATATAACATGGAGGTATACCCAAGTCTGGCTGAAGGGATCGGTCTTGAAAACCGACAGGCGGGTAACACCGCGCGGGGGTTCGAATCCCTCTACCTCCTCCAGTTTTAAATTTCCGACTACGAATGTAGCCGTTTTTTTTTGCCCAAATTGTATGTATTACTTGTTAGATACCACTTCCGCCTCGGTTGTGGTATTTTTTATTATATCAATGATGGGAGGTTGTTGAATTGCAATCGAAATTACTTATGACGCGTGCTTCCCTTACTTGGATTTTCATTATTGCTGTTATGACCGCAATAGGTAGTGAAATTAAAATTATGCCTTTTGCTAATACAACTTTCCGTTTTGGTTTAGGAACCATTGTCTTCTTTTTATGCACATTAATTAAACCTACACCAATTATTTTAGCCGGTGTAGCTACCAGTATTGTGACAACTATTTTTCGGGTTATTAATTCGACATTACATGATGTTCCGATAGCCGAGAGTATATTTAACCATTTACCAGCTGGTTTATTTTATGTATTGTTTGCAGTATGCCTGCAGATTTTAGATATTCAACAATACAGAGAAAAACCACTAAAACTTGGTTTACTCGTTGCTTTTAGTGAGGTTATCAGTAATTTAGCTGAACAAATTTTCCGTTTTTTTGTCCAAACATATACTTTTTTATTTCTCCATGATCTCTTGATCCTATTAGCGGTAGCATTATTACGAAGCTTTTTTGTAGTAGGGATTTACAGCTCTATTTTGATAGCTGAACAAAAAAAACGAGTACAAGAAATGCTGAATATTGGATCTGATCTCTATGTGGAGACACTATATTTAAAAAAATCAATGAATCATATTGAAACAATTACAGGTAGTGGTTATGAATTATATCGTCAGTTAAAGACGCTAGGTTTTCGAGCGGAAAGTTTACAAGCACTTCATATTGCCCAGGAAATCCATGAAGTGAAAAAGGATTCTCAACGGATATATGCTGGTATTTCAAAGATTGTCGGTGAAAAGAGCTTTGGCCCTTTTGTATTATCTGAATTATTGCATTATATTGAAGAAGGTAATAGGAAATATGCAGAATTACTCGGTAAGGAAATACAATTTAATACATGTATAGACTTCGATTTTCAAACGAAAGATCATATTGCACTCCTTGCTCTATTAAATAATTTATCAGCCAATGCTGTTGAGGCTATTGAAAAGCAAGGGATCATTTCTATTGCTATTGAGCGCCAAGAGGATAATACTGTAATAACCGTATGTGATAATGGACAAGGGATTTCACAAGCAGATATTTCTGTTATTTTTGAACCTGGATACACCACTAAATTCAATGTTGATGGTGTTGCAGCAACTGGCATTGGGCTTTCACATGTTGCTGAACTAGTAGAAAAATTAAAAGGCTCAATAACCGTTGAATCAAACAATCAATACACAACGTTTAAAATCATAATTCCTACGCAAACTATTCAAACGGGAGAGACTTAAATGAGGTATTTTATTGTAGATGATGATCGTGCAAGTCGTGTTATGTTAAAGCAAATTATTGAAGATAGCGGGTTAGGAACAGTTATTGGTGAGGCTCGCAATGGTGAGGATGCCATTCCACAAATTTTAATGACACAGCCAGAGTTTGTGCTTATTGATTTACTGATGCCTAAGCTTGATGGCATAGCAACTGTGGAACAACTTATGCAAAATCGTTTCGAGGGACAATTTATTATGATTTCACAGGTAGTGAATAAGGAAATGGTTGGCGAAGCATATGAGCAAGGAATTGATTTCTTCATTCATAAACCAATCAATCGTATTGAAGTCGAAAATGTTTTGAAAAAAACAACTGAACAATTTCGACTTAAAAATTCACTATTAGTGATACGTCAATCACTTACAAATATTGAGTTAAGTGAACAAAAGACTCATAAAGCTACATCACGAGACCATATTCAATCTATTTTGAATGATATGGGGATTGTCGGGGAAATTGGTAGTGAGGATATCATTGCCATTATAGAAACATTACTTGCTCACCAGCACAAGATTGCCCCCCTTCCTCCATTAAAAGAGCTTTATGAAGAAATTGCAGCTGTGACCAAGGCTACGCCAGATGAAATTTTAAAAGAGAGTAAAGCCATCGAGCAGCGTGTGCGTCGTACAATATTAGCTGCCATGATTAATCTCGCTAATTTAGGGGTTGTTGATTACACAAACTCAGAATTCGAGTACTATGCCCCTCGCTACTTTGATTTTAAAGAAATTCGTCAGCTCATGACACAGATTGAAGATCACGATAATCGTAAAGCAAAGGTAAATATTAAGAAGTTTATTCAAGTGTTATATTCAGACATTTTAACAAAAGTAAATTAATTTTCTCGGATTTTGTCGGATTCCATAAGTCCTCCGTATTATTAAAGTAAGGCGTGTCCTAAAAATTTAATATTAGGGGAGGTACAAAGGATTTGAAAAAGAAATTTAAAGTCAGTTTAGCCGCTCAGATTTTAATCGGTTTGATTTTAGGGATCATTGTTGGTGGTATCTTTTACGGAAATCCCAAAATTGAGACATATCTACAACCATTAGGGGATATATTTTTACATCTTATTAAGATGATTGTTGTACCGATTATTATTTCGACATTAATCGTTGGTGTTGCTGGTACTGGAGATATGAAGCAACTTGGACGATTAGGCGGGAAATCTATAATTTACTTTGAGATTATTACTACAGTTGCAATCGTAGTTGGATTACTTTCCGCAAACATTTTCCAACCTGGTGCAGGTCTTAACATGAATGAATTATCTCAAGGGGATATTTCGAAGTATGTATCAACAACTGAGGAAGTTCAGCATGAGGGACCATTTGATATCATTGTAGGCATTGTCCCAACAAATATTATTCAGTCAATGGCTGAAGGTAATATGCTAGCAATTATCTTCTTCTCAGTTATTTTCGGTTTAGGGGTTGCTGCAGTAGGAGATCGAGGGAAACCAGTCTTAGACTTCTTCCAAGGGGTAGCAGATGCTATGTTCTGGGTAACAAACCTCGTAATGAAATTCGCGCCACTAGGGGTATTTGGTTTAATTGGTGTAACCGTTTCCAAATATGGGTTTGCTTCACTGGTTCCACTTGCCAAATTAGCAATTCTTGTTTATGCAACAATGCTATTCTTTATCTTTGTCGTTCTTGGACTTGTGGCAAAATTCGCAGGAATCAGCATCTTCTATTTAATTAAAGTATTAAAAGATGAGCTAATTTTAGCCTTCTCAACAGCAAGTTCTGAAGCTGTGTTACCACGTATTATGATGAAAATGGAGAAATTAGGGGCGCCAAAGGATATTGTATCTTTTGTTATACCTACCGGTTACTCCTTTAACTTAGATGGGTCAACACTATATCAAGCCATTGCAGCATTATTTATTGCACAAATGTACGGTATTCACCTAAGCATTGGTGAACAAATTACGTTAATGCTTGTATTAATGGTTACATCAAAAGGTATTGCAGGTGTACCAGGCGTATCATTCGTAGTACTTCTAGCAACTTTAGGTACTGTAGGTATTCCACTTGAGGGACTAGCCTTCATTGCTGGTATTGACCGTATTCTTGATATGGGACGTACAGTTGTTAACGTAATTGGTAACTCATTAGCGTCATTAGTAATGGCTAAATGGGAAGGCCGTTTCGATCGAGAAAAGATGAAAAATTACTTTAATGATAATGAAAATCTAGCGTAATTTAAAAAAATCCTCACGATGTTGGATGGCATCGTGAGGGTTTTTTTATTTTGCTAACACTTTATCTAAATAAGCGATAATTGATTCTTTTCCATTGGCATGTGCTTCTTGAGCGCGTTTTTCATCTTTTTCAAGCTTAGCCTCTGCCGCTACAACGATTTTTTCAGCATCTTGCTGTGGCACAACAATTACACCATCCACATCCCCAATAATATAATCACCAGGATGAACCGTAACTCCTCCAATGGCGATCGGTACATTTACTTGACCACCGCCGTTTTTATTGCCTGCTGCTACAGTAGTGCCCAACGAAAATACAGGGAAATTTAATTCGCGAATTGCTGCAATATCACGGATTACACCATCCACAACAAAACCTTGTACACCTATCCCTTTTGCTAAGGAGATCACAAAATCTCCAGCAACAGCTCGGTTTGTATTTCCTTTTGCATCAATTACTAAAATATCCCCTTCATTTGCAGCCCTAATCGCTTCCAAAACTGCCCCATTTTCACCATCTGGTAAACGTACAGTTACAGCTCGCCCAGCAACTTTAAAATGGTCTGCTAACGGCTTAATATCACTTCGCACATTGGTATGCCCACCAGTTGCATCTGAAATAGCTGTTGTTGGTAAATGCTGAAAGCTTACTTCCACTTTTGTCATACATAACACCCCTATTATGATTAATGACTTACACTAGTATTGTAAATAAAAAATATATCCTATTTCAATATATCTCGAAAATAGTAGTCATTATTAGAATTAAATAATTTCAATAAATTGCTTTGATTGCTCGTCTAAGGCTTCAGCAGCAGATGCTATTTCACTAAAGTCGTTTGCTGTGACAGTAATTTGTTCATTTGTTTTATCTATTTTTTCTGCTATTTTTGTAATACTATCAGTCACCTGACCAATTTCTCGCTCAATGCCCTCCACATTATCCTTCACTTCTGAAATAGATTGTTCAACTCTTACAGAAAGCTTACGTACCTCTTTCGCCACTACATCAAAACCTCTTCCATATTCTCCAGCCCTAGCGGCTTCAATAGCTGCATTTAATGCCAATAAATTAGTTTGTGAGGCAATTTCTTGTATAGTTTTGACAATCCCTTTAATAGAATCTGCTTGTTTCTGAAGCTGCACAAGATTACTTACATTTTCATTTGATTCCTTTGAAACCACTTTAATGGTTTCTAGTAGATCTTGGCTATTTTGAATGCCCGCCTCTGAACGCTGGTAAAGCTTATTAGACATGCCCTTCAACTTGTCGGCAACACTAACTATCTCATGTTGGCGTTCGGTGATATTGGTAGCTATTTTGGATACACCTATTACTTTTCTTGTATTATTTGCGAAGACAGGCATATATGTCGCTTCCAGCCAAATTATATTACCTCTAGCATCAATTCTTTCTATTTTGTCCTGATAGCTGTTTCCTGCCGTTAGGTGACGCCAAAATTTATCGTACTCCATACTATTAACGAAATCTGGCAAACAAAAGTCTTTATGATGTTTTCCTAGCATTTCCTGCACTGTATAGCCTAATGTTTGAGCAAATAGTTCATTGACATACGCTACTCTTCTATCCATATCGAAGCGGATAATAGCTATATTGCGTTCAATAGCCTGTACTACTAAATCATCGGTTACTTGAGCCTCTATACTATGCATAAAGAACACCCCATCCATTACTAGTTTTTTACTTAAAATTTAATTATTTTACTTTTATATTACATTAATTATGCCTCAGTGTAATTGCAGCAGATGTTAGTGTACCTGCTGCATCAAGATAAAAAACATGGAGAATGTTCATCCATGTTTTTTTAATAAACGTAAAATCCCTTCAGAGGTAGCCGCTACACGTAAGAACTTCTTTTGCTCTGCACGTATAAAGCCTTCCTCTAGCATTGTTTTAAAATGCTGTATAAGTGCATCATAGAATCCATGGACATTATATAAAATAACAGGTTTTGTATGAAGTCCAATCTGAGCCCAAGTAAATACCTCAAAATATTCATCTAAAGTCCCTGCGCCACCTGGCAGAGCAATAAAAGCATCTGCTAACTCGGCCATTTTAGCTTTACGAATATGCATAGAGTCTACAATATGAATTTCTGTTAATGAGGCATGGGCCAATTCACGCTTTTGTAAATGTGTTGGCATCACACCAATCACTTCTCCTCCAGCTGCTAAAACAGCATCGGCTACCTTCCCCATTAGGCCTGTTTTAGAACCACCATAGACAACCCCGTGACCGTTTTTTGCCAGTGCTGTACCAAGCTCAGCAGCTTTCTCTGCATAAATAGGGCTTTTACCCAAACCGGATCCACAATACACTGCGATTCTTATAATAATCCCTCCTATTCAAAAAACGTGAAACAATCGGCTATATATTGTCTCACGTTTTTTGGTCATTTATTTTACTTTTATTTTCGTAAATGGCTTGTTTGTTTTAGCATATGACTGATACGGCTTACAATTGATTCAATGGCATCAGGATTTTTTAATAAATCATAATCATTAATATCTAAACGTAGAACGGGACAAGAATTAAAATTATTTATCCAATTTTCATAGCGTTCATGCATTTCTATCCAATAATCATTCGGTGTTTGTTGCTCCATTGTACGTCCTCGCTCTTGAATACGCCCAATAACTGCATCAATAGGTCCTTCAAGATAGACAAGCAAATCTGGATGTGGGAAATAAGGTGTCATCACCATTGCATCAAACAAATTTGTATAAGTCTCATAATCTGTTGGGCTCATTGTTCCTTTATCATAATGCATCTTAGCAAAAATGCCAGTATCCTCATAAATAGAACGATCTTGTACAAATCCTCCACCATATTCAAAAATACGCTTCTGTTCTTTAAAACGCTCTGCTAAAAAGTAGACCTGTAAATGAAAGCTCCATTTTTCAAAGTCCTCATAAAATTTATCAAGGTATGGATTTGTGTCTACTTTCTCGAACGAGGTACGAAAGTTCAGTGCCTCTGCTAAAGCCTTTGTCATCGTCGATTTTCCTACCCCAACAGTACCTGCAATCGTAATAACCGTTTGTGGTGGAATATCGTACTTCTCTCTTAAATTCATTATTGCAAACTCCTTTGTTGTAACGTATCTTTAATTATTTTTAAAACATGATTTAAATCATTGGGATTTTTTACAAAATCAAGCTGATCTCCATTAAATCGGATAACTGGAATTTCGGGATGCATGCTCTCAAAATGCTCGATAAAAGAATGATAGTCAGCCACAAGCTGCTCCATGTAATCACGTGAAATCATCTTTTCAAACTCTCGCCCTCGCATGGCGATACGCTTCATTAATGTCTCAACGCTGGCATGTAAATAAACCACTACATTTGGAACAGGCATGTCTTTCGTTAATATTCTATAGATCTCTTCATACTTCTCGTATTCAGTTGGTGCCAATGTACGCTTCGCAAATATTAAATTTTTAAAAATATGATAGTCTGCTACAACAGGTTTGGCATGTGCTAAACGAAATTTTTTAATATCGGTTAGTTGCTTATAGCGATTACAGAGGAAGAACATTTCCGTTTGGAAACTCCACTCCTCAATGTTTTCATAAAACTTATTTAAAAAAGGGTTTTCGTCTACAATTTCTTTTAATAGATGGTAATTAAATGTCGCTGCTATCTCTTTCGATAAAGAGGTTTTACCAACACCAATCGGACCTTCTACCGTAACAAATGGAACCGTCACCAGAAGCTCCTCCTTTTGTTCTATGGATTCGATCATTGTGTCCTACATAAAATGAATCAGTACCTTTCATTTTATCATAGTAGGAAAATGAAAAACAGAATCAACCTATTGTTCTAGTAAATTTACCTGGGATATTCTTCTCATGATGACATAGAAAAAAGACATCGAGAATCTACTTCCCGATGCCTTTATACTTATTTATAATTTCACTCGTTGTAAACGAAGTGCATTTAATACGACCGAAACTGAACTAAAGGCCATCGCTGCGCCTGCTACCCATGGAGCAAGCAGACCGAGTGCAGCAATTGGAATACCTAATGTATTATAAGCAAATGCCCAAAAAAGATTTTGTTTAATATTACGCATTGTTTTTCTACTCATTAGAATGGCATCCGCGATACTATTTAAATCTCCACGAATAAGCGTAATATCTGCAGCTTCCATTGCCACATCTGTCCCTGTACCAATTGCCATCCCAATATTCGCTGTTGCTAAGGCAGGTGCGTCATTAATACCATCACCAACCATCGCTACTTTTTTACCTTGAGCTTGAAGTTTTTTCACTTCATCAGCTTTACCTTCTGGTAAGACTTCTGCAATAACATGATTCACGCCTACCTCTGTTCCAATTGCTTGAGCAGTACGCTCGTTATCACCAGTCATCATGATGACCGTAATACCCATATCCTGTAAACGACGAATAGCTTCTTTTGATGTATCTTTCACGGTATCAGCCACAGCTACTAAACCTGCATATTGCCCATTAATGGCTGCTAACATGGCTGTCTTACCATTTCGTTCTAGTTGCTCCATTGTTGGTAAAATATCATTAATATGAATACCATATTGTTGCATTAATTTACGTGTGCCAATGATAACACCTTGACCTGAGACAGTTGCCTGCACACCATAACCCGGTATTGCTTCAAAGAATTGAACGTCACCTAAAGCTATGCCGCGTTTTTCTATACCTTGAACAATGGCTTCAGCTAGTGGATGCTCTGACTGCTTCTCTGCTGCTCCGATTAAGGATAAAAAGCGTGCTTCATCTTGCTCTGGCGCTAACAGAACATCTGTAAGCTCAGGTTTACCATGTGTCACTGTTCCTGTTTTATCTACAACAACTGTATCTATGCCTTGTGTTTGCTCTAAATGTTCTCCACCTTTAAATAAAATACCAAACTCAGCTGCACGTCCAGAGCCTGCCATTATTGAAGTTGGTGTTGCTAACCCAAGCGCACATGGACAAGCAATGACAAGAACTGCGATTAATACCTCTAAAGCAGGTGTAAATTCCCCTGGACGGACCCAAATAATCCAAATTAAAAAGGTTACAATGGCTATGCCAACAACGATAGGTACGAAAATCCCTGAAATCTGATCTGCTAAACGTTGAATAGGTGCTTTCGATCCTTGAGCATCTTCGACCACTTTAATAATTTGTGCTAATGCTGTATCACGTCCAACCTTTGTTGCAGTCATTTTAATAAAACCATTTTTGTTAATAGTTGAGCCAAATAATAGATCACCTTGCTTTTTATCAACTGGTAGACTTTCTCCTGTTAGCATTGATTCATCAACAGCTGTTGTCCCCTCTATTACCTCACCATCTACAGGAATTTTTTCACCTGGTTTCACTAAAATAATATCGCCAATGATAACTTCTTCTAATGGTACCTCCTTTTCTATACCGTCACGTACAACGATTGCTGTCTTTGCCTGAAGTCCCATTAGTTTTTTTATGGCTTCAGATGAGCGTCCTTTTGCCTTTGCCTCAAATAATTTACCTAATAAAATAAGTGTAATTAATACAGCACTCGTTTCAAAATAAAGATGTGGACCATGGTGTAATCCTATCGTTACAATTGCTTGATAGACACTATAGAAATAGGCCGCTGATGTCCCCATCACAACAAGTACATCCATATTTGCACTACCATTACGTAATGCTTTATATGCGCCTACATAAAATTGTTTACCAATAATAAATTGCACTGGCGTAGCCAATACCATTTGGACCCATGGATTCATTAGAAATTCTGGAACATATAAAAATGACGTAAAGGAAAAATGACCAACCATCGTCCAAAGCAGTGGTAAAGAAAGTATTGCCGATAAAATAAATTTATGTTGTTGCTGTTTGATAGCTTTTTCACGATGATCCACTGTTTCCTGCTCATCTGCCTTTTGATGTGCCCCATAGCCTAGCTTCTCAACTTTTGTAATGATATCTGCGATGGATACTTCCGAAGGATTAAACTCAATCATCGCTTTTTCCAGTGCTAAGTTGACATTAGCAGAGGAAATACCACTTAGTTTATTTAACCCTTTTTCAATGCGAGTCGCACAGGCTGCACATGTCATACCTGTAATATCAAGTTCAGCTTTTTGTTTAACAACACCATACCCAAGTGCTTCTATTTTCTTTTCAAAATCTGCTTCACTTAGTTTAGTTGGGTCATATTTAATAGATGATTTTTCAAGTGCTAAATTTACTGTTGCATGTTCTACACCATCCATTTTATTTAACCCTTTTTCTATTCGAGTGGCACAGGCCGCACATGTCATCCCTGTAATTTGCAAATTAGCTTCCTTATGATCAGAACTCATTTACCTTTCACCTCTCCTTATACCGACTAGGGGTATATATTTTTGAAAATAAGAGAGTGCCACAGAAGCACTCTACAAATTTTATTTTACTTCATAGCCTTGATCATCAATTGTCTCTTTAATTTGATCAAGTGATACTTGTGCATCGTCAAATGCAACATCAACTAAACCTTCTGCTAAATTTACTTTTACTTGTTCAACACCAGCTAAAGCACCAACGTTTTTTTCAACCGCGTTTACACAATGACCACATGACATTCCTTGTACGTTTAATGTTACGTTTTGCATAATAAAATCTCTCCTTTTGTATGTTTTCAATCTATTTTTTCATTAACTTTTGAATCGTTATTACTAACTCATCTAATACTGCTTCATCGCCCTCTGATAGACGATCCACAACACAGCCCTTTAAATGACCTTCTAATAATATTTTTGCCACACTATTTAATGCAGATTGTGTAGCAGATAGTTGCGTAATAATATCATCACAGTAAACGTCTTTATCAATCATTCCCTTAATACCACGAATCTGACCTTCAATTCGATTTAAGCGAGTTGTTAAATCCTTTTTCACACGCTCAGGGTGATGACTTTTTCGGCAAGACGTAGCTTCCTCTGTATGACAAGCATCCTCTTTTACTGTCTCCTCCATTCACTACACCTCCTATTTGTAATTATCATACTATACCCAAGAAGGGTATGCAAGTCATAAAAAATTTTATTTATCATCGTGATGATGTTCATGGTCATTTTCTAATTTACATAAAATGGAATTATCATGTCGATGTAAGGATGTTTCTAATTGAATTGTTACATGCTTAATGCCCTTATGTTGAAGATTATGTTCAATTTTCCGCAAGATATGCTCACTCTCAGCTATTTTCAATTGATCATTTACAACCGCATGACAGGATAATGCATTCGTTCCACTAGTAATTGTCCAGATGTGTAAATCGTGGATACTTTCTATTCCATCAGTCTGCTCTATTAACTGAATAATCTCCTGAACATCTACATTTGAAGGTGTCCCCTCCATTAAGACATGAATGGAGGCTTTTGTGACATGGTAGCCACTTCGTACGACCAATAATGCAACAATAACGCTTGCAAGAGGATCTGCCCAGCCCCAGCCAAAAAACATAATTAATAGTGCCGCAACAATAGCTCCTACAGACCCTAGCATATCACTTAGTACATGTAAAAATGCTCCGCGCATATTTAAATTATCCTTTGTATCACTTCCACGCATCATAATCCAGGCAACTAAAATGTTTACGAACAAACCAATTATACTAATTATAAGCATTCCAGTTGTAGCTACTTCTGGTGGGTTTGTAAATCGTTCAATTGCTTCATAGAAAATAAATAATGCGATTCCTATTAATGTAATGCCATTCAATACTGCAGCTAGAATCTCAAATCGTTTATAGCCGTATGTCTTACTATAGTTTGCAGCTTTTTCCCCAAACATAAAAGCTAACATTGCTATGCCTAAAGAGATAGAGTCGCTTAACATATGCCCTGCATCTGATAAAAGAGCCAAACTATTTGTTAAAAAGCCACCAATGGCTTCCACTACCATATACCCTGTAATAATAATAAATGACAGTAATAATACCTTTTTATTTGCACCATGTGTATGATCATGGCCATGGTCGTGTTGATGTCCCATTGTTATTCCCCCATTTCATTTTAGTTATGAGCCGCATGCTCAATAGCCTGCTTCAATAAATTCATAATGTGATCATCGTCCTTAGAATAATATATGGTTGTTCCTTCTCTCCTAAATTTCACCAATCTTAAATTTTTAAGAAAGCGTAATTGGTGGGAAACGGTTGATTGGCCTAAATCTAAAATTTCTGCAATATCATTAACAGAATGTTCATCTGAACAAAGTAAGTTTAAAATACGAATTCGTGTTGGATCACTCAAGGCTTTAAAAGTCTGAGATACTACAAATAATGTCTCTTCATCTAAATGCTGATCAATATTTTTTTGCATTTCTGAACTGTTTAATTTTTCATCCATAGAAGTTTACCCCATTCTTCAATATTTATATATGATCATGTGTTCATATATAAATATATATGGATATATAAGGAATGTCAACAAGTATTTATGCTTCGACATATTACATATCAATCGCTTACGCATGGCTGCAATGATTTTAGATGAATATAACATCCGAAAAGAAGTTAAAAGTAGCAATTACCAATTCAGCACGCTACACTACTGTTAAGGAGAGATATGAGTGGATATTTTTGACGCAGATCGTTTATTTATGAAACAAGCATTAGAGGAAGCTCAACAGGCTGCATTACTTGGGGAAGTACCAATTGGTGCAGTACTTGTTTATGAAGGAAAAATCATTGCACGTGCGCATAATTTAAGAGAAACAACGCAAAATGCAACAACACATGCGGAGCTGTTAGTGATTCAAGAAGCCTGCAAAAAAATAGGGAGTTGGCGACTGGAGGATACTACTCTTTATGTTACATTGGAGCCTTGTCCAATGTGTGCAGGAGCCATTCTCCAATCACGTGTACCCCGAGTTGTTTATGGGGCAAGAGATCAAAAAGCTGGCTGTGTAGATTCTCTTTACCATTTATTAAATGATGAACGCTTTAATCATGAATGTGATGTAACAGAAGGGATTTTAGCCGAGGAATGTGGTCAAATTTTAACAGACTTTTTTAAGGCATTACGAGACCGTAAAAAAGCTGAGAAAAAAGCACGATTAGCTTCCAACGATGTAAATGGTCTTTAAAGAAGGTGCCTCCTAATGAGACACCTTCTTTAATATTTAAGGGAATGGCGATATATATGAAATATGTCGTAGCAGCGACCATCTTCATAACTAATTTATTGAGCTTGAATAGTGGATTGTGTAAAAACACATTCTCCTTCGATATATGTAGCGAATGGTTTTACATGCATAAGCTGGTTATGTGAAAGCGTCAACAAATCGTCTGTTAGTACAACAAAATTAGCTTCATAGCCCTCTTTTAACTGACCAACGTTCTCCATACGAATCATCGTCTTGGCATCAACTGTGTATAGCTGTAATGCCTCCTCTACAGAGATTTTTTCTGCGGTACCTAAATCTGTTCCATCATAGGCTGTTCGTGTAACAGCTGCTTGTATCGTAACAAAGGGATTAGCCGCTTCTGCCCATGATGTAGCAGGCGCATCTGAAGAGAGCGCTGTCGCAATCCCCCTCTTTAGAAATGTTTGTACACCATATAATGTCTGAGTTTTTTCTAGCCCTAGATTCTCTAAATAACTCTCAATTTCACAAAATAAGAAGATGGGTTGTGGCACAAAGCCTATCCCCCATTCAGCAGCTTTTTGCAAGGCACTTTTAGATGGCATGGCTGCATGCTCAATACGAACAGACGGTGCATCTGTTAACCAAGCCTTTTCCTCATAAAATGTGTCGACAATTAGATCAATGGCTCTGTCCCCCATTGCATGAACCACTAATTGAATACCATATTCTTTTGCTACCGCAGCAGCCGCTAGCAGCTCCTCTTTCGAAGTCATCGCTATGCCTTTTTCATCACTTCCCAAAAATGGCTCAGAAACAAGTGCTGTACGGCCTGAAACACTGCCATCCGAAAATAGCTTAATGCCTCCGATATAGGCTCCTGCAGAACGATCAATAGTATTTGCTGTCAACAGCTCATATCGTTGAATATCTTCCCAGATATAATAAACTGCTACGCGTTGCTTAAAACCTTTTTCTTGGGCTTTACGATACAGGCCTAAATAATCAATTGGTGCTACCGTGGCCATTAATTCTGTAATACTTGTTACACCATAGGATGCCAAAGTTTGTGATAGCTTTAGGAGCCTTTTGACAATCTCTTCTTCAGATGGTGTAGGTAAATGCTGTAGTACTAGATTACGTGCATTTTCACGCAGTACGCCTGTAGGTTCTCCATTTTCATCCCGATCGATTTGTCCACCCTGTGGATCAAGCGTATCCTTCGTAATACCTGCGATTGCTAATGCTTTACTATTAACCGATATAATATGACCACATGTACGCATAACAATGACAGGTAACTCTGTAGAGGCACGGTCTAAGTCCTCTTTTAAAGGCGCTCTTCTTTCCTTTAGTTTCCCTTCATCATAGCCCCAGCCTAATAGCCATCCCCGCTGACTTGCATCATAGTTTGCTAATGCATTAATTATATCCTCAATAGAATAAATATATGGAGGTAAACAAGCCACTTGTTCCAAAACATCCGCTAACATAATCGGATGCATATGAGCGTCAATAATCCCAGGAATAATGACCTTTCCTTGTACATCTATTATTTCTCCCTGATAGGGGGGTAAATCTTCCTGTTGTCCAATCCAAAGTATCTTTCTTCCTTCGATTACCATAGCAGTTGCAGATGGCTGAATAGTATCTGCTGTATATATCTTTGCGTTACAAATAATTTGCATCATTTTTCAACTCCTATTTCTTCTATACCAAAAGTAGATTTTTCAGGATCTTCTGCTTTCAGCACCTTATGCAAAATAGTACCGATAATAAAGCCAACAATAGATGGCATAATCCAAGCAAATCCACTAGACTGCAATGGTAAATGCATGACCAACTGTGTCACACCAGGTATCGTAATTTCATAGCTAGCAAATGTTTCAACGACGCTTACTAGAAATGCAAATAGGACAGTTCCTTTATAGGCTCCTGCATTTGGGACAAAACGATCAAAGGCTCCCAGTAGCACAAGTACAATAATGACTGGATAAATTACCAAGAAAATCGGCAATGTAATTTCGACGATGGCACCTACACCTAAGGAGCCAATAGTTGCGCCTACTACACACATAATAAAGACCCACGTTCTATAGCCAAGCTTCTCTTTTGTTAGTTCATTTAAAAACTGTGAGGATATGACCATGACACCAATCGCTGAAGTTAAGCAGGCAAAAACAACACATATAGCTAGTAACGCTTTACCCAAATTACCAATGACACTAAAGGCAATGCCCGCTAATAGTTCTGTATCACTGCCAGGATTTGTGATGATGCCACTACTTGTAGCCCCTAAATAGAGCAGGCCACCATATACTGCAATTAACCCTATTGCAGCAATAGCCATTCCACCAAGCGCGACCTTTTTAGATTGTTTCCCTTTATAGCCATAGCCAACTATTGCTGCTAAAAAGATTGGCGCACAAAGAATACCTGTTCCCACATCTCCTGTTTGATAGGCTGCTATTATGGAGTTGGCAAAAACCCTTTCTGCTCCTGTATTAATTGCCGCTCCTATTGGGTCTAATACCCCTTTACCAATGAGGATAATAAGGATAAGAACAAGAACAGGCGTCAACCATTTGCCAATCTTATCGATCACATTTGATTGGTCCATCGCAAAGTAAAAGCAAATCGCGAAAAATGCTAATACTGACACAATTAAAGGTACGTTCGGAATAATTTGTGATACTCCTAATTCATGAGTTGTCGCTGACATCCTCGGGATTGTGACAACCATCCCAATACAAACCATCATGACCGTATTAAAGGCTTTATAAAACCAATTTCCGATTGGTCTTGTGAGCGCTTCCACAGTTCCCCCAGTATTATAAATTGCATACACCGCAAGCACAGGTAAAATAACACCCGTTAAGCTAAAGCCCATCAGAGCGGAGATCCATGATTCCCCTGCACTATTTCCTATGGAAGGCGGAAATATTAAATTCCCAGCACCAAAAAATATAGCAAATAAGGCTAGCCCCACGATTATCGTATGCTGCACAACTTTAGACATATCCTCAACCCCTTTATAATCGTTTACAGAAGATTTATCTAAATAATAAAAAATTTAATAACACGAAAAAAGGAGATAAATTTTTATCCCCTTTTTGTAAAATTTTTTTTACAACAATTCATATTTTAAACACTTATATTTTAGTAATTGACGAGAAATACCTAAACGTCTAGCTGTTTCCGCTAATCGTCCATCAGTTTCACGCAACTTTTCCGCTATAATTAGACGCTCGTAGGCTTCCGTTAAATCTCGTAAATGTCCAGATTGGTTGTTTTGCATGATCGATTGAGTTGAATGTTGAACATTTTTTTTAATCCTCTCTGGAACATGTTCAACAAGTATTTCATCACCAAGCAAATTATTATATGCCGATTCAAGGGCATTTTTTAGTTCACGCACATTCCCAGGCCAATGATAGGCATAAAATAACTGAATTACTTCATTACAATAGCTTACATTTTTCTGTAGTGTATGTTCATTGTAAAATTGTATATAAAAATCAAGGATAAGTGGAATATCTTCCTTCCTTAATCTTAGCGGTGGCAAATCAATTTGAAGAACATTTAAGCGATAAAATAAGTCCTCGCGTAGCCTTTTTTCAGCTAATAGTTTGTCCACATCTTCATTGACAGTAGTAATATACCGTATATCCAAGGGCTCACCATTTAACACTTTTATATCTACCGCATGTAAAAGTTTCGCCTGCAAAGATATATCCAATAAATTAAGGTGGTCAATGAGTAGCGTTCCTCCATTAGCCTCCTGTAACTTTCCACTTTTTGCTTCATTGCCCGAGCCGTATAGCTGAGTAAATATATTATCCTCTGTTAATGTTGAGCAGTTCAAAGTAATAAACGGCTTTGTATAGCGTTCACTTTCATTGTGTATGCCTTGTGCGATTATATCTTTCCCAGTTCCAGTTTCCCCAGTTAGTAAAACTGGTGCACTTTTTTGAGCACTACGACGTGCCTTTTCAAGTTGAGTTTTCATTTCGGCGTTTGTTGTAATGTAATCCTCTAAACGATAGGTTGTATGATTATCTCGATATAATTTATGTCCCAGGAAATTATCTAAGTATTTAATTTGCTTAGTTTCATAAAAATGTTTTGAAAATTCAATGGCACCAATGGCTTTTCCATGCTCCATAATGGGATAGGTCGAACTCAGTGATAAATAACTAAATCCGTTCAATGTTGTCAGTTGTTGTTCATAGTATAAAACTGGCTGCCCTGTTTGTATGACTTGAAAAACAGTACTTGTCTCAGGTGATAAATTTTGATAATTATCAGTCACTGTGCTGTGAAAAAATTCATCTGGTGTTAAGCCGATTTCCAATAATATATTTAAATCTGCTAAATCATAAAAGATTGCACAGCCTTTATCATCTGTAATTAAAACATTATCAAATTCACTGAAAGCCTGTGCAAATTGTTGCAATTCCATGAATTTCTCCCCCTTGTCCCCATGAATATTACCCATTATAACGAATTTTCAAAAATTATGAGAGATTTCAATTTTAGCAACACAAAAAAGCTATTTTAGAACATCCATAAAGGAATTGTCTAAAATAGCTTTATCTGTCGTTTATTTTGGTGCGATTACTTCTTTACCACCCATATAAGGTCTTAAAACTTCAGGAATTACTACGCTGCCATCAGCTTGTTGGTAGTTTTCTAGAAGAGCAGCAACTGTACGGCCAATGGCAAGACCTGAGCCGTTTAATGTATGCACATATTCTGGTTTTGCATTTGGCTCACGACGGAAGCGGATATTTGCTCGTCGTGCCTGGAAATCCTCAAAGTTAGAGCAAGAAGAAATTTCACGGTACATGTTTTGTGCAGGAATCCAAACTTCTAAATCATATTTTTTCGCTGCAGTAAAACCTAAATCAGCTGTACACATTTTTAACTTACGATATGGTAAGCCTAGTAATTGTAATACTTTTTCTGCATGACTTGTTAATAGCTCTAATTGTTCGTATGACTCCTCTGGTTTTACAAAACGTACTAATTCTACTTTATTGAACTGGTGTTGACGAATTAAACCACGTGTATCACGACCTGCAGATCCCGCTTCTGAACGGAAGCAAGCACTATACGCTGCAAAGCCTTGTGGTAAAGCTTCAGCCGGTAAAATCTCATCTCGATAGAAGTTCGTTACTGGTACTTCTGCAGTTGGAATCATAAAATAATCTGTTTCCTCTAATTTGAATACATCTTCCTCAAATTTCGGAAGTTGCCCTGTACCTGTTAGGCTATCTCGATTAACAATGACAGGTGGTAGCATTTCCTCGTAACCATGCTCCTCTGCATGTAAATCCATCATGAATGTCATTAATGCTCGTTCTAAACGAGCACCAAGACCACGATAGAATAAGAAACGGCTACCTGTTACTTTCGCGCCGCGTTCAAAGTCTACAATTTTTAAATCCGTAGCAAGGTCCCAGTGTGCTTTAATATCAAAATCAAATGTCGGAATTTCACCCCACGTATATTCTTCAACATTGTCATCCTCTGTTGTGCCTACTGGTACAGATTCATGTGGGATGTTTGGTAAACGCATCATCATATCTTTAAAGCGTTCTTCAACATCATTTAATTGTACATCTAATTCTTTAATTTCATCGCCAACCTGACGCATACGAGCAATGACTTCATCAGCATTTTCTTTGTTGCGTTTCATAACTGAGATTTGTTCAGACACTTTATTGCGTTCTGCTTTTAATTCTTCTGTTTTGGCAATCAATTCACGACGTTTTGCATCTAAGTCTTCAAAGTCATCTAAGTTTCCCAAGTCTTCATTACGTGTTAATAACATCTCTTTAATTTCCGTGAAATTCTCACGGACGCGTTTAATATCTAACATCTTCATACCTCCAATAGTTTCTTCATGATGGAAAATCGTTGCAGCGAAATGAACACAAAAAAGCCCTCATCCCTAAAAAGGGACGAGAGCTACCCGCGTTGCCACCCTAATTGACTAGACATATTTCTGCCTAATCCACTTATTTCATAACGGCATTTCAGCCGGCTACAGCCTACTTCATTCACTTCGACTGTGCAACTCCAGGACGGATTCACAAGTGCTTTTATCAGCTTCCACCAACCGCTGACTCTCTAAAAAAAACGTGCTTGCTACTACTTCCCATCATCGTGTTCAGTTATTTAAAATTTAAACATACTGTACTATATGAAAACAAATTTTGCAAGTCATACCATAGAGGTTACAAAATATTCAAGAATTCGTGTATCCTCTGTTAATTCGGGATGAAACGAACAACCCAATAAATGGCCATCTTGTGCCAAGATTATTTTCCCTTCATGTTGTGCAAGAATTTCAACACCTTTACCTACCGCTTCAATATGAGGTGCACGAATAAATACTGCTGGAATCCCTACACCTACTTTAGGAATATCTAGTTGTACTTCGAAGCTATCCACCTGACGTCCATATGAGTTTCTTGCTACAGTCACGTCCATCACAGCCAAATGTGGTTCATCTTCAATTAGATCCTTGGCTAATAAAATTAATCCCGCACATGTACCAAGCATCGGTAATCCTTGCTGTGCAAGTCCACGAATTGACTCTAGCAGATCAAATCGATCCAGCAATTTTCTCATTGTTGTGCTTTCTCCACCTGGTAACACAAGTCCATCTAGGTTTCCTAAATCCTTTCTTTGTTTTACTTGAATTGCTTCACAACCAAGAGCTTCTAACATTTGTATATGCTCACGAACTGCTCCTTGTAATGCTAATACACCAATTCGCTTCATGCTACCAACCTCGCTCTTGCATACGCTCGTTGTGTCCAAGCTGTGCAATATCAATCCCCTTCATTGGCACTCCGAGCTCTTTTGATATTTCCGCAATAAGCTTATAGTCTTTATAATGAGTAGTCGCCTCTACAATGGCACGTGCAAATTTTTCAGGGTTCTCAGATTTAAAAATACCTGAACCAACGAAAACGCCATCAGCTCCAAGTTCCATCATTAAGGCTGCATCAGCAGGCGTTGCCACTCCTCCTGCTGCGAAGTTTACTACTGGTAAACGACCAAGACGTTTAATTTCTCTTAATAACTCGAAAGGAGCTCCTAGTAATTTCGCCTCTGTCATTAATTCATCCTCTGTCATTCCTACGACTTTACGAACCTGTGCATTTACTTTACGAATATGGCGAACGGCCTCCACAATATTCCCTGTACCTGGTTCACCTTTAGTTCGTAACATCGAGGCACCTTCCCCGATACGACGGGTTGCCTCTCCTAAATCACGACAGCCACACACAAACGGTACTGTGTATTCACTTTTTAATAAATGGTATTCTTCATCAGCTGGTGTTAAAACTTCACTTTCATCAATATAATCAACACCCATTGCTTCTAAGACACGTGCTTCAACAATATGACCAATACGTGCTTTGGCCATCACAGGAATAGTTACAGCCCCCATCACTTCCTCAACAATACGAGGATTGGCCATGCGTGCAACGCCACCTGCTTTCCGAATATCTGACGGTACTCTTTCTAATGCCATAACTGCTACAGCACCTGCAGCTTCTGCAATTTTTGCTTGCTCTGCATTAATGACATCCATAATGACGCCGCCTTTTTGCATTTCTGCCATTCCACGCTTTACTAGCTCTGTACCTGTTTGTTTCATTTTCTAACCTCCACCTTTATGATGAAGTTTAGTATAATAGAAATTGACCATATCAAAATATCCAGTTTTTAAAATATTTATAGGGTCAGGAGGTTCCAGATCATGGATATGCTTTTATTCCAGCTTGAAAGAGATAGTGATAAACCGCTTTATGATCAGCTTTATAACGGTATTAAAGAAGCTATTATTTCTAAAAAAATAACTGTAGGAGAAAAACTGCCTTCAAAAAGAAAATTAGCTGATTTTTTAAACATTTCCCAAACAACAATTGAAATTGCCTATGCTCAGCTTTTAGCTGAAGGCTATATTATGTCCAAATCACGTATTGGCTATTTTGTAGAAGAAATAGATGAACTGCCCTACATTCAACAAGATACTGTGGCGTCCATTAATGAACATCCTAAGAAAAAGTCTTACAAAATCGATTTTAATCCAGGATCTATTGATATCGATGCTTTTCCATTTCAAACATGGAGAAAGTATGCAAAAGAGCTTTTTGACGATACCTCAAAGGAGCTATTATTAACAGGGGAACCACAAGGTGAACTGTCTTTACGCACAGAGATTGCTAATTATTTATATCAATCCCGTGGTGTTGTATGCCACCCTGAACAAATTGTTATTGGTTCAGGGACGGAGCAGCTCCTCCCTATGATTCTCCGTCTTTTTAGTGAGGACACCAGCTTTGCATTAGAAAACCCAGGATACCCTGCCGTCCATCGAATGTTTTCGCAGCATAAACGAAAAGTTTATCCAATTGCAGTTGATGAAGAGGGCATAATTATTCATGATCTTGAAGAAACAAATGCTAATGTTGTGTATATTACACCCTCACATCAATTCCCAACTGGGGCTGTATTATCTGCTACAAGACGAGCACAAGCTTTAAATTGGGCGGCACAAAGCACCTCTCGTTATATTATTGAGGATGATTATGATTCGGAATTTCGTTATGCTGGTAAACCAATTCCTGCCCTACACGCATTAGATCGAAACGATAAAGTTATTTACATGAGTACTTTTACTAAATCTTTAATGCCATCCTTGCGAGTAGCTTATTTTGTACTTCCACCTAAACTACTTGCTACTTATAACGATGTCTTTAATTATTACTCATCAACGGTGCCTCGTTTTGATCAGCATATTGTGGCAAATTTTATGGGTGATGGGCATTTTGCAAAGCATCTCAATCGTATGCGTAAAATTTATCGTAAAAAACATGATAAACTAACTTCTATTTTAGAAAAATATTCATCATCCATTAACATTACTGGTGAACAAGCGGGTATGCATATTTTATTAGAGGTTCAACACACATTCTCAGAAAAACAATTACAACAGCTTGCCTCTCAAGCAGAGATCGGTATTTATCCATTATCAGCCTATAGACTAGATCATTATGAATCTTCACAAGCTCAATTTTTATTAGGTTTTGGAGGGATTCCCGTACAAGCAATCGAATCATCCATTGAGCAGTTGATGGATTGCTGGAGTATACAAAAAAACGACCCATCTACGTAGATGGGTCGTTTTATATTAAGTCTCAATTAATTGAATTTGATAATGCTCAAACCAAGTATGAATTTGCCCTAGATAAGCTAAAAGCTGGGGACCTGCCATTAATTGCCCATACCACGGAACCTTAAAAGAGCTACCTCCCGATTCAATTAACTCCGCAAGCTTTTGTCGTTCAAATAGTTCATGCAAAATTGAATTTTTATCATGTAGAATTTCCTTCAACCATTTTTGCACTCCTGCTGTATAGACAGGATGATATGTTTTTGGATAAGGATTTTTTTTACGATATAACACTTCATTCGGCAATAGATGTGCCATTGATTTTCGAAGTAATCCTTTTTCTATTCCATCTAAATTCTTCATTTCCCACGGAATATTCCAGGCATATTCTACAAGCCGATGATCTGCAAAAGGGACACGTACCTCTAAACTTGCCCCCATACTCATACGATCCTTCCGCTCTAATAATGTTTGCATAAACCATAGCATATTTAAGTAGGACATTTCACGATGCTTTACCTCTGCTAGACCTTCTCCATCTAGCAAAGGAACTTCAGCTATTGTTTGTAAATATAGTTGTTGTGCATAGGTTTCAATTTTTAATTTTTTGTTCCACTTCTCTTGGAGTAATGCACTTCTTTCAGACAATGAACGGATCCAAGGGAAACCAGTAGTCCTATCTTTAAACCATGGATAACCACCAAAAATTTCATCTGCACACTCTCCTGATAGCGCTACAGTAAATTCCCTTTTTATTTCACGACAAAACCATAATAACGAAGAATCTACATCTGCCATACCTGGGGAATCACGAACAATGACCGATTCCACTAATAAATCAATTAACTGTTGCTGAGTGATTTCCTCTGCGTGGTGAGCTGTCTTGAAAGTTTCTGTCATTTTTTGAATCCAGTACGTATCCGTAGAGGTCTGGAAAGAATGTGGGTTAAAGAAGCGCTCATTATCTTCATAATCAATAGAATACGTATGCAATTGATGGTTTTGCTGTTGGAATCTATTTGCTGCAATGCCTGTAATAATACTGGAATCTAGTCCTCCTGAAAGAAACGTACAAATGGGTACATCCGAAACTAGCTGACGTTCTATAGCATCCGTTAACAAAAAACCAACATGTTCAATTGTTTCTCCTAATGTTTCTTCATGTCTACGGCTTTGTAGTTGCCAATACGGCCACTTTCTTAAACCTTCTTCTCTAGAGAATCGCATAGCATAGCCAGGTCGTAATTCTTCAATATTTTGAAAAAGGGTTTTACCTGGCGCTCTAGAAGGTCCTACAGCCATCATACTTGCCAACCCTTCAACGTTTACACATGCTTGAACCGTGGGGTGTGCTAGCAGAGCCTTCACCTCAGATGCAAAAAGTACACCTTCTTGTTGCTCTGTATAATACAATGGTTTTACGCCTAGTCGGTCTCGACACAAAAATAAAGACTGTGTTTGCTCATCCCAAACACCGAAGGCAAAAATACCATTTAGAAATTCTACACACTGCTCTTTCCATTCAATATAGGCAGTTAATAGTACTTCAGTATCTGATTGTGTTGTAAAGCTGTGCCCTCTTTTTTGAAGTTCCTTACGTAGCTCCTCTGTATTATAAAGTTCGCCATTATATGTAATGACATAGTTCAAACCATCATGGATTTTTTTCATTGGCTGTTTGCCACCGATTAAATCAATAACAGCCAACCGTCGATGGCCAAATGCAATATGCTCACTACACCAAATATTTTCATCATCTGGCCCTCTCTTATTTAATGTTTGCGTCATCGATTTTAATATTGTGTCACTTGTTCTTAAGTCCTTTTGAAAACTAGCCCAGCCTGTAATGCCACACATTTAGCCACATCCTTTCGCCTATTAGCGTATGCTATAGCGTGTAAAAATGTGAAAAAGCACATGAATGCTTAAGTGCATTCATGTGCTCGTATTTAAATATTAAAACAATCCACCAACAAAGTCTGTAATGCCTCCCCATAAATTACCGAAGAAGTTACCTACACCTTGGAAGAACAATGAGATACCGCTAGCACGCTCTACAGCCTCTGTTGTGACAACATCGGATGAAATATCCTTGCCATCGATAAAGCCGTAATCTGTGCCTTCTGTGCGTTCAATAACGACCTTTCCTACAACAGTGCCTTTTTTAACGTCTGCCTCTAAACTCTTTTTATCTAAAACCAATGTAGGTTTATATAAGTCTTTATCAGAAGACTTAATCATAAATGAAATTGGTTCTTTTACTGCAATCGATACTTTGTCTTCTTTACCTTTTGTCACTTTAACTGTTTTTTGATCTTTGAATGTATAGTTCCCTGGTAAAATTTCTTGCTTTGAGAATTGTGAAAAGCCGTAGTTAAATAATTTCGCTGTGGCATCAAAGCGAGCTTCATAGGACCCTTGTCCATTTGCATCAACAGCTTTCATTACAACTGCAATCAAACGAGTACCATTGCGCTCTGCAGTACCTGTGAAGCAGTGACCTGCAAAGTTTGTTGTACCTGTCTTTAATCCATCTACACCTTGATATTCATACACTAACCCCGGTAACATAAAGTTCCAGTTAGACATTTTAATTGCATCTTCTGTTCCTTCACGGAATGTCTTTTTTGCAATTTTAGATGTTTCTAATACCTTTGGGTGATCTTTTAATAAATGATATGCTAATTTTGCTACAGATTTTGCAGGCATCACATTCTCATCTTCTGGGCCTGTGCCTGATGGATGCATACCAAATAAATCAGCATTATTAAGACCAGTAGAGTTGACAAATTTATAGCCCTCTAAACCAAGTTCTTCTGCTTTTTTATTCATTAACTTTAAAAATTCAGTTTCAGAACCTGCGATCGTTTCAGCAATAGCTACGGTTGCTGCATTTGCTGAATAGATTGCCATTGCCTCGTATAACTCACGAATCGTATAAGAGCCATCTCTACGTAAAGGTACATTACTTAATGCACGATTTTGAGACATACGATACGTATAATCTGTTACGTGATATTCTTGATCCCATTTAACTTTCCCTGCATCAATCGCGTCCAATAACAGGTATTCAGTCATCATCTTTGTCATACTTGCAATACCTAGTGAAGTATCTGCATTTTGTTCAAATAAAATTTTCCCTGAATCTGCATCAATTAAAATCGCAGCATCCACTGTTAATCCTAAATCTGTTTCCGCATTTGCCTTTGCAGGAATACCTGCAAAAATACTAAATAATAAAACAGGAATTAGGAGTAAGCGTAATACGGTGTTCATTTTCTTTTTCACCTTTAAAGCCCTCCAAAAAATAATCTTGTCCTCGACATTTTATCATAGATAACAACAAACGTGTTGACTCTCTACCATAAAAAAATGCTCTCGCGCCATCTTTGTAGACGATGCGAAAGCATAAAAGTTGCAAGTAATATATTACATGGAATAGTTTGGTGATTCTTTTGTAATCTGTACATCATGTGGATGTGATTCACGAAGACCAGCACCTGTCATTCTAACAAATTGTGCATTCTCGCGTAGGTGCTCCAGATGTGGAGCTCCACAATAACCCATACCAGCGCGAATACCACCAATCAGTTGGTAGATTGTATCAGCTAATGGTCCTTTATAAGGAAGACGGCCTTCAATACCTTCAGGTACTAATTTTTTTGCATCCTCTTGGAAGTAACGATCTTTAGAACCTTTTTCCATTGCGCCGATAGAACCCATACCACGATAAACTTTAAAGCGACGACCTTGGAAGATTTCTGTTTCTCCAGGAGATTCAGATGTACCTGCTAGAAGAGAACCAAGCATTACAACGTTGCCTCCAGCTGCTAGAGCTTTTACGATATCACCAGAGTATTTAATACCACCATCAGCAATTATTGTTTTACCTAGCTCACGAGCTACTGTAGCACAATCATATACTGCTGTAATTTGTGGTACACCTACACCTGCTACAACACGTGTAGTACAAATAGAACCAGGACCGATACCTACTTTAACAACATCTGCTCCTGCTTCAAATAATGCACGTGCGCCTTCTCCTGTAGCAACATTACCAGCGATGATTTCTAGCTCAGGGTAAGTCTCACGGATTGAGCGAATTGTTTGTAATACGCCTTCTGAATGACCATGGGCCGTATCGATTACAACAATGTCAACTTGTGCTTCAACAAGCTTCTCAATACGTACCATCGTATCTTTTGATACACCAACTGCCGCGCCTACTAATAAACGGCCATGTGTATCTTTCGCAGCATTCGGGAATTCAATCACTTTCTCGATATCCTTAATTGTAATTAGTCCAGTTAATCTACCTTCTTCATCTACAATTGGAAGTTTTTCGATTTTATATTGTTGAAGAATTTTTTCAGCATCCTCTAAAGTCGTTCCCACTGGTGCTGTAATCAAATCTTCTTTCGTCATTACATCTTCAATTTTTAAAGAGTAGTCAGAGATAAAACGTAAATCACGGTTTGTAATAATCCCTACTAGCTTTTGATTTTCCATACTATCAACAATAGGAACACCAGAGATTCGGTATTTACCCATTAGATGCTCAGCATCGAAAACTTGATGTGTCGGAGTTAAGAAGAATGGGTTTGTAATAACACCATTTTCAGAACGTTTTACTTTTTCTACTTGTTCAGCTTGCTCATCAATCCCCATGTTTTTATGAATAATACCGATACCGCCTTGACGTGCCATAGCAATCGCCATTTTAGACTCTGTAACTGTATCCATACCTGCGCTGACCATTGGGATGTTTAATTTAATCTTTGGTGTTAATTGAACAGATAAATCAACATCTTTCGGTAGTACTTCGGAATGAGCTGGTACTAATAATACATCATCAAAAGTTAAACCTTCTTTGGCAAATTTAGTCTCCCACATTTTCGTAACTTCCTCCTATAGTTAAAAGAATATTAATTGTAAGATTAACAACGTGGACTGCTACTGTCAAGGAACTTATAAAAGAAAGACAATTCAGATTTTTAACAAATAACAATTAAGATAAACAATACAAATAATTAACTACATTTTCGAGGCATTTATTTGCATTTTTTAAATTCAGAAAACAATTTTGAACAATCTCTTTAGTAGAGTTAAAAGTTATCAAAAGAGAAAGTAAAAAAACAGCCAGCAT
>NZ_JBXAJI010000016.1:0-23994 GCF_058797135.1 Lysinibacillus sp. GW823-FHT02G10
TATTTAAGTCGTTTTTCAGCGACTTCTTTATATTAACATCTCATTCAAAACATGTCAACAACTTTTTTAAAAAAGTTTTTTGTGTTTTTCTGAGTTATTCGTTTATGTCTTAGCGACAATTAATATAATACAATACTAAGATATTATTCGTCAACTACTTTTCTAAAAAAATATCGAGGTATTTTTTAGATACCTCGATTACAAGCATACTACAGTCATTGCCCCATTTCTAGAGCATCTTTATTTACCTTGTAATGACGGTGAAATATCCTATCATTTTTCGCTGCAATGGGTTCAATTTGAATATAGCCTTTATCCACTAGATACTCAACAAACACTTCTAAATCCACTGAGTAGTTAACAAGTTCATGATGATCATGTAATTCCTGAATAGTCCACATTTCTTTTGTTTGCATGACTTCTAATATATGCTGTGCCCCATCTCGTGTACGAGAGTGGATTAAAAACTCACTTGCTAAAAACAATAATTCTAAGCGCTTTTCTATTGGCTCATTACTTGTCACTAGCTCTTCATACAGCTTATAGATGGCTGGCTCGATTTTTTTCACCTGTGCCCAAACAGTTACTTCAGGATACAGGCCACTATCGATAATAGATAGGCGACCTAGATGATGTAGCGAATCCACAACATGATTATAAGCATCTAAGTAACTTCCTTTATCAAAGTATTCTTTCCCCTCCAAATAGCGACGAATTAACTTTGAAAATTGAATACCTGTTTTAATTTTACGACCACTATACGGAAATTCCTGCAATTCTATTTTTAGTTTATACAGAAATTCATTCCGATCAAATAATACTCTACCGAAGAATATCCAATCAACAACCTTTCTATTTGAACCGATGAGTAACCATTTTCGAATTAATTTCTCCGTAACAGTATGTAGAGCGATTTTATTTCCTTCATATAAGTAATGTTTTGAAAAGACTGGTTGCTCTGCTTCTTTTACGATAATGAGTAAAACCGTATCAAATGTATCTGTAACGTTACTTTGTTCTTCACGCTTTTCCACTAAAATTACGCCTAATGTATTCGACTGACTCGCACGTTCTTGATATATCGGACGCAGTACTTGCTCCATGTTCAGCCCTCCTTTATTCATATAGGTTGTTTTGTTCCGTTAAAAATTCGACATACTCTAAAAGTATTCCTTCTTTCATTCAGTTCAAAGCTAAAATACTTTGCCCTTATATGTTATAGTAGATTTTAGATTGGGAGGCAAGATGAAATATGAAACCTTATAAAAGTAAAATTAATAAAATTCGTTCATTCGCATTAGCACTAATCTTTTTTGGTTTTATTGTCATGTACGGAGGCATTTTCTTTAAAAACAGCCCGATATTAGTTTTAATTTTCATGTCACTAGGTGTTCTTTGTATTATCGGTAGCACAGTTGTATATGCGTGGATCGGATTACTGTCAACAAGAGCTATTCAAGTAGAGTGTCCTAATTGCCATAAACATACAAAGGTTTTAGGCCGAGTAGATATGTGCATGTACTGCAATGAGCCATTAACACTTGATCCTACTCTAGAAGGTAAAGAGTTCGATCAATCCTATAATAAAACAAAAAAATCCTAGCCCTTTTTAAGAGCTAGGATTTTTATTGTACTTTAGCAGTAGCAACTTTACATGATGGACAAGTGCCGTATATCTCTAAGCGATGCGAATGCACATCAAAGCCTGTTACCTGTGATGCAAAATGCTCTATTTCGTCGAGTCCAGGATAATGGAAATCGACGATCTTACCACAGCATTCACAAATCATATGGTAATGATCGTTTGTCACGAAATCAAAGCGACTTGAAGCATCCCCGTAAGTTAGCTCTTTCACAAGACCTACTTCACGAAATACACGCAGGTTGTTATAAACAGTCGCTACACTCATATTAGGGAACTTACCCTCAAGAGCTTTATAAATTTCATCGGCAGTAGGATGTGCCATTGATTGAATTAGATATTCCAAAATAGCATGACGCTGAGGAGTAATACGTACACCAGTTGTTTTCAACGTGTCCAGTGCATCTTGTAAATGCGTTGCAGACATCGTCATGCACCTCTTCCATAAGTATTATTAATTTATAATTGTTATAAATAGTGTATCCAATTCGTACTACTTCGTCAACAATCACACATTGCTTATCCTCAATAAATCAATGGTTTTTTCCTTAATATCCTCTTGATAAATCCATAACATTTTCTAAATCCGTGTCACCCTTTAGCCATTTTGTTAGGCTTGGCTTGAAAATTTCTAAGCTACGCTCAACATAACGAGAAGAATGACTGGATACATGAGGTGATACTATAACATTTGGTAATGTCCATAATGGATTGTCGGATGTCAGAGGCTCCTCTTCAAATACATCTAAAACTGAGTGTCCTATTTGCTTTCTTTCAATCGCTTGAATGAGTACGTTTTCATCAACTAAATTACCTCGACCAAAATTCATGAAGATCGCATTGTTTTTCATCGCAACAAAATGCTCTTCTTTTAATAAATGGGTCGTTTCTGTTGTTTTTGGTAATACAGAAATAACGATATCTGCAAGAGGTAGTGCTTCTTTCAAATTGGTAAAACTAATCATCGTATTCATATAGGCCGCTTCTTTACCAGAGCGGTTACACCCAATTGTTGTAACACCAAAAGCTTGCAATAAACGCCCAACTTCCGAACCAATGGCACCTGGCCCCAAAATAAGTGCCGTACTATCTCGTAATTCCGTTTGTTGTGTTTTTTTCGACCATTCATTTTTCTTTTGCTGCTCATACATCCAAGGCAAAGCTCGTTTAATGGCTAAAATATGAGCAAGAATCGATTCAGCCATAGGCGTTTTATGAATGCCACGAACATTTGAAACTAGAATCCTGCGTTCAATAATAGCCTGAGCTGGCATTTTTTCTATACCTGCCGATGCAACAAAAATCCATTTTAGCTTTGTAGCAGATTGAATACTCTCTTCTGTTAAATCTTCACCATATGTAACTAATACATCCGCTTGTTGAAGCTCTTCATTTGATATGCTCTTTTCAAAGATAAATTCAAGCTGTGGAAATTCTGCTACTAATGGTTCTCGTAAATCTGGTCTAGGTTCAAATGTAAAATAGATTCTCATTGTTTTGCCTCCTGTTCTGCTAAATAAGCATATACTTCTTCAATATGATTTTTCACTCGAACTTTGCGCCAAGCTTTTACAAGCTTCCCCTCAGCATCAATTAAAAACGTTGAACGCTCTATGCCCATATATTCACGTCCATACATTTTCTTTAAAACCCATACATCATAAGCTTCAGCAATAGCATGGTCCTCATCCACTAATAATGAAAATGGCAAACCATGCTTATCAATAAATTTTGTATGCTTGCTTGCGTTATCTGGGCTAACACCCAGAACAACAGCATTTAAATGACTGAAGTCCTCAAACTTATCGCGAAAATCACATGCCTCCGTCGTGCAGCCTGGTGTCATATCCTTTGGGTAAAAGTATAAAATAACATTTTTTCCTTTAAAATCAGCTAAATGCACCATCTCGCCCTTTTCGTTCAATAGAGAAAAATCCGGCGCTTTTTGTCCTTCTAGTAATGTCATACAATCTCCTCCTCTGTAGGTCCTATTTTACTCTAAGTAACAAATCAAGTCATATCTCTTAATTTCTTTGGATTTCTTACACCGATAGGTCTACAATAGATTACGTATAAAAAGTTAGGAGGCAATTCTATGAATCATGCAAAATCTGAAGCAATACATGAAGAGGCATTACAGCATATTGTTGGTGGTGTAAACAGCCCTTCTCGTTCATATAAAGCAGTAGGTGGCGGTTCTCCTGTAGCCATGGCGCGAGGAAAAGGCGCTTATTTTTGGGATGTAGATGGCAATCGTTATATCGACTATCTAGCAGCATATGGTCCAATCGTTACTGGTCATGGTCATCCTCATATTGCAAAGGCCATTACGCACGCAGCTGAAAATGGTACATTGTTTGGGACGCCGACTGAATATGAAGTTACTTTCGCAAAAATGTTAAAGGAAGCCATTCCGTCGATGGATAAAGTACGTTTTAACAACTCTGGTACAGAAGCTGTTATGACAACGATTCGTGTGGCACGTGCCTATACAGGACGTACAAAAATCATGAAATTTGCTGGTTGCTACCACGGGCACTTTGATTTAGTATTAGTGGCTGCCGGATCAGGTCCAGCAACATTAGGAACACCAGATTCAGCGGGCGTGACAACTTCGACTGCTGAAGAAGTTATTACTGTACCTTTTAATAACCCTGAAGCCTTTACAGAAGCCATGGATAAATGGGGCGAGGAGATTGCAGCTATTTTAATCGAGCCAATAGTAGGAAACTTCGGTATCGTTGAACCAAAGCCAGGCTTTCTTGAATTAGTACATGCTACAGCAAAGGAAAAAGGGGCCCTAACGATTTATGATGAGGTCATCACGGCCTTCCGCTTCCACTATGGTGGCGCTCAAAATTTACTTGGCCTAACACCTGATCTAACTGCACTTGGTAAAGTTATTGGTGGTGGTTTACCAATCGGTGCTTATGGCGGACGTAAAGAGATTATGGATACTGTGGCACCTCTCGGCCCAGCATACCAAGCGGGTACGATGGCTGGAAATCCTGCATCTATGCAAGCTGGTATTGCTTGCCTAGAAGTTCTACAAACACCAGGTATATACGAGGAAATGGATAGATTAGGCGCAATTTTAGAAGAAGGTGTTTTAGCTGCTGCTAAAAAACATGGCGTAACCATCACGTTAAATCGTCTTAAAGGAGCTCTTACTATTTACTTTACAGATGTGAAGGTAGAAAACTATGAGCAAGCTGAAAGCTCTGATGGTGAAATATTTGGACGCTTCTTTAAACACATGCTTGAGCAAGGTATTAATCTAGCTCCTTCTAAATATGAAGCATGGTTCTTAACAACTGAGCATACAGAAGCAGATATTCAGGAAACAATTGAAGCAGTAGATATTGCGTTTTCTCAATTATAATCTTGACAAGAAAAAGGCGACTTGCAAGTAGAAGTCGCCTTTTTCTTATTCATCCATGCAAATCTATGTATTTTATGAGCACTTCCTTCTATAATGTAAAGAAGCTAAAAAATATTAGACAGAAAGGACATCTTTATGAAATTAGGTGCCCGTGTATTTAAAACTGGTGTAGCTATCGTATTTGCATTATTTATTGCAGAGTTGTTGAAACTACCTTCACCTGTTTTTGCTGGAATTGCAGCTATTTTTGCTATTCAGCCTTCTATTTATCGTTCTTACCAAACCATTGTGGAGCAAGTACAAGCGAATATTATAGGTGCGACAATTGCCGTCATTTTTGGCTTACTTTTTGGCCACCATGTCGTTGCCATTGGTATAGCTGTCATAATAGCTATCGGTTTAATGTTAAAGTTTAGACTCGAAAAATCACTTTCGCTAGCGTTGGTATCAGTTGTAGCTATTATGGAATTTCAAGGGGATGACTTTTTAACATTTGGTTTGATACGCTTTGTTACGATATTAGTTGGGGTATTAGCAGCATTTGTCGTAAATCTTGTGTTCTTACCACCTAAATACGAGGTAAAACTATTTCGCAAAATTTATATTTTACAAGATGATATTATTCGTTGGACACGACTGGCTGTACGGCAAGCTTCTGAGCATACATCCACAAAAACAGCATTAAGTAAGTTTAAAAACCGTATGCTACGAGTGGATACGCTGTATGATTTATATAAGGAAGAGCGTAATTACTTTAAAAATAAAAAATATGTCAAAGCTCGCAAACTAGTAGTCTATCGTCAAATGATTTTAACTTCCAAGAAAAGCTTGGAATTGCTACAGCGTTTGCATAATCACGAAAATGAATTAGCTCAGCTCCCTACCCAATTTCATTTAATGATTCAGGAGAGACTTGATTCCTTGCTAACGTACCATGAGCAATTGCTCTTAAAATATACAGGGAAGCTAAAGCCTGAGCATTCGGAGTGGAGTAAAAGCATTGACTATGTCCAACGTAATGAGCTGATGGAAATTTTCATCAAGCAAATCAACTTTGCTCGTGAAGAAGGCGATACGGAGTTTTCTAGCTATCACCTACTCTATATTTTATCGCGTATTTTAGATTATGAGGAAAACTTAGAACATCTTGATACACTTATTGTTTCTTACCAAAGCTATCATGGACATGAAATCAATGTAGAATTTGAAGAAGAATTCATATAGCTAACATTTTGGCGACAGATTACCTTGATTCAGGGGGATTTTGATCACCCATTGAATAAGATAAGTCTGTCGGCTTTTTTTATACAAAAAACCTCCAAGTAGTAATCTACTTAGAGGAAAGGAGCTAAGAACGCAATGTTAGCAATTGTTGCTCTGCTTGTTGGCGTTTGACCATTTGTTCAGCACGTAAATGCTGATAATTGGCAATGCCTGATACAATAGTATCCCACATTTCTTCAAGAGTCTTGGTAGTGCTGGCTTGTTGAGCCATGGCAGTACTTAATTGCACCGCTTCCTTGCTAGCTCCCCCAAATTGCCTCATACGATCTTCAAAGGCAGAGGCTGATTGACTTTGTAATTGTTGACGTCTTTCATTAACTGCATTCATCAAACCCATTTTAAAAACAGGAATGGTTTTAACAAAAGCCCCATTAATTTGTTCCATCAATTCACTGTTACCATTACGTAGCATATCGATTTGAGGGGCTGTGATAATAGCCACCATACGCGATTTTTCTAAGTCATCTATTTTTTGCTGGAGCATCTCTGCAATACCTTGCAAACGATTTAGCTCCATTTTCGCCAGCTGATTTCCTGCTTCACTCTGTTTTTCATACATCGGAATCAATGTTGTTTGGACCTCATGAAGCTTCATGTCAGTTGCTACGATATACTTTTCTAGCTCAAGATAGTACATGAGGTCTTCTTGATATAAGCGTGCAAGTACTCGGTTATCCTTCGCTAATTCCTCTTCCATCAGTACAAATTGATAATGGATTTTCTCAATATCTCTCCCCAGTCCATTATATTTCGTAAATAAATCGCCATCATTTTTGGTCTTACGTGCAAACAGCTTTTTAAAAAAGCCCTTTTGCTCTGTAAAATCTTGTTTGTCGAATGTCTGCATAAGGGCTTCAAGCTGCTTAAATAATTCATTTGATTCGAAAGTTGTTGACTGGGTGATGATGGCTACAATTTGATCTGCAAAAGTAGCTAATTTTGTAGACGGCTCTTTTCCCAAAGCTAATAGCTCTATCTGATTTTTTATATTGATTTGATTGGCAATTTGCCGTACCTCTGCATGATCCCTTAACTGTTCTTTGAAGGCTTCTGCTGTTTCCAGTGTCAGCTGCTTCAGCGTCAACGAGTTATTCGACATTCGTGCCGCCTCCTTCCTATCATCAGAAAAAACGATTAAAGAGTTTTTTTATGATTTTGTCGGGTGCAGTTTTCTGTGGCTTTGGTTCTTCATAGTGCAAGTCAAACAGCATATGCTCTAAACGGTGTACATCATAACTATCCTCTTGCAAATGCTTTTCTAAATCTAGTTGTCCTGTCGGATTATAAAAAACAATATCCACACCAAATCGATTTAAAAAGGCCAATAACGCTATATCTTCACGTGATAAAGCTGGTTGTTGAGGTGCTTGGTATAATACCAGCTTCGGTACCTCTTGGGAATAGTCAAAGCTTTGTAGTAATCTTAGGATCTCCTGTGGAATCATCGACATTTGTTTAAATAAAAATAACTGTAAATCATATAAGGTCTCATTTTGCTGCTGTTTCAACATGGGCTGCTCACAGGAAGTTTTTATCGTGTGTGCAATCGCACGCTGTAGCTCCAATGTTAACTCACCGTATTGCCACCAATCACTTTGCATAATACGCTCTACTGATAGTTCTCCATTTACTAGGCAATGCTTATAGTGAAAGTGAAAATTGGCTCTACTCGTTGGTGCATAGGGGAATTTTTGGACAAAAACAGTTTGCGGATTTGCTAATAACTGATGCATATAATACCAGTATTCTTCCCGTCTGCTCGAAACCCCACTAATTTTGGCAAATATGACTGGAATGACAATCTCATCCCCAATTACTTCAAACTGTGGTCGAACCAAAGCTTTCTCTTTTGCATAAATAAAAATATCATCATATGTCATCCGTAATGTTAAGGAGCGTGGCATAAAATCTTTAAACTGCCAAGGCTTATAGACACCTGATTGCTGATCATGCATTAATTGCTCAAAATGCTGACTAGATCGATATCCAACCGTTGCCTGCCGGTCACGCAACTTATCAGGAAATGGCTGTAAAGTTGTTTGATTGGCGTACGCATATGTGATAGAGAAAGTATCATTAGGATCAATCTCAGCAAATTCATCTATTTTAGCTGGATGAAAAATTAACACATCACAACCGAGCTCCATTAATAACAATAAGAAATAGCGCTGACTTAGAGTTGCTTCCCCATACCAAACTACTTTAGGAAAATCATCTGTTGGTTTCATGGATTTTGTCCATAGAATCCAATGGTTTTTTAGCCATTTCACCATATCAATTAAAAAACGGCGAAAGTCATTTGCTAGCAAACCTAACGATTGCTGTTTTTGAAAGAGCTCTACTACTTTAATGGTTGCTAACTGTAAATGGCGATTCATTACACTGTCATCATGCTTAGGAATTAATTGATAACCATACATCATTGCCACTAAACGATTAATAGATAGACCTTGTGGAGTTTGTTGATGCTGCGAAAGGATTGTTTGTATTGCCTGAAAGTCTTTTGGTTCAATATGTTTATTTAATTCTTCACTTAAAATATGGATGTTAGTGTTCTGTGACAATGTAAATAACGAATTGAAATAATCATCTTCTTCGATTGGTACGCCCAATACACGAACAGCAATTCTACTAAAGCTCACTTGCTGCTCTGTTGTTTCATAAAATGCACGATCCTTTGGTGAATCTTGAAACGCCTGTAGCCAATCATCAGGATGACGCTCCAACACTGATTTAATTGTGATTGTTTGCATACAAACGCACCTCCTAAAAATCATCCTCAGCCTATGCTAAAGCATTCATTTGTCATAGGACGTCTCACCTAATGACAACAAAAATATTTGAACATCTATACGATCGTTTGTTGTGATGCCATCTGTAAAACTGTTTCCAATAAATTCTTTGTAAATGCTTCACCATTGTGAGGCGAGTAAGTTGTATTTTGTAAAAATTTTGGCTGTTTATCCTTTAAGTCTCCATGATTTGGTGTAAAACCTAAATCAGCCATTGCAAGCATGCCATAATCCATAATAGAATCACCTGCTGCTATATGCACATCGTATGTACAGAACTCTTTTATATATTCTATAGCCGCTTCCTTTGTCAGCACCTTGGGCATAAAATACAATTTTTTTCCTTGTAGCAGAACATGCCAACCATGCATATCAAACTCTTGAATCATCGCTTGTAATTCATCGTATGGTAAAATATCAATATCTACATGATGTACATAAAAAAGCTCATCTATATACAGAGATCGTTGTAGCCATGTATCAGATTTAATTGTCTGAAAAAGCTTTAGCATATCCATACGAGGGATCGAGGAATCTTCAATACGTCTAGATAATGTTTGTGTCCATTTTTCATATGGCTGACCCTTTTCTACTATTGTACCCCCATTGCTTGTAATTGCAAAAGCAGGGCATAAATCATGAATAAAATGGATTCTTTTATATTGATGTAAAGCTCTTGTCGTAACAGGTACAAATAAAGTATGTTGGTGTACCTGTTGCAATAGGGGTGCTGTTGCCTGTGTCATCATACTCATTGCTGTTTCGTCCTTGTGTTCAACGACGATTGTCTCTGTAGCTGGCGGAAACATCTCCATCATGCGTTTAGAATAAATAAGGGTTCTATCTAAATCAGATGTAAATAATATCATCATATTCTCCTCTATAATTCTTTGATCAAACCACAACATGCATAGGACATATTCGAATACTCTTCAATCAATACATTTTTTTCCTGCGCTAATAATAAAATATGTTTCAATTCATGCATGTACTGTGGATTAATTAAAATCTTCCAAGGTATCCTTCTCAGCAAAACTCTTGTCGTTTCCCCAACACCTGGCTTAATGAAATGTATATTATCAATACCAAAATCTCGTTGAATTATTTGCACGGACTTCATACCCTCCCATGTAATTGGAGAGATTTCTTGCTCTTGAATTTGTTGCACAATTTTACTCTGTACTTGTTCAAAACATGTGACGATACGCTCTATGTACAGATTGGAGACATCTATTGCCTCTAATTCTTTGTAGTATTTTGCACCATGAAAATCGTTTGCATCCATAAACTGCAAATTTAATACCGTTCTACTTACTAATCCAGATACAGTGGAATTTAAACAAGCAGATGGTATTAAAAAATCCTCACGAGTTCCATAAATAGCTGCACAATGGCCAGGATCAGCCAAAACAGCTAAATCGGCACTTAACTGTTCTTGATATCGTAAATTAAACTTTTGGCAGGATTGAATTAATTCATTGGTAATTGCCCCTTTTCCTGTCCAACCATCAATAAATTGCAGACTTCCTAGAGGATGCTGTGTCAAAATATAACGAATTGCCGCTTCATCAAACCCACGACCTCGCAGTATAGAAATGGAGTAATGTGGAACATTCACATGATAATGCATGGCTATATACCGTTTGATTAAAATACCAATGGGTGTACCTGCACGAGCTAAACTCACAAGAATTAAATTTTCTAATCCTCTATTTTCAACGATTTGCTCTGCCACTACTCCAACGGCGATTGCTATTCTTTCTGCATGAACATCTAGCGCTTTATAAAAAAGATTCATGTAGGTATCCGATGGTTGCTTCTCCACTGGCAGCATTTCCGAATAATGTATACCCGATTGAATGAGTTGTTCACGTTTCTCATTATCCATTTCAAGGAATGCACTTCCAATATCACGCAATAAAAAAATAACGTCCTCTGGTGCATAACTCCCCATTTTATCTGGCTGCAAAGTCGATATCATCGTTCTACCTCCAATTCATGCATACTAATTACATATACTTTGGCGTTAGTGGCTTCTTGTAATGCCTTTACCACACGAGCAACTACCTCTTTACTTGCTATACGTTCCACTATGAAAAAAAGTTCCGTGTAAGACTGGCTTTGAAGATTATATAAAAAATTAGTGACCCCGTTATTTTCTGGACTTTCAAAGGCTATTTTATCGTTAATCGTATATCCTAAATCATCCGTACAATAGATTGGACTACGAGTAGTTGACTGAAAATAAACATCATTTCCTAAATAAGAGGCAATTTGCATAGGAACATACATGAACTCACCCGAGCCAATAACAAGCGCTGGTCCATTTGTTCTTAGCTCTTGTAATTGCATAGCAATAGCTTGTATCGTTTGCTTTTGGTCAACATGCTGTTTTGACGTGAGCATAAATCTCCCTGTTGCTAGCAAATAGGGGTACTTATTTATTAACCCATTCTCCGAAACAGAACGATAGAATTTGCGATCAACAGATACTTGAATCGGACAAATGTCCATATCTCGTGCAACCTGTGTTAGTAAGTTTGGTTGTGTACTGGTTAAGCTTGGAATGCCTGAACAGCTAAAATTCCCACACATAATGGAGATGAATTCTATAGAGATACCCCATTGTACTTCTAATTGCTGAAAGATTGTTTGCTGCTGTTGGGAACGCCAATCTAAAATAGATAGTACCGCATATTGTCTCACTAAAGGAAATTTCTGTATTAAAGTCTCAATAATATTAATGACCGTATTTCCAGTAGTAATCTCATCATCAATTAACACAATGCGCTTAGTTTGCAGTAAAAATTCTGGTTCCTCCGTATAAATTCTATGGCTTGTCGCATGTGAATGTTCTTCTTCAAACGTAACAAATGGCTCAAAATCGGGTAACACTTCACGTGTTGTGTGGATATACATAGCATTCGAGTGAAAGGCATTAAATACTGCGTGTCCAAGTGCTGTTGCTGTCTCAGCAAAGCCAATAAACAATGTTTCATCCGTTAATTCTAGGGTTCCTTCTATGGATTTTTGTACTTCATCCAAATTAGCTCCGTCTTTTAAAGCTTTAACGACAGACGAAGCCATTACCTTTTGTCCCGTAAGATGCTGCTGATACATCATTGCTAAAAGAGTTCCTGTCAGTAAAGGGATTTGTGGACGGACAGCCAAATGTTTGCCTAGTACCGTGCTTACAAACAAAAATTGTCTCTTTTTATTAATCCGAGCCGCCATTCTAAACAAATCGGTTAGCGCAAAATTATGGGGATTGTAGGTAATTTCAATATCAATTGAATAATTCGGTAAAATGCTTAATTTACTCATTTGTTGTTGCATATACACTACCACCTATTTCAGACTGTAATAAAAGTGAGGCAAAATCGACAGATTCATGATAAACACCATAGACATGAGCCTGTTTTAAAATCCGTTGTGCCCATCTCATATGTGGCTTAATTTCATTCATTTTATTAGCATAGTGACTTTTCATAACACCTTTTTGTCCATCATTATTTTCTATAATACTTAGCGCATCTAAGTATTCCTCATACGAAATAGCATACAGGGCATGCACAACACGGATATGGCTCGGATGAATAATTGTTTTTCCCACTATGCCATTTTGTTTATCCATTAAAACTTCTTTCATTAATCCATCTAAACAATCGTCTAATAACGCTTTCCTTGTATCAAGCGCGCCTTTCTCACTAAATGGTGTCACTCTAAGCGCGGGCTTTAATACACGCTGATTATTAAAATACTCCCACACAGGCCCAGAAATAATAAAACCATCTTCCTCACGACCTAAGATATTGACAATATCTGCAATACAATCTCGTATGACACTAATATCATAAATGGTAGAATCCATACGCCTGCGAATTCCGTAAATACCACAAAAATCGGTAGCACCAATTCGTACATTTAATACACGGGCTTTGTATTGATGTAGAACCGCTTTAATGTCTAATAACGCTTCCATGCGAGATTCCTTATATAGTACCTCACGACTTTCTAAAATTGGCATACCATATAAAATTAAATCATTTTCTAAAATGGTTTGTTCAAGCAACTCGAAATAACGGGCACCCTGTTCTGCTGTAAACTTTGGAAAGACATAGCCAGTTAATATTTCTTGCTTTTTCCCTAAAACAGTTGTTAGCCTTTGAAATTGCTCAACATGACGTACACGAACAAAAAGTAAAGGGAGCTCCTGAAGTAATAGCTGTTTTTGCTGATAGAGTGCATATAATTCACTAATATCCTCTATCAGCTTAGCTTCACAATCTACTAACTCTGCATCTCCAACTGCATCCTCCAAATCAATGACAAGTGATGTGAGTTCCTTATATTTTTGTGATCGGATCAAGCTCACAATCGTAGGCATGGAAGCTGGCATATACAAAGTCGCACCTAGGGCATATGACAAAATATCCGCCGTTTCCCATTTTGTAAACGGCTGTGGCTTCTTATAAAAAATCATCTCTGCTTCTGTTGCAAAATGTTGCATCTAATCCTCTCCCCAGTAACTATGCCTTTTGTGAAAAAAGCACTGTATCAGCCTGTTCCATACAGACTAATACAGTGCCTTGTTTACACTGCTATTTTCTTCTTCAACTTGTAAATAACAAATGTCAATAAGAATGCAGCTATTAAAATAATAACGAAAATTTCATGCGAAGGATGGTAGCCCCAATATACTAACACACATTTTCAGTGTATTATGATAAGCCCCTGTTACATCTGCTAGTTTAAAAACTGTGCATATGTATTTAATATCTCATTTAATACATCCACATCAGATCCTCCACCATGCACCTATGTGTCCCATAGTTACTGTAGGCCATATGCATTGATTAAAGCAGCTAATCCACCCTGGTAACCTGAACCTACTGCAGCAAATTTCCACTCACCATTATGTCGGTACAGCTCACAAAATACTACAGCCGTTTCAATACTGAAATCTTCACCTAAATCGTAACGCAATACCTCTGATCCCGACTCTTCGTTCGTCAATCGTACATAGGCATTTAAGACTTGCCCGAAGTTTTGATGACGTCCCTCGGCATCGTAAATAGTAACTGTCACTACAATTTTTTCTATTTGAGGTGATACTTGCTTTAAGTTGACAAGAATTTTTTCATCATCCCCATCCCCTGCACCTGTACGATTATCTCCTGTATGGACAACAGACTGGTCTGGGCTGGCTAGATTATTATAGAAAATAAAGTCCTGTTCATTACGACATTTACCTGAAGCATCTAGTAAAAATACAGATGCATCCAGGTCAAAGTCTTGTCCACCATCAAATTGCTTTACATCCCATCCTAAACCAATGCCAATGCTATTTAAGCCTGGATCTTGCTTTGTTAAATCAATGCGTTGCCCTTTACTTAATTGTATAGCCATTCAAAAATCTCCCTTTCCGTCCAAAGATGAAATTTTAGTTTACACTTAAGCCATAATCATTACATAAAGCAGCTAAGCCACCTTGATAGCCTGCACCAATCGCATTAAATTTCCATTCTCCGTTATGACGATATAATTCCCCTACAACAATAGCTGTTTCAATACTGAAGTCCTCGCCTAAATCATAGCGAATAATTTCTTCGTTGGAAGCAGCATTCATAATACGAATATAGGCATTAGACACCATACCGAAGTTTTGACTGCGAGACTCTGCATCATGAATGGTTACTGTGAAGGCTAGTCGCTGAACATGAGCAGGTACTTGAGTTAATGCCACTTTCACCACTTCATCGTCACCTTCGCCTACACCTGTTAAATTATCGCCTGAATGCTCAACTGAACCATTGCCACCTGTAGTGTTGTTATAAAAAATAAAATCATTTTGATCTGCAACTTTACCTGTATCAGCAAGTAAAAACACAGAGGAGTCTAAGTCAAAATCATGACCACCATCATATTTATTTGTATCCCAGCCTAAACCTACAACCACATTCGTTAATCCTGGATTTGTTTTAGTTAAATCTACCTTTTGACCTTTTTGTAGTGAAATGCCCATAATTTTTATTCCTCCTATTTAGTCAATTATTTATTGATATCTTCGAACAACGTCGCCAAGCTTTATGTCATTTGTTCCCGTACCAACCGCAGCAAATTTCCATTCGTTATTATGACGGTAAATTTCTCCACATACTAACGTCGTTAAATTCGAATAATTATCAGTTAAATTATAGCGAATTAGTTCGCTTCCTGTCCTGTCATCATACACACGAATATATGCATTATGAATCATACCAAAGTGTTGATTGCGACCTGCCGCATCATAAATGTTTACAACAAACACAAGCTTGTTATATTGCGAAGGTACAGACGATAGTTCAATTGTAATTACCTCATCATCACCATCACCATCACCTGTTAAATTATCACCTGAATGTCGAACAGAACCGCAGCTACTTGTTAATTTTCCGAAATAAACAACATCGTCACCCGCTACAACCTTATCATCTTGTAACATTAATACCGAAGCATCACAGTCGATACTTCTGCCACTGCCACTATTTCTGCTAGAAAATAAACCACCTAAAAAGCCGCCACTTTTCTCTTGGCCTACAGGGTCCCACCCTAAACCAACTTTAATTTTATTTAATCCTGCGTTACCCTTTGTTAAATCAACTCTTTGTCCTTTTTGTAAATTAATCCCCAATTCTAACACCCTCCTAAAATATGTATTTCAGTCGAAAGATTTTATGGTAAGCAATAATCTACTAAGCTAAAAGATTTCTACTTAAATTAAGTCTAAAATAACGTGACAAAAAATTCAATTAATGGCTCCAAAAAGGTGTTTTCTCTTATTTTTGAAAGCCCCTCACGTCTTGTTCTATACTATAAAACGTTTTTGTAGTAAAAATGTTCCTTTTATATCCAATGGTCCAAGCAGCTAAAAAAACCTTCTAACTTGTAGAAGGCTATTGTCTTATTTACTAACTTTTCATTTTTGGATCAAGTGCATCTCGTAGTCCATCACCCATTAGATTAAAGCCTAAAACTGTTAACATAATAGCTAAACCAGGGAAAATCATCGTCCACGGAGCATTTAATAAAAACTTCCGTGCATCCGCTAACATTTTTCCCCATTCTGGTGCTGGAGCTTGAGCCCCTAGCCCAAGAAAACCTAATGCTGCCGCTTCAATAATGGCTGTCGCAATTGCTAGTGTTCCCTGTACAATTATTGGGGTTATGGAATTCGGCAAAATATGCGAAAATAGAATTCGTGCATCACGCATACCAATTGCTTTTGCCGCTACTATATATTCCTCTTCCTTGACACTTAAAACCTTAGAACGGATTAAGCGCCCAAAATTCGGTACGTTAATAATAGCAATGGCGATTAATGCATTTTGTAAAGATGGACCAAGCACTGATACTACTGCAATCGCTAGTAGCATACTAGGGAAAGCTAGCATAATATCAAAAATACGTGAAATTATCGTATCGATCCATTTTCCATAATAACCTGCAATGATGCCAAGTAAACTACCAATTATCACGGACAAAATAACAGAGAAAAAGCCTACCCATAGCGAAATCCTTGCACCGTGAATGATCCTGGAAAAAATATCCCGTCCAAAATCATCCGTTCCAAACCAATGATCAGCGGATGGTGCCAGTAAACGCTTCGTTAAATCTTGTTCATTGATGCCCTGTGGTGCAATGAACGGACCAATGACAGCTAGTATAATAAAAAATATAACAATTCCTGCTCCAACAAGGGATACTTTACTCTTTTTAAAACTACGCCACCCTTCGAGCCATGGACCTACTGCCTTTTCTCGAACTGGTGATACTTCTTTTTTTATATCGATTGCTCCAGTCATCATTGCAACTCCCTTCTATTTGTATTTAATCCGTGGGTCGACTACTGTGTACAGTAAATCCACGATTAAGTTAATCATGATGAAAATAAATGCAACGACGAGAATACCTGATTGAATAACGGGATAATCCCTGAAGCCAATCGCATCATAAATATAACGACCAATTCCTGGCCAACTAAAAATCGTCTCTGTTAAAATGGCACCACCTAGCAGTAATCCAGTTTGTAGACCAATTACCGTTAACACAGGAATAACTGCATTCTTTAATGCATGCTTATAAACAACAATAAACATTTTTTGTCCTTTTGCTCTTGCAGTCCTTACATAATCTGAACGCATAACTTCCAGCATGGAGGACCTTGTGATTCTGGCAATGATAGCCATCGGAATCGTTGCAAGTGCTACTCCTGGTAATATTAATCGTTTTATAACTTCGATGAATTGATCAAAGCGGCCTTGAATAAGCGTATCCAATAAATAGAAATGGGTTATGGCGGTAATTGGATTTCGCACATCTTCTCGACCAGATGTAGGCAGCCATCCAAGCTTACTACTAAATGTCCATTGCTCCATCAATCCAAGCCAGAACACGGGTACAGATACACCGATTAACGCTATAATCATTGCTGTATAATCAAACCAAGAATTTTGGAACCACGCAGAAATAATGCCAGCATTCACACCAATAACAATCGCAATGATCATCGCAAATAGTGCAAGTTCGGCCGTTGCTGCTAAGTATGGGAAAATTTCTTCTGATACAGGTAGTTTCGTACGTAGGGAAACCCCTAAATCTCCCTGAAAAATACCTGCTAAGTAACTAAAATATTGTGTATACCAAGGCTTATCTAATCCTAAACTTGCGTTTAACGCCTCGACCGCCTCTTTTGTTGCCTGTTGTCCTAAAATAACTTGTGCTGGATTTCCAGGAATTGCCCGTATCAACATAAAGACGATAAAAGTCATTCCAAGCAAAACTGGGATTAGTTGAAGTAAACGTCTCCCCATATAGTGAAGCATTTTCATCACCTCTCTATGATTTTCATAATCTACTGTGAAGTCTTTATATACTGTTGAAAGGTTGAGCCTTCACTAAACGGTTTTGAATGTTTAGTTGAATTCTTTCATACAGGAAATAATCATTATCTTTACTTGAAAAGAATCTGCGAGATTTCCACGGCTTACCCGCAGAAAAGCAAGCAGATTCTTCACATTCCTTTGTTCAATTAAAAATGATGAAATTTACTATTGAATATCTACTGCATCTAAACGGTCAGAACCAGTAGGATGCGCAATGTAATTTGTAACTTTCTTGTTAGCAGCTAAAATTGGAATAGAGTGAGCAAGTGGAACCCATGGAGCATCTTCAGAAATAATTACTTGAGCTTGCTTATAAAGTTCATTACGCTTGTCTTCATCAATCTCAGTTTGAGCAGCTGTTAATATCTTGTGTAATTCTGGATTATCATAGAACGTATAGTTATTAGAACCAATATTATCGCCGTCTAATAACGTGTATAGGAAGTTATCCGCATCCCCATTATCGCCTGTCCAGCCAAGTAGGAATGCATCCGCTTCACCGTTTTGAGCTTTTTCTAAATACGTAGCCCATTCAAATGACACAATTTTAGATTTAATACCCACGTCTTCTAAGTTCTTTTGAATCGCTTCAGCCACTTTTTGTCCGTCTGGCATGTATGGACGTGGTACTGGCATTGCCCATAGCTCAATTTCCTTGCCATCGTAGCCTGCTTCAGCAAGTAATGCTTTCGCTTTTTCAGGATCATACGTATAGCCTGTCACTTCATCGTTATAACCAGAAATTACTGGTGGCATTGGGTTTTTCGCTGGCTCAGCTAGCCCTTCATAAAATGCATCTACTAATGCTTGTTTATCAATTGCATAGTTGACTGCTTGACGCACTTTTACATTATCAAAAGGAGGACGTGTAACAGTTAAACCAAGGTAACCAACGTTCATAGATGGACGTTCGATTAACTGTAAATTAGCATCACCTTCGATTGTTGCTTTATCAGATGGGCTTAAGCCATCAGCTACATCAATATTGCCTGCTAATAAATCATTTAAACGTGCTGAGTTTTCTGGAATAGAACGATAAATTACTTTATCTAATTTAGGATAGCCATCAATATAGTAGTCCGGGTTTTTCTCAATTGTGATTGAATCATTACGTACCCAGCTAACAAATTTGAATGGACCTGTTCCTACAGGATTTGCAGATAAACCTTCTTCATCTGCTTCAAATGCTGTTGGAGAAGCAATCGCAAATGGTGACATTGCTAAATTTTTCAGGAATGGTGCTTGAGGTTGACTTAACTTAAAGACAACTGTGTAGTCTCCCTCTGCAGTTACTGATTCAATTACTTGCTTATCACCAACGACAAATTGCGAACTAAAGTAAGGGTGTTTATCTGCACCTGTTTTCCAACGTTCAATATTTTTAACAACAGCCTCAGCATTGAAATCTGTGCCATCATGGAATTTCACACCTTCTTGTAGCTGGAAAGTATACGTTAAACCATCCTCTGATGCCTCCCATGATTTGGCTAAGCCTGGTTGAATTGTTACATCTTGCTCTCCGAAGTTTACAAGTGTTTCATAAATATTAGCTGTCACCGTGAAGGATTCACCGTCTGTAACAACAGCAGGGTCAAGTGCTACAGAATCTCCACCACGACCATACACTAAAATTTTTGGTTCTCCACTGCTAGCTGTATCGCCACCAGTTGAAGTATCTTTACTACCCGTATCCTTAGTATCTGAGCCGCCACAAGCTGCTAAGATTGTCGAGAGAATAAGGAGTAGCATTACACCTAAAGTCCAAAACTTCTTTTTCTTCATCGAATTTCCCCCTATGAGTTTTTATATCATTTAATGTTGGAGTGCCTCGTAAAGATGGCAAGCAACATAATGACCTGGTTTCACTTCTTGCATTTTAGGTACTACCTGTGAGCATTGATCCTTTTTAAACGGACATCTCGTATGGAAAGTACAACCGCTTGGCGGATTTGATGCACTTGGAATATCTCCAGAAATGATGATCTGTTCCCGTTCAAACGTAGGATCTGGAACAGGAACCGAAGATAAAAGTGCTTGTGTATATGGATGAAGCGGTTCAGCATATAAATCCTCACTCGCTGTCAGCTCAACTAATTTACCTAAATACATAACGCCAACTCGATTACTAATATGACGCACAACCCCTAAATCATGGGAAATAAAAATATAAGTTAGCCTTAAATCCTTTTGCAGCTTTTGCAATAAATTCAAAACCTGTGCCTGGATGGATACATCAAGTGCAGATACTGGCTCGTCCGCAATAATTAAGCGTGGATTGGTCATCAGGGCTCTAGCAATGCCAATACGTTGCCTTTGCCCTCCACTAAATTGATGCGGATAGCGTTTGATATGATATTCATTCAATCCAACAATCTCAAGTAGCTCCAACACTTTTTGTTTTCGCTCTTTGGCATTACCTATCCCATGAACAATAAGAGGCTCCTCTAAAATTTTGCCGATGTTATGGCGAGGATTTAGTGAGGCATAGGGATCCTGAAAAATCATTTGAATATCTCTACGTGCCTTCCTCATTTCGTTGTTGGATAATTCTGAAATCATTTTACCTGCGAATTCTATCTTACCTCCAGTGGGCTCTAGTAAACGCATTAATAAGCGACCCGTTGTGGATTTACCACAGCCTGATTCGCCAACAATTCCTAATGTTTCTCCTTCAAATACTTCAAAGGAAACATCATCTACAGCCTTTACATCCCCGGCATGTGAATTAAGGACTCCTTTTCGAATCGGAAAATATTTTTTTAACCCCTCAACCTTTAATAACGCTTTCGACACGTTGCTCCACCTCCTGCTTTTCTAGTAAAAAACATCTCGATTTATGATTCTCTGCTGCTTCAAATAAAGGTGGTGTTTCCTGTAAACAACGTTCCATTGCATATTGACAGCGTGCTGCAAAACGACAGCCTACCTGAATACTTCCTGGTTTCGGTACACTTCCAGGAATGGAGTATAAATTTTCCTTTTTATAACGCATGTCAGGTACTGATTGAATAAGCCCTTGTGTATAGGGATGTTTAGGATTAGTGAAAATTTCATGAATCGGCGCCTCTTCCACTATTTGTCCTGCATACATAACAATCACTCGCTCACAGGTTTCCGCGACAACCCCCAGATCATGTGTAATTAACAACACAGCTGTATTCAATCGTTTATTTAAGTCTTTCATAAGCTGTAAAATTTGGGCTTGTATTGTAACATCCAATGCAGTTGTAGGCTCATCCGCAATCAATACTTGAGGGTCACAGACAAGTGCCATAGCAATCATCACACGTTGACGCATACCGCCAGACAGCTGATGTGGGTAGTCCTTTAGCAAATCCTCAGCACGTGGTAGACCTACCAATTTCATAATTTCAACCGCTCTTGCAAACGCTTCCTTTTTTGACCATTTTGGATTATGGATTAATATAGCTTCCTTTAACTGGTCACCAATCGTGAACAAAGGGTTTAGCGAAGTCATCGGCTCTTGGAAAATCATTGCAATGTCTTTTCCACGTATTTTTTGCATTTGTTTGTCTGTACATTTAGCAATATTTTTGCCATCTAGCAAAATTTCTCCACCCGTTATTTTACCTGGTGGTGATGGAATTAATCCCATGATGGACAGCGACGTAACACTTTTACCACTTCCCGATTCTCCTACAATCCCTAAAATTTCTCCTTCATGGACAGAAAAATCGATATCGTCTACAGCAGGAATTTGCCCATTATCTGTGAAAAAGGTTGTTTTCAAACCTTTTATTTCTAGTAGTTTTTTCCTCATGTGTAACGCCCCACCCTACCTATATTTTACTTAAATGTATAATAATATTAATAGAATACTATAACTTTCGTTAAATTCCTTATTTTCAGATAATTCTAACTAAAATTCCTTACTCTTTCAATCATTAATATTCTGCAAATTACATAGAATTTCTACAATAATCGCCTTCCATAATAATAAAATCTTATAAAGAGATAATTTTTTACATTTTTCAAAAAAAAATAGCCTTCCATTTTCGAATAAATGAAAGACTTTTTTTGAAAAAATTTCTTAAACCGTGTAATTTTCGGAAAATTTTAATCTAAGTGCTGTACTTGGAATAAATTATAATATGTTCCTTGACTGTCCATTAACTGTTCATGTGTTCCACTTTCGATTAATTGACCATGATCGATGACGAAAATCTTGTCAGCATGGGTAATTGTAGAAAGACGGTGCGCAATAATAATAGTTGTTCGTTCATGAGCAAGCTTGTCTAATGATTCTTGAATCAGTGCCTCACTTTCTAAATCTAATGCAGAAGTAGCCTCATCCAGGATTAGAATCGGTGGATTTTTTAAAAATACACGCGCAATAGCAACTCGTTGTTTTTGTCCGCCAGAGAGCTTTACTCCTCTTTCTCCAACCTTTGTGTCATAACCATTAGGTAGACTCATAATAAAGTCATGGGCATTTGCCGCTTTCGCTGCTTCGATGACTTGTGCATCTGTTGCATCTGGTCTCCCCATTAAGATATTCTCTTTGACAGAATCACTAAAAAGTATATTATCTTGCAGGACAATACCAATTTGAGATCGTAAAGAATGTAAAGTGACATCCCGTACATCTTTTCCATCAATGGTCACTTGCCCGCTTGTTGTATCATAAAAGCGAGGAATTAAACTGATAATCGTTGACTTACCACCACCACTCATCCCTACAAAGGCAACAGTCTCCCCAGGATTTATCGTTAAATCGATAGCATCTATAATAGGTGAGCCAGTTTCTTCATATTGGAAGGATACATTGTGAAAGCGAACCTGCCCATTTGCACGTGGGAGTTCACCAGCATAGTCCTTATCCTTGACTTCATAAGGCTCATCTATTAAATCGAACATTCGATCCATTGAAGCGATTGACTGTGTTAAAGTTGTGGACGAGCTAACAAGTCGACGAAGTGGGCCATATAAACGTTCAATATAAGCAATAAAAGCAACCATTGTTCCAACTGAAAGTGACCCATTTATTACTTGATAGCCCGCATAGGCTATAACTAGTAATGGTGCTACATCTGTAATGGTATTCACGACAGCAAATGATTTTGCGTTCCACTTTGTTTGATCAAGCGCTTTTTCTAAAAACTCACCGTTTGCTGAATCGAACAATTTTTGTTCATGCTTTTCTAAAGTAAAGCTTTTAATAATGCTCATACCAGCTACACGTTCATGTAAATAGCTTTGTACACCTGCAAGTGCTTGAGAACGTTTCCGTGTCAAATCTCTCAATTTGCCAAAGAAGTATTTCACACTGAAAGCATAAAATGGAAATGCGATCAACGCTACTAGTGTTAGCTTCACATCCATGGTTAGCATAATGGCAATCGCAATTACAATCGTCGCCAAATCTAACCAAACATTCATTAACCCCGTCATGACAAAGGTTTTTGTTTGTTCAACGTCATTAATTACCCTTGAAATAACATCCCCTGCCCGTGTATTGGCATAATACCTTAAGCTTAAACGCTGTAAATGTGCATAAATTTCCTTACGAATATCAAATAGTACCTTGTTGCTTACGTGTTGTGCAAAATATTGTCGATAATACTCAATAGGTGGACGGATAATAAAGAACACAATAATAGTTCCACCTAGCCAATAAAATAGTTCTTTTGTTTTTTCTACATCTGTTAAGTCATCTGCTGCAATAATATCGTCTAGCACAATCTTAATGAGCAGTGGAATAAATAGTGGAATAGCAAATTTTACTATACCAATGATAATCGTTAAAATAATTTCCCATGTATATGGTTTAACAAAGCGCATATATCGCTTAATGCTTCCCAATTTATCATCACATCCTTACAAAAAGAAACAGACATTCGAAGATGAATGCCCTAAGTATTATAGCAATATTTTGATTAAAATACAGTTATGATGACTTTATAGCGAACTATTTTACCTTTACCTTAACAACACTCTGTCCCCTCCAAT
>NZ_JBXAJI010000017.1:0-8372 GCF_058797135.1 Lysinibacillus sp. GW823-FHT02G10
TATTCACTAGCAAAACTAGCTACTTAAAACTTTATTGATTACGTTTTGCTTGTTCAGTTTTCAAGGTTCATTTTATTTAAGTCGTTTTCAGCGACTTTATTATCTTATCTCATTCCCAACTAAAAGTCAACAACTTTTCAAAACTTTATTTTCAAGCGTTCCTTCTTGTTAAGGACAAGTAATAATATATAATATAGCATTTTAAAAATCAAGCATTTTTCTTAAAAAAATTAAAAATCTTTTTAATATCTATTACAAACAATAGAATTCCTGCTAATACAATCAATCCACCGATGATTTGTGTCATGATTAAATACTCTTTAAATATCACCAAAGCTAAAAGAGCAGCTCCTACAGGCTCAAATAATATAGCAATTGAAACAACATTCGTACTAACATATTTAATTGACCAATTAAACAAAGTATGACCAAGTAAATTTGGTATTAACGCTAATAAGATAAACCATAACCAATCCATCGAAGAATATGGACCAAAAGATTCCCCTTTAACCATTACATATATAAATAAAGTGATGGTACTTACAACATATACAACCATTGTATAGGTTACAAGTGATAATCTCTTACGTACATCCTGTCCTAATAGAAAATAAGCTGTCGCTAGTGCACAAGCAACGAGCGCCAGTACATCTCCATATAAGGCTGTTCCACTTACTTTAAAATCGCCCCAACTAATTAAAATACTTCCTATTATTGCAATTGATCCTGCTACGATTGTTTTCACCGTAATTTTCTCTTTAAAGAAAAAGTAAGTGCCCACAAACGCAAACAAAGGTTGTAGTGTTACTAAAACTGTTGAACTTGCTACTGAAGTATAGTTGAGTGATTCAAACCATAATATAAAATGAAAAGCTAAAAAAATCCCTGCAACTGAAGAAAATAGCCAATCACGTCTTTTTAAAGTCGTTAACTCCTTTGTATATCCCCTTAAAAACCATGGCGCCATGATTAAAACGGAAAATAGCATGCGATAAAATGCTATAATCCCCGCTTCCGCCGATGCTAATTTCACAAAAATAGCTGACATCGATACTGAAATTACACCAATCACAATCGGGATGTATGGATGGATTTTTGGCTGCTCCAAAAAACCCCACCTTCCTAAAAAAATACTTATATGTCCTTACTTCATGTTGTACAATACAAAAAAGTGATGCACATATAATAATGACAGTTTGCATATCTCTTAGCAATACGAAATATCAATGGAGGGTTGTGTATGGAAACATTATTCGAAAATATGATTACATATGAAGTTGGCATAAAATTAGTTATTGCAGCCACATTAAGTTTAGTAATCGGTATCGAAAGGGAATTAAAGAAAAAACCAGTTGGATTAAAAACAAGTTTAGTTATTGCTACTTTCAGCTGCTTATTAACGATTATCTCCATTGAAACTGCCTACTCAACCCCCGCTAGAGAAGATATTAATATTACGATGGACCCTCTTCGTTTAGCCGCACAAATTGTTAGTGGAATTGGCTTTCTTGGTGCAGGAGTCATTCTAAGACGCGGGAATGACAGCATTACGGGTTTAACAACCGCTGCTATGATTTGGGGAGCCGCTGGTATTGGTATTGCGGTTGGTGCAGGTTTTTACATGGATGCAACACTAGCTGTTGTGATCATTGTTTTTGGAATTGAAGTACTATCACCTTTTCTTATGAAAATCGGACCAAAGCGAATTCGTATGCGGGAAATTTTATTAAAAGTCCAAATTGATGATGACAACCATACAGAATCATTTCTATTATTTTTAAAGGACAACAACATTATCATTGAAAATATACGCATTAAAGATGTGCACTTAAAAAACGATAGTGTTTTACATGAGTTAGATTTACGTCTTTCCTTAATCGTCTCGGATAATTTGTTGTCATTTTATCGTTCATTACGAGCACTATCTTATATAGAAAAAATCGAAATGGAAATTTTAAACTAGTTGGAGGATTTTTTATGGCAGAACTATTAAAACTACTAAAAGACGGTAACAAACCCTCTCTAATGGCTGCATGTGTAAATGCATTTTTAGGAATTATTAAAGGAATCGCCTTTTTCTTTACAGGTAACGTTGCGATGTTTGCAGAAATGATGCACTCTCTAGGCGATGCAGCAAACCAATTATTTGTGTATATAGGGTCAGCACTCTCTAAAAAGGCACCTACAAAACAATTTCCCGGTGGCTTTGGTCGTATTGTCAATTTAGTATGCCTTTTCGCCGTAATAATTGTAGCTATCCTTTCTTATGAAACAATAAAAGAAGGTTGGCATCATTTTATTCATCCCACAGGAGAGTCTAGCGGGATATTGATTGCCCTAGGAGTATTATTCATCGGGATTGTTTTAGAAGGGACAGTGCTAGCTAAAGCGGCTGCAGAAGTGCTACATGAATCAGGTCAAGAAAAAGCAGGTATCGCATCTATTCCGAAAGCATTCACATACTTGAATAGAGCAAAACCGGCAACAAAATTAGTTTTTATGGAAGATTTAGTTGCTACTGGAGGCAACTTCTTAGCCTTTGCTGCTATTTTAATTGCTTATTTTACAGGTTGGGGTCGAATAGAAGGACTAGTTTCGATGATAATTGGGGTCATGATGTTTTATGTTGTAGGTAAGGTATTCCTTGATAACGCACGTGGTGTCATTGGTGAAACTGATGAAGAGATGTTAAACCATATCGCTCACCTCGTAATGGATGATCCAAATATCAAAGATATTGTGCGTCTTGAAGTGATTAAAGAAGGTGAGTTTTTACATGTAGAATTAGTGGCTGAAGCTGATCCGCTTTTATCGTTAGCCTTTTTAGATGATGTTCGGGATCATTTAACAGAGGTAATCCTAAGCCAAAAAGGAGTATCTAAAGTAGCTATATTATTCGACGAAGATGATGGGAAAACAAGCTGGATACACGTTGGTGAAAAACCAAACAACTCCATTTAATACTTTATAAAAACAAATAGCCAATTGCCGTATTTCAGGCAGTTGGCTATTTGTTAGACTAATTTTAAATTAGGAATATCCTCATAACCTACATAAACATGGTTTGTAATCATAAAAGTAAGTAATTTATTACAAGCAATCATTTGTCTTTTACCATTCTGCTGAATAACGATTTTTGAAAATAGTAAGGAGGCTTGACGATTAGCTAATGCATATTCTTCTGCATTGAGAATATTTCTGCCATCCACATGACAACCCAACACGAAATTTCCTAAAAAAGAATCCTTTAATACATTCGGATGCATGGATTGGTAATGTACTTCAGCAATTGAATCTTCTATATTCATAAATTGATGGGCTACCAAATAATGTTTTAAAGCACCTTTTAAATCAATTGCAATAGCTGTATCTGCTAAAATTGTTCGATAATAAACGGGAACAATCTCAGCACCCCCCAAATACGGCTTAACTTCTACAACAATTTCTCCAGAAGGACGAACAAATAATTGTACAATTGCTTTATTTACACCATCCGAAAAAATAACATTCGTTCGCCCAAAACGCACGCTTTTAAAAAATATACTTTGATCTACAATGTATCCAGTGATAATTTTATCATTTTCAATTTGCAATGATTTCGCTTCAATCCCCAATACCTCTACACAATTTTGCATTTTATAAACATGTTGCTGAAATGGCATTTCTATACAACTTAATGTAACAATACGATCCTGTAGCAATTGTTTCAACATTTGATCCCTCTCCTCTTTGTTTAATATTGTAATTATTTTAGTAAAGGTGGCTGAACAACTTCTGAACATTGACACACGAATTGACTGATTACGACAAAAAACTATCCTTTTCTGTCATTCCATAAATCACCTTATAGTAAAACAATCTACAATATAGGTTGAATGACTCAGCTAAAAACATGACTTTCCTCACTTAAAATAAAGAAAAATACATTTATATTCCTTCTATTATGTATCTATTTTATTATATTGCAGGACTAAAGAAACTTCTACGACAAAATTCTACATTAATCGTTAATTTTTCTTAACCTTGCAATAAAAAAAGTATGAGGCTATAAGCATAGCCTCATACTTAAAGTATTAAAGAGAATTTCGTAAAATGGTTCTTACATCTTCCTCTTGCAATCGATTAAAGTTGCCAAAAGGGCCATTTTGCATAGCATGATCTACAATTTGCTGGAATTTCGAATCATCAATATCGTAATCTGCCAAACGACTAGGTGCCCCTAATGATGTCCAAAATGCAGATAAACGATCAATCCCCTCATAAGCAACCTCTTCTACTGTTTTGCCTGTTGCCTCGACTCCAAACACACGTGTTGCTATACCTGCAAAACGCTCAGGATTTACTGGTACATTTAAACGCATCCAATGCGGTTGAAGAATGGCTAAACCACCTGCATGTGGAATGTCATATACAGCAGATACTGCATGTTCAATATTATGAGATGCCCAATCCCCTCGTGAACCAATTGATAGGAACCCATTTAAACCAATTGTCCCTGCTAATAGAATAGTTTCGCGTAACTTCGTATTTTCTAGGTCCTCTAATAATTTTGGAGCTGTCGTAATAACCGTTCGCAATACCCCTTCACACATTTCATCTGTGATAGGAGTATTCGTTGTATTGTGGAAATATTGCTCAAATACATGCGACATCATATCCACTATTCCATACACAGTGTGATTTTTAGGTACAGTCACTGTATATGCAGGGTTTAGTATCGAAAATTTCGGGAAGGCTGCTGGACTACCCCAACTTAGTTTTTCTTCTGTAGCAGCATTCGTTATCACAGATCCAGCATTCATTTCTGAGCCTGTAGCAGCAAGTGTTAATACCGTACCTAGTGGTATAGCTTGTTCTACAAACACTTTACGTTTCACGATATCCCAAGCATCGCCATCATACTTAGCGCCAGCAACAATTAATTTAGAACAATCGATTACTGAACCACCACCCACAGCAAGAACTAAGTCAATTCCTTCAGTTTTGCATATCTCAATACCTCGTCTAGCTGTTTCTACTCGTGGATTTGGCTCTACACCACCTAATTCAAATACGGTTTTATCCGCCTGTTGTAATTTTTCTATAACAGCATCGTATACACCATTCGATTTAATACTTCCGCCACCATATACAACTAATACCTTGTTTCCAAATTGCTCTAATTCTTTCGGCAATTTTTCAAGTGCATCCTCACCAAAATGTAGTTTCACTGGGTTAAAAAAAGTAAATGAATCCATCTAATTCGCCCCTTTCTAGTTGGATTTTCTCATAATTACGCTAGAGAAAGCAAAGATTAAACGCTGTCAACACTTTGCTATTTCGAAAGCGTTTTTTCAAACTGTTCAGATTTTGTTCAGACAATAGTTGTATAGTACTACTCATTACATAAAATAAAAGGAATTTTTGCACATGCTTATTATTGTAATTGTTGTCGTAACCATAATTTTGAGCTTTTTTCTGCTAAGATTTTTTAAAATCAAAAAAATAAGGAACGAAAAAAAGATGCTATTAGAGCAGCGCCTAGACCACCTTCTTCAATCAAATAAAAACGAAAAAAATGAGTCATCCCAATAATATAGGAATGACTCATTATCTTCTTTTTACTTAAACCCAACCACGGAAGCGAGAAGCTTCTGCAGTACGGCGAACACCTACCATGTAAGCTGCTAAGCGCATGTTGATGTTACGTGTTGTTGCTGTTGTATATACATTATCAAATGCTTCGACCATTTTTTTGTATAGACGTTCTTCCACTTCTTCTTCTGTCCAATAATAACCTTGGTTATTTTGCACCCATTCAAAGTAAGAAACTGTAACTCCACCTGCAGAGGCTAATACGTCTGGTACAAGTAAAATGCCACGCTCTGTTAAGATTTTAGTTGCTTCAGCTGTTGTTGGACCATTTGCTGCTTCTACTACGATATTTGCTTTCACATTATGTGCATTGTCAGCAGTAATTTGATTTTCAATAGCAGCTGGTACTAAAATATCACAATCAAGCTCTAACAATTCTTTGTTTGAAATTGTGTTTTCAAATAAAGTAGTTACTGTTCCGAAGCTATCGCGACGATCTAATAAATAGTCGATATCTAAACCTTCAGGATCATGAAGTGCACCATAAGCATCTGAAATACCGATTACTTTCGCACCTAAATCATGCATGAATTTTGCAAGGAAGCTTCCTGCGTTACCAAATCCTTGAATAACAACACGAGCACCTTTAATATCAATACCACGTTTTTTTGCTGCTTCTTCGATTACGATTGTAACACCTTGTGCAGTCGCACGGTCACGACCTTGAGACCCACCAAGTACTAGTGGCTTACCAGTGATGAAGCCAGGAGAGTTGAACTCATCCATTCGGCTATATTCATCCATCATCCATGCCATAATTTGTGCATTTGTAAATACGTCTGGCGCAGGAATATCTTTTGTTGGTCCTACGATTTGACTTACCGCACGAACATAGCCACGGCTTAAACGTTCGATTTCGCCCATTGACATTTGACGAGGATCACAAATGACACCGCCTTTACCACCGCCGTACGGTAGATCGACAATACCACATTTCAATGTCATCCACATTGAAAGCGCTTTAACTTCCTCCTCAGACACTTGTGGGTGGAAACGAACCCCACCTTTAGTTGGTCCTACAGCATCATTATGTTGTGCACGGTAACCAGTAAATACTTTTGTTGTACCATCATCCATTTTCACTGGGATACGTACTTGTAGCATGCGAAGCGGTTCTTTTAGTAATTCATACATTGCTTCATCATAGCCAAGTTTATTTAGAGCATCTTGAATGACATCTTGTGTTGATGTGAAAAGATTTAAGTTTTCAGACATTATTAAATCGCCTCTTTGTTTTTTTTAATGATAGTTATCGGCATCATTGTAACATACTTCCGAATTAAAATGTGAACATTTTGTTAAAGTTTAAATACTTTTTCAATTTGTTCAATTGACCAATCTAAATCCTCTTGAGAAATAACCAGTGGTGGGGCAAAACGAATTACTGTATCATGTGTTTCTTTACATAATAGACCTAATTCTTTAAGTTTTTCACAGTATGGACGAGCTGCTTCTGTTAGCTCCATACCGATAAATAAACCACGACCACGTACTTCCTTAATAACTGGGTTGTTAATTTCTTTTAATTTACCTTTGAAGTATTCGCCAAGTTCGTGTGAACGCTCTGCTAATTTTTCATCTAATAATACTTTAATTGATGCAATTGAAACTGCACAAGCTAAAGGATTACCGCCAAAAGTTGAACCATGTGAACCCGGGTTGAATACACCTAAAATACTACGGTTTGCAGCCACACAAGAAATTGGGAATACGCCGCCACCTAGAGCTTTACCCAAGATATACATATCTGGTTCTACTTCTTCCCAATCACAAGCAAACATTTTACCTGTACGTGCTAAACCAGCTTGAATTTCGTCAGCAATGAAAAGTACATTGTTTTCACGGCAAAGTTCACGAGCTGCTTTTAAGAAGCCTTCTGTTGGAATGACGATACCCGCTTCACCTTGAATTGGCTCAATTAAAAATGCAGCAGTGTTTGGTGTAATAGCCGCTTTTAAAGCTTCAAGATTACCATAATCTACTAATTTAACATTTGGTAGCATTGGACCAAAACCACGACGGTATTCTTCATCAGAAGATAAAGAAACAGCTAGCATTGTACGACCATGGAAGTTACCATTACATGCAATAACTTCAGCTTTACCCTCTTCTACGCCTTTTACATCATATGCCCAACGACGAGCTGCTTTAAACGCAGTTTCTACTGCTTCAGCACCAGTATTCATTGGTAATACCATTTCTTTATTTGTTAATTTCCCTACTAGCTCATACCATTCACCAAGGTTTTCACTGTAAAAAGCACGTGAAGTTAACGTTACTTTATCAGCTTGCTCTTTTAAAGCAGCGATAATTTTTGGGTGACGGTGTCCTTGGTTTACTGCTGAATAAGCAGATAACATATCTAAATATTTGTTACCTTCTGGATCTTTAACCCAAGCACCCTCAGCCTCTGAAATAACGATTGGCAGTGGATGATAGTTTGCTGCACCAAAATTTTGTGTTTGTTCAATAACTTGTTGAGTTTTTGTCATATCCTATTCTCTCCTTACTAATCATGTTGAAAAACTTTATAAAAGAAAGGGACTATGTATCACTATAAGTAGAATGATTAAGAATATAGCAACAATTCAAACGGTAAATTTGCTAACTTCTCCAAGGTAAACTACGTCATGAAAGTCTACGGTTTTAGCCAGGGTAGCGTTACCTGGAGAAGTGTCACAAATTCATTCAAAATGCCTCAATTTCTACCTACTTTGAACAGCCCTCACGTCAATGTG
>NZ_JBXAJI010000018.1:0-5639 GCF_058797135.1 Lysinibacillus sp. GW823-FHT02G10
AAGCTTAACTTCCGTGTTCGGTATGGGAACGGGTGTGACCTCTTTGCCATCATCACTAGACTTTGTTATGTATCTTGTTTTGAAGTTGTTTACCTGTCCTTCAAGACAAGAATTATTGTATAACGTTTTCTAACATTGTGCAATACTTTTTTATAAAAAAAAGAAATTATTACTTTTTAAAGATATTTTTGTTAAGTAAGAGAAAATATTGCCCTGCAAAATATTATAGCAATTGTTGGTTCAAAAGAAAACAATTATTTTATTTGGCCGATATTATTAGCTTATAATCTATTTCACTACAAGTGAAGAATATAGATAATCCTTCACTCGTCTTTTCGTTAAATATTTGAAAGCTCTATTTTTAATTTTACAATATCCTCAAGTGTAGTGGAAGGTCCAAAAGATATTCTAAAAAATTGGCGTGCCGCTTCCAAAGAGAACCCCATTGATAGAATAGCCTTTGTTCCCGATTCACTATGAATATCACATGCACTACCTGTAGAGATACAGATTCCCGCCTCATTTAACTTTAAAAGAACATATTGCCCCTCTACTTTTTCCATCATTACCCCACAAATATTAGGTAGTTGCTGTTTACACTCAACGAGCTGACATTTTTCAGGTAAATTATTTTCAAAATAATTTCTTAGCGTTTCATAATGTTGCAATTCATATTGATAGTTTTCAATTGCCGCGGCAAAGGCCACGATTGCAGGAGTATCTAATGTCCCCCCTCTAAGACCCCTCTCATGTGTCAAACCTGGTGTTAATGCAGGTACTCTGATTGCAGGGTTCAGATATATAGCACCACAGCCCTTTGGTCCGCCTATTTTATGAGCCGAGATGGTAATCGCATCTGCCCCTTGTGGTATAGCTAGTTTGCCAAATGATTGTACACAATCAACATGACAGAATATATTTGATTTTCTTGCCATCTTTACGATTTTCTCTACAGGCTGGATTGAACCAATTTCAGAATTGACATGTTGAATGGTAATCAAAGCAGTCTCTTCCCGGATTGCTTGTTGCAATTGCCCCAGATCAACACAACCATCCTTCTGCAAAGGTAATTTTGTTACAGTAAAGCCCTTTTTCTCAAGTGTATTCAAAGCCGCATGCACTGACGTATGCTCAGCTTGAGATGAAATAATGTGTTTTCCTTTTTTTGAGGCTAGCGCTAACGACAAGATGGCTATGAGATTTCCTTCTGTTCCACTACCCGTAAAAATTACGCCATCACTAGTTACACCTAGGGCTTGGGCTACAACCTCCCTTGATTGCTGGACAAAATAAAAAGCTTGTCCCCCTAAATCATGCAAACTCGCACTATTTCCATAATACCGTTGTGCCACCTCTACATATGCCTCAAGAGATTCCCTCATCATAGGTGATGTTGCAGCATAATCCATATAAATCATCGTCTTCTTCCTCTCTTGTTCATCAGGTCTTGTTTTCTTTTATATTTTATGTAAAGATAAGTGTCAAGACAACTGTAAAGAAGGTATAACAATGGATGTAAAGACAGACGTCCTTATAATTGGTAGTGGTATTGCTGCACTTCAGGCTGCTTTAGTGCTTGAAAAACATTTTCAAATACAAATTGTTACAAAATCATCTATATATATGAGTAGTTCTTATCGTGCACAAGGTGGGATTGCTGCTGTTACCAGTGAGGAGGATCATATTCAACATCATATTGCTGATACATTGAAAGCTGGAGAGTATCATCATGAGAAAAGGCATGTTAAAACACTTATAAAAGATGGCACTGAGATTATGCAAAACTATCTAAAGGATGGCCTCCCTGTTGATCGGCAGGTCGATGGAAAACCTGCTCTAGGACTTGAAGGAGCACATAGTCATCATCGTATTCTACATGCAGGTGGTGATCGTACTGGTCAGATTTTCATAGATTACTTGCTTCATAAACTTTCGCCCAAAACAAAGATCAATTGCTATGAAATGGCTTATGAGCTTTTACGGAATACAGATGGTGACTGTGTAGGAGTGCTAACTAAAGGAGAAAAAGGTACAAAACGTTATTTGGCTCATCATGTTATTTTAGCGACAGGTGGCGCAGGTGCCCTTTATTCAAGTACATCTAATTTTCCAACTAATACAGGGGATGGGATCGCATTAGCATTTCGAGCAGGCGCTGCCATTAGTGATATGGAATTTATGCAATTTCACCCGAGTCTTCTGTGGTGTAAAAATGAAGCAAAGGGATTAGTTTCTGAAGCTGTCAGAGGGGCTGGTGGTATTTTTGTTAATGCCCAGCATCAGCCCATTATGACAGGTTTACATGCTCAACTTGACCTAGCACCAAGACATATTACTGCACTTGCCCTATTTACAAAACGTGCAGCGGGTGAAGAAACGTTTATTGATATCACTAACATTCAAGACTTTGAAGCAAAGTTTCCAACAATTGCTCAGCTGTGCCATGTTCATCACGTTCATTTACAAGATGGTCTAATCCCCGTGGCTCCAGGAAGTCATTTCTTGATGGGTGGTGTTATTGCTGATGACAAAGGAAGAACTACTATACCGAACTTATATGCAGTCGGTGAGGTTGCCTGTACAGGCGTACATGGTGCGAATCGTTTAGCAAGTAACTCCCTATTGGAAGGTATTACATTTGGTCAAAAAATGGCGCAGTTCATTATTCAAAAAGGGTGTCATCAAAAAAACTTTTTACTGGAAAAGCATCAATGTCCTGATAAAATGCCACCTTTATTTAGCAAACCCCAATTACAGCAACACATGATGCAGTTCCTAGGTATTGTTAGAAATATTGATGACTTGCAGCATTTTGTAAAGCAACTACCCTCCTTGCAATCACTTATTCAAGTTAATTTAAAGGGTCTAGAACTAGCTGAGTTGGAATTATTTATGATGCATGTAGTCGCCACATTAATGGCACATGCAGCAATTACTCGAACGGAAACAAGAGGAGCTCATATTCGGAAGGATAAATCCGAAATGAAATCACAATGGGCAAGTCGATGGATTATTTTTTCGCAAGGACAAATGAAAGTGAGGAACTCATTGTATGAATATCATCAAACTTGAGGAAATGCTCAAGCAATTTTTTAATGAGGATTTAGGAGATGGAGATTTATCGAGTGAATTTATCTTTTCAGCCGAACAACAGGGAGCTTTTTCTTTTTACGCGAAAGAAAGCGGAATTTTTTGTGGGGCTAACATTATTGAGCATGGCTTTCTCTTACTCGATCGATCAATCGAAGTCAATCTTCATACAAAAGATGGAGAGATGGTGAAGTCAGGTGATGTACTCGCTGTGATTAAAGGTCCCTTACAAAAATTATTAATCGGTGAGCGTGTCATTTTAAATCTTATTCAACGTATGTCTGCTATTGCAACGGCTGCCCATCTTGCCGTTCAAGAAACAGTAGGTACTCACGCAAAAATATGTGATACGCGTAAAACACTACCTGGACTGCGTATGTTAGATAAATATGCTGTTCGAATTGGTGGTGCTTTTAATCATCGTAATGGCCTGTACGACGCAATTATGCTAAAGGACAATCATATTGCCTTTGCTGGTAGCATTACAAAGGCAGTTCAGACCGCTAGAGCGAAAGTCGGTCATACCGTAAAAATTGAAGTTGAAATTGAATCAAAAGAACAATTAGAAGAAGCTATCAACGCAGGAGCAGATATTATTATGTTTGATAACCGTAGCCCAGAAGAAATCCGTGCATGGCTTCCCATTGTTCCTCCCACTATTGCGACTGAAGCATCTGGGGGCATCACACTTGAAAATTTAAAGGCTTATGCCCAAACGGGTATTCAATGGATTTCACTTGGCTCCTTAACACATTCAGTTAAAGCTTTTGATATTAGTGCACTCGTTCAAATGAAAGGAGATCATTCCCTTGTCCATCACTAGTTTATTACAACAGACGACATTACTCCCAGAGCATTATCGGGCACTATCTGTAAAGGAAATGGAATCTCGTATTTTATCAATAAAGAAAAAATTAGGTTCTAAATTATTTATTCCTGGCCACCATTATCAAAAAGATGAAGTCATTCAATTTGCAGATTCAACTGGGGATTCTTTACAGTTAGCTCAATTATCCGCAGCAAATAAGGAAGCTGAACACATCGTATTTTGCGGTGTACATTTTATGGCAGAAACTGCTGATATGCTGACAACGAAACAGCAACATGTCTATTTACCAGATATGCGCGCTGGTTGTTCAATGGCTGATATGGCTGATATTTATCAAACTGAACAAGCATGGCCAATTCTTCAAGAACTCTTTGGTGATACGATTATTCCTCTAACCTATGTTAACTCAACTGCGGCTATTAAAGCCTTTACTGGAAGACATGGTGGTGCTTGTGTCACTTCATCGAATGCAAAGGAACTTGTTCAATGGGCTTTTACCCAAAAACAGCGTATCTTCTTTTTACCTGACCAACATTTAGGAAGAAATACTGCCTATGATTTAGGTATACCTCTTGAAAATATGGCTGTTTGGAATCCACATAAGAACTTGCTCGAAACAAAAGAGCCACTTGAAAATATCCAGGTTATTCTTTGGAAGGGTCACTGCTCTGTGCACGAAGGTTTTACTGTTCAACATACAGAGGTTATTCGCAAAGAACACCCGACTATGAGGATAATTGTTCACCCTGAGTGCAGCCGTGAAGTGGTTGCAGCGGCTGATGATGCAGGCTCCACAAAATACATTATTGATACAATCAATCGAGCTCCAAGCGGATCTGCATGGGCAATTGGAACAGAAATGAACCTTGTCAATCGCATTATTAAGCAGCATCCTGATAAACATATTGTCTCCTTAAACGAAAACTTTTGTCCTTGTTTAACAATGAATCGAATTGACCTTCCACATTTGTTATGGAGCTTAGAAAGTATTGAGCAAGGTCAACCTCATAACCGTATACAAGTAGATGAACATACTACCGCTGAAGCACTTAGTTCACTTGAAAGAATGCTAGCCAGAGGATAAATAGTTAAAACTTTTTAAACAGAAAGGTTGAAGATATAACCTTTCTGTTTTTGTTGACATAACGCCTACTTCTAATAGTGCTAATGGCTTCCATTTGCGCCCCGCTTTGCTATAATTGACACGACTTTATGCTCCATGATACTGTCAATTTGGAGGTGATACTAAATGGCTTTTCAATCGAAAAATATCTTTATCAATTTACCAGTACAAGATCTAAACAAATCTATCAGTTTTTTTAAGGAATTAGGTTTTGAGTTCAATCAACAATTCAGTGATGAAACAACAGCCTCAATGATTATTAGTGAAAATATCTTCGTATTAATAATGGTTGAAGAACGATTTAAAGGATTTAGTAAGAAAGAAGTTACAGATACTACTACTTCTGCAGAAGCAATCTTATGTCTTTCTGCTGAAAATCGTGAACAAGTAGATCAATTAGTGAATAAGGCTCTTGCCTCTGGTGGTAAACCTTATAGTGAACCACAAGATCACGGATTTATGTATGGTTGGGGTTTTCAAGATGTAGATGGGCATATCTGGGAAGTAGTTTATATGGATGAAAATGCATTGAATCAAGAGTAAATTTTGTATCTATGAATATCAAAAAACAGTAGATGCAATTGCATCTACTGTTTC
>NZ_JBXAJI010000019.1:0-4703 GCF_058797135.1 Lysinibacillus sp. GW823-FHT02G10
TGTTAACTAACCGAAGCTAGCTACTTAAAACTTTATTGATTACGTTTTGCTTGTTCAGTTTTCAAGGTTCATGTTTCTTTATTTCGTTGTCACCTCTTGGCGACTTATACATAATAACATCGATTATTCATGAAAGTCAACACTAAATCATAAGTTTTTTTAAAGAGATTCATTTTTTATTTTAATTTTAGAAACGAGGTTATCATTATGGTCCGTAAAACGTTGATTTCACTGCTTTTAATTGTAATGCTTTTTGCCTTTTTAAAGCCTATAAATTCAACGATGATTTCTGTATTTAATATTGCGAATGCACCAGTAGTGGTCACAAAAGGACATTATGGCACATCTCTTATTGTAGAGATCTCTTTCTCTGATGACTCTCTATTAGAATGGCTCCAAACGGTGAAAGAGCCTTATCCACTTCTACTTTTAGATGCTGGTTGGATAAAACGGTCACCCGATCATTTAAAAATTATCCAACAACGAAAATTGCCTACAGGATTACTTGGGCCGGATGATTCAGTAGAAGAACCCGTTGACATTGCACTCATCCAAAAGGATATTGATACTTACGAAAAATATTTAAAAGAAAAACCTTTATGGTTTGCTACCCGAAATCATCAATATTCACAGGATTTACAGAAAGCCTTATTCCAACAACAAATGAATTTACTATCTCCTTCGCTTATTTGGCAAGGTGAGAAAACTCCAAAATTACAAAAAGGTGATTTTGTCTTTTTCCCGCTCCATCAAAATAATCAAATATCCTTTAAAGAGCTTAACACTTTCATACAACAGCATAAGTTTATGTCGATTGAAGAAAATATATTTGGTTATAAGGTTCAAACTAAAAAAGCGCCATAAAAAAATTGCCTCCAATACAGCGAGGCAATTTTTTCCTTATGCGTTTTTAGCCTGTTCACGACGAGCTTGGCGTCGTGCTTCTAATTTTTGACGATCTTCATCAGATTTTGCATTATATTTAGGTAATACTAATAATTGATACGCATTAACCGCCAATAATGGGAATAATAAAAGCGCAACATACTCATTAATATTTTCATCGCGACCCATCAAGGCAATTGTCCATTCCAACGTTGTAATGACAATCATAAAGAATAGTGCCGAAATCATTACATGTTTTTTCCCTGTTAATTTTACTTTTTGAACAGCTGTTGCTATTGCCCCAAAAATAAGGACAATTAATAGTCCTACATAGAACAACCAGCTTTGCCCATCCTTCACACCAGGAATAAAGCGGAAGAAAATTATATCGAAAATCGTTATGGCAATTAATAATAGCTGTACCCAATTCCATAATGTCAGTGTTCTAAAAATATTAACACCTACCTGATGAAGTGTTAAATAAGCAAAAAAGCCAGCTTGCGCTATAACACTCATTGTAAACCCTAAGAAAACCATCCATAAAAGTCCAGCGAAAAACTCACCCCATTGACCGTTTGCTATGTATGGTCGGAAGAATTCCCAGCGAATAAATAAACTAAAAACTCCGTTGACTGCACCACCAACGAGCATTGCAAAGAAGAAAAACTTTGCCCAATTTCGTATCGTCACAACTAAAAGTCCCCCAATTTCTCAATATATCTGTCCTTATTTTATCAATGCCTTGTTAAAAAAGCTATTTCTCATCCTAACCAATACATAAAGTCCTGAGAAATGTGAACAATAATTGAAAGAGTCTATCTAGAGAAAGGACTGATTGTCGATGCGAAAATTAACCTTATTACTGATTCTAATGCTTTTTCTTTCTGCCTGTTCACAAGATAAAACCTCTACCATGTCCTATGATGAAATAAAAAAAATCATGATTGACTCTTTACAAACAGAGGATGGTAAGAAGGCATTGCGACAGCTTTTAGAAGAGCCGAGTTTCCGTGAGCTCTTGATTTTAGAGCATGATGAAGTGAAAAAAGCTACCGAGGAAACTTTACTTTCCAAGGAAGCAGAAGACTTTTGGAAAAAAACCTTTGAAGATCCAAAGTTTAAAGAAACTGTTGCGAAAAGTATGCAAAAACAGCAACAGGATATTATGAAGAACTTAATAAAAGATCCGACTTTCCAAAAGGATATGGAGGCATTTTTCGGGCAACCCGATATGCAAAAGCAGTTGGAGACTATCCTTAAATCATCCAATATGCGCAAGCAAATGGAGGAAGTTGTAAAGGAAACGATCGAAAGCCCTTTAATGCAATCTAAATGGCAGGAACTTATTAAGAAAAGTGGCGAAACAGGTTCATCAGGAAGTGGCGATAAGAAAGAAGCGAGTGGCGATAGTGGTGGCGGATCGGATAAGGGACAAAAAAGTACCGAGTAACCTTGGTAATGTAAAAACGGATTTCCCCATAAAACTGGTGGAAATCCGTTTTTTATTATTTATTTAATTTATCGATGATTTTCGTCGCGATGTCTAAATAAATTTGTCCTGTTGTATGTTTTTCAGCGTATACAGAAGGAGCAAAATCTTCATCTGTCCAATCTGGTTGCCCAAGCGGTATTTGTCCAAGCAACTCTGTACGTAGTTCGTCAGCTAGCTTTGGTCCTCCTCCTTGCCCAAAAACAAATTCTCGGTCACCTGATTTAGATTCAAACCAAGCCATGTTTTCGATAACTCCTAAAATTTCATGGTCTGTTTGAAGCGCCATTGCCCCTGCACGAGCTGCAACAAATGCTGCTGTTGGGTGTGGAGTTGTTACAACAATTTCTTTTGATGATGGCAACATTTGATGGATATCTAATGCAACGTCACCTGTGCCAGGAGGTAAATCTAATAATAGATAATCTAATTCACCCCACTCAACATCACGGAAGAATTGATCTAATACTTTACCAAGCATTGGTCCGCGCCATACGATCGGTGCGTTATTTTCTACAAAGAAGCCCATTGAAATCATTTTTACCCCAAAGCGATCTACTGGGAAAATACGATTATCGACTACCTTAGGCATATCCGTTACACCCATCATATCAGGTACACTAAATCCATAAATATCTGCGTCAATTAAGCCGACTTTCTTTCCTAGACGAGCTAAAGCAACAGCTAAGTTTACTGATACTGTCGATTTACCAACTCCACCTTTACCAGAAGCAATTGAAATTACTTGGACTGTGCTTAATGGAGATAAAATATCTTGTGCTTCCGACTCTGTTGCTGTGCCACGGAAGCTTTGCAATTTTTCTGTTGATAGTTCTTCAAAACGAATACCAACAGTGTTTACACCTGCTTCTTTCAACACCTCAACAACTTTCATTTGTAGTTGTAATTGTTCCGGTGTATTCAGTTTAGCAATGGCAATTTTTACACTGACATGATTTTTTTCTTCTTTTATTGCTACGTTCGTAATACCATCTGTTTCTGCAAGCGATTTATGTAAAAATGGATCTTGTAGTTGTCCCAGTATTTCTCGTACTTGTTGTTCAGTAATCACGACGAACACTCCCCTTATATTGTCTCAATATTAGTATATCATAATGATTTGATTTACGTTGTAGATGTTGCTCTACTCAATTTTGGCTAATAAATAGTCTTCTATACCTTCAACTATGGCATCTGCCATTTTTTCTTGATAGTTTTTGTCCACTAATAATGCTCGTTCCTCATCATTACTAATAAAACCAGTCTCCACTAAAGCTGCAGGTACTTCCGCTTTCTTCAATAAATAGATTTGCTTAATAGACAATGCTTCACGGTCTGTATTTTTTAAATTAGTGCGAATGGATTGTTGAATACTCTTGGCAAGAATCTCTCCATCAGCATGTCCTTCCTTATGGTAAAATACCTGTGCGCCACGCCATTTTGTTTCAGGAATGGCATTTGCATGAATAGTTATAAATACATCAGGCTTTTCCTTTTCCACGATATCCTTTCTTAGGAAGATATCTTGCTTTTTCCGTTCTCTCATTGTTCCATATTTTTCTGATGGCGCATGCTCATCGATTACATCACCATTTTTTGTTCGTGTCATTATAACCGTTGCGCCTTTTTTCTTTAATTGCTTCTCTACATGCTGAGCAATTGCAAGTGTAATATCCTTTTCAATCACTTCGCCCTTTGAAGCTCCTCCGTCCTCACCACCATGCCCTGCATCAATGACAATTTTTATGCCACCAAGTGGGTCCGGTAAGAAGAAGTTACGGTCCGAAGCATTTGTTTCATATGCCACGACCACTATACTCATAAGCATAATTACTCCTAGTGCAAGCCAGCGCTTCACCCATATACACCACCCTTTTACATTTAGTGTACGAAATTAGTGGATGAACTATGCCAGAAAGTAAAAAAAACTCCCAAGTCACAAACTTGAGAGTTTTAATTTCTTCTATATTAAGGGAGGAAGAATTTTATTGGTTTGTAAAAGTAGGTTTGAATTCACCTGTATATGGCTCATGCTCTACAAATACAGTTATATCATTGCCATCTTTGTCTTTACCTGTTCGTTTATACGTGAACTTCTTATCGTTGATTTCTGTAATTTCAAGAGCTACACCATACTTATTATCACCGACAGAAACATGCGCTCTTATTTTATTATCATGAATGACATTAAAGTAACCATAGTCTCCACGACTTTCACCTGTTTCAGGATTAAAGAACTCATATTTATTTGTATTTGCATCATACTTTGCAATGCTAATGAAATTTGAATTGAATTCTGTTACATCATTACCCGCTTCATCTAACACAA
>NZ_JBXAJI010000020.1:0-2999 GCF_058797135.1 Lysinibacillus sp. GW823-FHT02G10
CGATCGATTAGTATTCGTCAGCTCCATGTGTCACCACACTTCCACCTCGAACCTATCTACCTCATCGTCTTTGAGGGATCTTACTTACTTGCGTAATGGGAAATCTCATCTTGAGGGGGGCTTCATGCTTAGATGCTTTCAGCACTTATCCCGTCCACACATAGCTACCCAGCGATGCCTTTGGCAAGACAACTGGTACACCAGCGGTGTGTCCATCCCGGTCCTCTCGTACTAAGGACAGCTCCTCTCAAATTTCCTACGCCCACGACGGATAGGGACCGAACTGTCTCACGACGTTCTGAACCCAGCTCGCGTACCGCTTTAATGGGCGAACAGCCCAACCCTTGGGACCGACTACAGCCCCAGGATGCGATGAGCCGACATCGAGGTGCCAAACCTCCCCGTCGATGTGGACTCTTGGGGGAGATAAGCCTGTTATCCCCGGGGTAGCTTTTATCCGTTGAGCGATGGCCCTTCCATGCGGAACCACCGGATCACTAAGCCCGTCTTTCGACCCTGCTCGACTTGTAGGTCTCGCAGTCAAGCTCCCTTGTGCCTTTACACTCTACGAATGATTTCCAACCATTCTGAGGGAACCTTTGGGCGCCTCCGTTACCTTTTAGGAGGCGACCGCCCCAGTCAAACTGTCCGCCTGACACTGTCTCCTGCCCCGCTAAGGGGCATGGGTTAGAATTTCAATACAACCAGGGTAGTATCCCACCGACGCCTCCTTCGAAGCTGGCGCTCCGAGATCTCTGGCTCCTACCTATCCTGTACAAGTTGTACCAAAATTCAATATCAGGCTACAGTAAAGCTCCACGGGGTCTTTCCGTCCTGTCGCGGGTAACCTGCATCTTCACAGGTACTATAATTTCACCGAGTCTCTCGTTGAGACAGTGCCCAGATCGTTACGCCTTTCGTGCGGGTCGGAACTTACCCGACAAGGAATTTCGCTACCTTAGGACCGTTATAGTTACGGCCGCCGTTTACTGGGGCTTCAATTCGCAGCTTCGCTTGCGCTAACCACTCCTCTTAACCTTCCAGCACCGGGCAGGCGTCAGCCCCTATACGTCACCTTACGGTTTTGCAGAGACCTGTGTTTTTGCTAAACAGTCGCCTGGGCCTATTCACTGCGGCTCTCATGCGCTTGCACGCTCAAGAGCACCCCTTCTCCCGAAGTTACGGGGTCATTTTGCCGAGTTCCTTAACGAGAGTTCTCTCGCACACCTTAGGATTCTCTCCTCGACTACCTGTGTCGGTTTGCGGTACGGGCACCTCTCACCTCGATAGAGGCTTTTCTTGGCAGTGTGAAATCAGGAACTTCGTCCATACGGACTCGCCATCACAGCTCAACGTTACAGTGTGCGGATTTGCCTACACACACGCCTTACTGCTTGGACGCGCACAACCAACGGCGCGCTTACCCTATCCTACTGCGTCCCCCCATTTCTCAAACGGTGAGGAGGTGGTACAGGAATATCAACCTGTTGTCCATCGCCTACGCCTATCGGCCTCGGCTTAGGTCCCGACTAACCCTGAGCGGACGAGCCTTCCTCAGGAAACCTTAGTCATACGGTGGACGGGATTCTCACCCGTCTTTCGCTACTCATACCGGCATTCTCACTTCTAAGCGCTCCACCAGTCCTTCCGATCTGACTTCAACGCACTTAGAACGCTCTCCTACCACTGACATCGTAGATGTCAATCCACAGCTTCGGTGAATCGTTTAGCCCCGATACATTTTCGGCGCAGCGTCACTCGACCAGTGAGCTATTACGCACTCTTTAAATGATGGCTGCTTCTAAGCCAACATCCTGGTTGTCTGTGCAACGCCACATCCTTTTCCACTTAACGATTACTTTGGGACCTTAGCTGGTGGTCTGGGCTGTTTCCCTTTTGACTACGGATCTTATCACTCGCAGTCTGACTCCCGTGTATAAATATCTGGCATTCGGAGTTTGTCTGAATTCGGTAAACCGGGATGGCCCCCTAGTCCAAACAGTGCTCTACCTCCAGTATTCTCATCACGAGGCTAGCCCTAAAGCTATTTCGGAGAGAACCAGCTATCTCCAAGTTCGATTGGAATTTCTCCGCTACCCACACCTCATCCCCGCACTTTTCAACGTGCGTGGGTTCGGGCCTCCAGTAAGTGTTACCTCACCTTCACCCTGGACATGGGTAGATCACCTGGTTTCGGGTCTACGACCACGTACTATTTCGCCCTATTCAGACTCGCTTTCGCTGCGGCTCCGCCTTCTAAAGCTTAACCTCGCACGTAATCGTAACTCGCCGGTTCATTCTACAAAAGGCACGCTATCACCCATTAACGGGCTCTAACTACTTGTAGGCACACGGTTTCAGGATCTCTTTCACTCCCCTTCCGGGGTGCTTTTCACCTTTCCCTCACGGTACTGGTTCACTATCGGTCACTAGGTAGTATTTAGCCTTGGGAGATGGTCCTCCCGGATTCCGACGGAATTTCACGTGTTCCGCCGTACTCAGGATCCACTCAGGAGAGAACGAACTTTCGACTACAGGGCTTTTACCTGCTCTGGCGGACCTTTCCAAGTCGCTTCATCTAACTCGCTCTTTTGTAACTCCGTATAGAGTGTCCTACAACCCCAAGAGGCAAGCCTCTTGGTTTGGGCTCTTCCCGTTTCGCTCGCCGCTACTCAGGGAATCGATTTTTCTTTCTCTTCCTCCAGGTACTTAGATGTTTCAGTTCCCTGGGTCTGCCTTCAAGACGCTATGTATTCACGTCAAGATACTACGCGATTAAACGTAGTGGGTTCCCCCATTCGGAAATCTCCGGATCAAAGCTCACTTACAGCTCCCCGAAGCATATCGGTGTTAGTGCCGTCCTTCTTCGGCTCCTAGTGCCAAGGCATTCGCCGTGCGCCCTTAATAACTTAACCAAGTTATTAAGCCTATAAAAAACTTAAAAAATAAATGTGTTTGTTACAATTTCAATGTCGTTTTATCCAGTTTTCAAAGAACAA
>NZ_JBXAJI010000021.1:0-1983 GCF_058797135.1 Lysinibacillus sp. GW823-FHT02G10
AAAAGAAATTTGATTAGCTCAAATTTTGCTGGCATCATGTTTGATGTCCAAAATTGTGTTTCGTTCACTAGCAAAACTAGCTACTTAAAACTTTATTGATTACGTTTTGCTTGTTCAGTTTTCAAGGTTCATTTTGTTTACTCTTCTGTAAGAGTTAACTTTTATATAATAACATGTTTTATATTTAATGTCAAACAGTTATTTTATTTTATATTTTAGTAGCTGCATATCTCAACAGCAACTTTTATATAATAACACCCTATTTGTCATTGGTCAATAGTTTTATAATTATTTTTTTAAAAAATTACAACCTCAATCTTGGCCAATTTCGTAAAAATTGAATTGTACGGTTTCTTCCTATATCTAATAGAGTTTCTTTTGTTTCTTCATTTAAATCAAATTGGGTTGCACTATAATCTTCTACAGGAATAAAAATAATGTCTCTTTCGTGTCGTCTTGATATATACCTTTCATCATGTGCATCTTTCATAGTTGAAAATAGTGCCTCAAATAAATTTAGACCATTCTTAATTTCTTGAGGACATTGTTCTTCTCTTCTTCTACTCAGTTTCAGACCTAAAATCGGACGTACTTTCCGACCTTCTTTATCATCGAATATCCATAGTGGAAAATTACTTAAAACACCACCATCCACTATAACCGATTCACCCTTCCCAGTCTTTAATGTAACTGGTTCAAAGAAAAAAGGTATACCGCAACTCATGCGTAACGCACAAGCTACTGAAAAATTCTTTGCTTCAATTTGATATTTATGCAAATCATCTGGTAAAACAATCATTCTACCATTCGTTAAATCTGAAGCTACTAATTTAAGAGAATCTTTAGGCAGATCACCAAAAGTATATACTCCTTTTGCAGCTAGCTTTTGGAAAAACCATTTTTCTAACGCCTTTCCTTTATAGAGACCTAAATGATTATAAACATTTACCCATTTCATAAAAGGAAAAGGGAAAATTGTTCTTCTTGGATCAAGTAATGAAGGAACATCTAACTCTTCTAGCATCATTTCTATCTCTTTTCCACTATAACCCGCAGCAATAAAGGCAGCTAAAATGGCCCCCGCACTTGTACCAGCTACACGTTTAAATCGAAAATGTTCAGCTTCTAGTACTTGATATGCCCCTACTAATGCAAAGCCCTTCAAACCGCCACCAGAAAACACGCCATCAATCCACAAAATTTCCTCTCCTTTTTGATGTAATCTTTATAGTATAAGGATGAAGAATGACGAATAGAACTAAATTTTCTACTTTATTGACGATACTTATGTACATAGCAGCAAACTTTAACCAAGTGTCTAGCTAAAATTCGATTACAGTATCATATAAGAATATGCGGCGAAATATCGTTATTCTAAGAAATGTAAAGAGCTACTTAAATTCTAATGTAGTTTCAACAATAATTTTAGTTCCGGAAATTTTTAGTGTAGAACATATTTTTAACAACAAAAATAAAGGGCCTAAGCCCCCAACAATATTTAATTTAAATCACAGCCCTTATCTATATTAACTATGTCTTATAAGAACGTACTGATGGTGATTGATATTATTTAATTTTAAAAAAAGTTACAGAATGTTTAGCTATCCACAAATGCTGGGGTTTTCATAACTTCTAATTTTATTCTTTCACTGAAGGCTTGAAAATTTTAGCCGACTTAGTTAATAGCTTACTAACCCCTTCTATATCTTGCTAAGATTACAATGAATCAGAACCACCAGTTAGACTGGTGGTTTGCTCTCGCGTGAAACGCTGGGGTTCTGGTCCATATTTGTATTCAGGTTGGCATGCCGATCGAATATCATTAAGCTACTCTTCCCTTTCAAATAAACTACAAAAGATGAAACAATTATTTTTGCTCGAATACTCACCAACATACCTGATTGCTCGGCTGTTTTTTTCTTGTCCATAGCTAGAAGCTCTTTGGAACCCCTCGCATAGCAAGGGGTTTTCAAAAGATACAAA
>NZ_JBXAJI010000023.1:0-1549 GCF_058797135.1 Lysinibacillus sp. GW823-FHT02G10
AAAATTAAAGCATTTCTGAAGTTGTTTTTGCTTGCATATGCAGTTGTAGGTAGTCTGGGCCACCTGCTTTTGAATCTGTACCTGACATGTTGAAGCCACCAAATGGTTGGTAACCTACGATTGCACCTGTACAGCCACGGTTGAAGTAAAGGTTTCCTACATGGAATTCTTCACGTGCTTTTTCTAGGTTCATACGATTTGTTGTGATAACAGCACCTGTTAAACCGTATTCTGTATCGTTTGCAATTTCAATCGCATGGTCGAAATCTTTTGCTTTTGCAATGGCTACCACTGGTCCGAAGATTTCTTCCTTCATAATACGAGCAGAAGGATCTACGTCCGCGAATACAGTTGGTTGTACGAAGTAGCCAACTGAATCGTCTGCTGTACCACCAGCTACTAAACGACCTTCGCCTTTACCGATTTCGATGTACTCAGTAATTTTATTGAATGCTGCTTGGTCAATTACTGTTGCCATGAAGTTGCTGTAATCAGTTGGGTCACCCACTGTTAAAGCGTTTGTTAACTCTTCTACGCGATTTACCACTTGCTCATACACATCTTCTACGATGACAGCACGAGAACATGCTGAACATTTTTGACCTGAGAAACCAAATGCTGATTTCACGATGGATTGTGCAGCTAATTCTAAATCTGCTTCTTTATCCACTACGATTGTATCTTTACCGCCCATTTCAGCGATGACACGTTTAATCCAAATTTGGCCTTCGTTTAATACAGATGCACGTTGGTTGATACGTAAGCCAACATCACGTGAACCTGTGAAGCTGATGAAGCGTGTTTTTGGATGATCGACTAAGTAGTCACCTACTTCAGCACCAGAACCTGGTACGAAGTTCACTGCACCTGCTGGAAGACCAGCTTCTTCTAATACTTCGATAAATTTATACGCTACAACTGGCGTTGTAGAAGCTGGTTTTAATAACACTGTGTTCCCTGTTACTAAAGCAGCTACTGTTGTCCCAGCCATGATTGCAAATGGGAAGTTCCAAGGAGAAATGACAATACCGATTCCTAATGGAATGTAGTCATAACGATTATATTCACCTGGACGGCTTTCGACTGGCTGACCGTTTTTAATGCGTAGCATTTGGCGACCATAGTATTCCATGAAGTCGATTGCTTCCGCTGTATCTGCATCAGCCTCTGCCCATGGTTTCCCGGCTTCTTTTGTTAATAAAGCTGAGAATTCATGTTTACGACGACGGATAATCGCTGCCGCTTTGAAAAGAACGTCCGCACGAATGGCTGGATCAACTTTTTTCCATGTTTTGAATGTTTCATCTGCCGCTTGCATCGCTTTTTCAGCTAAATCTTTGCTTGCTTTCGAAACGCGACCAATGACTTCTGTTTTCTTTGCAGGATTGTACGAAACGATTTTATCTTCTGTTGTAATGCGCTCGCCACCAATAATTAGTGGGTAGTCTTGACCTAAGTAACCTTCAACTTTATTTAAAGCCTCTACATAAGCATTGTAGTTTGCCTCTTGTGAAAAATCTGTGAATGGTTCGTGTTTGTATGGAATCAT
>NZ_JBXAJI010000024.1:0-1442 GCF_058797135.1 Lysinibacillus sp. GW823-FHT02G10
TCTGTTTTTTGATGGGCATCCTTACCAAATGGACCGACATTTAAGACAGGACCTTGTAATGCCGCCATCTCTTTGAATGGAATATGATACGTATCGCCCCATACAGGTGTGTTCCGTTCAAATGCTAGCCACTCATTGGATGCATCTGAATAATTGACATAGCTTAAATCACAAATTCCGTTAAAGTAGTGGATCTGCTCCACCTCAATATCAAATGTTTGAGCTGTTTGCTTCATTAATTCAATCGACTGTTTCACTAATGGATGGTTGGATGAATTAATGGCTGGATAGTAAGGTGGTGCATATAACAGAACTGTGGCAGGTGCTAATTCCTGACAGCGAATCATGAGCTGATCCACAATACGAATGGATTTTTCACGATCATCCCATGCAGGATGCTGCTGAACCTGGTGCTTAATCGCTTGTACTTCCTCAGCTCCTAACTTATGGATCGCATGCTCCAATAATGCCTCGTAGCGTAAGACCTTTACCTTGCCCACACCCTGCACATTTTCGCGTGTACAAATGTCCTGATAGTGCGCATTGCAAGCAGCCATTGCCTGTAACGCAACTTCCTCAAAAATAGCCATCACCTCAGCCGCTGTACGTTTTAACAAAAAGACATTGTAAAGTGCCGCCGCACGGTATGGTGTTTGTGTAGAATACTCCATTTTTAAATCTTTTAATTGTAGAGAGACGGGTAGTGGTGTGCTTTCGCCTAAATCTGTTTCACGGAAAAGGGGATTCCACTCCATATGCTGTGTCATATAGGAAGCGATAAAGGGAGCCGTCATCCCTTTTAATGGCTCACCAACATGTGTCTCTTTTCCGTAGAACAAAGCAGCAGGCATGATTTTACCAATTGTACCTGAATAAATATATTCATTCGTATCCGAAGGCCCTTGTGAAAACGATGGCTCACTATTTAAAAATAATTTATAGGTTAAGCCATGCTGTTCCCGCAGTCTCACCAGTTCCACAACAGCCGCTCTCATACCAGCAGAGTTGACTTCCTCATCAGGGACCGTTGTTAAAATTAAATTAATCGGCCATTGCTCAAAGCTTGCCTTTTCGATCAACTGCATGTGTAAGGCAAGACCCATTTTCATATCCATTGTGCCGCGTCCAAATAAATAATTCCCAGACGCCAAATCAATGCGAGCTGCCTCTGGTAAATCTTTTAGGTATTTAGGTTCCATTAGCTTTTTCGTTAGTTCTTCTGGAGAAAAGGCTAACGGCTCTAGTTCACCATATTCCTCCGTATGCACGGTATCGAAGTGACTGATTAACACAACGGTTTCAGTTGCGGTTTGATGCTTATAGAAGGCTGTCACTGCATTTCTGCCAAGTCCTGCATCATGTAATTCAATCAAGTCTGGGTGCTTCTCAAAATATGGAAGCGTTAACAATTTATCTTTTAGTCGAAAGGCAAATTTATTTTC
>NZ_JBXAJI010000025.1:0-1232 GCF_058797135.1 Lysinibacillus sp. GW823-FHT02G10
AAAGAACAACGGGAAGTAGCTCAGCTTGGTAGAGCACTTGGTTTGGGACCAAGGGGTCGCAGGTTCGAATCCTGTCTTCCCGACCATTTCCAAAAAGATTATGGGGCCTTAGCTCAGCTGGGAGAGCGCCTGCCTTGCACGCAGGAGGTCAGCGGTTCGATCCCGCTAGGCTCCACCATAAGTAAATTAACCAGTATAAAGATCCTGGCGGCGTAGCTCAGCTGGCTAGAGCGTACGGTTCATACCCGTAAGGTCGGGGGTTCGATCCCCTCTGCCGCCATCTTAAAGGACCTTTAGCTCAGTTGGTTAGAGCAGACGGCTCATAACCGTCCGGTCGCAGGTTCGAGTCCTGCAAGGTCCACCATTTATATATTGTAACGGAGGTATACCCAAGTCTGGCTGAAGGGATCGGTCTTGAAAACCGACAGGCGGGTAACACCGCGCGGGGGTTCGAATCCCTCTACCTCCTCCAGTTTTAAATTTTTATAAATGGTGCTTTAAAAACTCGAAACAACATAAAATTATCGCGGGGTGGAGCAGTGGTAGCTCGTCGGGCTCATAACCCGAAGGTCGTTGGTTCAAATCCGGCCCCCGCAACCAAAAGGTCCCGTGGTGTAGCGGTTAACATGCCTGCCTGTCACGCAGGAGATCGCCGGTTCGATCCCGGTCGGGACCGCCATTTTTAAAGATAAAAGTCATGAGAAGCAAAAGAGTGAGCAAGCTTAGCATGGACGAAATGGGTCAGTAGCTCAGTTGGTAGAGCATTAGATTGAAGCTCTAAGTGTCGGCGGTTCGATTCCGTCCTGACCCACCATTTATGCGGGTGTAGTTTAATGGTAAAACCTCAGCCTTCCAAGCTGATGTCGTGGGTTCGATTCCCATCACCCGCTCCAAGGGCCTATAGCTCAGCTGGTTAGAGCGCACGCCTGATAAGCGTGAGGTCGATGGTTCGAGTCCATTTAGGCCCACCATTATTCCGAAGTAGCTCAGTTGGTAGTAGCACCTGACTGTTAATCAGGTTGTCGCAGGTTCGAGTCCTGCCTTCGGAGCCATTTTTATTTTGGGGAAGTACTCAAGAGGCTGAAGAGGCGCCCCTGCTAAGGGTGTAGGTCGGGTAACCGGCGCGAGGGTTCAAATCCCTCCTTCTCCGCCATGGGCCCGTTGGTCAAGTGGTTAAGACACCGCCCTTTCACGGCGGTAACACGGGTTCGAATCCCGTACGGGTCATACTA
>NZ_JBXAJI010000026.1:0-737 GCF_058797135.1 Lysinibacillus sp. GW823-FHT02G10
AATCAGAACCACCAGTCTAACTGGTGGTTTGCTCTACGCGTGAAACGCTGGGGTACTGGCCCATGTCTAAAGACACACTGAAAGGTCCGCCAACCGCACTCCGTTTTCACGCTACCACTAAAGTGGTTTTATTATTTTCGCTTTTTTGCTTGTATTTCTTCTCCTGTAAATGGATCAATGAATTCTTTCATGGTCATTTGATCCTCAAGTATATCCTCTTGCAATTGATTTTTTATATATTCCTGTATGATTTTTCTGTTTCGTCCTACTGTATCTACATAATATCCGCGACACCAAAACTTCCTATTTCCATATTTGTATTTCAGGTTCGCATGCCGATCGAATATCATTAAACTACTCTTCCCTTTCAAATAACCCACAAACGATGAAACACTTATTTTTGGTGGAATACTCACCAACATATGAATGTGATCAGGACAGGCTGTGGCTTCAATGATTTCTACTCCTTTTCTTTCACATAACTGGCGAAGAATTCTACCTATATCTGCTTTGATTTGTCCATAAATAATCTGCCTTCTATATTTTGGCGCAAAGACGATGTGATACTTACAATTCCATGTCGTGTGTGCTAAACTTTTATTATCCATTTGGAGCCCCTTTCGTACGAAGTCGGTTGACCAGACCTGATTTCATTGTACGGCTGGGGTTTTTTTCTTGTCCATAGCTAGAAGCTCTTTGGAACCCCTCGCATAGCAAGGGGTTTTCAAAATATACAA
>NZ_JBXAJI010000027.1:0-696 GCF_058797135.1 Lysinibacillus sp. GW823-FHT02G10
TGGCGCGCCCGACAGGAGTCGAACCCATAACCTTCTGATCCGTAGTCAGACGCTCTATCCAATTGAGCTACGGGCGCATTTAAAATGGTGCCGAGGACCGGAATCGAACCGGTACGGTAGTCACCTACCGCAGGATTTTAAGTCCTGTGCGTCTGCCAGTTCCGCCACCCCGGCACATTTGGAGCGGAAGACGAGGTTCGAACTCGCGACCCCCACCTTGGCAAGGTGGTGTTCTACCACTGAACTACTTCCGCATGTGCATAAGCTTTTTTATCTGGCAATGAAAATAATGGTGCGGGTGAAGGGAGTCGAACCCCCACGCCTTGCGGCGCTAGATCCTAAGTCTAGTGCGTCTGCCAATTCCGCCACACCCGCTTATTATTATTTATAAATGGTGAGCCATGAAGGACTCGAACCTTCGACCCTCTGATTAAAAGTCAGATGCTCTACCAACTGAGCTAATGGCTCGAAAAAATGGTGCCGGCTATAGGAATCGAACCCACGACCTACTGATTACAAGTCAGTTGCTCTACCTGCTGAGCTAAACCGGCATATGGTGGAGGATGACGGGCTCGAACCGCCGACCCTCTGCTTGTAAGGCAGATGCTCTCCCAGCTGAGCTAATCCTCCTGGGTATTATGCCTAGCGACGTCCTACTCTCACAGGGGGAAGCCCCCAACTACCATCGGCGCTAAA
>NZ_JBXAJI010000028.1:0-693 GCF_058797135.1 Lysinibacillus sp. GW823-FHT02G10
TTTTAAAAATTGTCATTATGGGTTTGATGTAATTCAAAATATAAACTAACCGATGGAGGTAAGTAGGTATGAAAAAATTATTAATAGTATCTGTTGCAGCTATTGCATTACTGGCAGCGTGTCAAGATAAGGAGCCTGCAAAAGGCAATAAGACAAGTAGTGAGGAAGTTAAAACAGAAAGTACTGTAACAGAAAATACTGCCAAAGAGCAATTAACAAAGGGACAAGAAATGGCTAATGTTCTAAGTGGTACAAATTGGCAAGGTACAAAGGTTTATGATCAAGATCACAAAGATTTAACGGCGGAGAACGCAAACTTCATTGGCTTAGCAAAATATGATGCCCAGACAGGTCATTATGAATTCTTTGACGCGGCTACAGGTAAAAGCCGTGAGGATAAAGGGACATTCTTTATCACAAATGATGGGAAACAAAGAATATTAATTTCCGAATCAAAAAACTACCAAGCAGTTGTCGAGATCACTGAGCTAAACGATAGTATCTTTACTTATAAGAGAATGGGTAAAGATGCTGCGGGCAATGATGTAGAAATATTCGTGGAACATATTCCATATAAAGAAAAAGAACTGGCATTTACTGATTCCGATAAAACGTTAGATGCTTCTACAGGTCAAATTGTTACAGACGTTGACGGAGATAAAATTCTCGCTGATACACTATGGCATGGAACAG
>NZ_JBXAJI010000029.1:0-210 GCF_058797135.1 Lysinibacillus sp. GW823-FHT02G10
ACGGAGCCACCTCCACCAACGAAAGTGGGACATACATTTATTGGCTGGTATACAAGCAGTACGGGAAATACACCATTTAATTTTGATACTGTGATTACAGGGGACACAACGATTTATGCAAAATGGAATCCCGTGACACATACAGTGAGCTTTGATGTAGACGGAGGAAGTACAATCCCAGCACAAACAATAGCTCATGGAGAAAAAGCA